>NZ_JAUXUP010000082.1 GCF_030680935.1 Polaromonas sp. | reverse complement strand
CCTGCCCACCAACCAGGTGGGCATAAACCATGGGCAGGCCGGTCGCCAGCACGCGCTGGCGCATCATCTGCTCGCGCTCACCGCCCTTGCCGACGTGGAAGGGCGAAGCATTGATGACGGCCAGCAGTTCGGCGCCGGCCTCTTTGGCCAGCCGCGCCGGCTCCTCGAACCAGGCGTATTCGCAAATCAGCAGGCCGATGCGCACCGCGTCGGCGCCCTCGCCGGCCTCGAACACACACACACCCTGACCCGGCGTGAAATAACGCCGTTCGTCGAACACCTGGTAGTTGGGCAGTTCACGCTTGGCATAGCTCGCGACCACCACCCCCTCGCGCAACACGCGGGCGGCGTTGTGGCGCTGCTGCACCTCGACGCTTTTGGTGCGCAGCCCCTTGCCGCTGTCCCCGTGGGAGGGCGTGCCCACCACCAGCGTCAGGCCCTTTAACCCGGCCAGCTCCCGGGCGATGAGATTCACGGCATCATCACAGGCTTCGATGAAAGAGCGGCGCAAAAACAGGTCTTCGGCGGCGTAACCGCAAATCGCCATCTCGGGCGTCAGCAGCAGCCGCACGCCATCGGTATAAGCGCGGCGGGCGGCATCAATGATTTTTTGCGCGTTGCCCGGCATGTCGCCCACGCAGTAGTTCAATTGGGCAACGCAGATTTTGAGAGTCATGAAAAAGAAAAAGGGCGGTAGGTGCTTTGGCTGAAAACGATTATGTCATTCGCGTCCTCGACTCGCCGGGGCAGGTAGATGCCGGCGAATGGAACGCCCTGCTCGCCCTGCAAGACCCGGCCAGCGGGCTCAACCCCTTCATGCGCCATGAATACCTCAGCGCCATGTCTGAAAGCGGCAGCGCCACGCCAGCCACCGGCTGGACCGTGCGCTTCTTCACCCTGTCGCACGGTAACGATCTGATGGCCGCCTGCGCGCTTTACCTGAAAGACCACTCTTACGGCGAATACGTCTTCGACCACGCCTGGGCCAACGCCTACCACCAGCATGGCCTGGCGTATTACCCCAAAGCATTGGTGGCACCGCCCTTCACGCCTGTGCCCGGCCCAAGGCTGCTGGCGCGTGATGCCGCATCGCGCACCTTGCTGGTCAAAGTGCTGGTGGCCTGGTGCAGCGAAGAGAAGCTGTCCTCCCTGCACCTGCTGTTTGCCAGCGACGCGGATGTGGCGGCCTGCGAAGAAGCCGGGCTGATGTTGCGGCACAACGTACAGTTTCACTGGACAGGCCCGCCCGGGGGCTACCGCGACTTCGACGCCTTCCTGATGTCGCTGAGCCAGGACAAACGCAAGAAAATCCGCCAGGAGCGACGCAAAGTCAGGGAAGCCGGCGTGCGCTTTCGCTGGTCGCTGGGCAAAGACATCAGTCCCGGCGACTGGGACTTTTTCTACAGCTGTTATGAACGGACCTATTACGAACACGGCAACGCGCCCTACCTGAGCCGCGACTTCTTTCAGCGCATGCAAGACAGCATGCCAGAGAACTGGCTGCTGTTTGTGGGGGAGCGCGACGGCACTCCAATTGCTACAAGTTTGATAGCTGTTTGCGCAGGCGGCATAAGGGCTACGGGCCAATTTGACTCAGCAAATTCAGCCAAGGTGGCCTACGGCCGTTACTGGGGCGCCACCGAACGCGTGGACTGCCTGCACTTCGAGGCCTGCTACTACCAGCCGCTGCAATGGTGCATGGAGCACGGCTACCAGCGTTTTGAAGGCGGCGCCCAGGGCGAACACAAAATGGCGCGGGCGCTGCTGCCCGTCAAGACCACCAGCGCCCACTGGCTGGCTCACCCGGCCTTTGCGGACGCGGTCGAACGTTTTCTGGCGCGCGAGGGTGAAGGCATTGAAGGTTATATGGAAGCGCTGGAGCGGCGCAACCCCTTCCGCCAGTCCGGCGAAGACCAACAGGCTTTGCTGGCGATCACTCCTGAATAGATAGCGCGCCAAGTCCACACGGCAAGGGCTGGCGCCAGATTTTGCTTATGAATCGGCTTGTTTTAAGCTGTCTGCTTTACCGGGCAATTTTCTCCATGTTTGATCCGACCGCCGCCCTCTCCGAGGCCACGCCGCCAGCCGACGCACCAGCACCGCTGGGCAAACCCCACGCACGCCGTCTGCGCGAGGTGTACCGCTCAGCCGGCTGGCCTTGCCAGGACCTGATTGAAATCGAACTGCTGGCTGGCGGCATGCTGCAGCGCGTGGCCGGGCCAACCGGCCATGAAACCCTGCGCGTCACGGATGCGGGTGTCAGCTACCTGGCTGCGACCCTGGTGCGCAACCGCTCCGCCCTGTCTGCGCACGAGGCGCTGGTAGAGCGCGTGGCCTGCGAGATGGTGCGCGCCGGCCGCATCACCTGGCGCGGGCTTGGGCTGCGCGCGCAATTGCCGGCGCTGCAGGAAGGCGGCCCGCTGCGCTGGTCCATCGCCCGGCCCGACGTATTCTCGATCCGCAACACCTCCGTGGCCGCCTACGTGCACCCCATCGTGCACGAGATCAAGGTGCGCCGGTCCGACTTGCTCGGCGACCTGCGCCGGCCAGACAAACGCGCCGCCTACCTGGACCTGGGCGGCGAGTGCTGGTATGTGCTGGGCTGTGATGCCAAAGGACGCTGCATCGCCGACCCCAATGAAGTGCCGGCGCCATGCGGCGTGATGGTGGTGGAGAAAAATCGTCTGGTGGTAGCGCGTGCCGCGCCCCGGCATACGCGGCAGGACCTGCCTTTTGGTGTGTGGCTGGCGCTGGCCAAGGCAACGCCGATGGCCGGCCTGCGGGACGATGAGCGGGGCCTGCTCGGCGACGTTGAAGCAGCCGATTGACCGCACGCGGTCGGACTTGGGCGCCGGGCCGCACGCAGTCCTTGTCGATAAGTCACAAAGAAAACCCTGCCGGCACAGTGGGGGCAGCCACACACGCGCAAAAACGGCATAAACTGAATAAGCATGGCCATCTGCCCAGGATGTCCAGGACCGCAACGAAGCCGGCAGTCTTGTAAGGGCACGAGCCGACCCACCTCCTCTCATCGGTTCATGCCGGGACGCATAGAAAAAAATGAGGCCACCATGACCGATCTCACCCCACCACAATGGCAAGCGCTTCTGGAAGCAGGGGTCAAGGAGCCCCAGCCGCTGCATCTGGCGGACCTCAGCGTGCCTTTTGTGTATGAACGGACGGTCGGGGTGCTCCACTGCGCTGCCGGCAAACACCGGCTGGCCATGTCCATCCTGCTGGCCTTTGCGCACAACTGCGACAGCGGAATTGAGGTCGGCGAACGCCTGGGTCTGGACTTTCCGGACGAGACCGCAGACCGCTGGCTGGAAATCACCCCCGGAGCGGCCTTCATGAGTTCCGTCGGCCGCAAAGTCCAAGCCGGCAAGCGAGCCAACCTGACACTGATTGAAAAGCGCTGGCTGGGAGACATCCAGTACCTTTTCGACGAGTGACGGCGCATATGACACCGCCGCCGGCGTCACCCAGCAGCGGGCCCCACGCTGAACCGGACCACAGCGCCGCCGTCGGGCAGTGACTCGCCCCACACCCGCCCACCGTGGCGTGCCACGATACTGCGCACCGCGGCCATCGTGATGCCGCCATCCGACAAGTCGCGGACGCCCTGCGCAACGCCAAAGCTATTGAGCACCCTTTCGGCCAGCGCCGGGTTCAGCCCCACGCCGTTGTTCCGCACGAAATAAACCGGGCCGCCATCGGTCAACAGATCAGCTCCGACGGTGACCTTGGCATCCGGGTTACGCACCGTGAGTCCATAAACACTGTCTATCAGGTGCGACATCAACTGGGTCAACAGCTTGGCATCGCCCTGAAGCATCATGGCTGGCTGGACCGACACCCGCATCACCCTGTCGGGCTCGCGCGCTGCGCGGGCTGCAAGCACTTCGTAGGTGATTACGGAAAGGTCCAGCGGCTGGATATTCAGCGGCACGCGCCGTACATCGGCAAGCTCCAGCAGGGCAGCGATCATCTCACCCATGCGGCCGGCACTGCTGGATATCTTGTCCAGGTATCTTTTTTGTTTGTCATCCAGAGGCTGGGTGGTGCTCTTCTTGAGGAGGCTCGCGAAACCGTCAATCGCCACCAAAGGAGATGTCAGGTCGTGCGCCATCACATGGGAAAGGCGCTCGAGGTCAAGGTATGCCTCCTCGAGTTCGGCAGTACGCTCGCGCACCCGGTGGTCCAGCCTGGCGCTCAATTCGCGCAGTTCATCTTCTCCCTGCCTCTTGGCCGTGATGTCCCGTATGAAGGTGCTGCTCATCTGACGGCCCCGGCTGTCCGTGTAAGTGGATGAAGACAGCTCAGCCAGAAAAGTCGATCCATCGCTGCGCCGCAGGATCAGTTCGCCCCGGGCGGCACCGGCCTTGGCGCGCTCCTCCAGAAAACCTGCCAGCCGGGGGTCGCTGGTCACATCCGAGCGTCCAATCTGCCCCAGGTCCTTGAGTGCGATGCCGAACAGCTCGGAAGCCGCCGGGTTGGCCGCCTGAAAGGAACCGTCGGCATTGGCGATCAGGTAGGCATCGGGGGCATTTTCGAACAGCAGCCGGTACTTTTCTTCGCTCTCTGCCAGCTCGGCACGTGCAATGTCCCGTTGCCGATAAGGCCTCTCCAGGAATTCGATAAAAATGGCCCGGAAAACGAAGAGATAGGCTTGCACCTTCATCACATGACCCAGGCTCAAGTACTGGCTTCGGAAGTCCGAATACAAGGTGAAACACAGCTCCGACAGGGCCATCAAACAGGCGGCGGCAAAAAGCGTAACCAGCGGGTAGGGCTGCGGCTCGCGCAGGCGCAGGTAAAAACCGGCGGCCGCCGCAAGATTGAGAAAAATAACAAGGTACTCCACCGCAATCTTGGTCGCTGTCAGCCCTGAACCGGGGACAAAAAACAGGGTCACGACGGCCGGCTCGACAATCCCGTACACCGAGACCGCCAGTGCAAACCCCAGGCTCAGGCCGAACACCCAGCGGCGCTCGTGCACGCCTATGCTGCGATTCCATGGCTGGAGGGCAATCGCCACCAGGACGCCCGCCACCAGCAGGCGTGCTGCGAGAAAAAACGAGATCGTCTGGCCGTCCTTGGCCGCGAGGAAAAGCGAGGGCATGCCGTCGTAGGACAGCAGGTGGACAAAATCAAGAATGGCCACAGCAAGGAAGACACTGCAGAGCAGCGCGACATTGCTGCGCCCCCCCCCGAGAAAAGGTGAACCAGCCGGCGGAGAACACCAGTATCGACACAACGATGGACGCCGTCTCGAACAGGGTGTGCAAATTTGTGTTTACCGCAGCAGGCAGCTCAAAATGCATCGAGGGGACGAGCACAAACGCGAGAATCAGGGCGGCGTTGAGCAGCAATACGACCAACACCAGCATCAATGGCCGTCTGTATTGAACGATGGGAATCATCACGAATCAACCTCCACGCATCTGCGCTTCTTTGTATTATTTTTTTTCAGTTTAAGGCTTAGGGCGCGCTGCACTTCCCGGCAAACCCTAGTGCCGCTTCAACGCGCACTCGGTTATGGTGCATGCCGGAGACACGCATGAAATCATTAACCGGCCTCGACGCCACATTCCTGTACCTCGAAACCCCAGAAATGCCCATGCACGTGGGCTCGCTCAATCTGTGTGAGCTGCCACCCGGCTTCAAGGGCAGTTTCCACAAGGCTGTGCAAAAGCACATTGCCAGCCGCATGCACCTGGCGCCGGTGTTCAGCCGCAAGCTGGTCTTCATGCCTTTTGATCTGGGCCATCCGCTGTGGGTAGAGGCGGAAGCTGTGGATGTTGACTTTCACATCCGGCGTGTGCCCTGCTCGGCGCAAAAACCCATGAGCCTGGCACAGGCGCACACCATGGTGGCCAGGCTGCACAGCGAGCTGATTGACCGTGCGCATCCGCTGTGGGAGTTTTATGTGTTTGACGCGATCAAGCTGCCCACAGGCGAGCGCGTGGGCGGCTTTTTCTCCAAGATTCACCACGCGGCGCTGGACGGCAAAGGCGGCGTCATGCTGGCCAACGCCATGCTGGACGTGGGCCCAGTGCCGCGTGAGGTGCCGCCACCCGACCCGGCGCGCCGCGGCAAGACAGAGGCTGACCTGAAAATCGGCAAGATGATTGGTTCGGTGTTTTCCAACTCGCTGGCACAGGTGGCCAAGCTGGCCAAGTCCCTGCCGTCGGCGGCCAGCACCCTGGGCGGCACACTGGCCAAACAGTCGCTGCAAGGCGGCAGTGGTCGGCCCAAAATGCCGATGAAGCTGGCCCCAAAAACCCCGTTCAACACCGCCGTCACGCAAGACCGGGTGTTTGTGGCGGCCACGGTGCCACTGGCCCAATGCAAGGCCATGGGCAAGGCCGTAGGCGGCAGCTTCAACGATGTGGCGCTGTGGCTCTGTTCCACCGCGCTGCGCAGCTACCTGGCCGATCACGGCGGTGTGCCCACCAAGTCCATGGTGGCAGCCATGCCCGTCTCTTTGCGCGAGTCTGGCGCCAGTGACGCCGCCAATCTGGGCAACCAGGTCAGCATGAGCCTGGTGGAGCTGGGCACGCACATCGCCCATCCGCTCAAACGCATGAATACCATCATGGCCTCCACGGCCAAGGTAAAAACCTCGATGCAAAGCCTCAAGGGCCTGCTGCCGACAGACTATCCCTCTTTGCTGGCACCCTGGCTGGTGGGCGGCGCGGCGAAAGCGGCACTCAACGCCTATGGCAAAAGCGGGCTGGCCAGCCGCCTGCCCATGGTGGCCAATCTGGCCATCTCCAATGTGCCGGGCACGCCCGTGCCTTTGTACCTGGCCGGCGCAAAAATCCTGACTTTTCACCCGCTGTCCATCGTGCTGCACGGGCTGGCGCTGAACATCACCATCCAGACCTACGCTGGCCAGGTTGACTTCGGCATCGTCGCGGGCAAAAAAGCCTTGCCGCAAGCGCAGTCGCTGGCGCGCGCCATTGAAGATGCGTTCAGACAGGCGCAGGCCTTGCTGGGTCCCAGCACCGTGCCCGCCGCCCCGGTAAAAACCCCTAAGCCGGCTGTCACGCAAGAGACGCCTCTAGGGAAGTCTCCCTCTGTCAAACGGGCCACCAGTCCCAAGATAGGCCCTGTCAAGAACAAAGCCAAAACATCCAATGCTTCCAACCATGGCACCACCCGCACCCCGGCAGTCAGCAAAAGTACAAAGTCAAAAACAGGACCTGCACGACGGGCCAGCGCCTAACGTCTGGCTGCTGGCGCTTGAATTTCGCGCCTTCTGGGAATTTGGTGCGTTGCTGCCGGCCTGGCCCGTGCTGGCCAGGGCACCCAGGGGCGACACACACAGCGTGGTGGTTTTCCCCGGCCTGTCGGCCAGCGACGGCTCCACCATGCCGCTGCGCCGTTACCTCGACTCTTTGGGCTACCAGACCAGCGGCTGGGAGCAGGGTTTTAATTTTGGCCCTCGGGCCGGTGTGCTGGAAGCGGCACGTGCCCAGGTCACACGTTCTTTTGCCGACAGCGGGCGCAAAGTCAGCCTGATCGGCTGGAGCCTGGGCGGCGTGTACGCGCGCGAACTGGCCAAGGAGCTGCCGCACATGGTGCGCAGCGTGATCACCCTGGGCACGCCGTTTGGCGGCTCCCACCGCTCCACCAACGCCTGGCGCATTTACGAGCTGGCCAGCGGCCGCAAGGTGCAGCTGGAGTCCGAAAATTACGACCTGCCCGCAGCACCCCCCGTCCCCACCACCAGCATTTATTCGCGCAGCGATGGCATTGTGGCGTGGCAGGGCAGCGTGCAAAAGTCCGCGCCACACAACCCGCAAACCGAAAACATCGAGGTGATTGCCAGCCACGTCGGCCTGGGTCTGAACCCCAGCGCCTGGTGGGCGGTGGCGGACAGGCTGGCGCAGGCCGATGGCGGCTGGCAGGCCTTCGAGCGCAAGGGCACGTTTTTTCACGGGCTGATTTATCCGGACCCGGCACGCGCGGCCTGACACCTGGCACCACATGCAAAGAAGCGCCTGCAGCTCCCGCTGACGGCGCTTCTTTTTTGATAGCTGCTTACGCCCACCGAATAAGGGCCAGCAGGCTAAAACGCTTGAAGATCAAGCCGCTTCAGGGTGTTCTTTCTTGTAGTTGGCAATGCCGTCCGTGATTTCCTTGCGAGCTGCGTCCGGGCCTTCCCAGCCTTCGATCTTGACCCACTTGCCTTCTTCCAGGTCTTTGTAGTGCTCGAAGAAATGCGCAATCGTTTTCAGGCGCAGCGGGTTCATGTCTTCCGGTTTTTGCCAGTGGGTGTAGAGCGAACATTTTTTGTCGATGGGCACCGCCAGCACCTTGCCGTCTTCGCCAGCTTCGTCGGTCATCTTCAAAATGCCGATCACGCGGCAGGTCACCACCACGCCAGGGATCAGCGGCACCGGCGTGATCACCAGCACATCCACCGGGTCGCCGTCGCCGCTCAGGGTCTTGGGCACATAACCGTAATTGGTCGGGTAATGCATGGACGTGCTCATGAAGCGGTCCACAAAAATCGCGCCGGACTCCTTGTCCACTTCGTATTTCACCGGGTCGGCATTCATCGGGATTTCGATGATCACATTGAACGAGTCGGGGGCGTTTTTGCCGGGGGTAACTTTATCGAGGGACATGGTCGCTTTGTATTGAGATATATAAAAGGAATAAAAGAAAGAACTTGCGCGTGATCAGTATTTACCCTCATTTTACCGATTCAAGCCTGACACCCCGCCAAGTTGTCACGTTTTGGCGTTAAATTTCCGGGGTTGGCCAATTGTCCCGGTTTGAGGGGGGATGAGGAAGCAACGCAAGGCGGTGCGCCTTTGTGTTGCACCGAAATCCTTACGTCATCAATTTAGGAGAACAACATGGTTGGCAACTCAGCGCTGATACTCGCGCTAGTTTGCGGGTTCATTGCCGTCGGATACGGTTTTTGGGCACGCAGCTGGATTCTTTCCCAGGACGCAGGCAATGCACGCATGCAGGAGATCGCAGCCGCGATTCAAACCGGCGCCGCTGCCTACCTGGCACGTCAATACAAAACCATTGCCATCGTCGGCGTTGTGCTGGCCCTTCTGATTGGCATTTTTCTGGATGTGCCCAGCGCCATCGGTTTTGTCGTCGGCGCGGTGTTGTCCGGCGCCTGCGGCTTCATTGGCATGAATGTTTCGGTACGCGCCAATGTTCGCACCGCGCAAGCCGCCACCAAGGGTATTGGCCCCGCACTGGACATCGCCTTCCGCGGCGGCGCCATCACCGGCATGCTGGTTGTAGGCTTGGGCCTGTTGGGTGTCACCGCTTTCTACTGGTTCCTGGTCGGCAATGGCAACTACACGCCCGCCTCGAACCTCGCCGCCCTGCTCAATCCGCTGATCGGTTTTGCCTTCGGTGCCTCCCTGATCTCCATATTCGCGCGACTGGGTGGCGGCATTTTCACCAAGGGCGCTGACGTCGGCGCCGACCTGGTGGGCAAGGTCGAAGCCGGCATTCCGGAAGACGACCCGCGCAACCCGGCCGTGATTGCCGACAACGTGGGTGACAACGTCGGTGACTGTGCCGGCATGGCTGCCGACCTGTTTGAAACCTATGCCGTCACACTGATTGCCACCATGGTGCTGGGCGCCCTGCTGGTG
>NZ_JAUXUP010000081.1 GCF_030680935.1 Polaromonas sp. | reverse complement strand
GCCGCAGCCAGCCCGTCTTCAACCCTGCCAGCGGAGCAGTGACAGGCCGCGTGGCCCTGGCCAACGCCGCTGAAGTCGATGCTGCAGTTGCCGCAGGGGTTGCCGCCTTCCCCGCCTGGGCCGACACCCCACCGATTCGCCGCGCCCGGGTGATGTTCAAGTTCCTCGAACTGCTCAACCAGAACAAAGACAAACTGGCCCACCTGATCACCGCCGAACACGGCAAAGTCTTCACCGACGCCCAGGGCGAGGTCTCGCGCGGCATTGATATTGTGGAATTTGCCTGCGGCATCCCCCAGCTGCTCAAGGGCGACTTCACCGACCAGGTCTCCACCGGTATTGACAACTGGACCCTGCGCCAGCCCTTGGGGGTGGTCGCCGGCATCACGCCGTTTAACTTTCCGGTGATGGTGCCGATGTGGATGTTCCCGGTAGCGATTGCCGCCGGCAACTGCTTTGTGCTCAAACCGAGTCCGATTGATCCGAGCGCCAGCCTGTTCATGGCCGATCTCTTGAAACAAGCCGGCCTGCCCGACGGCGTCTTCAATGTGGTCCAGGGTGACAAAGAGGCGGTCGATGCCCTGCTGGTGCACCCGGACGTCAAAGCCGTGTCTTTCGTGGGTTCTACCCCGATTGCCAACTACATCTATGAGACTGGGGCGCACCACGGCAAACGGGTGCAGGCCCTGGGTGGGGCCAAGAACCACATGGTGGTGATGCCGGATGCTGATCTGGAGCAGGCGGTGGACGCGCTGATAGGGGCCGGTTACGGCTCGGCCGGTGAGCGCTGCATGGCGATCTCGGTGGCGGTGCTGGTGGGCGATGTGGCTGACAAGCTCGTTCCCATGCTGCAGGCCAGAGCCAAAACCCTGATCGTCAAGGACGGCGTGCATCTGGATGCGGAGATGGGGCCGATCGTGACGGCGGCGGCGCACAGCCGGATCACCGGTTACATCGATGCCGGGGTCAAGGAAGGCGCCAAACTGCTGGTCGATGGCCGCAGCTTCACCGGCAAGGATGCAGGCACTGGCTGCGAAGCCGGGTTCTGGATGGGCGGCACGCTGTTTGACCATGTGACGCCGGAGATGAAGATTTACAAGGAAGAGATCTTTGGCCCGGTACTGGGCTGTGTGCGGGTCAAGGACCTCAAGGAGGCGGTGGAGCTGATCAATGCCCATGAGTTTGGCAACGGGGTCTCCTGCTTTACCCGGGACGGCCATGTGGCGCGTGAGTTCTCAAGGCGCATTCAGGTGGGCATGGTGGGCATCAATGTGCCGATTCCGGTACCGATGGCCTGGCATGGCTTTGGGGGCTGGAAGAAGAGCCTGTTCGGCGACATGCATGCCTATGGGGAAGAAGGGGTGCGCTTCTACACCAAGCAGAAGTCCATCATGCAGCGCTGGCCTGAGAGTATTGGCAAGGG
>NZ_JAUXUP010000035.1 GCF_030680935.1 Polaromonas sp. | reverse complement strand
AGTCAAGAAACACCCTGAAGTCGGGCAGGTCGCTTTTGTAGTTGCCGTCACGCCCGATCTGGCGCATCAGGTACATGCCCATGGCGTAGCCACCGAGCGCGAAGAACAGGCCATGCCCCAGCGACAGGATGCCGGTGTAGCCCCAGATCAGGTCCATGGCCAGGGCGACGATGGCGTAACACATGATCTTGCCGACCAGCGCCACCGCATAGGTGCTCATGTGGAACATGCTGGTCTCTGGCACCAGCAGATTGAGCACCGGCGCCAGCGCGCAGACCAGCAGCAGCGCAACCAGAAAAGTGCTCCAACCCGCGCCGGTGAGCAGGGGCCCCCTGGCAGGCAAGGTGACGGAAGTCCAGGCATTGCGCGCGCCGGTACGCATCGCGCTGGTGTAGGGATTGGCGGCAGGCGTCACTGGCGTTGCGGGCGCAGCCGAAGGCGCTATGCCTTGCTCGGCTTGCAGGGACTCGTTATTGGTATGAATAGGCGTGTTCATGGTTACGCTTCGGGCTCATAAGCAATTGCAGGATGCGCGATGCCGCAGGTGTCGCCCTCTGGAACCATTCGCGCTGTGTCGATCCCCACGGTGTGGGGCCCCTCGCCAAGTGCGCTCATGCTTCCGCACTCCGGCCCTTCATCGCGAAGATGCCCTGAGGCCGCTTCTGAATGAAGATGATGATGAGCACCAGCACCGCAATCTTGGCCAGCACCGCACCGGTCCAGCCTTCGAGGAATTTGTTGAGAATGCCCAGACCCATTGCGGCATACACGGTGCCGGCCAACTGGCCCACGCCACCCAGCACCACCACCATGAAGGCATCCACGATGTAGCCCTGGCCCAGGTCCGGGCCGACGTTACCGACCTGGCTCAGCGCGCAGCCGGCCAGACCTGCAATACCCGAGCCTAGGGCAAACGCATAGGTGTCCACGCGCGCCGTGTTCACGCCCATGCACGAAGCAATCGGCCGGTTCTGCGTGACACCGCGCACAAACAGACCCAGCCGCGTCTTGCTGATCAGCCAGGCCATGCCCAACAGCACAGCGATCGCAAAGCCAATGATGACCAGCCGGTTGTAGGGCAAGGACAAATTGCCCAGCACCTGCACGCCGCCACTCATCCAGACCGGGTTTTCAACACCGACGTTTTGGGCGCCAAAAATCGAGCGCACGAGTTGCTGCAGCATCAGGCTGATGCCCCAGGTCGCCAGCAGCGTCTCCAGCGGACGGCCGTAGAGGAAACGAATCACGCCGCGCTCCAGCGCCGCGCCCATCAGCGCCGACGCCATGAAGGCTACCGGTACGGCCGCCAGCAAATACCAGTCGAACAGGCCGGGCAAATACTGCTGGAACAGGCCCTGGACCACATAGGTGGCGTAGGCGCCGATCATCATGAGCTCGCCGTGCGCCATGTTGATGACGCCCATCAGGCCGTAGGTGATCGCCAGGCCCAGCGCTACCAGCAGCAAAATGCTGCCCAGGCTGATGCCGCTGAAGACTGCGCCCAGTTTGTCACCCCAGGCCAGCGCAGCTTCCACCTTGCGCAGCGAGGCCTGCAGCGCACTCTTGACCTCGGGGTCTCCTTCTTCCGCCAGACGCGCAATCAACACCGTCTTGCTGATCGGGTTGTTGCTGCCAGACAGACGCGCCGCAGCTTCCAGCCGCTTGGTCTTGTCGCTGCTGCTCAAAAGAATGGTGGCCCGCACCAGCTCAAGCTGACTTTTCAGCGCGGGCACCTTCTCGGCGGCGTAGGCCTTCTCGATCAGCGGCAGGCGCGACTCGTCGGCACCACCCGACAGCGTCTTGATGGCCTCGGCACGGACTTTTTCTTCCTTCGAGAACAGCTTGAGCGCGGCCAGGGCGTTGTCCAGCTCACCGCGCATCATGTTGTTGTTGATGACATCTTCTGCGTCTGCCGGCACTGCCAGCTCGGCGCCGCTTACCGGGTCAAACCCTTTGTCATCCCTGATCAAAAAAACTTTGTCGCCTGCGGTTTTGACCGCGTCGTCGGCCAGCGCCTGGATGAAGGCTGCGGTCTTTTCGTCAGCACTTGCGGCGGCCTTGCCCAAGGCTTCCACACGTGCCGACGTTTCCCCCAGGGTCATGGCTTTTGCCTCGTCCATGCTCAACGCGTGGACACCGGTAGCCATAAAAAACGTGGCAGATAAAAGGATTGTGCGAATCATCATGATGGAAAGAACCTGTAGGGTGGACACGGCAGCAGCGGATACCCGCTGTGCTTATGCCCAGGCTGCAACTTCCTTGAAAAATATCGAATACGCATGCACCGGAGTAGTGCAAGAAGTGGGCCAGACCAAAAAAAGCCGCACCTGTTTTTGCAAATCAGATGCGGCTCGCACCGCCTGGCCACTAAGGGCCTGGCGGTAGCTGCTTACTTGGAGGCCATTTTTGCCGGCTCGTCGGGCTTCTTGTCGTTGCCTTCAATGTACGGGCTCCATGGCTTGGCTTTCACCGGGCCAGGTGTCTTCCACACCACGTTGAACTGGCCGTCGGCCTTGATCTCGCCGATAAACACCGACTTGTGCAGGTGATGGTTCTTCTCATCCATCTTGGAGACGATGCCCGACGGTGCCTTGAAGGTCTGGCCGGCCATGGCGGCGATGACTTTGTCGGTGTCGGTGGACTTGGCCTTTTCAACAGCCTGCTTCCACATGTTGATGCCGATGTAGGTCGCTTCCATCGGGTCGTTGGTCAAGGGCTTGTCCTTGTGGCCGGCGATGCCCTTGGCTTTGGCGTAGTCAGACCACTTCTTGATGAACTCGGTGTTGGCCGGGTTCTTGATCGACTGGAAGTAGTTCCAGGCAGCGAGGTGGCCCACCAGCGGCTTGGTGTCCACACCGCGCAGCTCCTCCTCACCCACGGAGAAGGCGACGACTGGCACGTCTTTGGCTTTCAGGCCAGCGTTGCCCAGTTCCTTGTAAAAAGGAACGTTCGAGTCGCCGTTGATGGTGGAGACCACAGCGGTTTTGCCACCGGCCGAGAACTTCTTCACATCAGCCACGATGGTCTGATAGTCGGAGTGGCCGAACGGGGTGTATTTCTCGTCGATGTCCTTGTCGGCCACACCCTTGCTCTTGAGGTAAGCACGCAGAATTTTGTTGGTGGTGCGTGGGTACACATAGTCGGTACCCAGCAGGACCCAGCGCTTGGCGCCGCCGCCTTCCTTGCTCATCAGGTAGTCAACCGCAGGGATGGCCTGCTGGTTGGGCGCTGCACCTGTGTAGAACACGTTCTTGGACAGTTCTTCGCCTTCGTACTGGACGGGGTAGAACAGCAGGCCGTTCATTTCTTCAACCACAGGCAACACCGACTTGCGCGACACGGATGTCCAGCAGCCGAAAATCACCGAAACTTTGTCCTGACCGAGCAACTGCTTGGTTTTTTCTGCGAACAGCGGCCAGTTGGAGGCCGGGTCCACAATCACGGGCTCAAGTTTCTTGCCGAGCACGCCACCCTTGGCGTTGATTTCGTCAATCGCCATCAGCACGGTGTCTTTCAACACGGTTTCCGAAATGGCCATGGTGCCCGACAGGCTGTGCAGAATGCCCACCTTGATGGTGCCACCCGACTGGGCGTGGGCTGGCAGGACAGAGAGGCCAGCCAGGGCGACGGCGGCAGTGAGCGCCTTCAGGGTAAAACGACGTTGCATGTGTGCTTCTCCGGTAGGTGAGTGGTTCGCTTTTCGCTCCGCAAAAGCCGCTAACGGGGAGCTTTTACGAAACGATGAGGCGATTCTGGGCACCGGAGGTGAAACGGGCTATACGCCGGGTGGCGTACGCAGGATGAGGACTACAACTTTTTGCTATTAAAACAGGAGCTGTCCATGCACAATTGGCGGGCGCTAGAGGTCTTTTTGGCTGGACTTTTTCGCATCCGCCTCAGGCGCCCGGGAGGCATCGAGTGCCTCCTTGCGCGCGTTCGCAAACAAGTCCCAAGTCGCCATGAACATGGCGGCCACCACCGGGCCAATGACAAAGCCATTCAACCCGAACAGTGACATGCCGCCCAGGGTGGACACCAGCACCACATAGTCGGGCATCTTGGTGTCTTTGCCGACAAGCACTGGCCGGAGAATGTTATCCACCAGGCCAATCACCAGCACACCGAATGCGATCAGCACCAGGCCTTGCCAGATGGCACCGGTGACCAGAAAGTAGATGGCCACTGGCACCCAGACAAGAGCGGCGCCCACAGCCGGCAAGAGCGACAAAAAGGCCATCAAGGTACCCCACAGCACAGGCGCATGAATACCCAGCAACCAGAAAATCAGGCCGCCCAGCGCACCTTGCAGAACGGCTACCAGCACGTTGCCCCGGACGGTGGCACGTATGACGGTCACAAATTTTTCGGCCAGATCGTGCTTGATGCCGGCCTCCAGCGGAACAGCCGCATGAATCCGGCGCGCCAGCGCTGCGCCGTCACGCAGCAGAAAGAACAGCAGATACAACATCACAAAAAAACTGACAACAAAATCAAATGCATTCTGGCCAATACTCAAGGCCTGTGTGGCAATGACTTGACTGCCTTTCGACAGCGCCTGCGCCAACCGGTCTTGAATGACGCCTGTGTTGTTCAGCCCAAAGCGGTCCAGCAGGCCGGCGACCCAGCCGGGCAGCGCGTTGTACACCTGATGAAAATAGCTGGCAAAACTCAGCTCCCCTGATTGGACACGCCTGAATACGGCCGATGCTTCCTGCATCAGCAACGCACCGATCAGTGCCAGGGGAAGAATCACCAGAACCAGAATAACCCCGACAGTGGCCAGCGCGGCCAGCGTGCGCCGGCCCTTCATGGGTTGGAGGAAGCGCAGAAATGGCGGCGTGAACATCAACGCAAAAATCGCACCCCAGAAAATAGCACCGTACAGGGGCCAGAGCACCCATAAAAAAGCAGCGGATGCGAGTAGCAGCAATAGCAGGAATGCCCGGTTTTCAAGTGCGGGAGATCGGGCGGTGTGGTGAATTTTCATGATGGACGGTAATTTCCAGTTGACTGCTTGAATGCCCTGGCGCAGCGCAATCGCCGACCCGGATGGGTCTGACCATGATGCGCGTCGCATGACCGCATGGGGACAAGGCGGTACGTTTTCCGACTGTGGGACGAAACGGCAAACTTCTGTCGGCGTGGGCCCGGTGCGCACTCGTTATGGACTGAAAAAACCCGCACCGCGCTGGCCCCAAAAAACCGACTCCACGGCCCGAGCCAGGTCAAAAAAGAGGGCCTTCGGTCAACCGCTGCCGCGCGACTGGGTGGATGTCGGGCCCCGCAGCCTGTGGCGACTCAGCTGGGCGTCCCTCCGGCAGAGCACCCATAAGTGCGCGAACTTGCCATAACTCATCTGAATCCGCCTGAATCCCTGTCAGACTGGAGATGCTTGCGCAGGATCATCTTTATGGTGAGCGGTCGGGCAGTTTTCGCGAGCCGACCGGCCACCGCTGGAGCGTGGGCCACAGCATTGAGGCCGTGAGCCCCGCGGAGATGCGGCGTCGCTACACCGCGATCATGGATACGCCAACAGTGTGATTTGCTACGCGACCGGTAGCCACGATAAAGCTTGCCGCAGATAGACTGCATATGTCCGGCAGGCACACCGACTCACAACTGTGCCCAACTGGACGCTCGGCCCTCACGCAGCACCCGTTGCAGGGTGTGCAGCAAGTGGTCATTGGAGGTTTGTGCCTTCACCAGGACGGCGGCTGCCCGGGCGCTCTCGGTACGACTCACTTCGCGGGCTGAAAAAACCACCACCGGCGGCGGCCGGTCCAGCGCATCAATGTCGGCAAACAGGTCCCAGCCGGAACCGCCCGGTAGCGTCAGATCGAGCAGCACCAGGTCAAAGCGCTGCTCGAGCAGCCGCGCGCGCGCTTCCTGTAGCGTGGCAGCAAACTCGAAGGTGGCGAAGTCCTGCACAATGGCCGCGGTGATGCGCTGGATGTCCAGATCGTCCTCGACGTGAAGAATCCGGGGTTTGCCTTGCGCCATGCCGTCAATGGCACGGCGCAGGCCCAGCACCAGCAGGTTTTCATCGATCGGTTTTTCCAGCCAGTCGGACACCGACAGGGGCTGGTTGTTGAAGGCGATCTGGCCTTCACCGGCCATCGCTGACACCACCACAATTGGCAACTCTCGCGTGCGCTCCTGGCTGCGCAGCGTGCGGATCAGCGTGATACCGTCCTGATCCGGTAGCTTGAGGTCCAGCGTCATGGCTGCATACGCGGTCTGCGCCAGCAAGGCCAGGGCCTCTGTAGCGCTGTAGGCCATGTCGCTGTCAAAGCCACCCTTGTCCAGCATCATGGTGATCAGGCGGGCGATGTCGCGGTCGTCCTCGCAAACCAGAACCCGGGGGCGGTTTGAAGCGCGCAGGGTCACTGGCTGACTGGCCTGTGGCTCCTGCCACTCTGGCAATTCAAAAAAGGGAGCTTCGTTGAATTCACTGTGAATTTCTAGGCCATCGCCAAATTCAACTTGCCACAATGAAACAAAATTCTTGCCCGGTAGTTGGTGAAATTACGGAACCCACGGGCATTGGCCTTGATGAGTTGGATGGCGCTGTTGA
>NZ_JAUXUP010000077.1 GCF_030680935.1 Polaromonas sp. | reverse complement strand
TGGCCGTCGGTGCCGTCCTTGCCCCATTCGATGTCCATCGGACGGCCGTAGTGGTCTTCGATGATGACCGCGTAACGCGCGAGCTGCTCGACGTCGGCGTCGGTCAGCGAGTAGCGGTTGCGCAGTTCGGCCGGCACGTCGGTGGTCTTGACCAGCTTGCCGCCGGCCTTCTTTTCCTCGGCGGTGGTGAACTCCATCTGCAGCAGCTTGCTGCCGAGGTTGCGGCGGATCACGCAGCGATTGCCCGCCTTGAGCATGGGCTTGTGCACGTAGAACTCGTCGGGGTTGACGGCGCCCTGCACCACGGTTTCGCCCAGCCCGTAGCTGGAGGTGATGAACACCACGTCTTCGAAGCCGCTTTCGGTGTCGATGGTGAACATCACGCCGGCCGCGCCGATGTCGCTGCGCACCATGCGCTGCACGCCGGCCGACAGGGCCACGTCGGCGTGGGCAAAACCCTGGTGCACGCGGTAGCTGATGGCACGGTCGTTGTAGAGCGAGGCAAACACCTCTTTCATCTTGTGCAGCACATCCTCGATGCCGACCACGTTCAGGAAGGTTTCCTGCTGGCCGGCAAAGGATGCATCAGGCAAATCCTCGGCAGTGGCCGAGGAACGTACGGCGAAGCTGGCCTGCGGATTGCCGGCGCTCAGCGCGGCAAAACTGTCACGCACCGCCTGCTCCAGGTCTTTCGGAAAAGGCTGGGCTTCGACCAACGCGCGGATCTTGCTGCCGGTTTCGGCCAGCGCGCGCACATCGTCGGTGTTGAGCGCGTCGAGCAGCGCGTTTATTTTGGTGTCCAGGCCATCATGGGCCAGGAACACGCGGAAGGCGTGGGCGGTGGTGGCAAAACCGGTGGGCACCTGCACGCCCTGGGGTCCGGTCGGCAGTTGCGAAATCATCTCGCCGAGGCTGGCGTTTTTACCGCCGACGGCCTCGACATCCGTCATCCTCAGGTTTTCAAACGGTACGACCAGGGCGGTCGGCTCAAAAAGTTTGGAAATGAAAATACTCCGGGAGGTTTAAAAACCGGGGACAGGCACATGCGCGGCG
>NZ_JAUXUP010000033.1 GCF_030680935.1 Polaromonas sp. | reverse complement strand
GGCGCCAAAACCATACAGCGCCGCCGTGTCGAACAGCGTCACACCGGCATCCAGCGCAGCCAGCAACACACGTTCGCCCTGCTCTGCCGTGGGCGGTGTGCCGTAAGCATGGCTCAGGTTCATGCAGCCCAGGCCTATGGCCGAGACGTCGAAAGAGCCGATCTTGCGCACAGGAAAGGTCATGACTTAAGCCAGCTGCTCTTCAAGCTTGTGCAGCACTTCGTAGCAGGCCAGCACCTGGGCCACACTGCTGTTGGGTTCACGCCCTTCCCGGATGGCGGCAAAAAATTCGCGGTCCTGCAGCTCTATGCCGTTCATGGACACATCCACTTTGCTCACGTCGATTTTTTCTTCCTTGCCGTTGAACAGGTCGTCATACCGCGCCAGGTAAGTCGCCGTGTCGCCGATGTAACGAAAGAAGGTTCCCAGCGGGCCATCGTTGTTGAAGCTCAGCGACAGGGTACAAATGGCACCGTTGGCCGCCTTGAGCTGGATGCTCATGTCCATCGCAATGCCCAGCGCCGGGTGAATCGGCCCCTGGATGGCGTTGGCCTGCACAATCGGGCTGCCGCACTGGTATGCAAACAGATCCACTGTATGGGCCGCGTGGTGCCAGAGCAGGTGGTCGGTCCAGCTGCGCGGCTGGCCCAGCGCGTTCATGTTGCTGCGGCGGAAGAAATAGGTCTGCACATCCATCTGCTGGATGTTGAAGCGGCCCGCCGCAATTTCCTTGTGCACATACTGGTGGCTGGGGTTGAAGCGGCGCGTGTGGCCACACATGGCGACCAGGCCGGTCTGCTTTTGCAGGGCGACCACGCCTTGCGCCCCTTTGAGCGTGTCGGCCAGCGGAATTTCCACCTGCACATGTTTGCCGGCTTTCAGGCAGGCGATGCTTTGCTCGGCATGCATCTGCGTCGGCGTGCACAGGATGACGGCATCGACCTCCTTGAGCGCCAGGCTGTCGGCCAGGTCGGTGCTGACATGGGCGATGCCGTATTTGGCGGCGACTTCTTTGGTCTTCTCCAGATCGCGGCTGATCAGCGACACCACTTCAACGCCGGCGATGTTCTTGATGCCGTCGAGGTGTTTGATGCCGAAGGCACCGGCCCCCGCAAGCGCGACCTTGATGGTTTTGTTGCTCATTTACTTGTTCTCCAGAATCAGATGGCCCACGGCCGTGTTGGATGCAGGCACATGGTAAAAGCGGTGCGCCACTGTGGGCGCGGGGCCACCGGCCACATCCGACATCGCGCCGCGTGCGATCAGCCACATCACGAGCTCTATGCCCTCCGAGCCGGCCTCGCGCACGTAGTCGATGTGCGGCTTGCTGGCCAGACCTTCCGGGTCGGCGATCAACTGGTCCAGGAAAGCATTGTCAAATTCCTTGTTGATCAGGCCGGCACGCGGGCCCTGTAGCTGGTGGCTCATGCCGCCAGTGCCCCAGATCTGCACATTCAGGGGCTTGTCAAAACTTTCCACCGCCTTGCGGATCGCTTTACCCAGCTCGAAGCAGCGGCGGCCCGACGGCACCGGGTACTGCACCACGTTGACGGCAAACGGGATCACCGGGCAGGGCCAGGCTTGCGGCTGGCCGCACATCAGCGACAACGGCACGGTCAGGCCATGGTCCACGTCCATTTTGTTGACGATGGTCAAGTCAAAGTCCTGCTGGATCACCGACTGCGCTATATGTGCGGCCAGTTCAGGGTGGCCGATGACCTTGGGCACAGGGCGCGGGCCCCAGCCCTCGTCGGCCGGGGTGAACTCGGCCGCGGTGCCGATGGCAAAGGTCGGAATCATCTCCAGGCTGAAAGCCGTGGCGTGGTCGTTGTAGACCAGAAAAATCACGTCGGGCTTGTTCTCCGCCAGCCAGTGTTTGGAGAAGTCGTAGCCCTTGAACACAGGCTGCCAGTAGGGCTCGCTGCTTTTGCCGAGGTCAAGGGCCGCGCCAATGGCAGGCACATGCGAGGTGTAAACAGATGCGGTGATTTTTGCCATGTTCATGAATTCCGTGTTGCGCCGGCTTTTCCCTGCGGCTGGCGGTGGGCCTGCGCCGTGCCGTCTTCGCCGACCACGCGATTGCCATCCACCGAACGGCCGCCGGCAATCATCATGTCGCGGTATTCCTCCTCGGTCATTCCGGTCATGCTGCCTGCCATTTGCTGAAAACTCTTGCCATCGGTCGCGCCTATCTTGGCCAGAAAATAAATGTTGCCACCGGCCTTGATGCAGCGGTTCAGGTCGCGCGCCAGCACCGCCTGCTTCTGCTCTTCGGTCATCGGCCACTCGTCCAGGTAGGCGCGTTCGTTGGCCTTGAAGCGCTCGCGGTTGCCCGCCTTCATGAGCGACATGCAGAACTGGTTCAGGTGGTAACCGAGGCGGGATTGTTCGGCGTCAAAAATGGTGGTACCAGGAACGTCAAGATATGGTTTTGCCAGTGGCATGCTCAGTCTCCCCAATAAAGGCGTGTCGGGTTGTCCACCAGCAGCTTTTTCTGCAAGTCAGGCGTGATGGCGATCTGGGGAATGTAGTCCACCAGCAGACCGTCGTCGGGCATGTGGTCTTTCAGGTTCGGATGCGGCCAGTCGGTGCCCCAGAGCACACGGTCAGAAAAAGTTTCGACCAGGCGCCGCGCAAACGGCACCACGTCCTGGTAAGCGTGCTGCTGGCCGTTCAGTGCCGGCGGGCCGCCCAGGCTCAGGCGTTCCGGGCAGCTGACCTTGCTCCAGATGTTGCTGTGCTCACGCATCATCTTCACAAACAACTCGAACTCGGGGCCGTCCACCGGTTTGCTGACATCGGGCCGACCCATGTGGTCCACCACCACCGTGGTTGGCAGCGCAGTAAAAAAGTCATACAGCTCGGGCAGGTCCTGCGCCTCGAAGTACACCACTACATGCCAGCCCAGCGGGGCAATGCGCTGGGCAATTTCCAGCAGCACTTCGCGCGGCGTGAAGTCAGCCAGACGCTTGACGAAATTGAAGCGCGTGCCGCGCACCCCTGCGGCATGCATGTCCTGCAGCGCCGCGTCTGTCACATCACGCTTGACCGTGGCCACACCGCGTGCCTTGTTGTTGGAGTGCCTGAGCGCATCCACCAGCGCGCGGTTGTCGCTGCCGTGGCAGGTCGCCTGCACAATCACGTTTTTGTCAAAACCCAAATGGTCACGCAGCGCAAACAGCTGCTCTTTGGAGGCGTCACAGGGGGTATATTTGCGTTCCGGCGCGTAGGGGAACTGGGCGCCGGGACCAAACACATGGCAATGCGCATCCACCGCGCCTGCGGGCAGCTTGAAGCGGGGCGTGGCGGGGCCGTCATACCAGTCCAGCCACCCCGGCGTTTTGGTGAAATCACCGGTTGCAGGTTTTGTCATGGTCAGCATTCAGTCGATGATTCAGTCGATGTATTTGAGACCAGCTTTGGCCAGCGGCTCGCGCATGTTGTACATGTCCAGGCCCAGAATGCCCGAGCCCAGCTTGTTGCGTTTTTCGCCCTCGTTGGCTTCACGGGCGCGGGCGGCTTCCAGTGTTTTGGCGGCCAGCGCCTTGGGCACCACCACCACCCCGTCGTCGTCTGCCACCACCACATCACCGGGGTTGACGATCATCCCGGCACAGACCACCGGAATGTTCACCGAACCCAGTGTGGCCTTGATCGTGCCCTTGGAGCTGATGGCCTTGCTCCACACCGGAAAGCCCATCTCGGTCAGCGTTTTCACATCTCGCACACCGGCATCGATGACCAGGCCGCGCGCACCACGCGCCTGGAAGCTGGTGGCCAGCAGGTCGCCAAAGTACCCGTCTGTGCATTCAGCTGTGATGGCGGCCACCACGATGTCACCGGGCTGAATCTGCTCGGCCACCACATGCATCATCCAGTTGTCGCCGGGGTGCAGCAGCACCGTCACCGCCGTGCCCGACACCAGGGCGCCCGCATAAATCGGCCGCATATAGGGTTTCATCAGGCCGACACGGCCCATGGCCTCATGCACCGTGGCAGAGCCGAGCGCGGCCAGGCCGTCGGCAGCTGCGCGATCCGCGCGGGTGATGTTGCGGTAAACAACGCCGAGTTCAAACATGTCAGTGCCCCTTTGCTTTCAGGCGCGTGTCCAGCCGCGAGAACACGCGCCGCACATTGCCTTCATAAATCTGGTGCTTGTCATCGCTGCTCAGTATCTTGCTGGCTTCGATGTAGCGCCTGGTATCGTCGTAATAATTGCCGGTGGTCGGATCTATGCCGCGCACCGCACCAATCATTTCCGAAGCAAACAACACGTTTTTCACCGGAATCACCGTATTCAGCAGGTCAATGCCCGGCTGGTGATAAACGCAGGTGTCAAAGAAAATGTTGTTCATCACGTGTTCGCTCAGCAGCGGTTTCTTCATCTCCTGCGCGAGCCCACGGAAGCGCCCCCAGTGGTAAGGCACTGCGCCGCCGCCATGCGGAATCAAAAACTTCAGCGTCGGAAAGTCCTTGAACAGATCCCCCTGCACACACTGCATGAAAGCCGTGGTGTCGGCGTTCAGGTAATGCGCGCCGGTGGTGTGAAAGCAGGCATTGCAGCTCGTGCTCACATGGATCATGGCCGGCAGGTCGTACTCGACCATTTTTTCGTAGATCGGGTACCAGTGTTTGTCGGTCAGCGGCGGGCTGGTCCAGTGACCGCCGGAGGGGTCGGGATTCAGGTTGATGCCGACTGCGCCATATTCCTTCACGCATTTTTCCAGCTCGGGGATACAGGTTTTGGGATCCACGCCGGGGGACTGCGGCAACATCGCCACTGGCACAAAATGCGCGGGGAACAGCTGGCTGACACGGAAGCACAACTCATTGCAGATCGCCGCCCAGGTGCTGGAGACATTGAAGTCGCCGATGTGGTGCGCCATGAAACTCGCGCGCGGCGAAAACAAGGTGATGTTGCTGCCGCGCTCTTTCATCAGCTTGAGCTGGTTGGTCTCTATGCTCTCGCGCAGTTCGTCGTCGCTGATTTTCAGGTCTGACGCCTTGGGCATGAGGGATGCATCCTGGATACCCGCAATCTGCTGGTTGCGCCAGGTCTCCAGCGCTTTGGGCGCCGTGGTGTAGTGACCATGGCAGTCAATGATGAGACTCATGCTTACTCCTGAATTTCTGGAACTTGTTCTTGATCTGTTCAAGCCGGGTCCATGCCCTGGCGTTTTTTGGCTTCGTCGGCCTGCTTCGATGCCATGTGGTCCAGCAGGGCTCGCACGCTTTCGGCCTGCGGCGATCCAGCGACCACACTGGCATGTATGCCGGCCGAAAAAGTCGTCGTGATCTGGACGGCAGGCGGAAGCGGGCCCACAACCGTGATGCCTTCGACATGCAGCAACTCGCTGAGCTGCTGAAAACCCAGTTCCACTTCGCCACGCGCCACCAGCGCACCCACCGGCACGCCAGGTGGCGCCTGTACCATGCGGCCCTGAATATCGCTGGTGATGCCCCAGCGCTCAAACAGCTTCGCCAGCGCCACCCCGCTGGGCCCGGTCGAATAACTGATGCTGGTTGCGGCCAGCACCGCGCGTTTGAGCGCGTCTTCCGAGCTGATGTCTGGCAGCGCTTCACCGGCACGCACCGCCACGGCCACGCCGGAACGCACCAGGTCGACCTTGCTACCCGCCTGAAGATGGCCTTCAGCCATGAGTTTGTCGATGGCATCAGAGGCGAGCACCACCACATCAAAAGTTTCACCAGCCTGCACACGTCTGGCGGCGTCCACCCCGCCCACTGCCTCTATCGCCACCGGACAGCCAGACTGCTGCGCAAAGGCGGACACCAGCTCGGCCAGCACCTGGCGGGTGGCCATCGAAGAGATACCCTTGATTGCGGGCGTATGGGTTGGCATGGACCAATTCTGTTGGTTTGCGCGCCCTCTGAAAAGGCCTTGCCCGGACTAGCAGCTATGCCAGTTGGGCATAATTGGAGAAAGGTTATTCAAAATGGACCTCAAGCAACTCGAATACTTTGTGCGTGTGGCCGAGCTTGGCAGCTTCACCCGTGCCTCCATCGCGCTGGACATTGCCCAGCCCGCGCTGAGCCGCCAGGTACGCCTGCTGGAGGTTGAATTACGACAAAACCTGCTGACCCGTACCGGGCGCGGCGCGATACCCACCGAAGCCGGCAAGCTGCTGCTTAAACACGGGCGCGGCATTTTGCACCAGGTGGAAGTGGCGCGGGAGGAACTGGCGGCCGTGCGCGGTGGGCTGGCTGGACGTGTCTCCATCGGCCTTCCGCCCAGCCTGTCCAAACTCATCACCGTGCCACTGACACACGCCTTCAGGCAACAGCTGCCGCTGGCGCAACTGACACTGACTGAGGGCTTCTCGGTGCTGATGCAAGAGGGCCTGCGTGTCGGCAACCTCGACATGGCGGTACTCTACAACGCCGAACGTTCCCCCGAGCTTGAGGTGACCACACTTCACGCTGAAGAACTGGTACTGATCTCGCACAAAACTGGCGTCAAACCAGCCGGCATCAAACCGGCCGGGTCGAAAAAAGGCGCCAGGGAAAAACGCCAGACCATACGCCTTGCCGCGGTGGCCGAGCTGCCGCTGATCCTGCCCAGCCGGCCCAACGCTTTCCGCATACTGATCGAAGGTGAAATGATCACGATTGGATGCAAGCCTCAGGTCACCCTTGAGGTGGACGGCCTGAACGCCATCCTGAGCCTGGTGCGTGAAGGCATGGGCCACGCGATTTTGCCAAGCTACACACTGAGCAATGTGGAAGACCCTGCGCCTTTTACCCTACGCAGCATCCACTCACCGCGCATCATGAGCGAGCTGACGCTGGCGCGCTCTTCACGCCGCGCGAGCACCGACACGCAGAAAATGGCGATTGAAGTGGTTACCTCGGTGGTGGCGCAGGCCCTCAAGCCTTACACCTGATGCCCGGGACAACGGCCTAGGACACTCCGGGTTTGACGCCCAGCAAACGGTCCGCGTAGTCCTGCCAGCGCGCCTCTTTGCCCATTCCGCTGAACAGCCCCTGCTTCGCCTGGTCGGCCACCCATTGCTGCTTGTCGGCGATGGCTGAAGCCATGAAGGGCGCGAACCCCGGCCCGGCTTCGTGCACGGTGTTGGCGGCTTCGCGCATTTCCTCGGCGCGGCGCTGGCCATGTTGCACCACGCGGCTGAAAAAGTAAGCGCCCTGCTTTTCCCAGTCGATGCTGGGGAAGGTCTCGGCCAGCGTCGGCAACACATGGTCCTCGACCCCGTAGGCCCTGGCCGTGGTGTAGCTTTCAATCACCAGCGCCTCCAGGCCCTTGATCATCACGCTGCGGCACATCTTGATGGCGCTGGCCACACCCAGCTTGTCGCTGACGGCTTTTGCATCCATGCCCCACGCACCCAGAACGACCGCCAGATCGGCGGCCATGGCGCCGCCCAGCAGCATGGGCACGCGGATGCCATAAGGCGGCACCGAGGTCATTACCCCCGCTTCCACGTAGCGGCCACCGGCCGCATCAATCAGTGCAGCGGCTTGCTGCTTGGTACCGGGGGATGCCGAGTTGAGGTCCAGAAACACCGTGCCCGGCCGGATGTGCGGCGCCGCAGCCTGAGCCACGGCCAGTGTGTTGGACGCGGTGACGGCCGAGATCAGCAGATCAGATCTTGCGCACAGCTCGGCCAGGGAGGTACAAGCCGTCACCCCGGCCTGCGCCGCGTGGGCGAGTTGCGCCTCGCGCTGTGCAGCCGCATCGAACTTGAGGTCCCAGGCGCTGATGCCAGACACCCGCTCCTTGAGTCCAGCGGTGAAAACCTTGCCCACCTCGCCGTAACCCACCATGCCAATATGTTCAAACTTCACAGAAATCTCCTTGAGCCGACAGCGCGAATATCTACTGCGTTGGAATTTTGGCGCGTGTGATCACCTCACCCCAGCGCCTGGTTTCACTGGCCAGCAGCTCGGCGGCCTGTCCGGGCGAGCTTGAGCGGGCCTCCACATTCAGCTCAGCCAGTTTCGTCCGGACGTCCGCTGAACCAAGCGCAGCAGCGATCTCCTTGTTCAGCCGGGCAATCACATCCTTCGGCGTTTTGGCCGGTACGGCCAGCGCGTTCCAGCTGGAGGCCACAAAGGTGAACAGTCCGCTTTCTCTGGCTGTTGGCACATCGGGCAACACGACGGCGCGCTTGTCACCGGTGACGGCCAGCGCGCGCAGCACATTGGCCCTGATCTGCGGCAGCACGGGGCCGAGGATTTCCACCGCAGCATCGATCTGCCCGCCTCGCAAGGCGGTGATCACGGCCGGCGTGCCATTGAACGGCACAATCTGCAGGTCCACACCGGCGCTGGTCTTGAACAGCTCTGCCGCGAGGTTTTGTGTGCTGCCGACATTGATGCTGCCAACATTGAGTTTGCCGGGGTGGGCCCTGGCAAAAGCCAGCAGCTCACCGAGCGTCTTGAACTTTGAATCGGCCGGCGTGATGATCGCAATGTCAAAAAACCCGAGTGTCGACACCGGCAAAAAATCACGCACCGCATCAAATGGCAAGGACTTGAAAAGACCGGCACTGACCGCCGTGCCGTTGGACATCAGCAGCAGGGTGTGCCCATCCGGCTCGGCCCGGGCAACCACGTCTCCGGCCACCACGCCACCTGCGCCGGGCTTGTTGTCCACCACCACGGGCTGACCCAGCGACTCACTGAGCTTTTGTGCCACCGTGCGCGCGGTCAGGTCGGCAATACCACCGGCACCAAAAGGCACAACAATCTTCAGCGGTTTGGCAGGAAAGGTTTGTGCCATCACCGGTGAAGACAGCCACAGACAGGCTGCCAGCCAGCCGACAACACCTCGCGCATACATGGTGCGCACCGGCCCTAACCTACGAAGCGGACCAGCCAGAGCGATATGGGCGGGAACATCAGCAACAAGATGGTGCGGATCACATCGCTGACCAGGAAAGGCATCACGCCTTTGTAACTTTCAGAGATGGGCACGTCCTTGGCCATGCCATTGACCACATAGACGTTCAACCCCACGGGCGGTGCCAGCAGGCCGAAGCCCACCGTCATCAGCACCATGATGCCGAACCAGATGGCCACCGACTCGGGGGGCATGCCGAAGTCCAGGCCCATCACCACCGGAAAGAAAATTGGAATGGTCAGCAGAATCATGGACAACTCGTCCATCACCGCGCCCAGCACCACGTAAAACAGCAGAATGCCCGACACCACCAGCACCGGCGCCACACCCCAACCCTTGATGACCTCGGCGAGCTGGGCCGGCACCTGGGTCAGGGCAAGAGCGACATTCATCATGTCGGCGCCTATGAAGATCATGAAGATCATCGCGCTGGTGCCTGCGGTGGAATAAAAACACAGCTTGATCTTCTGCAGCGTCAGCTCGCGCCTGAAAAGGGCAGCGACAAAGGTGGCCGCAGCGCCCACGCCCGCGCCCTCGGTGGGCGTGAACAGCCCGCCATAGATGCCGCCGAATACGATGACAAAAATGATCGCGATGGGCGTCACTGCCATCACGCCAGCCAGCGTCATGCGGGGCCGGTCCTCGTCATGCTCGGGCGCATGGCCAGGGAACAGGCGCACATACACGGCGATGGCGATCATGTACCCGCACATGGCGATGATGCCGGGGATGGTGGCCGCCGCAAACAGCTTGGCAATGTTCTGCTCGGTCAGGATGGCATAGATCACCAGCGGGACCGACGGGGGAATCAGGATGCCCAGCGTGCCGCCGGCCGCCAGAGTGCCGGTGGCAAGCCGCCCGGAATAACCATGGCGCTTCATCTCGGGAAGCGCCACCGCCGTGATGGTCGCCGCCGTGGCGATGGACGATCCGCAGATGGCCCCGAAGGCCGCGCTGGCCATCACGGCCGCCATGGCCAGGCCACCGCGAAAACCCGCCATGATCACACTCGCAAACTGGAACAAGGCCCTGGAAATGCCACCCTGGGTGGCGAAATTGCCCATCAGGATGAACAGCGGAATGACCGACAGGTCGTAGCTGGCAAACCGCGCGTAGGCCAGCCCATTGAGGTTGTTCAGAAACGGCGCGAGACCCACCTGGTACAGGTAACCAAACACACCCGCCACAAACATCGAAATGGCAATCGGCACGCGGATCGCCATCAGCCCCAGCATGCAGGCAAAAATAAGGCCCGCCAACATCAAGGTACTCATTTGGCCTGCTCCGCAAAATCGCCATACACGGTCTGCGCCAGAGCAATCACGCCTGTCAGCACAATCGGGGGAACCATGAAGGCGTAGACGATCCACTCGGGAAAGCCAAGCATCATGGTCGAGGAATTGGAGTTGTAGGCGCTGATGCCACCCACTGCGGTGCGCCAGGCCAGCACCAGCACCACCGCAGCCAGCAAAGCGCTGCCCACGCGGTCCAGCCGGCTGTTGGTCACGGCGGACAGGCGCGCGGTGAAAAAGTCCACGATGATGTTTTCGCGCCGGAGCTGGCACCAGGGCAGAAACAGCGCCACGGCAGCACCCGCCGCTGCGGCGGTCAACTCATAGTCACCGACCAAAGTCGTACCGATGGTATTGCGTCCGATCAGGCTGATGCAGGTGATCAGCGTGATGGCGGTCAGAATGACACCGGCCAGTACCGCGCAGACTCTGGCCAACAGGGAAAGCAGCTTCAATTCATCACCATCCGCAAGTGAACTGCCCCCTTCGCCTTCACGGCAGGACAGGGGGCAGCGTTGTTGGAAAACGTTGCAGGCCGCGCGCGACCTGCACACACCGATTATCGTTGGTGCTTGGCGATCAGCGCGCGGGCCTCGGCGGCCAGTTTGGCGCCGTCGATGTTTTTGCCCTTCATCTCGGCCACCCAGTCGGTCTCGACCGTGGAGGCTGTACGGCGCCAGCGCTGCGTCTCTGCGATGTCGAGCGCCACGATGTTGTTGCCCGCCTTCTCGGCAATGGCGCGGCCCACCTTGTCGCCCTCGTCCATCGCACGGCCGAACATGGCTGCAGTTTCGATGCCGGAGTTGTCGTCAATCACCTTCTTCAGGTCGGCTGGCAGCTTCTCGTAAGCCGCCTTGTTCATGGAGAACGCGAAGGTCTGTGTGTACAGCCCTTCCTTGCCGGCAAAAGTGGTGTGGTTCTTGACCAGCTCGCTGACCTTGAGCGCAGGCGTCACTTCCCAGGGGATGGTGGTTCCATCGATCACACCCTTGGACAGCGCGTCGGTCACGGCCGGCACCGGCATGCCCACGGGGGTGGCGCCCAGCTTGGTCAGCATGTTGCTGATCACGCGCGAGCCGCCACGAATTTTCATGCCACGCAGGCTTTCCAGGCCGGTCACCGGCGTCTTGGTGTGAAACAGTCCCGGGCCGTGGGTGTGTACAGCAATCAGCTTGACCTCCTTGAACTCGTCGGCCGCAAACTTTTCGACATACTCGTGAAACGCACGCGACGACTGCTCGGCGTTGCCGCTCATGAAGGGCAGCTCAAACACTTCCGACTTGTTGAACCGGCCTGGGGTGTAGCCCAGCACCGTCCAGGTCAGGTCCACCACGCCGTCGCGGGCCTGGTCGAACAGCTGGGGCGGTGTGCCACCAAGCTGCATGGCGTGAAACAACTGCACCTTGATCTTCCCGCCCGAGTCTTTCTCGACTTTTTGCGCCCAGGGAATCAGCGCCTTGGCCGGAATGGTGGCCTGCTGCGGCAACATCTGGTGCAGGCGAAGCGTGACCTGTTGGGCAAAACCTGTGCCGGCTGCACACAGGGCGGCAACCGCCAGGGCGGTCTTGATAAGGGCTCTCTTTGTCATTTCAGTCTCCAGTCATGGGTTAATAAGCAAAGGCACCGCTGCGTTGGCAGTTCCTACAGGGGGTATGGCGGATTGTCACCGCACAACAGCGGCGGGGGAACGGCGACAGGGCTCTATCAGCTATACGATTTTGATATATCCAAACTCCCGATATTTCATTATCCCGCCCCTTTGTGGGGCAGGCCGTCAATCACCCCGCCAGGCCGAATCCAGCGTGACCGAGCCCACGACGCGCGACACACAGGCGCAGATGCGGCGGTTTTCCTGCTTTTCGTGGGCACTGAGAAACACGTCGCGGTGGTCCGCCTCGCCGTCCAGCGCCAGCACGTCCATGGCGCACAGACCACATTCGCCGCGCCGGCAGTCCCACAGGGTTTCCACCCCGGCGCGCTCGAGTGCGTCCAGCAGCGTGGTGTCGGCAGCCACCGTGATGTCGATGTTCTGGCGCGGCACCAGCACGCGAAAAGCCTGGGCGGCAAACCGGCCACTGCTGCCAAAGGTTTCAAAGCGCAAATCGGCAGGCGCACGCCCGGCATCAGACCATGCTTGTTTGATCGCTTCCAGCATGGGCACCGGCCCGCAGGTGTAAAGCTGCGCCCCAGCCGGCAGGGCGGCGACCTCGGGCGCGATGTCCATGCTTTCTCCACGGTCCGCCACAAAGGCTTGCAGGCTGTCGCCCAAGGTCTCCCGCAGCAGCGGCAAAAACGCCAGCTCTTCCTGGGTGCGCACGCCGTACAACATGCGCAACGTGGCGCCGGTCTTCAACACATGGGTTTTGAGCTGCTGCGCCATCATGACCAGCGGCGTGATACCGATACCGCCTGCCACCAGCAAATAGTGCGGCGCTGACAGCTCCAGATAAAAATGGTTTTGCGGCTCGCTCACCTGCAGGCGGTCACCGCTGGCCAGCCGCCACATGGCGAGTGAGCCACCGCGGCCGTCGTCCATACGCTTGACGGCAATGCGGTAGTGGCTGCCATCGGGCAGGCCCACCAGTGAATAAGACCGAATCTGCGCCTGGCCGTTGACCAATACCTGCATCTGCAAATGGGCGCCCGGCTCCCAGGCCGCGGCCTGGCCCCCGGTGGGCCGGATTTCAAACTCGCGCACGGTGGGCGTCAGGTCGCGCGTGGCGACGACGGTGGCTTCCTGCCAGGTCTGGGTGCTTTTCATGGTCGTGTGTGTGCTCAGCGCCGGCGAATCAGCTTCATGGCCTTGAGCGACTCGGGCATGTGCGCGCCCTGCCCTGACAGCGCGTGTCGCAGGTTGCGCTGCGCCAGGCGCGAGTGTTCGCGCATCAGCGCCTCGGCGCGAGTGCCCTCGCCGCGCTCAATCGCATCCAGCACCTGCCAGTGCTGGTCTTGCGCCACCACCAGCATGTCGCGCGCCTGTGGCGAGTTCGACTGCGCCACCACAAAGGCCGAGGCCGATGCAAACGGCAGACTGACGACCCGCTCAAGCTGGCGCACGGTGACCGGGCTGTCGGCCATCTCATACAGCAGGGCATGAAAACGCTCGTTGAAATCAACATAGGCTGAAAACGCCTCGTCCGTCAGCGCCGGGTCGGCCAGCACCGCATCGACCTGGCGCAAACACTCGCGCGCCTCGGCCAGCACCACGGCGGGCGCGCCGCGTTCTGCCGCCAGCCGCACCAGCAGGCCCTCCAGCGTGCCGCGCAGTTCGATCGCGTCGGCAATGTCGCGTTCTGAAAACGCCTTGACCGCATAACCTCCGTTGGGCAGCGCCTCCAGCAGGCCCTCTTGTTCCAGCCGCATCAGCGCAGCGCGAATTGGTGTGCGCGAGACGCCAAGACGCTCAACAATCGTCAGCTCGGCAATACGGGTGCCGCCGGCCAGCTCACCTGACAGAATCAGCTCGCGCAGCTTGAGCAGCGCCCGCACCTGCGCACTTTCAGTGCCAATTTGGCCTTCAGCCCCTGTCTGGTCTGCGCCAGCAGCTACTTTTTTGATAGCGTTTGCCATAGCGTCAAGCCACCTGCAGGATGGGGATCACCGCCTGGGCCGGTGTTTCGCGCGCCACCAGCTTGTCGATCAGGCGCCGTGCCCACATGGAGCCGGCGTCGATGTTGAGGTTGTAAAACTGGTGGTCCGGGTGTTCGTTCATGGCGATCTGCTGTGCCTCCAGCACGTGTTCGTCTTCGCGGAAGATGCTGGCCACGCCTTCGCGCAGCTGGTGTGTCAGCGCCTGTTCACCCAGGCAATAGTTGCGGGCAAAGGCCCAGAAGTAGTGGCAGCTGCCGTCGGTCTCTGGCGTCACGGTGTTCAGCACAAATCCATTGACGCCGCGGCTGCGGTCGCCCGGCTGACCGTCTTTCGGCGGCGCGCCGCTGCCGGCCTCGGCCACACCCACGTCGATGTTGACGGTACACGGCGCTTCAAACCGGATGATCTGCCAGCGGTCCACCTTGCCCTGGTAGCCACGCGCATGGCTGATCTGCCCGGCCCAGAACGGCGGCGCGTCGATGTTTTCCATCCAGCGGGTGACGCTGGCGCTGCGGTCGCCGTGTGTGGCCACAAACGGCGCCTCGGCCACGGCGCGCTGGCCGATGCTGGAGCCGTGCACAAAAGTCTCGTGGGTCAGGTCCATCAGGTTGTCGATCACCAGGCGGTAGTCGCACTGCACGGTGATGAGTTTGCCGTCACCGGCCCATTCGGGGTCGTCATTCCAGTGCATGTCGGGCACCAGCGCCGGGTCGGCCTTGGCCGGGTCACCCGGCCAGACCCAGATGAAGCGGTGTTTTTCAATCACCGGAAAGCTGCGCACGCAGGCCGAGGGGTTCAGCGTCTCCTGGCTTGGCATGTGGGTGCAGCGGCCCTGCGCGTTGTAAACCAGGCCGTGGTAGCCGCAGGTGACCTCATCCCCATCCAGCGAGCCCATGGACAGCGGCAGCAGCCGGTGCCAGCAGGCGTCTTCCAGCGCGGCGACGCTGCCGTCGAGCTTGCGAAACATCACCAGTTTTTGCTTGCAGATGGTGCGCGCAAGCAGCTTGCGCGCAACCTCTACGTCATACGCAGCGGCGTACCAGGCATTCAGGGGAAAGGCGGCTTTTTCAGCTTTCATGGATACGCACTGTATACATTCATTGCGATAAATCAATACTTTCAGGCCATTTTCAGGGTTTAATCCACATTAATGTATTCACTGATTGCCATAAAACATGCTCTAACATGCAGGCTGGCCACAACATCCCAGGAGACATTCATGAGCACCCCCACCCCACACCTGCCCGCCCGCTACGACCACGTCGGCAGTTTTTTGCGCCCCAAATACCTGCTGGAAGCGCGTGAGCAAAAGGCCAAGGGCGAGATCACGCCCGAGCAGCTGCGCAAGGTGGAAGACAAGGCGATCACCGAGATCGTCAAGTTTCAGGAAGACGTGGGCCTGAAAAGCATCACCGACGGCGAGTTCCGCCGTACTTACTTCCACACCGACTTTCTGGCGCAGATTGGCGGCGTCGAGGTGGGCATCCCATTCACCGTCAAGCGCCCCGATGGCACGGAAGAACTGGCGCCACCCGTGATGAAAGTGGTCGACAAGGTGCGCCACGTCAAAGACATCCAGCTCGCCGACTTCCAGTACCTGCAAAGCCAGGTCAGCAAGGGCAACACGCCCAAGGTGACCATCCCCTCGCCGACCATGCTGCACTT
>NZ_JAUXUP010000074.1 GCF_030680935.1 Polaromonas sp. | reverse complement strand
CCGAAAAACTCCGCTTCCAGCAGGTTCTCGGGAATGGCGCCGCAATTGACCGCGACAAAAGGCCCGGCGGCGCGATGGCTGCAGTCGTGCACCGCACGCGCGACGAGTTCCTTGCCGGTGCCTGACTCGCCCTGGATCAGCACCGGCGCCATGCTGCCTGCAACCTTGATGATGCGGGCCTTGACGGTCTGCATGACGGCCGACTCGCCGACCAGGCGCTGCAGTGTCAGCGCGCCGTCCTGGGATTTGCCGGGCCGGGCGGCGCCGGCAGCGCCGGTATCGCTGTCGGCTCTGGGTTTTTCCGTGCTTGCCGGGCCCTGGATCGCCGAAGCCACCACGTTGCGGAACTGCTTGAGGTCGACCGGCTTGGTCAGGTAGTCAAACGCGCCAGCCTTCAGCGCCTCCACCGCGTTTTCGGCAGAGCCATGCGCGGTGATGACGACGCAGCGCTCAGGACGCTGCTGGCTCACCATCTCGCGCAGCAACTCCAGTCCCAGGCCGTCGGGCAGCCGCATGTCGGTGATCACGGCATCAAAGCGACGCTCCTGCAACTGCACGCGCGCCTGCGCCAGGTCGGCGGCAGCTTCTACCCGGTAACCCTCACGCAGCAGTGTCAGCTCATAAAGGGTGCGCAGGTCCGGCTCATCGTCGATGACCAGGATGTGGGCCGGATTCGGAGGGCTCATGGGTGTCGTGTTTTATCAGGAAAGCAGCGTGTCAGAACAAGGTGTCCGGGACGGCCAGTGGGAGCACCGAATCGGCGGACGCCGGCCTGAAGATGACAAAAAACTCGTTGCCTTCCACATTCTGCCGTGCCACCCGCTGGTAGCCTATCAGCGCGCCGTGGCGTTCGCACAACTCCCTGCAGATGTACAGGCCCAGTCCGCTGGAGCGGCTTTCCGAGGAGAAAAAAGGTTCGAACAGATGCGACTGGACAGTTTTTTCCAGCGGCTGGCCGTCGCTCCAGACCAGCAGGCGAACCTGGCCCGAAGAAGCATCGGTGGTGACCTGGATGGCGTCGGCGGAGCTGGCATAACGCAGTGCATTGTCCAGCAGGTTGACCATCAACCGGCGCAGATGTTCCGCCTCGAAAAGGATCGCGGTCTGGCCGGTGCCGGCCACCACGCGCAGCCGGTGGCCGGCCGCGTTTTGCTGGGCCCAGTCCGCGCAGATACGCTGCACCATGTCGTCGAGCCGCAGCGCCCGCGTCTGCACCTCGGGCGCCTGCTCCTGCACACGCGACAGGTTGAGGATTTCCTCGACGATGCGGGCCAGCCGCTGGGCGTTCTGCGCCACCATGCCCGTCAGTTGCCGGTGCCCGGCGTCCTTCAGGTCCTCTTCCAGCAGGGCGTTGGCCTGCGTGATGGCGGCCAGCGGGTTCCTGATTTCATGGGCGACGGCCGCCGACATGCGGCCCATGGCGGCCATTTTTTCGGTGCGAACCCTGGCCTCCATTTCCCGCAGGTCTTCCAGGAACATCACGCACAGGCTTTCTTCGGAGCCGTCGCGCGATGCGGCCAGCCGGGTGCGCACCTGCAGGCGCCGTGCATGACGCGAAGCGTGTTCCAGACCCACGTCAGCCTGCTGCGGCTGTTGACGTTCAAAAGTGAGGTGTGCCAGTTTGGCCAGCGGCTGCCAGGCGGGTTGTGAGGCGAGCACAAAGGGAGCGGTGCGTGCCTCGCCCTGGGCCGTCAGCAGCCGGCGCGACGCAGGATTGGCGGCGCGAACAATGCCGCTGGTGTCTATCACCAGCACCCCGTCGACCAGGGTGTCGATCACCAGTTCGTTGACCTGGGTCTGCATGCGCGCGGCGGACTGGTTGGTGTGGGCGCGCTGCTCCTCGCGCGTCAGGCGCTGCGCGAGCTGGTTGGCCAGAAGGGCCACGGCAAAAAAGCCGGACCCGCTGAGGCCGGCCTGCAGAAACCGCGCGGTGGCGTCGCCCGGCATCTCCAGCGACACCCACCAGGCGTCGGCCAGCAGCAGCAGGGTCACGCTGGCAGCCGTTCCCAGCGCCAGCAGGATGGGTCCGAGGACGGACGCCAGCAGCACCGGCAAGGCAAACAGTGGGGTGTAGTTGAGCGCGCCGAACTGGAGAAAATTCAGCGCGGAAAACGCCACCACATCGATGCCGACGGTATACAGCCATTGGGCGTCGAAGGTACTGCCTGGCCGCTTGGGCCGGGCCCAGGCCCGGACCGCCAGCGTGGCGGCGAAGTAGGCCACGCTCAGAAGGATCATTTCCCCGCGCACCGGTTGGTCCAGCGCATAAATCGATGCCTGCAGCGCGAGCAGCACGCTGGCAATCGTGACGCGCGCGGTCATGAAGGCGCGCCACAGGCGGGCGAAGGATTCGCCGCTCGCACCCGTATCCCAGGCACTGGTGTCGGGCGGACCGAACCAGGAGTTGCCCGAGTCCGTGACGCCGCCCATCTAGGCGTCGCCCTGGCGGCGATGCGCTTCGCTGCAGTACAGGCCGTGTTTTCCCGGCACCGCATCCGGCCGCGGCAGGTGCACTGCGCAGACTGCGCAGGCCACGACCTCGGTGGCCTGTTTCGGGCCGCTGACGGTCGGACGCGGGGGTGGTTTTTTGTCGCGTGATTCAGTGCGCCGGTTGGTGCGCCATAACCAGATGCCAACCAGCAGCACTGCGAAAACGATCAGGTATTTCATACGCGCTTCAAAACGACTTCGAGCACAAAACGCGAACCGGCATAACCGAGCAACAGCAAGCCCGAGCCCAGATACAGCAGGCGCACAGCCTGGCGGCCACGCCATCCGAGGCGGGCCCGCCCGGCCAGCAGGCTGGCAAAGGTCAACCAGGCCAGCACTGAAAACACCGTCTTGTGGTTCCATTGCCCGGCCAATCCCGGACCGTACAGGGTTTCGGCAAACAGCCAGCCGACCGCCAGTGTGGCGGTCAGCAGCACAAACCCGGCCTGCACAAAACGGAAGGTCAGGCGCTCCAGCGTCAGCAGGGGAACGCCGGTGTCCGGCTGCGTCGCGGACCGCATGGACCGTTCCGACCGGTTCATCAGCCAGCCGTGCACCACGGCTGCGGCAAACAGGCCGTAGGACGCAATGCCCAGCGCCCAGTGCAGCGGCAGCCAGGGCGAGGCGATCACGTGATAGCTGGAGCCGGGAAACACCAGCGCCAGCAGCACGGCAGCCGTGCCCAGCCCTGCCAGCGTCCAGCGTGCCTTCAACTGCGGAAAGAGGCGGCTTTCCACCGCATACACGCTGAGCACCAGCCAGACGGTCATGGACAGGGCCGGTGCAAAACCGAAGCGTGGCGGATCGCCGATCAGGCCGTCGGCCAGCGCCAGCGCGTGCAGCAGCCAGGCCATGAACAGCACGATGCGGGTGCTTGATTCACTCAGGCGCCGGGCGGCCAGCGCCAGCACGGCGTAGGCCAGCGCGGCGGCAATGGCCGTCGCCAGACCCCACCCAGCGCTCAAAGTTAAAATCATGGCTACAGTTTAGCTGTAGCCGCCTGGCACGCAGGCCGGTATTTCTTCCTTCACTTCCTTTTTGCTCCAGCTGTGGAGCCTGCTCATGGCCTCTGCCCTTACTGACAAACTTTCCCGCCTCGTCAAGGAAATGCGAGGCCAGGCCCGCATCACCGAGTCCAATGTGCAGGACATGCTGCGCGAGGTGCGCATGGCGCTGCTGGAAGCCGACGTGGCCCTGCCGGTGGTGCGCGACTTCATCGCCCGCGTCAAGGACAAGGCTCTCGGCCAGGAGGTCATGAGTTCGCTGTCGCCCGGCCAGGTGCTGGTCAGCATCGTCAACCGCGAGCTCGCCGCGACCATGGGCGAAGGTGTCAGCGACATCAACCTTGCCGCCCAGCCGCCGGCCGTGATCCTGATGGCCGGCCTGCAGGGCGCGGGTAAAACCACCACCACCGCCAAACTCGCCAAACACCTGATTGAAAAGCGCAAGAAGAAGGTGCTGACGGTTTCCGGTGACGTGTACCGGCCGGCGGCGATTGAACAGCTCAAGACCGTCACCAAGCAGGCCGGCGCCGAATGGTTTCCGAGCACCGCCGAGCAAAAGCCGGTGTACATCGCGCTTGCTGCGCTGGACTATGCGCGAAAACACTTCTTCGACGTGCTGCTGGTGGATACCGCCGGCCGGCTGGCGATCGACGAAGCCCTGATGGCCGAGATCAAGGCGCTGCATGCGGCGCTCAATCCGGTCGAGACCCTGTTTGTGGTCGACGCGATGCAGGGCCAGGACGCGATCAACACCGCGAAGGCCTTCAAGGAAGCGTTGCCGCTGACCGGCATCATCCTGACCAAAACCGACGGCGACTCGCGCGGCGGTGCCGCGCTCAGCGTGCGGCAGATCACCGGCGCACCGATCAAATTCTCGGGTACCAGCGAAAAAATCGACGGCCTCGAAGTCTTCGATGCCCAGCGCCACGCCGGGCGCATTCTCGGCATGGGCGACATCGTGGCCCTGGTCGAGCAGGTCACGGCCGGCGTGGACATGGAGGCGGCGCAAAAACTCGCCGCCAAGATGAAGTCCGGCAGCGGTTTTGACCTCAATGATTTTTTGAGCCAGCTGCAGCAGATGAAAAGCATGGGCGGCCTGTCGAGCCTGCTGGACAAGCTGCCGGCACAGATGGCTGCCAAGGCGGGCCAGGTCGACATGGACAAGGCCGAGCGGGACATACGCCGCAAGGAGGGGATCATCCAGAGCATGACCCCGCTGGAGCGACGCAAGCCCGAACTCATCAAGGCCACGCGCAAGCGCCGCATCGCTGCGGGTTCAGGCGTTCAGGTTCAGGAGGTCAACCGCCTGCTCAACGAGTTTGACCAGATGCAGGGCATGATGAAAAAAATGAAGGGCGGCGGCATGATGAAGATGATGAAGCGCATGGGCGGCATGAAAGGCATGCCGAAGTTCTGACAGCCGGCCCGGTCAGGCAACTTGCGGGTCACAACGACCGCCGGCCCTTAGGGGGATTGCGCAAGCAGCTATTCACTCCATAGCAATCAAAGAGCGCGCGCAGCGTCCCGCCAGACAACGGCTGTTCACCATCGCCCCATGACCACCACCCACTTGCTCTATTTGCACGGCTTTCGTTCCTCGCCGCAATCAGCCAAGGCACGCCAGTTTGCCGCCCTGGTGCGCCAGCAGCACCCCGACGTGACCTGGTGGTGTCCGCAACTGCCGCCCTCTCCGCGCGCAGCGATGCTGATGCTGCGCGAAGGTGTTGCAGCCTGGCCGCATGCCTCCATGGCGGTGGTGGGCTCGTCACTGGGCGGCTTCTACGCGACGCATGTGGCGCACACCGTTGGCTGCAAGGCAGTGCTGCTCAATCCGGCCGTTCACCCGGCGCGCGATCTGGCGAAGTACGTCGGTGAGCAAACTGCCTGGCACGCGCCGGATGAACGGTTCTTCTTCGAACCTGCATTTGTGGACGAGTTGCGCGCCCTGGAGGTGCCCGGCCCGCAGCAGCCGCAGAACTTCCTGGCCGTCATCGCCAAGGGCGACGAGGTACTGGACTGGCGCGAAATGGCGCGCCGCTACCACGGCGCACGTATCAAGCTGCTGGAAGGCGGCGACCATGCGCTCAGCGATTTCGACCAACACATCGCGGAGATCGTGGAGTTCCTGAAACTCGCCTGAGGCCTGCCGGGAGGCGGCTGATTACACTAGTCTCCCGGGGGCCGGTTAACCAAAGGACCATGTTTTGTTTGTATTGTTTGAAGAGGCCGGCAAGTTTCTGGCCGGTCGTATTTTGTCGGAGGCGGACAGCTCGCTGCAGGTCGAGCTGGACTCGGGCAAGCGGGTCAAGGTCAAGGCCGCCAATGCGCTGCTGAAGTTTGAAAAGCCTGCGCCTGCGGAGCTGATGGCGGCCGGGCAGAAAATCAGCGAAGAGATCGAGCTGGACCTGGCCTGGGAATTCGCCAGCGAGGAAGAGTTCAGCTTCGCAGAGTTGGCGCGTGACTACTTCAGCGCCGACCCTTCCAAACCCGCGTCCACCGAACAACAGGCTGCTGCCCTGTTCCGGCTGTTCGAGGCGCCGCATTACTTCAGGCGCGCCGGAAAGGGCCGCTTCCGCAGGGCACCGGCCGAGATTTTGCAACAGGCGCTGGCTGCCATTGAGAAGAAAAAGCAGGTCATCGCCCAGATCACTGCCTGGGCCGAGGAACTGGCGCAGGGCACTTGCCCGGCGCCGGTGCGCGAGCAACTCTACAAAATCCTGTTCAGGCCCGACAAAAACAGCCCCGAATACAAGGCCGTGGTTGAGGCTTCGCGCGCCGCGCACAAGGCGCCACTTGATCTGCTACAGCAGGCCGGCGCGATTGCCTCGCCCTACCAGTTCCACTGGAAACGCTTTCTGTTTGAAAATTTCCCGAAAGGCACGGCTTTTCCCGCCGTGCAAGCGCCGCCCGTCAAGGACGAGTTGCCCTTGGCTGCAGTGCGGGCCTTTTCCATCGACGACTCCCGCACCACCGAGATCGACGACGCGCTGTCGGTGCAGGGCATCGGCAGCGGCACGGTCACCTTGGGCATCCACATCGCAGCGCCCGGACTGGCCGTGTTGCCGGGCAGCCCCATCGACCTGCTGGGCCGCGCCCGCCTGTCCACCGTCTACATGCCGGGTTACAAGCTGACCATGCTGCCCGGCGCGGTGGTGGAAAGCTACACCCTGCAAGAGGGGCGCAATTGCCCGGCCCTGTCGCTCTATGTGACCCTCGACGAAGCCACGCTGGCCATCAGCGGCACAGCGACGAGGCTGGAGCAGGTGCCCATTGCCGCCAACCTGCGCCACGACAAACTTGACGCGGTTTTTACCGAAAAATTTTTCGATGCGGCGGTAGCCAGCACCCCACCGGCCGATGTGCCCTGGGGTACCGAGTTGTCCTTTTTGCACCGGCTGGCGCGGCATCTGAAAGCCCAGCGCGAAGTCGTGCGTGGCAAGCCCGAAAACTTCAACCGCCCCGATTACAACTTCAGCCTCGACAACCCGACCGGCCAGGAGCCCGAAGGCAACGAAAAGGTCAGCATCAGCATCCGCAAGCGCGGCGCGCCGCTGGACCTGATCGTCGCTGAGGCCATGATCCTGGCCAACAGCACCTGGGGCGAATGGCTGGCCGAACACGGTGTCCCCGGCATTTACCGCAGCCAGGCCAGCCTGGCGCCCGGCGTGAAAGTGCGCATGGGCACCAAAGCCCTGCCGCACGCCGGCATAGGCGTCAAAAGTTACGCCTGGGCCACCTCACCGCTGCGCCGCTACACCGACCTGGTCAACCAGTGGCAGATCATCGCCTGCGTCAAACACGGCCGCACCGCTGCGCTGGCTGCACCCTTCAAACCCAAAGACGCAGAGTTGTTTTCCATCATCTCGGGCTTTGACGGGGCCTACAGCGCCTACAACGGCTTTCAGGCTGGCATCGAGCGGTACTGGACCCTGAAGTATCTGCAGCAAAACGGTATCAGCGAACTGAACACCACCGCATTCAAGGACCAACTGGTGCGCGCCGACGACCTGCCGCTGGTGCTGCCCGCCATGGGCGCACAAGGCTTGCCGCGCGGCGCCAGGGTGCGCATCCGCCTCGGTGAGATTGATGAGATCACACTGGACATCAGCAGCACGGTGATCGAGCGCCTGGATGTGGTGCTGGATGACGCTGCCGCCGAACAAGTGGACGAAGAAGACAACGAATCGGAAATCGCCGCTGGACCGATCTCGATTGCAGTCGATATGAGCGATATGCCCGATGACACCTCTGCGGTGGCTCCCGCGGCCACTTAGCGCTGATAATCTTTTCCTGTGAAGTCCACCAGCACCCTGCAAATTGCCCTGGGCGTATCGGTCGCCATCCACGCGGTTTTGCTGACCGTGCGTTTTGTCGATCCGGAACGCTTCAACCGCATTTTTCAGGACACGCCGCTGGAAGTGATTCTGGTCAACGCCAAGTCAAACGAGCGCCCGGAGCAGGCCAAAGCCATCGCCCAAACCTCGCTGGCTGGCGGCGGTGAGCTGGAAAAAGGCCGCGCCACCAGCCCGCTGCCGCCCTCGGCCCTGACCGAACTCGGCGACGCCAGTGAAGATGCGCGGCGCAAAGTGGAGGCCATGCAAGAGCAGCAAACCTTGCTGCTGGCACAAATCAAGAAGCAGCTGGCGAGCATGCCGCCGCCGGACCCCAAGGTAGCCGCCCGGGATCCAGCGCAACTGGAGCGTGAGGAAAAACGCAAACAACTGGTCAAGATACTGGCCGAGATCGAGCGGCGTATCAACGAGGAAAATGCCAGGCCGAAGAAGCGTTACATCAGCCCGGCCACGCGCGAAGAAGTCTATGCGGTGTACTACGACACTCTGCGTCGCAAGATTGAAGAAAAGGGAACAGTGAACTTTCCCGAACAGGCGGGCAAAAAGCTCTACGGCGAACTCACCATGATCATCACCGTCAACTTCGATGGCCGGGTGCTGTCCACCGAAGTGGCGGAAACTTCGGGCAGCCTGACCCTGGACCGGCGCGCACAAAGTATTGCGCGCAGCAGCGGACCGTTCGAGCCCTTCAACCAGGCCATGCGACGCAAGGCCGACCAGATTGTGGTGGTCTCGCGTTTCAAGTTCAATCGCGACGAAACCCTGGAAACGCGGCTCACTGAGCGCTGATCAGCACTTATGGATCACTATGGCGTTCTCGGCAACCCGGTGGCACACAGCCGCTCCCCCGCTATTCACGCGCGTTTTGCCGAACTGACCGGGCAGTCCATGGACTATGGCAGGCTGCTGGTTCCGCTGGACGGTTTCGCGCTCACGCTGCGGCACTGGATGGCGGGCGGCGCCAGCGGCTGCAATGTGACCGTACCTTTCAAATTCGAAGCCTTCCAGCTGTCCAGCACAGCCACCGACCGCGCGCAGCTGGCCCAGGCGGCCAACACCTTGCGCTTCAGCAGTGCCGGAATAGAGGCAGACAACACCGATGGCGTGGGCCTGGTCAACGACATCCAGAACAACGCCGGCGTCAGGCTGGCGGGGTGCGATCTGTTGCTGCTGGGTGCGGGCGGCGCCGCGGCCGGGGTGCTGGGGCCCCTGCTGGCAGCCGGCCCGCGCCGCGTTGTGCTTGCCAACCGTACCCATGCGCGAGCTGCCGAGCTGGTGGCGCGCCACGCCAGACACCCGTCGCTTCGGATATTGCTACAAAAAACAGAGCTGCTTGCGCAAGAGCTGCAAGGGCTGGAGGGTGATTTTGATGTCATTGTGAACGCCACCGCCAGCAGCCTCAGTAGTAGCGCGATCACGCTGGCGCCAGGCCTGATCAAGCCCGGCGCGCTGGCTTACGACATGATGTACGGCCCGGCTGCCCGGGGTTTTATGGACTGGGCCGGCGCGCTGGGGGCCGCGCCGCGCGATGGCCTGGGCATGCTGGTGGAACAGGCGGCAGAGTCCTTTTTGTTCTGGCGCGGGGTACGCCCGCCGTCGGCGCAGGTGCTGCAGGAAATGCGCGGGGCCGGCGCATGAAAGCCGCGCTGCGCTGGATCGTGTTGGCCTTGTTGGCAGGCCTGGCAGTGCAGCTGTATTTTGCGGGCCGCATCGCAATGATGGTGGTGCTCGATCCGCAATCCACCGCCTTCCAGCGCTCGGAAATTTACCGCGTCGCGACTGAAAAAGGCGCACTCCCCTGGCGCCAGCAATGGGTGCCCTACACCGCAATTTCCGACCACCTGAAGAAAGCCGTGATCGCGTCCGAAGACGCCACGTTTGTGGAGCACGAAGGTGTGGACCTGGAAGCGCTTGAAAAAGCGTGGGAGAAAAACACCCAGGCGGAAGAGCGCGCCGAAAAAGCCGCCAGCCGGCTCGGCAGCAAGGCCGCACCGGCGGGCAGCGCAAAGGCAGCGGCCAAACCACCAAAAATTGTGGGTGGCTCCACCATCACGCAGCAACTCGCCAAAAACCTGTTTCTGTCCGGAGAGCGCACACTGATGCGCAAGGGCCAGGAGTTGCTGCTGACACTGCTGCTGGAAGCCCTGCTGAGCAAACAGCGCATTCTGGAGATTTACCTGAACAATGTCGAATGGGGCGAAGGTGTGTTTGGCGCCGAAGCGGCGGCCCAGCACTACTACCGCAAACCCGCCGCCAAACTCAGTGCCTACGAAGCCGCGCGCCTGGCCGTCATGCTGCCGCGCCCCAAGTATTTTGAAACACGCCCGGGCTCGGGCTACCTCGCCTCCCGGGCCGCCACCATTGCAGCCCGCATGAGCGGGGTGGAGGTGCCATGAACAACCCGGAGCTGTCCCGGCTGCTGGCGCGCCTGATGGGCCTTTTTCTGCTGGGCCTGATCCGTGCGCTGACCGGCGCGCAGGCGCGCTGGCAAGGTTGCCCGCCCAAGGCCGAGCAGCGCATTTATTTTGCGAACCACCAAAGCCATGCCGATCTGGTGCTGATGTGGGCAGCGCTGCCCAGCGAATTGCGAAGCATCACGCGGCCGATTGCAGCCAAGGACTACTGGACCAAAACCCCGTTCAAGCAATGGATCACCACCGCAGTTTTTAATGCAATTTACGTGGACCGCGCCAAAACCGGTGATCAGGACCCGCTGGAGCCCCTGATGGATGCGCTGCAAAACGGCGACTCCATCATTTTGTTTCCAGAAGGCACACGCGGCAACCAGGAAGAGCCGCAGGCCTTCAAGTCGGGGCTGTACAACCTCGCCACCAAATTTCCGCAAGTGGTGCTGGTTCCGGCGTGGATCAACAACGTGCAGCGCGTGATGCCCAAGGGCGAAGTGGTCCCCGTGCCGATTTTGTGTTCGGTCACTTTTGGCGCCCCCATTGCGCTGGGTGACAGCGAAGAGCGCAGCGCCTTTCTGGTGCGCGCACGGCAGGCCGTGATGTCGCTAAGGGATACCTGATGAGCAGCTTTCTGCGCAACCTCAGCCCCTCACACCAGGTCGGCCTGCTGTTTGTGATGATCTTCGGCTTGCTGATTGCTGCCAGCATTGCGGCCCTGGTCATGTCCTTGCGCGACGACGGCGACAACGAAGAGCGTACCCAGGACATCCGCGAGCTCAGCAGCCTGCTCAATACCTCCTGGATCATGTGTACCGTGTTCTGGGTGGGCTGGGCACTCGGCGACACCGTGGCCACCCTGCTGTTTGCGCTGGTGGCGTTTTTTGCGCTGCGCGAATTCATCACGCTTTCACCCACGCGCCACGGCGACCACCGCAGCCTCGTGCTGGCGTTTTTTGTGGTGCTGCCTGCGCAGTTCTGGCTGGTGATCACGGAGCATTTTGATCTGGTCACGGTGTTTATCCCGGTGTATGTGTTTCTTGCCATTCCGGTGGTCAGCGCGCTGGCCAACGACCCGCAACGCTTTCTGGAGCGCAATGCCAAATTGCAGTGGGGCATCATGGTCTGTGTTTATGGCATGAGCCATGTGCCGGCCCTGCTGTTGCTGGACTTTCCGCGCTACAGCGGAAAAAACGCCTTTCTGGTCTTCTTCCTGGTGTTCGTGGTGCAGACCGGCATGCTGGTGCAACACCTTGCGGCGCGCCGGTGGCCCCGACCGCCCACAGCGCCCCAGGTCAGCAAGACCTTTCACTGGAGCAGCTGGCTCATCGGCCTGGCGGTCGGCGGCTTTGTAGGCGGTCTGATGTCGGGGCTGACCCCGTTCAAGCCAGCCCAGGCGGTGGCCATGGCCCTGATCGCCTGTGTGGCCGGTTCGCTGGGCCACCTGGTGATGAAAGCCCTCAAGCGCGACCGCGGTATCACCAACTGGGGCAGCGAAGGCAAGTCGGTCACCGGTGCCAGCGGCCTGCTCGACCGGGTCGATGCCCTGTGTTTCGCCGCACCCGTGTTTTTTCACTCGGTTCGGTGGTATTTTGGCCTCTAGCTCAATACCGGCGTGCGCAAGCAGCTACAAAATGGATAGCAGATGAGAATCCTGGGGATTGATCCTGGCTTGCAGATCACCGGTTTTGGTGTGATCGATGTGGACGGGCCGTTGCTCGCCTACGTAGCCAGCGGCACCATCAAGACCACCCACCTCGATACCGGCAACCTGCCGGCGCGCCTGAAGGCGTTGTTCGACGGCATTTGCGAAATCAGCGCCCGCTACAGCCCGGACTGCTCGGCCTGCGAGATTGTGTTTGTCAACGTCAATCCCCAGGCCACACTGATGTTGGGGCAGGCGCGCGGCGCGTGCGTCACGGCATTGGTCAGTTGCAACATCGAGGTGGCTGAATACACGCCGCTACAGATGAAAAAAGCCGTCGCTGGTTACGGCAAAGCCGGCAAACCGGAGGTGCAGGAGATGGTCAAACGCCTCTTGAGGCTGCCCGCTTTGCCGGGCAAGGACGCGGCCGACGCACTGGGACTGGCCATCACCCATGCACACGTGGGTGGATCGGCGGCGATTCTGGCAAGGGCGGCCACACTGGGCCGCAAGTCCACCGCGTCTTTCAAGGACGGGCGGCACCACTGACTAGATGTTCCAGGTCTCAGGCCAGCTGGTCGGCGATCAGGATGGCGAAAAAGATGAAGGCCGCAATCAGGGTGCCCGCAAGAATCCTGAGACCGGCGCGTTTGTAACGCGGGTTCGATGTCAACGCGAACAGCGCGAAGGACACCCCGGCTGCAGCAAGCAACAGGAAAATGACAATGCGAAAAATGGCCATGATGGGTGTCCGTGATCTCTCGTTTCGGGCATCGAGCCCGAAACGCTCGCCGGCCCCTCCGCTGGTCGATCCCCGCTAGCGGGGGTGCGCCAAAGCGTCCGCGTTGCGTAGCAAGCAGCGTCGGCGCACCATGATCGCGCTCGACGGCTTCGCTTCGCCGAGCTTACGCCTCGCGCGATCCTCGCCCCGCGCTCCGTGTCCTACCAAGCCCGCGCCAGCTGCGCAAAACCTTGGGGCGCTTTCTCTTCGTCTTCAAAAGTGACTACCTCATAGGCATCGGAATGTGACAGGAGCTCACGCAGCAGCTTGTTGTTCAGCGCATGGCCAGAGCGAAAGGCGCTGTAGGCCGCCAGCAGCGGTTTGCCGAGCAGGTGCAGGTCGCCCATGGCGTCGAGGATCTTGTGTTTGACGAATTCGTCGTTGTAACGCAGGCCGTCGGTATTGAGCACCTTGTAGTCGTCCATCACGATGGCGTTGTCCAGACCGCCGCCCAGGGCCAGCCCGTTGGCACGCATCATCTCGACATCCTTGGTGAAGCCAAAGGTTCGCGCACGCGCAATGTCCCGGCTGTAGGAGCCGCTGCCCATGTCAAACTCCACGCGCTGGCCGGTCGAATCAACCGCCGGGTGATCAAAGTCAATTTCAAACCCCAGCTTGTACCCGTTGTAGGGCGTCAAGCGCGCCCATTTTTCAGAAGCGCCCTGCCCTTCACGTACCTCCACCGGTTTGAGCACACGGATAAAACGTTTGGGCGCGGCCTGCAGCGCAATGCCCGCCGATTGCAGCAAAAATACAAAAGACGAGGCCGAGCCGTCGAGGATGGGCACCTCTTCCGCCGTGATGTCCACATAAAGGTTGTCAATGCCAAGCCCCGCGCAGGCGGACATCAGGTGTTCAACCGTGTGCACCTTGGCGCCGCCGCTGGAGATGGTCGAAGCCAGACGTGTATCGGTCACCGCCTGTGCAGAAATGGGGATATCTACCGGTTGCGGCAGATCGACCCGCCTGAACACAATTCCCGTATCAGGCGCCGCAGGCCGCAAGGTCAACTCGACCCGCTGGCCGCTGTGCAGGCCGACACCAACCGCCTTGGTCAGGGATTTGAGGGTACGTTGCTGGAGCATGGGGCCATTTTAGTGGGCATGGATGAAGCGTTGGTAAAGCACGGGGAATCAGGTTTGGAAGCAGTCCTTACCTTCAACGTTTGTGGTTCGCCTGCTTGCCGGGGGTTGCCCGGCGGCAACTCACTTTTCTTTTGCGTCGCCAAAAGAAAAGTAAGCAAAAGAAAAGGCGACCCGATGGTCTGGGACCCTTCGCTTCGCTGCGGGCACCCTGCGGTGCTCGGTAAAAGCGGGGTCTCGCTCGAACTCGGCTTCGCCTCAGACAATCGCGAGCCCTGGTCCGCTTTGACCTGCGCTCCTCGGCCCAGCCCGACGGGTGGGGGGCAAAAACAAAATACAAACTTCCGCATACCGAATTCCCATCCAGAGTGCAAGAAGCGCGTTGCGCTTCCTGCGCGGGAATCCCAACAGACCGTCATGTTTGCACGCGAGCGCAGCGCACGCGGCCAAATGAAGTCCCCCTCCATCGCCCAGCGGGGCGAGGGAGGGGCTAGGGGTGGGAGTGGGGAGTTAGGCCTACTGCCCAAAGCGAGCCGGGGACGCAGCGTGACGCCTCAACCACAAACTCAGTCGGCTTGTTTTCGCAGAAACGCCGGAATCTCGAAGTCGTCCATGCCGCCCGATGCCAGCGCATCGACCTTGGCCGCTGCTTGCGTGCGGTTGGTGCGCCAGACGCTGGGGACCGACATGTTGCCGTAATCCGGCTGGGCCGAACCCATGCTGCTGCCGCCCGGATGCGCGCCGCTGACGGTGCCGCTACCGACTGCCATGTTCAGCACCGGCATGTTGTCGGTGCCAGTGCGCAGCACCTGCAGTGGCGGTGCATGGCGGCGCGCCCCCTGGCGGCTCAGGCCGGTAGCCACTACCGTGACACGGATGTCCTCACCCAGGTCATCGTCATAAGCAGTGCCGTAAATCACATGTGCATCCGGCGAAGCATAAGCACGGATGGTGTTCATTGCCAGCTTGGACTCGTTGAGCTTGAGCGAACCCTTGGCCGCGCTGATCAGTACCAACACGCCCTTGGCACCCGACAGGTCGATGCCTTCAAGCAGCGGGCAGGCCACCGCCTGTTCGGCGGCAATACGCGCGCGGTCCGGGCCGTTGGCGCGGGCCGTGCCCATCATGGCCTTGCCGGGCTCGCCCATCACGGTGCGCACGTCTTCGAAGTCAACGTTGACGTGACCGGGCACATTGATGATCTCTGCAATGCCTCCAACGGCATTTTTCAGCACATCGTTGGCATGGGCAAAGGCTTCGTCCTGCGTCACGTCGTCGCCAAGCACTTCGAGCAGCTTTTCGTTGAGCACCACAATCAGCGAATCGACGTTGGCTTCGAGTTCTGCCAGGCCGAGGTCGGCATTGGTCATGCGGCGTCCGCCTTCAAACTCAAAAGGCTTGGTCACCACACCGACCGTGAGAATGCCCATCTCCTTGGCGATACGTGCAATCACCGGAGCGGCGCCGGTGCCGGTACCACCACCCATGCCGGCGGTGATGAATAACATGTGCGCGCCGGCAATCGCCTCGCGGATGTCGTCCACCGCCAGTTCGGCGGCGTCGCGGCCTTTTTCCGGCTTGCTACCCGCCCCCAGCCCGCTGCCGCCGAGCTGGATCTGTTTGTGCGCGCTGCCACGGCCCAATGCCTGCGCATCGGTGTTGGCGCAGATGAACTCCACACCCTGGACGTTGCGCTCAATCATGTGTTCAACAGCGTTGCCGCCACCGCCACCAACACCGATCACCTTGATCTGTGTGCCCTGGTTGAACTCTTCGATTTCAATCATTTCGATGCTCATGTGAGCCTCCTGTCAGTGAATTTGCAGTTGCCTAAAATTTTTGTAAGAACGCCTCAAGAAACAAAAAACTCATGCCGGGGGGTCTGCACCCCCCGAGTGTCTGCAACGTGAAGTCCGCCGGATAAAGTCAATGAAGTTTTTCATCAGAAGTTCCCCACAAACCAGTCCTTGACCCGACCAAAAGCGTTGTGCACGCTGCCTGCCTTCTGCGACACCCGATGGCCGCGCATGCGTGCCAGCCGGGCTTCTTCCAGCAGGCCCATGACGGTGGCGGCACGCGGCTGGGCCACCATGTCGGACAACGCGCTGGAGTAACGTGGAATGCCACGCCTGACCGGTTTGAGAAAAATGTCTTCACCGAGCTCCACCATGCCCGGCATGACGGCGCTGCCCCCGGTGATGACAATGCCGGAGGACAACACTTCCTCGTAGCCGGACTCCCGGATGACCTGCTGCACCAGCGAGAAAATTTCTTCGATACGGGGCTCTATCACGCCGGCCAGCGCCTGCTTGCTCAGCATGCGCGGACCACGGTCGCCCAGCCCCGGTACTTCAACCTGTTGATCAGGGTCCGCCAGCAATTGCTTGGCAAAGCCGCTTTCAACCTTGATGTCTTCGGCGTCCTTGGTCGGTGTGCGAAGCGCCATCGCGATGTCGCTGGTGATCAGGTCGCCTGCAATCGGTATCACCGCCGTGTGGCGAATCGCACCACCGGTGAAAATCGCCACATCGGTGGTGCCGGCACCGATATCGACCAGCGCCACGCCCAGCTCCTGCTCGTCGCGGCTGAGCACCGACAAACTGGAGGCCAGCGGGTTGAGCATCAGCTGGTCGACCTCGAGGCCGCAGCGGCGCACACACTTGATGATGTTCTCGGCCGCGCTTTGTGCGCCGGTAACGATGTGCACCTTGGCCTCCAGCCGGATGCCGCTCATGCCAATCGGCTCGCGCACGTCCTGGCCGTCAATCACAAACTCCTGCGGCTCGACCAGCAGCAGGCGCTGATCGGTGGAGATGTTGATGGCCTTGGCGGTCTCAATGACCCGCGCCACGTCGGCCTGTGTGACTTCCTTGTCTTTCACGGCCACCATACCGCTGGAGTTGATGCCGCGTATGTGGCTGCCGGTGATGCCGGTATAGACGCGCGCGATCTTGCAGTCGGCCATCAGCTCGGCCTCTTTCAGCGCCTGCTGGATGCTCTGCACGGTGGCGTCGATGTTGACCACCACCCCGCGCTTGAGCCCGTTGCTGTACGCGATACCCAGCCCCGCCAGCTTGAGCTCGCCGCCGGGCAGCACCTCGGCCACCACCGCCATGACCTTGCTGGTCCCGATGTCCAGCCCCACCACCAGATCTTTGTATTCCTTGGCCATATCTTTACCTTTTTTCTTTCCTGTCCTCTTTGCCGCCCAAGCCCGTGGTTGTGACGCCCCTCAGCTTCAATGCATAGCCGTTGCTGTAACGCAAATCGGCCGACTCCAGGTTCCGGCCAAATTTGCTGGCTACCTGTGTCAGCGTGGCGACAAATCGCTGCGCGCGGCTGACGATGTCGTCAAGCGAGCCCAGACCGAGCTCGATCACCACCCCGTCTTCCAGCCGGGCGCGCCAGCCGCCACGCGGGGTCAGCTCCAGCTGCTCCAGCCGGCGGTCGATCCTTTCAAACACTGGCGCCAGCAGTCGGTAGCCCTGCACCACCAGTCCGGCTTGTCCCTGCGGACCGTTGAGCAGGGGCAAGTCGTCGGACTCGACGTCGCCCTGGTTGGCCTCGAAAACCTCGCCGTAACTGTTCACCAGGCGGGCGTCACCCTCCTGTCCCCAGAAAGCGATCGCCTGGTGTTCCTGCAACACCACCCGCAGCCGATTGGGGAACTCGCGCTGCACCACGGCCTTGCGCACCCAGGGCACAGCCTCGAACGCGGTTTGCGTCCGGGCCAGATCAACGGTGAAAAAATTGCCACTGAGTTTGGGGACCACGTTGGCGCGCAGCGTGACCGCGTTGTTGTGGCCCAGATCGCCACCCACCCGTATGGCGGTAAGCCGGAAGAGGTTTTGTTGCAGCAACCAGGACACCCCAAGCGTCAGCAACATGCCCACAAACACCAGCGTTAGCACCAGCGAGGTGGTGTTCATGAGCTTGACGTCCAACGGTGTGGGCAGGGCCTGGTTCACGCAGTGCCTCCAGTGGCGGGGCGGTGGTCCAGGCTGGCCGTGCGCAGCAGTTCCACGCACAGGTCTTCATAACTGATGCCGGCGGCACGCGCTGACATCGGCACCAGCGAATGTCCCGTCATGCCCGGCGAGGTATTGATCTCAAGCAGGTAGGGTTTGCGGGTTTTGCCATCAATCATCACATCGACGCGGCCCCAGCCCCTGCAACCGAGCACGCGGTAGGCCTTGAGCACGATCGCCTGAATCGCCTCTTCCTCGCCGGACGGCAGACCGCAGGGCACCACGTACTGGGTGGTGTCGGTGAAGTATTTGTTCTGGTAGTCGTAGTTGCCCTCAGGCGCCACGATGCGAATCACCGGCAGGGCCCGCGCGCCTTCGCCGCTGCCCAGCACCGGGCAGGTCACTTCATCGCCTTCGATGAACTGTTCGCAAAGCACATCGGCATCCAGAGCTGCTGCCTGATCCACCGCGTCTGTCATGCCGGAATAACCGGCCACTTTCACCACACCGATGGACGAGCCTTCGCGCGCGGGCTTGACGATCACCGGCAAACCCAGCTGGTCGGGCACCGCAACGACCTGCTGGCGGTCAAACGCACCGCGGCGCAGCAGGATGTATTTGGGCGTCGGCAAGCCCTCTGCCAGCCAGACGCGCTTGGTCATGACCTTGTCGATGGCGATGCTGGAGGCCATCACGCCAGAGCCAGTGTAGGGAATCCCCATCAGCTCCAGCGCGCCCTGGACCGTGCCGTCTTCGCCAAAACGGCCATGCAGGGCAATGAAGCAACGCTCAAACTTTTCGCGCTTGAGTTCGCCGAGGTCGCGCTCTGCCGGATCAAAAGCGTGCGCATCAACGCCGCGCGAACGCAGCGCCTGCAATACACCCTGGCCCGACATCAACGAAACCTCGCGTTCGGCCGACTGCCCGCCCAGCAGCACCGCCACTTTGCCGAATTGAGAGTCAATCTGGCTCACAGCCCTTTCCCCTTCTGCGCAACACGCTGTGATTTTTGTAGCAGCTCAACCACCTTGCCAGGCACGCCGCCAATCGTGCCAGCCCCCATACACAGGACCACATCGCCGTCCAGTGCGTTGTCGGCAATCGCCTGGGGCATGGCGTCAATGTCATCAACGAACACGGGCTCCACCTTGCCGGCGACACGCAGGGCACGCGCCAGGGACCGGCCATCGGCCGCCACAATCGGCGCCTCGCCCGCAGCGTAAACCTCGGACAGCAACACACTGTCGGCCAGCCCTATCACTTTGACAAAATCTTCAAAACAATCGCGCGTGCGGGTGAAGCGGTGCGGCTGGAAGGCCAGCACCAGGCGCCGTCCCGGATAGGCGCCACGCGCTGCCGCCAGCGTGGCTGCCATCTCCACCGGATGGTGGCCGTAATCGTCAATCACCGTGAAGCTGCCGCCAGACGGGGCCTGCACATCGCCGTAATGCTGAAAGCGGCGCCCGACACCTTTGAACTCCGCCAGCGCTTTTTGAACGGCAGCGTCTGGAATATTGAGTTCCACCGCCACGGCAATCGCCGACAGGGCGTTGAGCACGTTGTGTTCTCCCGGCAGATTGAGCACCACCGGCAGGTCCGGCAGGGTGACGCCGTTGCGCCGCTGCACCGTGAAAAACATCTGGCCGCCGACCGCTTTCACATCCACCGCGCGCACCTGCGCCTCCTCGCCAAAACCGTAGCTGGTGATGGGGCAGGACACCTGCGGCAAGATGTCTCGCACGGCCGCATCGTCGGTGCACAAAATCGCCGTGCCGTAGAAAGGCATGCGGTGCAAAAAGTCGACAAAGGCTTTTTTCAGGTTGCCAAAGTCGTGGCCGTAGGTCTCCATGTGGTCGGCGTCGATGTTGGTGACCACCGCCATCACCGGCAGCAGGTTGAGGAAGGACGCATCCGACTCATCGGCCTCGACCACGATGTAGTCGCCAGACCCCAGCTTGGCATTGGCACCGGCGCTGTTCAGGCGCCCGCCGATGACAAAGGTGGGGTCCAGCCCGCCTTCGGCCAGCACACTGGCAACCAGACTGGTCGTGGTGGTTTTGCCGTGGGTACCCGCGATGGCAATGCCCTGCTTGAGGCGCATCAGCTCAGCCAGCATCAGTGCGCGCGGTACGACGGGGATGCGCTTCTCGCGGGCCGCCAGTACCTCGGGGTTGTCGGCTTTTACCGCAGTTGATGTGACCACGGCATCGACACTGGCCAGGTTGTCGGCTGCGTGGCCCACAAAGGTCTTGATGCCCAGGCCGGCGAGGCGGCGCAGCGTGGCGCTGTCGGACAGGTCCGAGCCGGAGATCACATAACCCAGGTTGTGCAGCACCTCGGCAATGCCCGACATGCCGGAGCCGCCCAGGCCAATGAAGTGAATGTTCTTGATCGCGTGTTTCATGACGCCAGCTCCTCGCAGGCCGCCACCACTTCTGCAGTGGCGTCTAGTTTTTGCATTGTTTTGGCCTGCAGCGCACGTTCCAACAGCGCAGACCGCTCTGTTTTTTGTAGCATTTCGGAAAGGGAATTGGCTGTCAGCTCTGCCTGTGGCATCAGCCAGCCTGCGCCGCCCTGCACCAGAAATGCGGCGTTGCTGGTCTGGTGATCGTCCACCGCTGCTGGAAAAGGAACAAACAGTGCCGCCGCGCCCACCGCCGCGATTTCTGTCACCGTGCTCGCGCCGGCGCGACAGACAATCAGATCGGCCTCGGCAAAAGCACTGGCGGTGTCATCGATGAATGGCGTCAGCTCGGCAGGTACGCCTGCGGCGCGGTAGTTCTCGCGCAGCTCTTCAATCTGTCGGGCGCCACTCTGGTGCAGCACATGGGGGCGCTGCGCCTCGGGGATCAGGGCCAAGGCCTGCGGCACGATGCGGTTCAGCGCCTGCGCGCCCAGGCTGCCGCCGACCACCAGCAATCGCAGGGGGCCGGTGCGGTTCGCAAACCGGGCAGCCGGCTCAGGCTGCTGCGTAAAGGCCGGGCGCAGCGGGTTGCCCACCCACTTTGCATTTTTCAGTACGTCCGGGAAAGCGGTAAATACACGGTCAGCCACACCGGCCAGCACTTTATTGACCATGCCAGCCACTGAGTTCTGCTCATGCAGCACCAGCGGCTTGCCCAGCAGCACACTCATCAGGCCAGCTGGAAACGCGATGTAGCCACCGAGGCCCACGACCACGTCGGGCTTGACGCGGCGTATCACCTGGACGCTCTGCCAGAAGGCCTTGAGCAGGCGCAGGGGCAGAAAGGCCAGCGTGACTGGCCCTTTGCCGCGCACGCCAGAGAAATCAATGGTTTCAAAAGCAAAACCACGCGGCGGCACCAGCTGGCTTTCCATGCTTGGATGATCGGGCGTCCCCTTGCCGCCCAGCCAGTGCACACGCCAGCCCCGCTCACGCAGGGCCTCGGCCACGGCCAGCCCTGGAAAGATGTGGCCGCCCGTGCCGCCGGCCATGATGAGAGCGCATTTGTTCATCCCAGTTGCCTCCGGCACTGCTGCGCAGCCCGCACGATCAGGCGTCGGCAACGCATCCCATTGGCTTTACTGTCGATCCCCATCTCGATGGGGCCCCGCGCCAGGTAGCTCATGGTCGCCCCCCTCTCATGAGCAATCTATTCTCGTAGTCAATTCGAAGAACCACCGCCAGCGAAATCAGGTTCATCAAAATCGCCGACCCGCCGTAACTCATGAGTGGCAAGGTCAGGCCCTTGGTTGGCAAAGCGCCCAGGTTCACACCCATGTTGATGAAGGCCTGAAAACCGATCCAGATGCCAACGCCCTGCGCCACCAGACCGGCAAACAGGCGGTCCAGCGCAATCGACTGGCGGCCGATGTGCATGATGCGGCGTGTCATCCACATGAAGGCGCCAATCACGCAGAGCACGCCCAGAAAGCCGAACTCTTCGCCAATCACCGCCAGCAAGAAATCGGTGTGCGCCTCTGGCAACCAATGGAGTTTTTCGATGCTGCCGCCCAGCCCCACACCGAAAATCTCACCGCGCCCGAAGGCAATCAGTGAGTGTGAAAGCTGGTAGCCCTTGCCGAGGGCGTATTTTTCGCTCCAGGGATCGAGGTAGGCAAAAATCCGCTCGCGCCGCCAGTCGCTGAGCATGACCATCAGGGCGAACGCAATCACCACCACGGTCGCGATCACAAAAAACATGCGGGCGTTGACACCGCCCAGAAACAGGATGCCCATGGCAATCACCGAGATGACCATGAAAGCGCCCATGTCCGGCTCGGCCAGCAGCAGCAAGCCCACAATACCAATGGCCACAGCCATCGGCATGACCGCGCGGAAAAAGCGCTCCTTGACTTCCATCTTGCGCACCATGTAGTCGGCCGCATACAGCAGCACCGCAAACTTGGCGAGTTCAGAAGGCTGGAAGTTCATGAAACCCAGGGAAATCCAGCGGCGCGCACCGTTGACACCTTTGCCAATAAACGGAAACAACACCAGGATCAGCAGCACCAGCGAGGCCACAAACAACCAGGGCGCCAGTTTTTCCCAGGTCGAAACCGGCACCTGGAAGGTCAGCAGGGCGACGGCAAAAGCGACGCCGAGCGACATGGCGTGGCGCAGCAGAAAGTGGGTGTGGGCATAACGCGCAAACTTCGGGTTGTCCGGCATCGCAATCGAGGCGGAATACACCATCACCAGGCCCCACGCCAGCAGGGCGACGGTGACCCAGATCAGCGCCTGGTCCACTCCCGACAGGCGCACAGGAGTCGTGGCCGAACGTGAGGCGCCCTGCCCCCCGAGCCGCACGGGCAGCCCGTCAGCCACCGCACCGGCCCCGGCGAACCAGCCAAAAAGACGCTGGACCATGCTCATGCGATGACCCCCGCGCCATGCGCCAGCAGCTGGACCGCAGCACAAAACACCTGCGCCCGGTGGCCATAGTTGTCGAACATGTCAAAACTTGCGCAGGCTGGTGACATCAGCACCGCATCGCCGGTTTGCGCCTGCGCGGCGGCCAGTACAACCGCCGCCTGCATGGAGTCGGCGTCGAGAAGGTGTACGCCTGTGCCTTGTAGCGCAGCGCGGATTTGTGGCGCATCCCGCCCGATCAGGACCACAGCCCGGGCGTAGGTGCGTACCGGCCCGGCCAGCGGTGAAAAGTCCTGCCCCTTGCCATCCCCACCGGCGATGAGCACCAGCTTGCGCTCGGCGCCCAGGCCGGTCAGCGCAGCCACCGTGGCGCCGACATTGGTGCCCTTGCTGTCGTCGAAGTACTCGACGTCGTTGACCACCGCCACGGGGGTGACGCGGTGCGGCTCGCCCGCGTAGTCACGCAGGCCATGCAACATGGACGCCATGGTGCCGCCCACGGCGCTGGCCAGCGCCAGCGCAGCCAGCGCATTGGTGGCGTTGTGGCGTCCGCGCAGGCGCATGGCCTCTACCGGCATCAGGCGCTGGATGTACAGCACCACCTCTTCGTCCTTGCGACGCTTCACCGTCTCATCAGCTTCGGCAGCACGTACCAGCCAGGCCATGCCATTGACGGTTTCAATACCGAAATCACCAGGGCGCTGCGGCATCCCCAGGCCAAAACTCACGTACTCGCGCCACTGCGGCTTCTGCAGTTTGACCCGCTTGGGTTCCGGCAACATGGCCATCACCGCAGGATCATCGCGATTGAGCACCAGCAGGGCCTTGCTGCCGAAGATACGCGCCTTGGCCGCCCCGTAGGCCTGCATGTCGCCATGCCAGTCCAGATGGTCCTGTGTCAGGTTCAGAACGGTCGCGGCAGTGGGCTCGAAGCCCTGCACACCGTCGAGCTGGAAGCTGGACAGCTCCAGCACCCAGACCTCGGGCAGCGTCCCCGCATCGATGTGCGCGGCCAGCGTGTCGAGCAGGCTGGGGCCGATGTTGCCCGCCACCGCCACGGTCTTGCCTGCATGGGCGACCAACTGACCGGTCAAAGCCGTAGTAGTCGTTTTGCCATTGGTACCGGTGATCGCTACTACCTTCGGCGCATAGCCGCGTTCGGCCTGGAGCTCCCGCAGGGCCGCTGCAAACAGGTCCAGCTCTCCGCCGACCGACAAACCGATGGCCTTGGCCGCCTGCCATACCTGGGCCACCACCTCTGGAGACAGGCCCGGACTGCGGAAAACCGCGCGGACGTCGCGCCCCTCAATCAGCCCAGCCGCCAGGTCACCGGCCCGAAAGTCTGTTTGCGGCAGATCGATCCGCAGCCGGTCCAGTTGGGGAGGGGCCTCGCGGGTATCGGCCACCGTGACACGCGCGCCCTGGCGCACGCACCAGCGCGCCATGGCCAGGCCCGAAGCACCCAGACCCAACACGAGCACGTGTTGTCCCTGCAACGGCGATGACACCGTCACGCCGGCGTCGGCGCCCTCAGGCAGCTCTTCTTCATGGCCACCCTGTGCAGTCGCCTCAGCTGTTGGCGGCCCTTCCAGAGCGGCGACAGGCGCTACAGCCTGCTCGGGCGCGCTCACCTCGGCAAACAGCTGGGCCACAAACGCAGCGGCATCGCGCGCAGCCGTCAGCGATTCGGGCAAAGGCCGGGCACCCGCCTTGCCAGCCACTCCGCGGCCAGTCTGACCATCGTCTGCCGCCGGTGCCGAATCAGGCCCGGGCAAGGGCACCCGCGTCAGCTCTGGGGGAGACTGTGCGGGCAGATCGCCGGGGTTGACGGGTTCTTCAGGAGTCATCGCAGCTTCAGGGTGGACAGGCCGATCAGGCACAGCAGCATGGTGATGATCCAGAAACGAACAACCACCTGCGTTTCCTTCCAGCCGCTTTTCTCAAAATGATGGTGCAGCGGCGCCATCCGGAAAAGACGCCGTCCTTCGCCGTAACGCATGCGGGTGTATTTGAAATAGGCCACCTGCAACATCACCGACATCGCTTCGACCACAAAAATGCCGCCCATGATGGCCAGCACGATTTCCTGGCGCACGATCACCGCAATCGTGCCCAGCGCGGCACCCAGCGCCAGCGCGCCGACGTCACCCATGAAGACCTGCGCCGGATGCGTGTTGAACCACAGGAAGGCAAGACCGGCACCGGCCATGGCCGAGCAGAAAATCAGCAACTCACCGGCGCCCGGGATGTGCGGGAAAAACAGGTACTTCGAATACACCGCGCTGCCCGTCACATAGGCGAACACGCCGAGCGCCGATCCGACCATCACCACCGGCATGATCGCCAGGCCGTCCAGGCCATCGGTCAAATTCACTGCATTGCTGGAGCCCACGATCACCAGGTAAGTCAGCAGTACAAAACCAAACACACCCAGCGGGTAGGAAACTTCCTTGAAGAAAGGCAGCTGCAGTCCGGCCTTGGGCGGCAGATTCACATCAAAACCCGACTGCACCCAGCTGAAAAACAGCTCCAGCACCCGCAGGTTGGAGCTTTCCGAAATGCTGAACACCAGGTACAACGCGGCCAGCAGGCCAATCACCGACTGCCAGAAATATTTTTCGCGTGAGCGCATGCCTTCCGGATCTTTATGCACCACCTTGCGCCAGTCGTCGGCCCAGCCGATGGCACCGAAACCGAGCGTGACAATCAGTACGATCCAGACGAAACGGTTGCTCAGGTCAAACCACAGCAGCGTAGAGATACCGATGGCCAGCAACACCAGCACGCCACCCATGGTGGGTGTGCCGCTTTTGCTCAGATGCGTCTGCATCGCGTACTCTCGGATCGGCTGGCCTATCTTCAGGCTGATCAGGCGGCGGATGACAAAAGGCCCGGCAATCAAGCCGATCAGCAAGGCGGTCATCGCAGCCATCACGGCGCGAAAGGTCAGGTACTGGAACACCCTGAAATAGCCGAACTCGGGCGTCAGGGTTTGCAGCCATTGGGCCAGGCTAAGCAGCATGTGTCTGTTCCTTGCTATGTTCTTGGTCTTGCGCGCTGGCGATCAAAGCCTCCACCACCCGCTCCATCTTCATGAAGCGTGAACCCTTGACCAGCACGCTGCCCAGTCCCGGCAGCGCGGAAAGAGCCGCAGCCTGCAGCGCAGCCATGTCCTCACCGAAAGAACGCGCCTCGCCAAAAACCTGCGCGGCGTACACCGACTGCGGGCCCAGGGTGAACAGCAACTCGATGCCGCGCTCGCGCGCATACAGGCCCATCTCTGTGTGAAAGGCCGGCCCCTGATCGCCAACCTCCCCCATGTCGCCCAGCACCAGCAGGCGTGGCCCCGGCATTTCTGCCAGCACATCGATAGCGGCACGCACCGAGTCCGGGTTGGCGTTGTAGCTGTCGTCGATCAAGGTGATCTTGCGACCGGACGAAAGCAGTTGCAGGGCGCGGGAACGACCTTTGACTGGCGAGAAGTCCGACAGGCCGGATGCAATCGCGCTCAGGGGAACACCTGCAGCCAGTGCGCAGGCAGCCGCTGCCAGCGCATTTTTGACGTTGTGGCGCCCAGCAAGCTGCAATGAAAAACTGAACGTACCCTCCGGGCTGCGGGCCTGAACCTGCCATGCCATGTCGCTCCACTGGAACGAGGCCGTCACATCGGCAGCGCCCTCGGCAGCAAAATTCAGCACAGGGCGTGCCCCGGCGGCGGCCCGCCAGAGCGGCGCATACACATCGTCAGCCGGAAAAACCGCCACACCCGAGGCTGGCAGCGCTTCAATGACGGCACCGTTCTCGCGGGCCACCGCCTCCACTGTGGCCATGAACTCGAGGTGTTCGCGCTGCGCGTTGTTAACCAGCGCCACCGTGGCCTGGGTCATAGCGGCCAGATAGGCAATTTCACCAGGGTGGTTCATGCCCAGCTCCACCACACCGACCTGGTGACTGGCGCGCAGGCGCAGCAAGGTCAGTGGTACGCCGATGTCGTTGTTGAAATTGCCCTGCGTCGCAAAAGCCGCATCCTGCTTCCAGGCGCGCAGGATGGACGCGATCATTTGCGTGACTGTGGTTTTACCGTTGCTGCCTGTCACCGCAATCAGCGGCAGGCTGAAGCGGGCCCGCCAGGCGGCGGCAAGCTGGCCCAGTGCCAGTCTGGAGTCGGCTACCAGCAAGCCGGGAAGATCGGCACTCAGGCCATGCTGCGCCAAGGCGGCTACCGCCCCCTGTTTCCGGGCCTGGGCAAGAAAATCATGCGCGTCAAAACGCTCCCCCTTGAGTGCCACAAACAGGTCGCCAGCCTGCAGGCTGCGGGTGTCGGTGTGCACACGCTCGAATTCCAGCGCCCCATCGCCGATCAGCCCGGCACCCGGCAGGCACAACTGGGCTTGCTGCAGAGTCATCATGCCCCACCTCCCGATGCCGACTGTCCGCCGGCACGCGCAAGCAGCGCCGCCTCAGCCTGTGCCTTGTCGGAAAACGGGCGCTTGATGCCAGCGATATCCTGGTAATTTTCGTGGCCCTTGCCGGCAATCAGCACCACATCAGCAGTGCACGCCTGACGTACCGCCTGGGCAATGGCCAGCGCGCGGTCCGCCTCCACCAGCACCGCTTCATTGCGGCTGAGCCCCTGCAAAATCTGGTCAATGATGGCGTGCGGATCTTCGCCGCGCGGGTTGTCGCTGGTAACGACCACACGGTCCGCGGCTTGCTGCGCCGCGGCTGCCATCAGCGGACGCTTGCTGGCATCACGCTCCCCGCCACACCCAAAAACACACCAGAGTTTTCCGCCACGGCCTGTAGCCAGGGGTCTGAGTGCGGCCAGCACTTTTTCCAGTGCATCCGGTGTGTGGGCATAGTCGATCACCACCCGCGGCTGGCCTGGCTGCGCAATGCTGTCCATGCGCCCGGGTACCGGCAGCAGATCGGCACAGGCCTGGACCCCCTGCTGCAAAGGCAAGCCGAGGGCACGCAAGGCAGCCATCACGCCGAGCAGGTTGGAGACGTTGTATTGCCCCACCAACGCGGTCGAAATCCGGTGGCATTCATCGCCCTCCCATACCTCAAACGACAGGCTGTCCTGGCCATGGGTTATGGCCCTGGCCTGCAGACGTGCGGGCGCCAGGCAGGACACGGTCCACACATCCAGGTCCGAGTCGCGCAGCGAGTCGGCGAGTGCTTCGCCATGCGAATCATCGGTATTGATCACGGCAGCTTGCAAACCGGGCCAGCCGAACAGGCTGGCTTTGGCAGCCCAATACGCCTGCATGTTGTGGTGGTAGTCGAGGTGGTCCTGCGTGAAATTGGTGAATATCGCCACCCGGATCGCAGTGGCGTCCAGCCGGTTTTCGACGATCCCGATCGAGGAGGCTTCCAGCGCACACGCGGCAAAACCTTGATCAACCCAGCGCCTGAGCTGCTGCTGCAGCAGCACCGGATCGGGTGTGGTCAGTCCGTTGAAGACCATGGCCCCAGGCAGGCCCATGCCCAGTGTGCCGACCACGCCACAGGGCTTGCCAAGCTTGCCCAGCACCTGGGCCAGCCACCAGGCGGTCGAGGTCTTGCCATTGGTACCAGTGACGGCCAGCACATCCAGCTGTCGGCTCGGGTGCTCAAAGTAGGCTGCAGCGATAGGCGCGGTGGCGGCTTTCAGGCCGTTGTAAGCTGCCACACGCGCGTCGGAAAATCCGAAAGCTTCGGCGCCAGACTGCTCCACCAGGCAGGCGCGGGCACCTGCGGCCAGCACCTGCGGCACATACTGGCGGGCGTCGGTGGCAGCGCCCGGCCAGGCAATAAAGCCGTCACCGTCACCGACCTTGCGGCTGTCGGCCCAAAGATTGCCACGCACCTGCTGGCGCAGCCAGCGCGCTGCCTGCTCAGGTGTTTGCAGGCGCTCCATCAGAACGACTCCTCCACCGGCCTGGTCACGATCTGTGGCTTGACGGCCATGTCCGGCGGCAAGCCCATCATGCGCAGTGTCTGCTGCACGGTTTCACTGAAAACCGGCGCGGCCACGTCACCGCCAAAATATTTGCCACCAGTGGGCTCGTCGATCATCACGGCGACCACAATGCGCGGCTTCTCCGTCGGCGCAATGCCAACAAAAAATCCCCGGTACTTTTTATCGGCGTAGCCCTTGCCCTCCTGCTTGTGGGCGGTACCGGTTTTGCCACCGACCGAATACCCCATGGTCTGGGCTTTGGGTGCGGTGCCTCCCGGGCCGGTCACCAGGTGCAGCATGTGACGCACGGCCTGGGCATTTTTCTCGCTGATGACACGCACCCCTACGGCGGGCTCTTCGGTTTTCAGCATGCTCACAGGCACCAGTTCGCCGTCCCGCGCAAAAATGCTGTAAGCATGTGCCAGCTGAAACAGGGATGTGGACAGGCCGTAGCCGTAACTCATCGTCGCCTGCTCGATCGGTCGCCACGTCTTGTGGGCGCGCAGCCGGCCACTGACCGCTCCCGGGAAGGGTACTTGCGGTTTGGCGCCAAAACCCACCTGGGTGTACATCTCCCACATCTCGCGTGGCTGCATCTGCATGGCCAGTTTGACCGTGCCCACATTGCTTGATTTCTGGATCACCTGGTTGACCGTCAGCAGGCCTTGGGGATGCGCATCGGAAATAGTCGAACCGCCTATCGTCATGCGGCCCGGCGCCGTCTGAATGAGGCTCTCCGGTTTGGCCAGTCCCTTTTGCAGAGCCAGCGCAATGACCAATGGCTTCACGGTCGAGCCCGGCTCAAAGGTGTCCGTCAGGGCGCGGTTTCTCAATTGCGCGCCACTGAGGTTCTGACGCTTTTCGGGTGAGAAGCTGGGGTAGTTCGCCAAGGCGAGCACCTCACCGCTGATGCTGTCAAGCACCACCACGCTGCCTGCCTTCGCCTTGTGCAGCAGCACCGCATCACGCAACTTCTGATAGGCAAAAAACTGTATCTTGCTGTCGATGGACAACTGCAGGTCCTGACCGTCCACCGGGGGTACCTGCTCACGCACGTCCTCAACCACCCGGCCCAGCCTGTCCTTGATCACGCGGCGCGAGCCGGCACGCCCGCCCAGTTCCTGATTGAACGCCAGCTCCATCCCCTCCTGGCCCCGGTCTTCGACATTGGTGAATCCGACCACATGCGCAGCGGCTTCGCCCTCCGGGTACTGGCGCCGGTACTCCTTGCGCTGGTAAATGCCCTTGAGGCCCATGGCCTGGATTTTCTGGCCGACTGACTCATCGACCTGACGTTTGATCCAGACAAAATTCTTGTCTTCATCGGCGAGTTTTCTGGTCAGCTCAGGCAGCGGCATCTGCAGCAGGCGGGCAAGTTCGGCCAGCTCGGCCTTGCTGGCGTCCACATCTTCCGGAATGGCCCAGATGCTGGGCGCCGGCACGCTGGACGCCAGAATCAGACCGTTGCGGTCCAGGATACGGCCCCGGTTGGCCGGCAACTCCAGCGTGCGCGCAAAGCGCACCTCGCCCTGGCGCTGGAAGAAGTCATTGCCCACCACCTGCACAAATAGAGCGCGGCCGGCGAGCCCGGCAAAGGCCAGGGCAATGCCCGCCACGATCAGCTTGCTGCGCCAGACCGGCGTTCTGCTGGCCAGCAAGGGGCTGGAGGTGTAACGCACACTTCTACTCACGGGTGGCCTCCGCAGGCACGGCCTTGTAGGTGACGTATTGCGTGATCGCCGGTGTGGCGCTGCGCATCTGCAGGCGTTCCCGGGAAATCTGTTCCACCCGCAACGGCGTGGCCTGTGCGCGTCTATCGACCTGAAGGCGCTCCTTGTCGGCTTCCAGCTGCCGGCTCAGCGCCGCTGTCTTTTCAAGCTCTACAAACAGCCGGCGCGATTCGTACTGCGTGTGCACCAGGTACAGCGCACTGAACAAAACGGCCAAAAGCAGCACCAGGTTCAGGCGCGTCATGTTGAAGCCCCCGGATAACGCTGCGTGACCGCCTGGACGGGCACGTCGGTGCGCTCGGCGCTGCGCATGACCGCGCTGCGCGAGCGCGGATTGGCGGCGACTTCATCGGCACCAGGCTTGACACGCTCCAGCGCTTTCAGCCGCATCGGTTTGGGGGCGGCAAAAGGAGCGCGGCGGTCATAGACCTCGCGCGAATGCTCGGCGATGAATTGCTTGACAATGCGGTCTTCCAGCGAATGAAAACTGATCACCACCAGACGGCCTCCCGGTTGCAACACCTTGAGCGAAGCATCTAGCGCCTGTTGAAGCTCTTCAAGCTCGGCGTTGATGAAAATCCGAAAAGCCTGAAATGTGCGCGTTGCAGGGTCCTTGCCCGGCTCGCGGGTTTTGACCGCGCCAGCCACGACTTCGGCCAGTTCAGCGGTGGTTCCAATAAGGCCCCGCTCCTGTCGGCGACGATCAATCGCCTTTGCAATCTGCCCAGCAAACCGTTCTTCGCCATATTCACGAATCACCTCCGCAATGGTCTCCAGCTCTGCATCGGCCAGCCACTCGGCCACACTCTGGCCACGTGTTGTGTCCATGCGCATGTCGAGCGGTCCGTCGCCGCGAAACGAAAATCCGCGCGCCGGGTTGTCGATCTGTGGGGAGCTGATGCCCAGGTCCAGCAAAATTCCCGCCGCGCTTGCCGCTGGCAAGGCAGACAGCTGGCTGAAACCCTCGTGCCGAATGGAAAACCGCGCATCGGCAATGCTGCCTGCTTCGGCGATGGCTTCGAGGTCCTTGTCGAAAGCGGTGAGGTGGCCGGCAGCGGACAGCTGCGACAGGATCAGGCGCGAATGGCCGCCACGCCCGAAGGTCGCGTCGATGTAGTGGCCGTCTGGTTGGATGTGAAGCGCTGCGATGGCTTCGTTCAACAAGACGGTGCGGTGTGTCCATGTGTCCTGCACCGTCATCTTTCTAAAACGAGAAGTCCCGGAAGACGTCCGGCATCTCGCCCTTCATCTGCTCGGCCTCCTGGGCCGCATAGGTGGCGGCATCCCACAGCTCGAAATAGGCACCCATGCCGAGCAGCACCGTGTCCTTGCTGATGCCAGCGGCCGCGCGCAGCTCGGGTGATACCAGCACGCGCCCGGTGGCGTCCATATCGACATCCATCGCATTGCCCAGAAAAATCCGCTTCCACCACTGCGCCTGCATGGGCAGCGCGACAATCCGCTCGCGGAACTTCTCCCACTCATTGCGAGGAAATATCATCAGGCAGCCATGCGGGTGTTTGGTCAGGGTCAACTGGCTGGCTGTAGTGGCGCTGAGCACGTCACGATGCCGGGTTGGCACAGAGAGCCGACCCTTGGTATCGAGAGCTAAGGAAGACGCGCCTTGGAACACCGTTAAAAACCTTTGAAAAACACTTTTCACCACTAAATTGCACTTTTTCCCACTTTATCAGGAAAGTTTTCGCATGCAAGGGGTTTGCTACAAATTTTTTCAATGAAATCAAGTACTTAGAATGTTTTTGCAAAGCAGGCCAGACACAAATAGTGTTCTAAATTAAGCACTTAGAACATCCAGTGAAAGTGTTGCTTTAAGCCATGTCGCAAAACCACGGCTGTTACAGGCTCGCAAGCGCTGAAGCAGGCCTGCTGCCCTCGATTCTTCGCCCGTTCGAGCCGCTTCATCGCCCCGCAGGACAAAAACGCCGCCGCCGAGGCTGCGCCGCCCCGTACAGGCGGAGCAGATTTTCAGAGACAGAGAGTTGGGAGGCGCTGCCGATGGCAACGCAGACTTCTAGTCGATACGTGACAACACGCTGGCGTGTTCGGTGATACCGATCACGTTGAAAAACGCGGCCACCAACCGGTTCACGTCGGTGAACTGCACGGCGCGGTTTTCCGCCTCTCTGGCGGATACCCAATTGAGCAAGGTTCCCGCCGCAGAAAAATCAACCCGGATCAGCTTGGCGCAGGAGATCACCATGATGTCCGCGCCCATCATTTTGGCTTCCAGCTGGTCGAGCACGGCGATGGCATCCCCCTCAATCTGGCCCGAGAGCTCGACCGCGTAGAGATTGCTCATCTGCGAATGTCCGTCCATCTGGGTATCGCCTTCCGTTGCACTGCTCATGCTGGACGGCACGGAATCGCGGTAAACATCGCCCACGATGGCCTGTCCGGAGGCCTCGGCACTCGGCGGGTCCATCGATTTGTAGTCGCAGCGGGCACTGTCCCAGGCCGGCGGAGAAACCTCATAGGTGACACAGAAATCAAGCGCGGTCAGCTCGAACTCGTCCGGCTGGTGCGTTACCCGCAGCGCCTCCATACGCAGTTGCCACCAGCCCTGCGCGGTCTCGCGCGTGCCCGAAGGGGTTGCATCCTGCAGGATGCGCTGTAACACGGGCTCTCCCATGAATCGAAGCTGCACCGGCTGTGCGGCCCAGCCGCTGAATACCTTGCACAGGGGTTCAACCGCGTTGGCATCGATTGTCTTGAGGTTTTTCCAGTCAAGGCGCCAGGGCATGGTCGAGCGGGCCAGCGCTGCATTCAGCGCGGCAATGGTCTGAATACCCAGCACCGAGGGACAAACCCAATCAGCCGCCGGCCCATTGGCGGCGTGGCTGACGGGCGCAGCCATCTGGCGGACCATATCGGGCATGGAAAACCATTGGGGCGCGGACCGGTCGAACCGGCCAACAAACTCAATCGCCAGGTTTTCAAATTTATCCTGCTGCGCGGTTGCGCGGTACAGGTCAAACAGCGCCAGCCAGGTATCGGCATGCTGGGCCCGGCTGCCCTGCGGCGTCAGCGTTTCAAGCAGCCCTGACTCTGCGCCCGCATCGTCGCCGTTGGCAAAACGGATGGACGCCTCTTCGAGCTCAGGGTCGTGCGCCACTTCTGCGCCATCCACCACCGAAAATTTGGAGGCAGAAAAACCGGAAGCTGTTCCTTCGCGAGACAAACCAAACTGGCCAGCCATAGCAGCAGCTGCGGCTACCGCCGGACGGGGCGCGGGTCCTGGCGTCGCCGCTTTGGTGACGGGTATCGGCGCGGGCGCTGGCCCGGGTGGCGCTGCTGCTGTTCTGGGCTGCACAGGCGCTGTAGCGGCAGAAGCAGCCGGTGCTGCCTTGGTTGGCACCAGCGCGCTAGGCGCAGTCGGTGCATAACTGGCGGGCAAGGCGTTGTCCAGCAAAGTTGCATGGGTGCTGAGCCTGCCAGCCATCGGCTGCACCGAAGAGGAAAAAGCGGTTGAATCGATCGAGGGAATGGCACCGGTACCATGCTTGGTCTTCCACCACTGCATCGACATCTGGGCTTCGATTTCGTCGATTTTCTTCAGTGTGACAGCGCGGTCATCCGGCTTGGACGGCATACTGCTCTGGAAGAAGGACGGGCGAGCCCCCGGGTCCTGGCCGGTCATGGCCTCACGCTTGCGCATTTTCCGCAGCATGTCGAACTCGCGCTTGCGTACAAAATCGTTGCGGCGCTTGCGCTCTATCATCTCCTTGAGCATCTGCTTGCTCATGGCTTCATCCTGACCCGCAGCCTTGGTGTCCAGATCAGACCAGTTCGTCGCAGGGTTGCGGACGAACTTGACGACTTTGGACAACAAGCCGGGTGTGGTGTCTTCTTTGGCCATCAGCGAAGAGTCAGAAAGGGATGGGAGAAATAAATCAGTCGCCAAACATTTTCTGCTTGAGCTCCCGGCGCTGCTGCGCTTCAAGTGACAGGTTGGCGGTGGGTCGCGCAATCAGCCGCCCCACACCAATGGCTTCGCCCGTTTCATCGCAGTAACCATAGTCGCCGGAGTCGATGCGGGCAATCGACTGCTCAATCTTCTTGAGCAACTTGCGCTCGCGGTCACGTGTGCGCAGCTCAAGGGCGTGTTCTTCCTCGATGGTCGCGCGGTCTGCAGGATCGGGCACCACGACGGTGTCTTCACGCAGATGCTCGGTGGTCTCCCCCGCGCTGTTGTGGATGTCCTGCTTGAGGATGGACAGCTTGTGCCGGAAGAAGGCCAGCTGCTTCTCGTTCATGTATTCCGAGTCCGGCATGGCCTTGACTTCGTCGTCCGTCAGGTCGGCCGCCGCCTTGGCTTTCCAGTTATTGGCGAGTTTGGGGTCTTTTTTGGCTGCCACATGGGGCGGCGGTGCGATCACGCGCTCGGCAATGGTGGAGTAACTGGCCTTGGCAGCGTCAGGCGAATGAGTAGGAATCATGGGAGCGGGCGGAGGCGCGAAAGAGGAGTTGCGCAGCGAGGCACGGCGACCCGGCTTGAGCGCCGGGGTTGGCAGCGGCGCGGGCGCAGCGGCAATACTGGCAGGGCTGGGAGCCGCTTTGACAGCGGGGCTTGCAGCCGTTTTGAGGACGGTTTTGATAATGACTTTTTCTTTAGGTTTGGCGGTGGGCTTGACAGCGGCTGCCGACTTGCCGGCTACCGGTTTGGCAACCGCCTTGACGGCTTTCACCGCCGGTTTCACGGGGGCAGCAGGCTTGCCGCCCTTGAGGGGTTTGGCAACCGGCCGTTTTTTGGCAGCGGGCACCGGCTTTTTTGACACCGCGGCGGCTTTTTTGGCAGCCACCGGTTTGGCCTTGATAGCCACTTTCGGCTTGGCCTTGACTACTGGCTTGGCCTTGACTACTGGCTTGGCTTTGACTACTGGCTTGGCTTTGACCACTGGCTTGGCTTTGGCTGCCGGCTTGGCAACTGGCTTGACGGGCTTCTTGACAGCGCTTTTGGGCGCAGCCGGACTGGCCGCCTTTTTGGGCACCACTTTGGCTTTGGCAACAGGTTTGACGCCTGCTTTGGCCTTGACGGCGGGTTTTGACTTTTTCGCTTGAGTTTTCACGTTGTGTCTCCTCGGGATGCAGCTTCCGGATGAACCTGAGGCTGACCCCTGGCCGGGCTGATTTCGGTCAGCCCAAGCCTGTCTTTTACCTGATTGCCCGCTTGGTTTGCCGCCTCTGTGGCAGTTTGTCGGCCAGTACTTACCCTGACCGACCGGTGCACACCGCCAGAACGGGAAGTTCGGGCAGCAGAGTCGGCGCGCGATTGTAGCGGCTCGCCGGGACGCTGTGCCGCGTGCCTATCTAATCGTTGGAGAATGGAGACAAACATCAGGCCCTCCGCCCTTAAGAGCAATCTGGAGACAGCCTACCTTAAACCAGACACTGCTCCAGGCCCTGCAGGAAAATATCTTTGGGCAAATCGATGCCGATGAACACCATCTTGCTGAGTTTTTGCTCATCCGGGCCCCAGGCAGGCCCAAGGTCGCTGCCCATCAGCTGGTGCACCCCCTGGAAAATCACCTTGCGCTCGGTGCCCTGCATGTTCAGCACGCCCTTGTAGCGCAACATGCGCGGGCCGTAGATATTGACGATGGCGCCCAGAAAGTCCTCCAGCTTGGCGGCGTCAAACGCGCGCTCGGAGCGAAACACAAAACTCTTGACGTCGTCATCGTGGTGGTGGTGGTGGCCGTGGCCGGCCTCATGCGCATGGGAAGGATGGTCGCAATGCTCACCTTCGGCATGGTCGTGCCCGGCGTGATCGTGGCCGTGCTCCTCGGCCTTGAGAAAATCGGGATCTATGTCCAGTTTGGCGTTCAGGTTGAAGCCGCGCAGGTCAAACACCTCGGAAATCGCCACATCGCCAAAATGCACGGCCTTTTGCGGCGCACGCGGGTTCATGTGTTTGAGGCGGTGCATCAGTGCCTGCACCTCATCGGCAGCCACCAGATCGGATTTGCTGATGAATATCTGGTCGGCAAAACCGACCTGCCGGCGTGCCTCCTGGCGGTCATTGAGCTGGGTGGGTGCGTGTTTGGCATCCACCAGGGTCAGGATGGAATCCAGCAGGTATTGCTCGGCGATTTCCTCGTCCATGAAGAAGGTCTGGGCCACCGGGCCAGGATCGGCCAGGCCAGTGGTTTCAATCACCACGCGCTCGAAGTCCAGCAGGCCCTTGCGTTTTTTGGCGGCCAGCAGCTGCAGGGTTTCGCGCAGGTCTTCGCGGATCGAGCAGCAGATGCAGCCGTTGTTCATCTGGATGATGTTCTCCTGGGTGTCGTTGACCAGGATCTCGTTGTCGATGTTTTCTTCGCCAAACTCGTTTTCAATCACCGCGATCTTCTGGCCGTGGGCCTCGGTCAGGATGCGCTTGAGCAGCGTGGTTTTGCCGGAGCCGAGAAAACCGGTCAGGATGGTCACAGGAATCAAACTCATGGTGGCGGTCCAAAAACAAATACAAGGAAAACAAGGAAAGGCGAGCTCGGGAGTTTAACGACCCAGGCAATCCCCTGATGCCGGGGGATGTATGACACAGCAGAATATTTGCTATTTATTTGATAGCTATCCACGCACAACCCATAAGGGCTGGAGGCACTTTTCTATCTGAAAAATCACCTGCGCAGCAAGACCAGGCCTTTCAGGTACTCACCTTCGGGGAAGTTCACCGTCATCGGGTGATCGGGCGCGCCGCCCAGGCGCTCGGTGATGAAGGCGTCCACCCCGGCGTCCATGCCGGCCGAGGCCACTATTTTGTGAAACAGGTCGGCGCTGATGCCGCCCGAGCAGGAATAGGTGAACAACACCCCGCCCGGCGCCAGGATGGACAGGGCGATGCGGTTGATGTCCTTGTAGGCGCGCGCTGCACGCTCGGCGTGCGCCACAGTGGGTGCAAATTTGGGCGGGTCCAGCACGATGGCGTCAAAAAACCGGCCTTCCTTGTGAAACTGGCGCAGCGAGGCATTCACATCCGCGTCCAGCAGGGTGCTGCGGCCAGCATCAAAGCCGTTGAGGGCCACATTGGCGCGGGCTTTTTCAATCGCCGGGCCCGACGAGTCGATGGACGTCACATGGGTCGCGCCACCGGCCAGCGCGGCAACGGTAAAGCCGCCGGTGTAGCAATAACAGTTCAGCACGTCCTTGAACTTCAGGCGCTGTGCATGCTCGGCAAACTTGCGGCGGCTGTCGCGCTGGTCCAGGTAAAAGCCGGTTTTGTGGCCCTCGGCAATGTCCAGGCCGAGCTGCCAGCTGTGTTCGGTGATGGTGATGCTGGTCTGGCCCGAGCCGGCTATCCAGCCGGTGGCCTCGGGCAGCCCTTCGAGGGAGCGCACGCTGGCGTCAGAGCGCTCATACAGTCGCGTGAGGCCGGTTTCATGCAGCAGGGCTTGAACAATCACACTTTTCCAGCGCTCGACACCGCAGCTTGAAAATTGCGCCACCAGGGTGTCGGCATACCGGTCCACCACGAGCCCGGGCAAACCATCGGACTCGCCATGAATCAGCCGCAGGCCGTCGCTTTGTATGTCAAAAAGGCCTCTGGCCCTTATGGCACTTGCGATACGCGCTATAAAAAAAGCAGCGTCTATGCGTTCTGCCTCGTCAAAGCTCCAGGCGCGAGCGCGGATTTTTGAGGCCGGACTGAAAGCCGCCCAGGCCAGAAAGCGGCCTTCATGACTCTCCACCCGCACTGTTTCGCCGGGGTCAGCCCCGCCCCTGGCGATCGCCCCATCAAACACCCAGGGGTGGCGCCGCAGCAATGACCGGTCTTTACCTTCTCTCAGCCGTATGGATTTCATGCGCTTATTGTCGCGGCTTGCGCCACGCATTGAAAAGACGGCTGAACTGTGCTGTACTCACAGGTTTTTCAACCAGACCACCGTGAATCAGGCAGCATTTTGAGCAACGCAGGCATTACCCCACATCTTGATGGCCGCATTCGGGCATATGTGTGTGCACTTGCGGCCGGGCTGCTTTTGGCCTGTGGGCTGGCGCTGCCGGGGCACAGTCTGGCCCGCACCGTGCTGGACCTGTCAACGCCGGCGCTCCCCGTCGATCTGCTGGACTGGGGCGACTACCGGATAGAGGGCATCACCAGCCTGTCGCCGTCCGGCGTTGCGGGATTGGGAGAAGCGGGCTGGCAGCCCACACGTGCCAACATGATTTATCCACTGACGGGCGATCAGTCGCTGTGGATACGTTTTACCGTGCCGCCCGCGCCAGACAACGAGCGCTGGTACCTGGAGGTTCCCTATCCGTCGGTCAACCGCGTGTCGCTTTTCACCCTGGACAGCGCCGGGCAATGGAACGAGCAGAGCGCCGGCGACACCCTCGCCGTCAATGGCTGGCCGGTCCCGCACCGTCATCCGCTGCTGCCTGTCAACGTGTCTGCCGAGGAGCCCAAAAAATACATGGTGCGCGTCGACAACCCTTACAGCTTCGGCGCGCCGCTGCGCTTTGTGAGCGAAAGCTACCTGAGCCGCAACGAGCAGCGCACGTCACTGATTCTGGGTATTTATTTCGGACTGGCGGGACTGGCCGTGACGCTGGCGGCGCTCAGCGCCGTGTCGCTGCGCGACTCCGCCTACGGGTTGTATGCCGTGAGTGTGGCGTTGATGGCCTTGACCCAGGCGGCCATCACCGGCATTGCCGGCTTGCACCTGTGGCCGGAGTTTCCCGTCTGGAATGACCTGTCCTCCCTGGTTCTGCCGGTATGGACGGTGGCCTCACTGCTCTGGTTCTCATCGGCGGTCGTCTCCATGCCGGTGCGTTCCCGGCGCCTGCATCAGCTCCTGACGGGCCTTGGCTTTCTGGGCCTCGCCGCAGGCGTGGCCATCATCCTCGCGGAACCCGCGCAGCGTTTCTACCTGATGGTGCCGTACATCGTTGTATCGATGGTCGCCGCCACGCTGGCCCTGCTCTGGGCGCGGCGTCGCGGTGACCGTTATGGCGGATGGTTGTTGCTCGGAAGCCTGCCGCTGATTGCCGCATCCCTGTTCCCGCTGGCGCGCCTGAGCGGCATGATTCCTGTGAGTTTTCTCACCATGTACGGCATGCAGCTTGGCGTCGCAATCGAGCTTCCCATTGTCATGGTCATCCTGATGCTGCGCAGCCAGCACCGGCGAGAAAACATGCGCAGGATTCAGGGGCTGGACCGGGTCGACCCGGCCACCGGTCTGATCAACGAACCGGTGTTTGCCGAGCGCATGATGCGCATGATCGCGCGGTCAGAGCGCTTGAAGCACCAGAGCGTTGTGCTGATGATTGATCTGGTCAACACCGACCAGATACAACGCGACTTTGGCCGCCGGGCCGCCGAAGAGTTGCCCTTGCGCATGGCGGCCAGGCTGCTGTCCACGGCGCGCGAGATCGACAGCGCTGCGCGCCTGAGCGAGCAGCGTTTTGGCATGCTGGTCGAGGGCCCGGTGTCGCCGGAAGAAGCCGCGACGCTGGGGCCGCGGATTGTGGCGCGCTGCCTGATGCCCTACAAAGGTCTGCCGGAGACCTGCACGGCCCAGGTCCGTGTGGCCTACGCCCTGGTGCCGCGCCAGGGACCCAGCGCCGAGATTGTGCTGGACCGCCTGGCGCAGCGCCTGACCAACATACCGCCGGAAAGCAAACGCGCCGTATTCCTGGTGCCCGACTATAAGTAGAGCCCCCACGTTCGCTCACTTCGTGTAGCTCTCTGCCCCCCGGGGGGGCGCTGCGCCTGCGGGCCGGCAAAGCCGGACCCGCGGCCCCGGCTGGTTGAAGAGTCCGCACACTCACTCAAACCTTGTTTTTTGTCGCCGGTTTGACACCCACGACGGTCGCGCGCGGATGTGCGGCGTCATACACCTTGGCCAAGTGCTGAAAATCCAGCCGGGTATAGACCTGCGTGGTGGTGATGTTGGCGTGGCCCAGCAATTCCTGTACGGCGCGCAAATCGCCGCTGGACTGCAGCACATGGCTGGCAAACGAGTGCCGCAGCATGTGCGGGTGCACCGGCGTGGCCAGCCCCGCTTGCAATGAGCGCTGCTTGAGCCGTACCCGGATATGCTGCGGCGTCAACCGCCCGCCGCGCTGGTTGATGAACAGGGCTGCATCGTCCCGGGCCCAGGCCTGGCGCAGCGCCAGCCAGGCGCGCACGGCCTCCAGCGCCTTGCTGCCCACCGGCACACTGCGACGCTTGGACCCTTTGCCCAGCACATGCGCCTCGGCGGCCTGCAGGTCAATCCAGCCACGCGCCTGGCTGCTGGCGGCGGCGTCCAGCCCGGTCAACTCGCCGATACGCAAGCCGCAGCCGTAGAGCAACTCAGTGATGCAGTGGTCCCGCGCCTGCAAGGCCGGGTCTTGACCATCTGCCCCCTGAAACGCGGCCAGCTGCACCGCTTCATCCACGCTCAGGGCCTTGGGCAGCGGTTTGGCCGCCTTGGGGGCGCGCAAGTCCTGCACAGGGTTGCTGGCCACCAGGCCCTCGCGCCCCAGCCAGGTGTAAAACCCGCGCCAGCCCGAAAGAATCAGCGCAATACCCCGGCCGCTGCGGCCACCGCTGTGCATCTGCGCGACCCAGCGCCGCATGTGAAGGTTCTGCACCGCGGTCAGCGCCACACCGGCCTGGCGGCAGTTGGCCTGCAGCTTGAGCAAGTCCAGCGCATACAGCTCTACCGTACGCTGGGCCAGGCGTTTTTCGACGCGCACATGTTCGAGGTAACGCTCAACCAGCGGGTCGTTGTCGGGGACCGGCGGCGCAGCCCCGGCAGCGAGGTCGGATACGTCCTGCCCGGCCATGCGTTATCGGCTAGTCGGCCGCCGGCCGCAGCCGCGACAGCGCTGCGCCTGCCAGCTCGCCAATACGTTCTAGAAAATCCGTGCCCATGCCGGCCTGAAAACGCTCTGGGTCCGGTGAGGCCAGTACCAGCATGCCAAAAGCCTGCGGTGCCTTGCCGGGCCGCAGCGGGATCAGCGCTACCGACATCGCCTGCGCCGGATCGGGCAGCCAGCTAACGGCCTCGAAACCGGAGTTGACGCCGCAATACGGCGCAGTGAGGGACGAGGCAAAGGTCTGTGTGTCCTCGCTGACGCCGGTGGAAAAATCTTCCATTGAAAAAATGCCGTTGACGTGCCAGACCTTGATCGCTGCCTGCGGCACCGCAAAGCGCGCCTGGATTTCGCGCACGATGGTGTCAGGCAGGTCACGCGCATGCGCCGTGAGCAGCAGGTTCAGCGTGCACTCCTGCAGCTTGTCGGCAATGCCCACGTTTTCGTTGCCGTAGCGGATCATCTCGACCACCCTGGACTCCAGCGCCTTGATCTTGTCGCGCAACATGCCGGCCTGCCGCTCTTGCAGGCTGACCGCGCGGCTGCCGTGGCCGCTGGACAGCTGCACGGTGGCCAGCAGTTCCGCATGGCGCTCAAAAAAGTCCGGCGTGTTGGCCAGGAAGTTGGCGATGTCGTCTTCGGTGATCGGGTTCTGGATCGAGTGTTCGCTTGGGTTCATGTTCTTGTGGTTCCGGTAAATCAATGTCGGTCAGTCTACAGATGATCAGGCACGTCGATCGAGGCTTCAAACACCGTGGTCGCCGGGCCGGTCATCAGCACCGGCGCGGGCTTCGCATCCATACCGCCCTGCCATTCAATGGTGAGCGTGCCGCCATGGGTCCAGACATCGACCCGCGCGTCCAGCAGACCCAAGCGTATGCCAGCGACCACCGCCGCGCAAGCCCCGCTGCCGCAGGCCAGGGTTTCACCGGCGCCGCGTTCATAGACCCGCAAGCGGATCTGGCTGCGCGAGACGACCTGCATGAAGCCGGCATTGACCCGGCGCGGAAAACGCGCATGGCCCTCGATCAGCGGCCCGGTTTGCAACACAGGCGCAGCCTCCACATCATCGACCAGTTGCACCGCATGCGGATTGCCCATGGACAAAACCGCTATCAAAACAGGAGCTGCTTGCACAGACGAGGTAAGGGCCAGCGGCCATTTTTGCCATGAATGAACAGCCTCAGGTATCAAACCACTGACATCAAAAGGCACAAGTGACAGATCGAAAATCGGTGCCCCCATGTTTACCGTGACACGGCCATCGGGCTGCAAACGCGGCTCAATCACGCCGCCCAGGGTTTTGACGCGGACGCTGTCCTTGTCGGTCAGGCCCTGCTCGCGCACAAAACGCAAAAAGCAGCGCGCGCCGTTGCCGCACTGCTCCACCTCGCCGCCGTCGGCGTTGTGGATCACGTATTCAAAATCAATGCCGGCCGCGCTTGCAGGGCGTACCGACAAAATCTGGTCGGCGCCGACGCCGAAGTGGCGGTCCGCCAGAAAGCGGTACTGGCCGGGTGTGAGGTTCAGGCGGCCAGCGGTCTCATTGAGCATGACAAAATCATTGCCAGCCCCCTGCATTTTGGTAAATCGGATCAGCATGCGGGCATTATCCGCTGAGGCCGCGCCCCGCTGACCTCTGCCCTTTCACGCCTTTTTTTTCTGAAAGACACCCATGCGTATTCCCGACTGGTCGCCCGTCCTCAAACCCCAACCGCAAGACCTGGTGGACGCCATTCTGAAACGCCGCGGCGGCACCCTGATCAACCTCGACAAGGCTTTGCTCTGGAGCGAACCCCTGGCGCGTGGCTGGAATGTGTACCTGGGCGCCGTGCGCACCGGCCTGCCCACCAGCCGCAAACTGCGCGAGCTGGGCATCTGCACGGTGGCGCTGCTGACAGGCGCAGCTTACGAGTACCACCACCACGCGCCGGACTTTTTGACGGCTGGCGGCACACAGGCCGAACTCGATGCGCTCAACTTGCTGGTCAAAGCCGATGCACGTGCCTCGGCGATCCACCCTGCGCTGGCCGAGGTCGAACAACTGGTAATTCGTTATGCCGCGCAGATGACGCTGAACGTCAAAGTCAGCGACGATGTTTTCGAAGGCTTGCGCCAACATTTTGATACCACTGAACTGGTGGAGCTGACCAGCGCGATTGCCACCTACAACATGGTGGCGCGTTTTCTGGTGGCGCTGGGTGTGTCGCCCGAAGAGCATGACTAGGCATGCAACAAACACGCTCCCGCTTTCCTGTGCCCGCAATTTCCTGGCTGGCGCCCACGCTGCTGACGCTTTTTGCGCTGGCCGCAGGCGTCGCAACGCTTTCGGCCAATGCGCAGACGCCGCAGGCCAGCGGCAGTCCAGCGCCATCCACGTCCGGTGATACCGAGCGCGATCAGCGCTTTGCCCGCTGGGTGGCCGACTTCAGCGCCACCGCACGCGCAGCCGGCATCAGCGACGCCACGCTGCGGCTCGCCTTCGACAACATTCGCTTCATCCCGCGGGTGACCGAGGCCGACAGCGCCCAGCCCGAGTTCACCCGCGCGGTGTGGGACTACCTCGACAGGGCGGTGTCGGCGCAACGTATCGCCCGCGGCCAGGACCGGCTGCTTGAGGCGCGGCCTGCGGTCGATGGGGCCGCAGCGCGTTATGGCGTGCCGGCAGAAATCCTGGCGGCGATCTGGGGCATGGAGAGCAACTACGGCAGCAACACCGGCGACATCCCCACCATAGACGCGCTGGCATCACTCGGTTTCGAAGGCCGGCGCGAGGCCTGGGCGCGCAGCCAGTTGCTGGCTGCGTTGAAGATTCTGCAAAACCGCGACATAGACCGCGCACAAATGATCGGGTCCTGGGCAGGCGCCATGGGCCAGACACAATTTTTGCCCTCGAACTTTCTGGCCTATGCGGTCGATGCAGATGGCGATGGACGGCGCGACATCTGGGGCAGCCTGCCCGATGTGATGGCTTCGACCGCCAACTTTCTGGTCAAGTCCGGCTGGCAGGCCGGTCAGCCCTGGGGTCTGGAGGTGCGCTTGCCGCCGGGCTTCGACCTCGCGCTTGCCGATGGCGAACAGCGGCGACCCGCGTCGGCCTGGGCCGTCCTGGGCGTGCAGTCCATGAACGGCTCGCCGCTGCCCGCCCTGCCCGACAGCGCCATCCTGCTGCCCGCTGGCGCACGGGGACCGGCTTTCATCGTCGGCGCCAACTTCCGCACCATCCTGCGCTACAACAACTCGACCAGTTATGCGCTGGCCGTGAGCCTGCTGGCCCAGGCGCTGGGCGGCGAGCCGGCAGTGCAAACTGCCTGGCCGCGCGATCTGCAGCCGCTGTCGCGCAGCCAGTTGCTCGCGCTGCAAACCGCGCTCAACACCCGCGGTTTCGACAGCGGCACGCCCGACGGCGTGGCGGGCCCCGCGACGCGAGGTGCGATTCGCCGTTATCAGCAGAGCGTGGGACTGCCGGCGGATGGGTATCCGACCTTGGAGTTGTTGCAGGGGCTGCAGTAAGCCTGCGGCGGCGCTTGGACGGTAAAAGCGGAGAGACGCGGTCAACCTTAACCGTGCATTTATGGTCACTGCTATAGATGCGTCCGACTCCAAAGCATGTCTGCGTTCGGGCCAGAAGCTGACGTTAGCGAATGACCGGTTTCAGGTGACGAAATTTCGCGAAGCAGGTGTTGCTGCCGTCTAAAGTTCGAGCAGCTTCGCACTGGAAGCTGATGTGTCTATGAAAGCGGGTCAAGTCCATGGCTCCATCCGAGCCGTCTACTACGCATGAAATGGTCTGCAGGGGTCCGAACTCAGGTCGTCAAGCGCAATAGAGTTACGAGCAGCACCAAGACAGCCAGGCCGAGGCTAATCGAGACCCATGTGCGAATTTGCGCCAGGGCCACACCACCGGCGATCCACTCAGACATTGCCACGGCCTGACCGAATCTCTTGAAGAGCACGAAGCGGATGTGCATGAAGATCGCCACCATGACGACTCCAACTACCGCCATAACGGTCCACGCCAGCGGCATTTCGAAGTTGCCCCCTGATTGCACCACCTGCTTGGCCACACGACCGAGCATCCATACGCCGCTGGCCAAAATCAGCACCGCGGCAAAAAGCACGGCTTTGAAGAAGCGCCCGAGTACGTCGTGCATCAGCCGCAGCCGCACCGACGCCTCCAGCTGAGCGACCGCCGGCCGCAGAAAGAAGAGCACAAACACCATGCCACCGATCCACACGATGATGGATAGCACATGAACAGTCTTTAAAAACTCGTAGATCATCGATCAACTCCATTCAAACTAAAGGTCAGCCCAAGATCCACTCGCTGCCCCAGACCCATGCCAGCAGTAACAGTCCGGTCGTGGCAACCAGGGCCACCCCCGACATCAGGAGCCCCAAGACCACTACAACTCCATCGCGAAACACCAGCCCCAAGCTGATAAACACCAGCGCCACCGCAGGTAGGAGGTTTCCGAAGGGAATCGGCATCACGATGATTGCGGCCATCAGCCCAACGGCGAGCGCAGTGATTGACCGTCGGCCGGAAATGGCGAGATGGCTCAGCCGAGCTCTGGCATGGCGCCCGGCCAGGGCATAAGCTGAAGCCAACCCGACCAGGACCCGCTGGGCCCAGTGAGGCGGCAGCTCAAGATTCGCCACCCGCCATGGCAAACGTGGCGCGCAGTGCCCCCGCCACATCGCAACGGCTAGCGCAGCGATGACCAGCCCAAGCACCGTACCCACGCCGGGTACCGGTAGCAAACAGGGCATGGTCAGCAGCAAAAGCAAGGTCGCGTTGGCGTCAGGACCGTGGGCTTGTGCCATCGCCCGCATCGACACCCGCTCGTCCTGAATGGCAGCGGCTGCGTCGCGAAGCCGCTGCACGATCAGCGGCATCATGTGGGCTCGGCGACAGCGGGCTGCCCCCGGGTTTTCCACAGCGACACCAGCACACCACCGGCGATCAGGCCGAAGGTCACGCTCAGCGAGATCACCGCAGGGATTTTGCCGATGATGCCTACTAGGAAGATCTTGCTGCCGATGAACACCAGCACCAGGGCTAGGGCGTACTTCAGATACTTGAAGCGGTGGATCATGGCGGCCAGCGCGAAGTACAGCGCCCGCAAGCCCAAGATCGCAAAGATGTTGCTGTTGTAAACAATGAATGGGTCGGTGGTGATCGCAAAGATGGCCGGCACCGAGTCGACCGCGAAGATCAGGTCAACGAACTCGACCAGCACAAGGGCCAGCAACAAAGGCGTCGCGAAGCGCTCCAGCTTGCCCGTTTTGGGGTCGGTCTCGCGCACCCAAAAGGCATTGCCACGCAAGCCCTCAGTCACGCGCATGTGTCGTTTCAGGAACTTCAGTAGCGGGTTGTTCGCTATGTCGGGCATGTGGTCGGCAATGATCCACATCTTGATGCCGGTGAAGATCAGGAAGGCGCCGAACAGATAGAGCACCCAACTAAACTGGCTCACCAGCGTCGCACCCAGGCCGATCATGATCGCGCGCAGCACGATCACGCCCAGGATGCCCCAGAACAGCACCCGGTGCTGGTACTGCCGCGGGATGGCGAAGAAGCTGAAGATCAGCGCGATGACGAAGACGTTATCCATTGACAGTGACTTCTCGATCATGAAGCCGGTGTAGTAGTCCATACCGCTTTGTGCGCCCAAGTACCACCAGACCCACGCGCCAAAGAGCAGTGCCACGCTGATGTAGCCAGCCGACAGCAGCAGACTCTCGCGGACGCCTATCTCCGCGTCGTCCTTGTGCAGGACTCCCAGATCGAAGGCCAGCAACGCGACGACGATGCCGACAAAGGAGAGCCAGACCCAGGCAGGCTTGCCCATGAAGTCGGCTGTGAGGAAGGGAAGCAGGAAGTCCATGTTTTGTTTTCAGATCCAGAGGATTGCCGTAATAAGCCGTACCCTGATGAAGGGTGGTTCGAAGTGACGATGGCCTGGCGCGATCAACCAGCCGCCAGCAAGGGCCTGGCGTTGGACCCAGATCCGCCGGTGCCGCGGCGGCGCCACAATGCGACGAGCAAATGTATTCCGGCACCCACCATCAGGAGCAGCGCGCTGCCGATGCCCCAAACGACCCAGGTCACCACCGTTACGCCACCAGCCAGAGCAGGCGCGGCCTGAAGCATGCTGTCAACCATCGGCGCAACAACTGCCACCACTTGGCTTGCCCACTGCCCTACTTCCGGCGGCATCCAGGGGGCCAGCCAATCCGGCAGATTGATAGTGCTGGCGCCAGACGCAACCCCTGTGAGCGCGCCGGCATTCAGTACTGCCCATGCAGCAACCGTATGAAACGCCAAAGCGGCCAGGGACCACAGCGCTAGGAGAGCGGCGACGACGAACCAACAGAGGGCATAGAACATGATCGGGCTTTCTTAGTGTTCGAATGGGACAGAGTGTCGGGATAAATCTGAATCGAATAAATCAGACTGAAACGCAGTTAAACTTCGGCTTTTCCGCACTGTAGAACACATGTTGAACTATCGCCATCTTCACTACTTCTGGGTTGTCACCAAGGAAGGCGGCTTCGCCCGCGCCGCCGAGCGTTTGGACATGGCGATACAGACCATCAGCGCGCAGGTGCGTGAACTTGAGAAGTCTCTGGGGCACCAGTTGCTTAAGCCCTCGGGCCGCGGAGTGGCCCTCACAGAAGCGGGCCAGGCTGCATTCGCGCGCGCCGAGGAAATCTTTCAGCTGGGTCAATGCATCCCTGACGAGGTACGCGAGGCGGCCAGTGGCAAGGTGGCTCGGCTGGCGGTCGGGCTCTCCGACGGAATCTCAAAGCTAGCCGCTCATGCACTGCTGGAGCCCGTCTTGAGCACACCCAACCTTCGCCTCGTTTGCCACGAGGGCGAGTTCGAGCAGCTACTCGGGGAACTGGCGCTGCATCACCTGGACCTGGTGCTGGCTGGTCAAACCGCTCCGCGCAACCCCAACCTGCGCCTGACCAGCGAACTGCTCGTCGATTCGCCGGTCGAGTGGTACGGCCCGGCCCGGCTGGTCGGCAAGACCGAGCGCGACCGCTTTCCGCAAAGTCTTAACGAACTACCGGTGCTGCTACCCACGGGCCACTCAGCCCTGCGACCGACCCTAGACCACTGGTTCGAAACGCAAGGTCTGCGGCCGCGCATCGTCGGTGAGTTCGAAGACAGTGCGCTTCTGGCGGTGTTTGCGGCCCGCGGGCTTGGCGTGTTCCCGGTCAGCCGGCTGGGGGCAGACGACGTCGGACTGATGCGCGGACTTCGCTTGCTCGGTAGCAGCGAGGGCGTAAAGGAGGAGATCCACGCTATCCGTTCGCGGCGCGGTCAGCACCACCCATTGGCGATGCAAGTTCTGGCCGCGGCGCGGAATTAGTCGCTTCTTGCCCAACCCCGATATGGAGCGCAGCGTCGGCACAGACCCCTTTGGATGAGCAGCATCGTGGCCAGACCCGAAGGCGCTTTATGACTTTTCCCGCGTCAACCGCTCTGCAAAGGAAATTCCTATAGCAGAAAGTACGAAAGTGAAGTGAATGACTGCCACCATCGTTACTACCTGTATGTTTTCCAAACTCAGGTCGCCACTCAAGTAAGTCTTCAACGCATGCACGCCTGAAATGGAGATGATGGCGAACGCGAGCTTTAACTTGAGGTTGTAGGTATTGACGTGGTCCAGCCAATCAGGCTTTTTCATGTCCTTTTTGTCAAAGTGTCCGGTGGTCACGAAGAGAGATACACCCGCCAGGGCCACAACCCACACAAGCTGCGCCACCATCGTCATGTCCACGAGTTCAAGCACCTTGATGATCAGGTCGATCTTTTCGAGCTCGCCAAACAGCAATGTGCTCATCAACTTGTATGTTTCCAGCAGGAACTTTCCCAAAATGCCGAAAATGATCGTTACCAGCCCCACATAAAAGAACAGCATGGTGAATCTCATGCCGTACAGCAGCGACCCCACCCCCGAAAGTAGTTTTTCCATTTTTGTTTACCTTAAAAACCTAGCTGGCAGCGCAACGGTGCCGACCACAACCCAAACTTCAAAGTTTGCGGTAAAAGTATCGCTCTGCGTTCAGGTTTATCCGATGTTCGCATCACACAAATGCAGCTTTATCGGGTTTATCAGCGGCCTAGAAAGTTGGCTGTAGTGAACCATTAAAGATCCGTAACGCCAGTGATCTTCACTCCCGCCATAACCACAGGCGCACGTCCATCTGTGATGTGTAGGCTTCTGCATTTTTCTTCGCGTCTGCCGTGTTAGTCCTCTTGATGGCGCCCGCGGCGATTACCCGGCCTATCCGGACTGACGCAACGTCCGCACGATCAGCTCGCAAAGACTATCCACTGCACGGGAGTTCTGCGAGGTCTTGCTGCGGTAAACGGCGACTTGCATCGGCTCTAGAGGGCCGAGGCCATGCTCGGCGCCCAGCAACTGCGCCCCGTCCGGCACACTACATTTGGTCAGCACCGCGATCGCCAGACCGCTTTGAACTGCAGCGATCTGCCCGGCCAAGCTTGAGCTGTTGTAGACGACGCGGTAGCGTCTGCCCTGCAAAGCAAGGGAGTTGATCGCGCTGCGGCGCGCCAAGCTCGCATCCTCGTACACCGCAATGGGGAGCGGATCGCGCCGCCAGACATCGAAATGAGGTGAACCGACCCAGACCATGGGTTCGTGGAACAGCAGTGTTCCGCGCCGCGCGTTGTCTCTAGATATCAGAGCCAAGTCCAACTCCCCCTTTGTCACCCGCGGGATCAGAGAGGTGGACTGCTCGCAATCCAACTCGATCTCCACGCCACCGAAGCGTGAGGCGAACCGCTTGAGTACTGGCGTTAGGTATTTGCCCGCATAGTCGTCCGGAACGCCCAAGCGAATCCTGCCAGCCAGCTTGGTCCCCTGGAAGGCAGACTGCGTCTCTGCGTGCAGGTCCAAGAGCCGCCGCGCGTAGCCAAGGAGAAGCTGCCCTTGGGCGGTCAACTGATGCTGCCGTGGTCCACGCAGCAGTAGTTGGCAAGAAACTGCATCCTCGAGCTTCTTGAGCTGCATGCTGACCGCGGACTGGGAGCGGTGTATTTCCATCGCCGCGCGCGACAAAGACCCAGTGTCCACCACCGCCACGAAACATTTGAGCCAATCGATCTGAAGGTCGGAGTAATGCACAGGGCTGTTATTCGTTAATCGAATTGCCATGTTCTAAATTATCCGCTTTTCGCGGCGATCTAGCGAGGTGAGACTGTTGCCATGACTCAAGCCTTAAATGAATCCGGTATGGCGTCGGGTGCTGCAATCCCGTCAATGTCGTCTCAGCCGTCAGAGACATCCGGCGCCAGCCTGTTTGTGATGGGCAGCGTGCTTTTAGGAACAATTGGCATTTTCGTCACCCAGGCCGGTGCCCATCCGGTCACTGCGACGTGGTTCCGGTGTGCCTCCGGCTTGCTCGGCCTCAGCATTTGGCTCGCATGGCGCAAAGCGTTACCGGCGCTCCGACTTTCGCGCGCCGACGCGATACCAGTGCTATCAGCCGCGACCCTGATGGTCTTGTCTTGGGTTCTCTTCTTCGCCGCGATTGAGCTGACCTCGGCCGGGGTTGCCAGCGTGCTGTTTCATGTCCAACCGCTCTGGATTCTTGTGCTGGCTGCATGCTTTTTGAAAGAAGGAATAGCTAAAAGGCGTGCCTGGGCCGTGCTCGCCGCCATGGCGGGATTGGTTTTAGCAACGGGCGCCGCTGACAAGTTCGCAGCGGCCTCACCCGCTGGCTCGAATGCGGGGTACTGGCTCGGCGTTGGCCTTTGCCTATTTGGAGCACTTTGTACAGCATCGGTGACGCTGATCGCAATGCGACTGAAGGACGTCCGGACCGGGGTACTGGCGTGGTGGCAATGCGCAATAGGGACAGCCGTCTTGCTTGCTTGGCCCGTGATCCATGGCTGGCCTGCGGCCGGACCTGCATGGGGATGGCTGGCGGGCCTTGGCGTGATCCATACCGGACTGGCCTACAGCCTGATGTACACCGGCATGACCCGTCTAAACACGGACCGGATCGCAGTGCTCCAGTTCATCTACCCTGGGTTAGTGCTCATCCTCGACTGGGTTGTGTACGGCTATCGGCTCGGAGGCCTGCAAATCGCCGGAGTCGTCATGCTGGCTGGGGCGGTTTACGCCGCCGAGCGGCCTGCGAGGACGGCATAAGGACGTTTCACGTTCGCACGCGGGCATTGCCAAGCCTGTATTGGTGCACACCCTGCGTCATTCCTTTGCCACGCATTTGCTGCAGGCTGGGTCGGACATTCGCACGATGCAGGAGTTGTTGGGTCACTCCAACGTCAGCACCACGATGATTTAAACGCATGTGCTGAAGGTGGCAGCGGATGGTACGTCAAGCCCGTTGGATTCGTTGACTCGTCTGCATGTTTGAATGAGCGCGGTCGTCGCAACACAGCCGGTCGCCAGCGCAGCCGTCATGTGATAGTCAATGTCCGCTTTTATACTTCGAGTCTGAAACACTGTAGTTCCGCTATGTCGTCGAAAGCCGCCGCCAGCGATGCGTCGTGTCCCAAAGTAAAAAAAGGGCCCGCAGGCCCTTTCGTCATCCAGCGGAGAAGTTCAATCCGCCTTGATCCCGTTGTCCTGCACCACCTTGGCCCAGATGCCGATTTGCCCATCGATAAACACACGGGCCGACTCGGGCGTACCGCCCAGAATATCGGTGCCCTGGACGCTGAGTTTTTTGGCGATCTCGGGATTCTTCAGCCCTCTGTCATTTTCCCGCTTGCCTGCGGTTCCGTCATGACTAGGCGCCCACCGCCCCCAACGCCAGCAACTCCTGCATCAACAACAGCAAGGGCAGATGCTCAATATCCCCGGCCATGGGGAATTTTGTATTGGCGCTACTGACAACGATGCGACGCGTGGCCGACACGTCATCGCATGCAAGGTGAAACCCCCGGCTTACCGTCGGGGCGCTGGAGCGTTTGATTTCTATGGCCCAGACCTTGTTACCCGGCAGCTCAAGCAGCAGGTCAATCTCGGCACCCACGGCGGTGCGGTAGTAACTGGCCTGTGTTTGGGGCGGCGCGCAAGCCAGCAGGTTTTCAATGATCCAGCCTTCCCAACTGCCGCCCACCACAGGGTGCGCCAATAAATCGTGCTGGCTACCCAAACCCAGAAGCGCATGCACCACGCCACTGTCGCGCACGAACACCTTGGGCGCCTTGACGAGGCGCTTGCTGGACTGCCGCGCCCAGGGTTCGAGCCGCCTGACCAGCAGCAGATCGCACAGCAGATCAAGATAACGTGCAATGGTTTGACCGCTGACGCCAAGGGAGGCGGCAAGCCGCGCGGCATTGAGCATTTGCGCCTGTTCGTAGGCCAGCATGGTCCACAGGCGGCGCAGGGTCTGCGCGGGAATACGGGGGCCGAGCTGCGGTATGTCGCGTTCCAGGTAAGTCGTGATGAACTGCTGCCGCCAGCGCAGGCTGGCAGCGTCGCTACGCGCCAGGTACGAATCCGGGAAGCCGCCGCGCAGCCACAGGGCCCCGGGCACGGCCGCCTGATCCGCAGGCAATTCGGTCACGACAAAAGGCCCCAGTTCGACATACGCCAAACGTCCGGCCAGGCTCTCTGAAGACTGCGCCAGCAAATCCATACTCGCTGAGCCCAGCAGTAAAAACTGGGCAGCGCGCGCGCCCGCCCGGCGGCGCTGGTCTATCACACCGCGCAGCACGGCAAACAGGCCGGGCATGCGCTGCACCTCGTCCAGCACCACCAGACGATCCGCGTGCGCCGCAAAAAAAGCTGACGGATCGCTCAGTTGCGCAATGTCGGTGGGCGTTTCAAGATCGAGGTAGAGCGCAGGCGGCCCGCCCGCAGTGACGGACGGACTTTCAGCGATTTGAAGTGCAAGCGTTGTTTTGCCGGCTTGGCGTGGCCCAAGAATAGCCACCGCAGAAAATTCCTGCAGGTATTGCCGTAAAGCCTGATCAACTTGCCGTTTGAACATTACTGCAATTATTCCATAGACTGGAAGAATTGCAAGGTTATTTGTTGCTTCAGATGTAATGCCATCTGCGGCGAGCAGCCAGGCGACCCCGAACAAATCCCATTCGGCGAGGACCTATTCAGCGCTGCTTAATCCGCCTTGATTCCGTTGTCCTTCACCACCTTGGCCCAGGTGTCGATCTGCTTGTCGATGAAGACCCGCGCGGCGTCAGACGAGCCGCCGACAATTTCAATGCCCTGGGCACTGAGTTTTTTGGCGATCTCGGGGTTCTTCAGGGCCTTGTCCACTTCTTCGCTCATGCGCTTGATGACATCGGGCGGTGTTTTGGCTGGCGCCAGAATGGCCCACCAGGCGGGGGCGTCAAAACCGGTAAAACCGCTTTCAGCGACCGTCGGTACATTGGGCAGCTCGGGAGAGCGTTTGCTGGTGGTCACGGCCAGCGGGCGGAGGCGCCCGCTGTCGATGTGGGGCTTGGTCACAAACACCGAGCCGATGGACAGCGGCACATGGCCGGCCACGGCATCGGTCATCAGCGGGCCGCCGCCCTTGTAGGGGATGTGCTGCCAGTCGATGTTGCCGCTTTTGCTGAGCAAGGCCATCGCCAGGTGGCCCAGGCTGCCCGAGCCAATGCTGCCGTAGCTCACATTCTTTTTGGCCTTGGCTGCGGCCACCACGTCGGCGAAGGTTTTGTACTCGGAGCCGCTGAACGTGGCCAGCACCATGGCCGAGGTTCCGATCAGCGTCACCGGCGTCAAGTCCTTGCGGGTGTCAAACGGCAGGCCCGGGATCAGGCTGGGGTTGACGCCGTGGGTATCAAACACAAAGGCAAAGGTGTAGCCGTCCCCTGGCGCAGCAGCGACTGCCGCGGTGCCAATAGAGCCGGACGCGCCACCCTTGTTTTCGACAATGATGTTCTGGCCCAGTTGCTGCGACAGCGGCACGGCGAGAATGCGCGCGACCTGATCGACCGAGCCGCCGGGCGGAAAGACGGCGACAAACTTGATGGGCTGCTTGGTAGGCCAGGCCTGGGCCATGGCGCTCAGGGGCGCTGCCCATAAAGTCGCGGCCGTCACGGCGAAGACGGTTCTGGAAATCCACTGTTTCATGAGGAGTACCTGCTAATAAAGTGATCCCCAGTATCCCCATGCGCCGGTCCATCCGCCATTGCGGATAACACTTAGCATGCTACCAATCCGGCCACAGAAGGCAGCGGCCGCGCGTTTCGCGCAAAATCAGCCCCATGGTCAGACCCACCCAACTTCTTTATCCGCAGCGCGAACCCGCCCCCACCCGCCCCGCCGCCACCGTGCTGCTGCTGCGCGACGGACCCGAAGGCGTCGAGGTGTTGATGACGCGGCGCTCCATGACCGCCAGTTTTGCGCCAGGTGCCTATGTTTTCCCTGGCGGGGGCATTGACGCTGCCGATGCCGCAGCGCATGCGCAGTCCACGCGCCGCGCCAGCCAAAGCGATTTACACCTGACCCAGGCGATTGCCGCCATCCGCGAAAGTTTTGAAGAGCTGGGCGTGCTGCTGGCGCGTCATGCCGACGGCAGCCATGCCACCACTGCCGACATCGCTGCCCTTAGCCGCAAGGCGCCGTTCGCTGCGCAGTGCCGTGACAAAGGCCTGGTGCTGGCCGGCGACCAGGTCTTTGTGCTCGCGCACTGGATCACCGACCGTGATTTGCCGCGCCGCTTCGACGTGCCCTTTCTGGTCGCGCGCATGCCCCAGGGCCAGGAGCCAGTGGCCGATGAGTCCGAGCAGTTCGAACCCTGCTGGGTACGGCCGGCTGAAGCGCTGGCGAGGCACGAGGCCGGCGGCTTCTTCATCATCTTCCCGACCATACGCACGCTGCAGCGGCTCACGCCCTTTGAAACAGTGGATGCCGTGCTGCAAGCCTGTGCCGCGAACGAGGAGCCGCTGTGGACCTCCTGCCCGCGCGCCGGTTTTCTCGAAGGTGCCGAAGCGCGCTACATGGAGCACGAAGCACCGTACGGCGAACTGGCGCTGACCAGCCCCGACGGCCAGATGGTGCACACGCTGGACTGGCAGACTTCGCAGCCGGTGCCGCTGCTCAAAAACGTGATGCGCCTGACCGCTCCGAACCCCGGCGTGATGACCGGCCCCGGCACC
>NZ_JAUXUP010000059.1 GCF_030680935.1 Polaromonas sp. | reverse complement strand
GACTTGAATACCCTGACGCAAGCCTGATGAGATTCCAAGGTGTTTCCTATGTCTCCGCACACCTGTTTCCCATGTCTCCGGTCTATACAGCGACGCAAGAGAAAGTGAGTCGCCCGCCGGGGCGAGACCCGGCTTGCAGGCAAAACGTGGCAGCTCCGTTTAACCGCACAACATCGGTCAGGCGGGGCAACAAATGTTAGCCCGCCTAAACGCCCTTCCCCGCGAAGCCCGCGACACCCTGTTCCTGCTGGCGGTCATCGCCTGGGTGTTGCTGCCGCAAGTGCGCGCGCTGCCATGGTGGTGCAGCGCGCTGGCAGCGGGCATGCTGGCGTGGCGGGGCAAGCTGGCGCTTGGCAACCAGAGTCTGCCTGGCAGGTGGTGGCTGCTGGGTCTGCTGGCCCTGGCGGTGGGTGCCACGCTGCTGACGTACCGCTCGCTGCTGGGGCGCGACGCCGGTGTCACGATGATCGTGATCCTGCTGGCGCTCAAGACGCTGGAACTGCGGGCCCGACGTGATGCTTTTGTGGTGTTTTTTCTGGGCTTCTTCACGATGCTCACCAACTTTTTCTATTCCCAGTCGCTATTGACAGCGTTCAGCATGCTGCTGGGCCTGTTGGGCCTGCTGACCGCCCTGGTCAATGCGCACATGCCAGTTGGCAAACCACCGCTTTTGCAGGCTGCAAAAACCGCTGGCTGGATGGCCCTGCTGGGCGCGCCCGTGATGGTGGTGCTGTTCATGCTGTTTCCACGCCTGGCGCCGCTGTGGGGTGTTCCGTCAGACGCCATGACGGGCCGCAGCGGCCTGAGCGCCACCATGCAGGTAGGCACCATTGCCAGCCTGGCACTGGACAGCAGCATCGCCATGCGTATCGCCTTTGAAGGCAGGCCGCCGCCACAGCGAGACCTGTATTTTCGCGGGCCGGTACTCTCCAGCTTTGACGGTCGCGAATGGCGGCCATCGTTTCAGTCCAATTTTCCACCGCGCTACAAGCTGGCCGACAACCTGCGTGTGCAAGGCCCGCCGCTGTCTTACGAAGTCACGCTGGAGCCCACCGGCCGCCCCTGGCTGTTTGTGATGGAGGCGGCAGAGCAAGCGCCTGTGCTGCCAAATCTGCGTACCCGGATGACGGCTGACTTGCAGTGGATGACCGACAGGCCCGTCACCGACCTGCTTCGCTACAAGGTACAAAGCCACACCGATTTCAGCCACGGCCCCGCCCGGCAGGAAATCGGTCTGCAGGAGTTTGTTGAATTACCGCCTGGTTTTAACCCGCGTACATTGGCGCTGGCCGCCGAGATCAGGCGCGACCCCCGTTACGCACAGGCGGGCACCCCCGCCCTGGTACAAGCCACCATGGAAAGGCTGCGTACCGGCGGCTACACCTACACTCTGGAGCCGGGGGTGTATGGCGCCAATACCGCCGACGAGTTCTGGTTTGACCGCAAACAGGGTTTTTGCGAGCACATTGCCTCCAGCTTTGTGGTGCTGATGCGCGCGCTTGACATACCGGCGCGTATCGTTACGGGCTACCAGGGCGGAGAGATCAACCCGGTGGATGGCTTCTGGGTGCTGCGCCAAAGCGACGCACACGCCTGGGCCGAGGTTTGGCAGGCGGACCAGGGCTGGGTGCGGGTGGACCCGACCTCTGCCGTCTCGCCGGGCCGCACCGGCCCCTTTCAGCGGCTGGCAGCGCCGCAAGGCATCGTCGGGCAGGCGCTGGGCACGCTCAGCCCGAATCTGTCGGCGCAGTTCCGCGCCACCTGGGAGGCGGTGAACAACCGCTGGAACCAGTGGGTTCTCAATTACACCCAGGGCAAACAGCTCAATCTGCTGCGCAGCATGGGCTTTGATTCGCCCAGCTGGGAAGACCTGGCCTATGTGTTGATTGGCGTCATCGTGCTGGTCAGTGCGGCGGGGGCGGCCTGGGGCCTGTGGGACCGGGTCCAGCACGACCCGTGGCTGCGCCTGCTGGCACGCACGCGCAAACAATTGCACAAGGCCGGCATAAGCAGCAGCCCGGCCACGCCACCGCGCGCGCTGGCGCTGCAGGTGTTGGCCCGCTACGGCAGCGGTGGTCAGGCCTTGCACGACTGGCTGATGCAGCTCGAAGCGCAACGTTACGCGGCCAGTGCCGACGGCGCTGCGCGTAGCCGCTTGAGACAGCTCCAGCGGCAATACGCCAGTCTGGGTTGGCCGGCATGACGACGCCAGCAGCCAGCACCCCACCCGACTTTTTATCAGCTTCCGGACCAACTTTTTGCATGACTGATTTTTTCCCCTTCACGCCCAGGTCGTTTTCTCGCGGCATGGTGTTTGCTATTCTTTTAATAGCTGCTTGCGCAGGTACAGCAAGGGCCAGCAGCCTAAAAGCCAGCAAGGTTCAGCAAACAAGTCCGCGCCAGGCGGCAACGCAGGAAGCCGCCTACGCCAGCCGCCCGGAAGCGATGCGTTTTGCCGATGACCTGGCCAGCCGGCGTGACCTGGATGTGGTGTGGGTGCGGCAGGCCATAGGCCAGGCGCGCATGAGCACGGCCGTGATACGGCTGATGCAGCCGCCAGCCAAGACCTTTGTCAAAAACTGGCGCGTTTATCGCAGCCGTTTTATCGACCCGATTCGTATCGCCGCCGGCGCCAGGTTCTGGCAGGACAACCAGGCCACGCTGGCCCGTGCCGAGCAGGAGTACGGCGTACCGGCCGAGATCATTGTCGGCATCATCGGCGTCGAAACCATTTATGGCCGCGACACCGGCAAGTTTCGCGTGCTGGACGCATTGGCCACCCTGGCTTTTGACTTCCCCGCCACACACCCACGCGCCCGGGAGCGCAGCGAATTTTTCAAAGGCGAGCTGGAGCAGTTCCTGAGCCACCAGAGCCGACTGGGCAGCGACCCGGCCTCACCGCGCGGCAGTTATGCCGGCGCCATGGGCATGCCCCAGTTCATGCCATCGAGCTGGGTCAAATACGCGGTTGATTTTGATGGCGACGGCAGGATTGACCTGTGGAACAGCCCGGCCGACGTGATCGGCTCGGTGGCGAGCTACTTCAAGGCCTTCAACTGGCAACCGGGCATGCCCACGCACTACCCGGTTCGTTTTGACAGCGCGACCCTGGACATGGATACCTTGATGGCGCCCGATATTTTGCCGACCTTCAGCGTGGCCAGCTTCACCGCCAAGGGGGCCGTGCTGGAGGGCGAGGCTTTGAGGCACACAGGCCCGCTGGCACTGATTGAGCTGCTCAACGGCGACCCGGCCAACGGCGGCAGCCCACCGACCTATGTGGCCGGCACCGACAACTTCTATGCAATCACCCGCTACAACTGGAGCAGTTATTACGCGATGGCGGTGATTGATCTGGGGCGGGAAGTGGCGGCACGGGTCAGGTAGTCAGAACGACGGGGGCTGACCACGGCGAACCTCGCAACCAGACACCACTTTTGGCCGGGATTCAAACTGGCTCAATCGTGATGTCCACCATCATCTCTTCCTCACCACCGCCGTGGCGTATGCCCTTGATCGGCGGACAGGCGTTGTAGTCGGTGCCCACCGCCAGGCGCACATGGCGCTCATCAATCAGGCAGCTGTGGGTGATGTCGATGCTGACCCAGCGCCTGGCCGCCACGTCCAGGCAGACATCGGCCCAGGCGTGGCTGGCCAGATCCGGCTCATTGGCCGCGTAAAAATAGCCGCTGACATACCGCGCCGGAATGCCCAGGCTGCGGCAGATGGCGACCATCACATGCGCCTGGTCCTGGCACACACCGGCGCCGGCTTCAAACGCCTGCAGCGCCGTCGTCGTCACACTGGTGCTATTTTTTTGATAGCTGACTGCGCCTGCCACGCCTTGGCTGAGGGCCAAAAGCATGCCAAGGTCGGTGACACCACCGGAAACCGGGGCGGTCACAAACCGGCGGCCAAAATCGGCCAGCAGCGCATGCGGCGCGGCGAGCGTCGTTGGCCTGAGAAAAAACGCGGGGTGCGGCATGGCGGCGTCGTCGGTGAACTGGGCAAGCCCCAGCGTGTCCACCTGCCCCGCCGCGTTGACCAGGCTACCGGTCACATGCGCCGCAGCGTCGGCCACGAAGGTGTACGAGTGGATGCTGTTGCCGCAGCCATCGTGCTGCTCGTGCAGCGCACCGGGTGCCCCCAGGGTCCAAAACAGAACGTTTTGCGAGGGGCCGGTTTTTGGCGTGAGCCACAGCGTTTGCAGCGCATAACGCAGCGGCTCGGTATAGCGGTAACGCGTGGTGTGGCGGACGTGTAACCTCATAGGGCCCCCACATTCGCTGATTTCCCGTTCGTCCCGAGCCCGTCGAAGGATACCCCCCTAGGGGGCCGCTGCGCCTGCGGCCCGGCGAAGCCGGTTCCGCGGCCCCTGCTTGATTGAAAAGTCCCACGTTTGTTCATCGCGCGCTCCAGGAAGGAGGGTCTTGCCTGGCCTGATCAGGCGCGCGTTGGTGCTTCACGCCGTCGCCGGAACCAGGAAGTCGCGGCTGATGTGGACGCCAAGTTCGTTGACGCGGTCGAGGAACTGCGTCAGGTAGGCGTGCAGGCCAGTGGCCAGAATCTCGTCGATGCGCGCGTACTGCAGGTCGGCATTGAGTTTGCCGGCACGGCGCACGGTTTCGCAGGTCTGGTCGTCGGTCACCATCTGCAGGTTGTTCACCACACCGTGCAGGCTGGCCGCCAGCGAGCGCGGCATGTCGGCGCGCAGGATCAAGAGCTCGGCCACACGTTCGGGCTTGATCACGTTGCGGTAGACACGGCGGTAAATTTCAAACGCACTGACGCTGCGCAAAATCGCGCTCCAGTGGTAGAAGTCGTACTCCTGGTCCTTCTCACTGGCAGCGCCGTAAAAATCGCTCTGCACCGCGTGAAACTTCACGTCGACCAGACGCGCCGTGTTGTCGGCGCGTTCCAGAAAAGTACCGAGTCGCATGAAATGCAGGGCCTCGTCGTGCAGCATGGTTCCCACCGTGACACCGCGCGACAGGTGCGAGCGGAACTTGACCCATTCAAAAAACTGGCTCGGGTCGCGCTCGAAGTCGCCGTTGCGCAACATGCGGAAAATTTCCAGGTAGGTCTGGTTCTGCGTCTCCCAGACTTCGGTGGTCAGCGTGCCGCGCACCGCACGGGCGTTTTCACGCGCATTTTTCAGGCACGAGATGATGCTGGACGAATTTTTTTCATCGCGCACCATGAAGTCCATCACATCGCGCGCACTGACCGCGCCGTATTTGCTTTCATAGGCAGGTGACAGCTCGCTGATGCTCAGCAAACCCTGCCAGCCAACCTGCGCGACGCCGGTGGATTGCGGCAGCAACGAGGTCTGGTAATTGACGTCCAGCATGCGTGCGGTGTTTTCGGCGCGCTCTGTGTAGCGTGACATCCAGAACAAATGATCAGCAGTGCGTGACAACATCATTTGACTCCCTGCGTCTGACTTTGCGACTCCGACTGCGACTGCCCCGAGGCATGCGCATCCTCCAGCACCCAGGTGTCTTTGGTTCCGCCGCCCTGGGATGAATTGACGACGAGCGAGCCGTCTTTCAGTGCCACCCGTGTCAGGCCCCCCGGCACCATCTGCACGGTTTTGCCACTGAGCACAAAGGGCCGCAGGTCGATGTGGCGCGGCGCTATGCCGCTTTCGACATAGGTTGGGCAGGTGGACAGGCTCAGCGTCGGCTGGGCGATGTAACCGGCCGGATTGGCCTGCACCGCCTTGCTGAAGTCTTCGATCTCGGCCTTGGTGGCAGCCGGTCCGACCAGCATGCCGTAACCGCCGGCGCCGTGCACCTCCTTGACGACCAGGTCTTTCATGTTGGCCAGCGTGTATTGGAGGTCGTCCGCGTTGCGGCACATATAGGTCGGCACGTTTTTCAGGATGGGTTTTTCGCCGAGGTAGAACTCGATCATCTTCGGCACATAAGGGTAAATGGACTTGTCGTCGGCCACACCGGTGCCAATGGCGTTGCACAGCGCCACATTACCGCTGCGGTACACATTGAGCAGGCCGGCACAACCGAGCGTCGAGGTTGGGCGGAAGGCGAGCGGGTCCAGAAAATCGTCATCCACGCGGCGGTAAATCACGTCGACCCGTTTCGGGCCGCGCGTGGTGCGCATGTACACAAAATTGTCCTTGACGAAAAGGTCCTGCCCCTCGACCAGTTCCACACCCATCTGCTGCGCCAGGAAGGCATGCTCGAAATACGCCGAGTTGTACATGCCCGGCGTCAGCACCACCACCGTAGGCTCGGCCCGGTGCGCGGGCGAGTTGTCGCGCAAGGTCTCAAGCAGCAGGTCGGGGTAATGCGCCACGGGCGCCACCCGGTTTTCACTGAACAGGTCGGGGAACAGCCGCATCATCATCTTGCGGTCTTCCAGCATGTAGCTGACACCGCTGGGTACCCGCAGGTTGTCCTCCAGTACGTAGTACTCGCCCTCGCCCTGCGCATTCGGCGCGCGCACGATGTCGATGCCGGCGATGTGCGAGTAGATATTGCCCGGCACCTCAACGCCCATCATCTCGGGGCGAAACTGGGCGTTCTGGAAAATCTGCTCGGACGGGATCACGCCGGCCTTGATGATTTCCTGGTCGTGGTAGACGTCATGAATGAAGCGGTTTAGCGCAGTCACCCGCTGGATCAGCCCGCTTTCCATGCTGGCCCACTCGTGGGCCGGGATGATGCGCGGGATCAGGTCAAAGGGGATCAGGCGCTCGGTGCCACCGGTTTCGGAATTGCCGTCGTCCTTGTCGCCGTACACGGCAAAGGTGATGCCGACGCGGCGGAAAATCATCTCGGCCTCGGCGCGCCTGGCCTGCATCACCGCGTCGGGTTGCCGGGCCAGCCAGCGCTGGTAGCTCTGGTAGTGTGCACGGACGCTGGCGTCCGTGGCATTCATCTCATCAAACATGGGGCGGCTCATCGGCTTGGTCTCCGGCAAGGATTACGGATGCAATAGTTATGAATGTAGCTTAGCAAGGAATACGCCAGGCGTTTGTAGGCGCACGCCGGATGGGCCACCGGCCGGGCCTCAGCGTGCCGCTGGCAGCACGTGGTGCCAGTACCGCGTGGCCTGCTGGCGCTGGCATGCCACGGTGCCGGGCTGCAGGCTGGACCAGTGCATCGCACCACAGGCCGGCGAGTCAAAGACCCTGATGCCGCGCTCGCGGTAACGCTCCAGCACCGGCAGGGCCGGATGGCCAAAGCGGTTGCGGTAGCCCACCTGCGCCAGCGCCACCGAAGGCTGCACCGCATCCAGAAACGCAGCGCCCGACGAGGTTTTGCTGCCGTGGTGCGGCACCAGCAGCAGGTCGGCCCTGAGCAGCGTTCCCGCGGCCACCATGCGCTCCTCCTGTGCCAGCTCCAGGTCACCGGCCAGCAAGGCGCTCTGCACGCCATTGGTGATGCGCAGCACACAACTCATGGCGTTCGATCGCGCTGCAGCGTCATAGTCCGAGGCCCGCGGGTGCAAGACCTCAAAAGTCACGCCGTCCCATTGCCAGCGCTGCCCGCCCACACAACGGGTAGCCGGGCGCAGGGCCTGCAACTCGTGGCTGTCTTCAATCGAGCTCAGCAGCGCCGCCTGCGGCTGCATTGCCAGCACCGCCGGCGCACCGCCCACATGGTCGCTGTCGCGATGGCTCAACACCACTGTGTCGACCCGGTCACCGAGCGCTCGCAGCAGCGGCACCAGCACCCGGTGGCCGGCATCGCTCTCGCGCGAGAACCGCGGGCCGGCGTCGTAGACCAGGGTGTGGGTGGCAGTGCGCACCAGCAGCGCGTTGCCCTGTCCCACATCGGCTGCCAGCACCTCAAACGCCCCGTCGGCCGGGCGCAGCGGTTGCCACAGCAGCAGCGGAAGCATCAGCGGCAGCCCCAGCGCGCGCCAGTGCCAAGGCAGCCGCAGCACCAGCAGCAGGCCCCCGCCCACCGCGGCCAGCGCACACCACAGTGGCGCCGCCGCCATGCTGATACTGGCCAGCGGCCAGACAGCCAGCCATTGCAAAAATACCATCAAGGCCGCGACCGCCGCTGCCGCGAGGTCCCACAAAGGCGGCCAAAGCGCCCCCAGCAAGGTCAGCGGCGTCACCACCAGGGTCACCCAGGGAATCGCCAGGCCGTTGGCCAGCAGGCCGACCAGCGACACCTGGTTGAACAGCAGCAAAGACAGCGGCGCCAGCGCCAGCGTCAGCACCCATTGCTCTCGCGCCGCACGCAGCACCGCGCCGCCCACGCGGCCCAGCCAGGGCAGGCCAAGGGCCAATAAAGGCCATTTTCCAGCATCAAATCGCCCTCCAGCCCTTTCAGAATGAGCGCGAGCAGCTCCTGAATTGATAGCGTTTCGCTCTTCGTCACGGCCGGACGCAAACAGAACCCCCACCGCCACAAACGAAAGCCAGAAGCCGGCCTGCAGCAAAGCCCAGGGGTCCAGCGCCAGTACCACCGCCATGGCCAAAAGCCAGACCTGGGGCCAGGGCCAGCGCTTGCCGCTCTGGCGCAGCAGTACCACGACGGCCAGCATCCAGACGGTGCGTTGGGCCGGCACGCCCCACCCGGAGAAAACTGCGTAACAGGCGGCCAGCAGCAGGCCGCCCCAGGCAGCAGCGCTGGCCGCTGGCACCGCCAGGCACAGCACGGGCGTCCACCGTGCCGAGCGCCGCCAACCCCAGCCCACCAGCTGCGCCGCGAGCCAGGCAAACATCGTGATGTGCAGCCCCGAAATACTCATCAAATGCGCCACACCGGTGGCGCGAAACACATCCCAGTCGGCACGTTCTATCGCGTTCTGGTCGCCCACCAGCAGGGCCGCCACCACGCCCGCGAGTTGCCGGTCGGCCACACGCGCATAAATCGCATCACGCGCCGCCTGCCGCGCCCGCTCGACCGGGTGGCGCCAGCTGTCGGCAACAAGCTGGGGGACCGGATCACGCGGGCCCGCGCGCACGTAGCCGGTGGCCTGCAGGCCTTGCTCCCACAGCCAGAGCTCGTAGTCAAAACCATGCGGGTTGCTGTTGCCGTGCGGCGCTTTTAGCCGCACCGTCAGGCGCCAGTGTTCGCCAGCGCGCAGGTTTTGCGGCTGGCGCTGCAGGGCCAGCAGCGCAGCGGGCGCAATCGGGGCGTCAGGGTTGTCGATATCCGTCAGCGAGGGCGCAGGCGCCCTGCCGCCAAAACCGGCATACCAGCCAAGGTAAATCTGCGGCGGCACTTGCACCAGCGCACCATCGAGCCGCGCGCTTTCGACCGCAAAGCGAAACCGCAGCCCGTCGTCAGCGCGCTGTGGCATGGCCAGCACGCGGCCTGTCACCGCAATGTCTTTGCCCTCCAGCCCAGGCGCCAGCGCGCCCGCCTGAAAAGCGGTCGCGCGCAGGCCAGTCCCTGCAAAACCGGCGAGCAGCGCCAGGACCAAGGCGGCCAGACAATGCCCAGTAGCCGCGCCCCGGCCAGATCGCAGCGCGCCAGCAAGCAGCCCCACCCCGGCTAACCCCAGCAGCGCCATAAAGACGTAAACCCAGAGCTCCCACAGCCGCTGCTGCTGGACTTGCAGGGCAACGCCGACCACAAAGCCACCCAGCGCCATGCCAAAAAGCCTGGTCCCTGCGTGCGGCTTGACAGATGGGTCTGACCTCAATCTCTGCTTCCGTTATTGTTTTTTGGTGGCACCGAGCTCTCCCTATAAACGACCCGCTCGGGTCATACGCTGACAGCCATGCTGGTTTTTGGCGCAGCTCTTGCTTGGGTTGAGCGCATTAAAACCGTTTTTCAACCGTCGTCGGCCATCAGCACGCTGTTTCTGCGGCATAGTGCCAAGGTCAGCCCTGAAATATTCGAAAAGTGAGACCGCCTTGTCCATCCATGTTGCACTGAGCCATATCACCCACTACAAGTACGACCGCCTGGTGCGCCTCGGCCCCCAGGTCGTCCGCTTGCGCCCGGCGCCGCACAGCCGCACCAAGGTGCTGTCTTACTCGCTCACGATTGAACCCGCGGGCCACTTCATCAACTGGCAGCAAGACCCTTTTGCCAATTACCAGGCGCGTCTCGTGTTCCCGGAGCCGACGCGGGAGTTCAAGGTCACGGTCGATCTGGTCGTTGAAATGGCGGTGTTCAACCCGTTTGATTTTTTCCTCGAACCCGACGCTGAGGAGTTTCCTTTCAGATACAGCAAAGACCAGGCGCGTGAGCTGGCGCCCTACCTGGCCACCGAGCCTGCCACGCCGCTGCTCAAGGCCTACCTGGACAGCGTGGACCGCACGCCAAAACGCACCATCGATTTCCTGGTCGGGCTCAATCAAAAGCTGCAGGGCGACATCAAATACGCGATCCGCATGGAGCCCGGCGTGCAGACCCCCGAAGAAACCCTCAAGCTCGCCGTTGGCTCCTGCCGCGACACCGGCTGGCTGATGGTGCAGCTGTTCCGCCATCTCGGTCTGGCCGCGCGTTTTGTCTCGGGTTACCTGATCCAGCTCAAGGCGGACGTCAAGTCGCTCGACGGCCCGAGCGGCGCCGAAACCGACTTCACCGACCTGCACGCCTGGTGTGAGGTGTTCCTGCCCGGCGCCGGCTGGGTCGGGCTGGACCCGACCTCGGGCCTGATGGCCGGCGAAGGCCACATTCCGCTGGCCTGTACACCCGAGCCATCCAGCGCGGCGCCGATTGAAGGTGGCGTCGATGAAAGCGAAGTCGAGTTCGCCCACCACATGGGGGTGCAACGTATTTACGAATCACCGCGCGTGACCCAACCCTACACCGACGCCCTGTGGGCCGACGTGCTCAAGCTCGGCCACCAGGTCGATCAGGACCTGCTGGCCGGCGATGTGCGCCTGACCATGGGCGGCGAGCCGACCTTTGTGGCCACACAAGACCGCGACGCGGCCGAATGGAACATCGATGCGCTTGGCCCCACCAAACGCGGCTACGCGACGGAACTGGTGCAAAAGCTGCGCGCCGAATACGGCGAAGGCGGCTTTCTGCATTTTGGCCAGGGCAAGTGGTACCCGGGCGAGCAGTTGCCGCGCTGGGCGCTGAGCATTTTCTGGCGCAAGGACGGTCAGCCGGTCTGGCAGAACCCGGCCCTCTTCACCGACGAACGAAAGCCCTGCAGCTACACCAGCGCGGACGCCAAACGGTTTACCGACACCCTGGCCGGCAAGCTGGGTCTGTCCGCCAAACACATCACGCCGGGCTACGAAGACACCTGGTACTACCTGTGGCGCGAGCGTCGGCTACCGGTCAACGTGGACCCGTTTGACACCAAGCTCGACGACGCGATGGAGCGCGCGCGCCTGCGCCGGGTGTTCTCGCAGGGGCTGGACGCGGTGGTCGGTTATGTGTTGCCGCTGAAAGTGCGTGAAGAAAGTGCGAAAGGCCAAGGCCCGCAATGGTCCACCGGCCCCTGGTTCTTCCGCGACGAACGCATGTATTTGATGCCGGGCGACTCGCCCATGGGTTACCGCCTGCCGCTGGACTCGGTGCCCTGGGTCTCCAAGACCGACTACCCTTACATGACCGAGGCCGACCCCTTCGCGCCGCGCGAGGAATTGCCGCCTGCACACACGCTTGCCGAACGCTACAACACGGCACGCAGCCAGCCGGTGCCAGCGCCGGTCGAACCCGCCGTTTCTGCACCCGTTGCCGGCGCCCGGCACAGCAGTGCCAGCATGCTGGCACAGTACATGGCGCGCTACATGACGGGCAACGGTTCGCGCAATGAAGCGAGCCGCCTGATGCAGTTCAGGAACACCACATCCAGTGTGGATGTGCGCTTTGACCAGGGCGCAAAAGCGGGTCTCCCGTCGGCAGCCCCTGCGGCACCTGCACCTGCGCCGGCCGATCCCTCGGCGCGCATGCCCAAGGCCGGCGAGTCCGCTGCATGGCTGACCCGCACCGCGCTGTGCGTCGAGGTGCGCGACCCGAACCGCGCCAACGGGCCCCAGGACAAGCCAAAAGCCGCACCGAAGGAAAAAGGCGCCAAGCCTGAAACCGGCGCCCTGTACATCTTCATGCCGCCGCTGGAGCGCCTGGAAGACTATCTGGACCTGCTGGCCGCCGTCGAGGCGAGTGCGCAAGCACTGGGCCTGCAGATCGTGCTCGAAGGTTACCCGCCGCCGCGCGATCCGCGCCTGAAGATGCTGCAGGTCACCCCCGACCCCGGCGTGATCGAAGTCAACATCCACCCGGCCTACAACTGGAACGAGCTGGTCGAACACACCGAGTTCCTCTACAAGATCGCGCACGAGACGCGCCTGTCGGCTGAAAAATTCATGACCGATGGCCGCCACACCGGCACCGGCGGCGGCAACCACTTTGTGCTGGGCGGCGCCACACCACCCGACAGCCCGTTTTTGCGCAAACCGGAAATGCTGGGTAGCCTGATCGCCTACTGGCACAACCACCCCTCGCTGAGTTATCTGTTCTCGGGGATGTTCATCGGCCCGACCAGCCAGGCCCCAAGGATTGACGAGGCGCGCAACGACCAGCTGTACGAGCTGGAAATCGCGCTGCGCGAGATTTCTGCGAATCGGGAGAAATACGGTGAAAAGATGCCGCCGTGGATTGTGGACCGTACGCTGCGCAACATCCTGGTGGACGTCACCGGCAACACACACCGCAGCGAGTTCTGCATCGACAAGATGTATTCTCCCGACTCCGCCACCGGTCGGCTCGGCCTGCTGGAATTGCGAGCGTTCGAAATGCCGCCGCACGCCCGCATGAGCATCGTGCAGCAACTGCTGCTGCGCGCGCTGGTCGCGCGTTTCTGGAACAAGCCCTACCACGGCCGCATGACGCGCTGGGGCACCGAGCTGCACGACCGCTTTTTGCTGCCCGGCTTTGTGCGCCAGGACTTTGCCGACGTACTGACCGAGCTCAACGAGGCCGGTTACGGCTTTGACATGGCCTGGTTTGAGCCCCATTTCGAGTTCCGCTTCCCGATGATTGGCCAGGTCAAAGCCAACAGCATCGAACTGACCCTGCGCAGCGCGCTAGAGCCCTGGCATGTGATGGGCGAAGAAGGCTCGTCCGGCGGCACCGTGCGGTATGTCGATTCGTCGCTGGAACGGGTCGAGGTGCATGTCACCGGCCTCAACGACAACCGCTACGTCATCACCGCCAACGGCCGTGCGCTGCCGTTGCAAAACACCGGCACGGTCGGTGAGTACGTGGCCGGCGTGCGTTACAAGGCCTGGAACCCGCCCTCGGCCCTGCACCCGTCGATTGGTGTGCATGCGCCGCTGACGTTTGACATCGTCGACACCTGGATGGAGCGCTCGCTGGGCGGCTGCCAGTACCACGTGGCGCATCCGGGCGGCCTCAGTTACGACACACTGCCGGTCAACTCCTATGAGGCCGAGAGCCGGCGCCTGAACCGCTTCTTCCAGATGGGTCACACGCCGGGCAAAATCCGGGTCCAGCCTGCGCAACCGAGCCGCGAGTTTCCGTTCACGCTGGATCTGCGCTGAGCGGGCGCAGGCGCTCCAGGCAGTCCCGCAAGGCTGCCCGCAGCGCCGGCGGCTCGCGAATCTCGAAGTCAAACGACAGCCGGGCCAGTTGCCGAGCAAACCAGTGCAAGTCATCGGCCTGGGCGTGCAGCAGCACCCCGCCGTCACAGGGCTGAAAGACACCGACCCCGTCAAACAGCTCGACCTGCGCACTTTCCAGCGGCGCGTGCAGCAGCACCTGGATGCTGAAAGCGCGCGGCAAAGTGGCCATGCCACGCGCCAGGTAGTGCACAGCATTGAAGTCGACGGGCGGTGTAAATACCACGTTGAGCGCCCGTACCTGCAGCACCCGGTCCAGCCGGAATGAGCGCAGGCCCTGACGCAGGTGGCACATGCCCACCACGTACCAGCGCCCCCCCCGATGCGCCAGGCCATAAGGGTCCAGATCCCGCTCCGTCGTCTCGCCATCGCCCGAGCGGTAAGCCAGATGCACACGTTGCCAGCCGTGGGCCGCCATGCTCAGGGCCAGCAGGGCCGTGTTGTCACCAGGCGCGACCGATTGGGCCAGGTCCAGCCGCACCGTTTCGGCCAGGGCGCGGCTGCGCTGCTGAAGATTGCGCGGCATCACGCGCTCCAGCTTGGCTTGCGCGCTTTGCACCGCTGGCGCTGCTTCCGCCAGGCCCAAGCCTCGCGCAGCCACCAGGCCGATGGACAAAGCCAGCGCCTCATCGTCGGTAAACATCATGGGTGGCAGCTTGAACCCGGCCATCAGGCTGTAGCAGCCATACCGGCCCCGCTCGGCCACCACCGGAATCCCCAGGTCTTCCAGCTTGGCGATATAGCGGCGCAGGGTGCGGCCGTCCACCTCCAACCGCCGCGCCAGCTCGGCGCCGCTCATGCGCCCATGGCTTTGCAGCAGCTCCAGCACCGTCAGCACACGCGTCGTAGGTGAATACATGGGGTCAGTTTAAAACTTAATCAGGACTGATATCGCCCTGATTGACCCCTACATTGCAGACCTTGGTGTCAGTTCGGCATCCCAACGCAGCAAAAAGGAAGACATGGACACTCTGGCCCTGACCCAGACCAGCCACTTGTGGCTGTTTTTTGTGATGGTGTTCGGCATCATCGTGTTGCCCGGCCTGGACATGGCTTTTGTCATGGCCAGCTCATTGGTGGACGGCCGCCGCTCCGGCCTCTCCGCGGTGGCCGGCACCATGGCGGGCGGTGCTGTGCATGTGGTGCTGGGCGCCATCGGTGTGGGCGCCATTCTGGCGATATTCCCGCTGGCCTTTCAGGCCATGCTGCTGGTCGGGACGCTGTACATCGGCTGGATGGGCCTGTCCCTCTGGCGCGGCGCTACAGCGCTGGGAGAAATCGGCGACGCCCGCTCCCGTAGCCTGTCAGCCACCTTCGGGCGCGCGGCGCTGACCTGCCTGCTGAACCCCAAGGCCTATATGTTCATGCTGGCGGTGTTTCCGCAGTTCCTGCGCCCTTCCTACGGACCCATCTGGCTGCAGGCTGTGGTGCTGGGCCTGATCATCGCCTTGACCCAAGGTACGGTATACGGCGCCATTGCGCTGGGCGCCGCTCACGTGAAAGACTGGCTGCGTCACAACCCACGCTCGCAAGTGCGACTGGGCCAGGCGGTGGGCGGTGTACTGATACTGGCTGCATCCTGGACTGCATGGAGCGCCTGGCAGGCGCTCTAGGGGCGGGTACAGCTGCAGGCCAGGCTTGCCGCCTGTGTCTTATGCCCGCCACACGCGCCGCGCCAAGTGGTCGCTGCAGCGGGATGCAGGGTCGGCTGCGGCTCCTGGGCCGCACATGAAGGCATACTCTTGCCAACGTGGAATACAAGGACTCACTTTTTGCAGCTGCTGCGCTGGAAGCGCCCGGCGACCTGGCGCTCGCCTTGGCTCTGCCTGGGGCGGCTGGTCATTTTGACGAGTTGCATGGGCGTACCCTGGACAGGGCCGCGCCGCTGACCAGCCAAACGCAAAGCCAGAGCCAGACCCTGCCGGCACTGCAACTGGCGGGTGGCGCCACCGCTGCCACAACAGCAGCTCCAGTTGCGGCAGCTGTGCCCGACGCAGCCCCCACCCCCCCTGGCCCTGCGAGCCTGTCGCCAGAATGGACACGATTTTTCAATTTTCTGGGCGGCGACGGTTTTGAAGATCTGAACCATCGCAAAACCAACCTGCAGCGCCAGATCCGCGACAACGGCGTGACCTACAACGTTTATGCCGACGCCAACGGGCCGCAGCGCCCCTGGTCGCTGGACCTGTTTCCGCTGATTCTGTCGGTGCAGGACTGGGCGCAGATCGAGACCGGTGTGCGGCAGCGCGCGCAATTGCTCGAATGCATCATGGCCGACGTGTATGGCCCGCAACAGCTGCTCGCGCAAGGCCTCTTGCCTGCCGCGCTGGTGCAAGGCCACCCGGGCTATCTGCGCGCCATGCACGGCGTGCAGCCGACCGGCGGCTTTTTGCACATTGCCGCTTTCGATCTGGCCCGCGGCCCCGATGGGCGCTGGTGGGTGGTGTCGCAGCGCACCCAGGCACCTTCCGGGCTGGGTTATCTGCTGGAAAACCGTCTGGCGATCTCGCGGCTGTTCCCCGAAGCCTTTCGCGAGCTCAAGGTGCAGCGCCTGGCGGCCTCGTACAAGGCGTTGATAGACGGCATGAAAGTGGCCAGCCCGGCGCGGCGCAATGGCGAGGAAAGCCGCATTGTGCTGCTGACGCCGGGGCCGTACAACGAGACCTATTTTGAACACGCCTACCTGGCACGTTACCTGGGCCTGACACTGGTTGAAGGCAGCGATCTGCTGGTGCGCGACGACAAGCTGTATCTCAAGACCCTGCAAGGGCTGGAGCCGGTGCATGGCGTGCTCAAACGCCTGGATGACGAGTTTCTGGACCCGCTGGAGTTGCGTTCGGATTCCACCCTGGGGGTGCCCGGCCTGCTGCAGGCAATACGCGCCGGCAATGTGCTGGTGAGCAACACGCCGGGTTCGGCTTTTCTGGAATCCAGCGCGCTGCTGGGCTTTTTGCCAGCGCTGTCGCGCCACTTGCTGGACCAGCCGCTGGCCATGCCATCGCTGGCCACCTGGTGGTGCGGTGAGCAGGCCTCCCTGCAATCGGTGCTGCCGCGCCTGAAAGAGTGTGTCATCAAGGCCACCTATCCCAGCGCTGGCAGCAGCTCCGTGATTGCGCAGACGTTGACCAGCCGCGAGCTTGATGAGTGGGCCGGCCGTCTGGTCCGGCGCAGCGAAGACTACACCGTACAGGCTTACCTGCCACTGTCCCAAACACCCACCTGGCAGGGGCAGCGCATTGCGCCGCGTTCGACCATGCTGCGGGTTTTTGCAGTGGCCGACGGCAGCGGCTCCTGGCAGGTGTTGCCCGGCGGCCTGGCGCGGCTGGCTGGCGTCAACGCCAAAATTGCGTCCATGCAGCAAGGCGGCAGCAGCGCCGATGTCTGGGTGGCTGCCAAACCTTCCTTGACTTCCCCGACTGCCGGCACAGCCTCCGCGAGCGCGTCCCACACCGCGCCGGCGGCGCCCGCCGGGGCCGAACCCGGCGCCGCGCCGCAGGACTGGACCCGCCACCGGCACAAACCCGCCGTGACCAGCCGCGCAGCCGAAAACCTCTTCTGGCTGGGCCGCTACACCGAGCGCACCGAAAACGCCATCCGCATGGCCCAGTTGACGCTGCAATCGCTCAATGGCGAAGACCAGTCTTCGCAACCGCTGCTGGCCTGGCTGTCCGGGATGGCGGTCAAAAACGGCCTGGTGATGGACAGCGTGCCCGCCGCTACGCAGGCGCGGCGCGTGTTTGAGCGTTCGCTGATTGCCAGCCTGGCCGACACCGATCAGGCCGCCAGTGTGGGTTACAGCCTGCGTGCACTCAAAGGTGCAGCCTCGGCGGTGCGCGAGAGGCTGTCCCAGGAGCAGTGGCACGTCATCATGCAGGCCGAGGCAGACTTCTTCTCACGCTGCGAAAGCTTCAGCGGGCCCGAGCACCCGGCCTCGCAGGCCCTTGAATATTCGTCGGTCGAGGCGCTGGCAGCGCTGGAATCCGCCAGCGGTTTCCTGGCCGCCATGACCGGCGCACAGACCGACCGCATGAGCCGTGACGACGGCTGGCGCCTGCTCAGCACGGGCCGTCATATCGAGCGTCTGAATACCCTGTCTGCCGCGCTGATGCTTGGTTTTGAGACCGGTGCGGTCCATGACGAAGGCGGTTTTGGTGCCATGCTTGCGCTGTTCGACAGCACCATCACCTTTCATGCCCAGTACCAGCAGCAGCGCGACATACCGGCGCTGCTCGATCTGCTGGTGCTGGACCGCGACAACCCACGCTCGCTCGGCTGGGTCACCCAGACGCTGCGCGGTCGGCTGGCCCGGCTGGCCGAGAACACGTCAGGCCATGCGCAGGCGATCCCCGACCTGACGCAGTCCCTGCCAGACCCCGGCAGCTGGAACCTGAGCGAGCTGTGTCAACCGGCTGCTGGCGCAGCGCAAGACCAGCCGTATGCCAGCCTGCTGGAGCAGTTGGAGTGCTGCTGCGACGCCGCTTTCGATCTGTCCGACATCCTCAGCCGCCGCTATTTCAGCCACGTCGCCCAGGACGAGCACAGTCTGGGTGCCTGAGCGCCGCCCTGTGCATTGATTTCCCCTTTCCCCATGTTGCTTCACCTTGTTCACGAAACGCACTATGCCTACACCCCCACGGTGGAGAGCGCACACCATGTGCTTCACCTCAAACCGGCCAGCCACGCAGGCCAGCAGCTGCTGCGCCACAGCCTGAGCATCAGCCCGCAGCCCGCACGGGTGCAGGAGTTGACGGATGTGTATGGCAACACCCGCAGCTACTTTTCGCTGCAGGGCCCGCACGACAAGCTGACCGTTCGCGCCGACAGCATTGTCTCGACACTGGCACTCAACGCGGCGCCTCAGGATGCAGAGCCTGGTCTGCCGTGGGAGTCTGTGTGCGCGCAGTTTCGCTACCAGGCCGGTGGTGCTTACGACAGCGCCTGCGAGTTTGTGTTTGCATCGCCCTACGTGCCGCGTGACGATGCGTTTGCAGAATTTGCCCGCCCCAGCTTTGTCCCTGGCCGACGGTTGCCAGAAGCAGCCCACGACCTGATGGAACGCATTCACGAGGCCATGACCTATGAAAGCGACAGCACCGAAGTCGGCACCCCCGCGCTGGAGGCGCTGCAGGCGGGCAAAGGTGTCTGCCAGGACTTTGCGCACATCATGGTTGCCTGCTGCCGCGCCATGGGTGTCCCGGCACGTTATGTCAGCGGCTATCTGCTGACCACGCCCGCCCCTGGCCAGCCCCGCTTGATCGGCAGCGATGCATCCCACGCCTGGGCCTCGGTCTATTGCCCGGTGGAAAGCAAAGCCCGCGGCATGGCGCTGGCAGACGGGCAAAGCCCCGGGCTCTGGCTGGATTTCGACCCGACCAACAACCGCGCGCCCGGCGAAGACTATGTCACGCTGGCCATTGGCCGTGATTTTCTGGACGTCTCGCCGATGCGCGGCGTGATACGCGGCGGCGCACACCATGTGCTGGAGGTGGCGGTCACCGTGATGCCGATTGACAAGCTGCCTGAGCTGGACTGAACACGCCGGGGCCGACGGATTGTGGCGCGCCGTTTAGAATTACCCCATTGGCAGACCTCATTTGCTACTTATTTGATAGCTGCTTACGCCCGTCAGTTATGGACTGAAGGCATATTCTCTTCCAAACCTTAGTCTGTTCTATTCAGGAGCACTTCATGACACACCCCACCGGCCCCATCTACGACACACTCCAGAAACTGGGCATCAGCCTGCCACCGGTCGCTGTACCCGCAGCGGCGTATGTGCCTTTTGTACAAACCGGAAAACTGGTTTTCCTGTCTGGCCACATCGCCAAAAAAGACGGCAAAGCCTGGGTAGGCCAGTTGGGCAAAAACATGGCCACCGAAGAAGGCAAGGCTGCCGCACGCGCGATTGCCATTGACCTGATGGGCACCCTGCATGCGGCTGTGGGCGATCTGGGCAAGATCAAACGCATCGTCAAGCTGATGAGCCTGGTCAACTCCACCGGCGACTTCACCGAGCAACATCTGGTGACCAACGGCGCCAGCGAGCTGTTTGGCGAAGTCTTCGGTGCGGCCGGCAGCCATGCCCGCAGCGCGTTTGGCGTGGCGCAAATCCCGATGGGTGCTTGCGTAGAGATTGAGCTGATTGCCGAGCTGGCCTGAGCGCGGCAGCGTCAGCCGCGCGACAGCGGCATGCGTCTGTCTCTCTTAAAATAAATTTGCCTCCCTCATCGGAGGCAAGCGTTCTCAGGGCGGGGTGAAATTCCCCACCGGCGGTGTTTGCGTGTTAACGCATCAGCCCGCGAGCGCCCGGCCTGCTTCTGGCAAGCCGGGGTCAGCAGATTCGGTTCAACTCCGAAGCCGACGGTCACAGTCCGGATGAAAGAGAGCGCGACGTCCATGGCCCCGCCGTGGGCTGGTGCCTGCGTGCCAGCCCGCCTGTGGGCCAAAGACTCGTGCGCCCTGAATTTCGGTGACCGTTTTCAGGAGAACCCATGAGCCAGCCAAAACCCCCAATCAGCCCCCTGCCGCAGCGGCCGGACCGGTTCTGCTTCATCCAGGCCAGCTGGCATGCCGACATCGTCAACCAGGCCCGCGATGCGTTTCTGGCAGAAATGGCCCGGCATGGCGTGACGCGGCAGGACATTGATCTGGTCGAGGTCGCTGGCGCCTTCGAGATTCCTCTACATGCACAACAGCTTGCGCGCTCTGGCCGATACACCGCCATCGTCGCCTGCGGCCTGGTGGCCGACGGCGGCATCTACCGCCACGAGTTTGTCGCCGATGCCGTGATCAGCGGACTGATGCGGGTGCAGCTCGACACGGGCGTGCCAATTTTTTCAGCCGTTCTGACGCCGCAGCATTTTCATGCCCACGAAGAACACCAGCGCTTTTTCAGCGAGCACTTTGTCATCAAGGGCACGGAGGTCGCCCAGGCCTGTCTGCGCACGGTGGCAAGTTTGCGGCAGGTTCAGGGCCTTGCAGCAGCTTGAGTTTCTACCGCAAGGCACAAGCCAACAGTGGGCGCAACCCGGTACCGGTCACCACGCTGTTGTGCGATAAGGCAGCGCGCCGGATTGCGGCATCAACTTACAAGAAAAAAGTGCCGCCAGCCCTTTAGAGATATGCGCGGGCAGCTACTGATTTAATAGCAAATTAGTTCAGGCACGCTCACCCACCCAAGCCTGGACGGACTTCAACGCGTCGCCGAGTTTGGACGCATCGGTACCGCCAGCCATGGCCATGTCGGCCTTGCCGCCGCCTTTACCACCCACCTGCTGGGCCACAAAGTTGACCAGTTCGCCGGCCTTGACCCTGCCCACGCTGTCGGCGGTGACGCCCGCTGCGATCTGCACCTTGTCGCCGTCCACCGCCGCCAGCACGATGACCGCCGTCTTGAGCTTGTCCTTGAGTTTGTCCATGGTCTCGCGCAAGGTCTTGGCGTCTGCGCCTTCCAGCCGGGCCGCCAGCACCTTGAGGCCCTTCACATCAACCGCCTGGGACATCAGTTCGTCGCCCTGCGCCGACGCCAGTTTGCCTTTGATGGCCGTCAGCTCTTTTTCCAGATCACGCATCTGTTCCAGCAAGCCGCTGACACGGGCAGGCACCTCATGCGGCGTCACCTTCAGCGTTCCGGCCACGCCACCCAGGGTGGACTCCATGGCCTGCACATAGCTCAGCGCGGCCAGGCCGGTGACGGCCTCGATGCGCCGCACACCGGCCGCCACGCCACCTTCGGCGGTGATGGTGAAAAAGCCGATATCGCCGGTGCGAGCCACATGGGTTCCGCCGCACAGTTCCTTGCTCGAACCTATGCTCAGCACCCTTACTTCGTCGCCATATTTTTCACCGAACAGCATCATGGCGCCGGTTTTCTGGGCGGCCTCCATGTCCATCACGCTGGCGTCGGTTGCGGCGTTGGCGAGGATCTCGGCGTTGACGCGGGCTTCGATCTCGCGGATCTGCGCATCGGTGACCGGCGCGTTGTGCGCAAAGTCAAAGCGGGTTTTTTCTGCATCGACCAGCGAGCCCTTTTGCTGCACATGGTCGCCCAGCACTTCGCGCAAGGCCTTGTGCATCAAGTGGGTGGCGCTGTGGTTGCGCACGGTGGCGGCGCGTACTGCGGTATCGACCTGGGCGCTCACCGCGTCGCCGACCTTGAGCGTGCCTTCGACCTGCGTGCCGTGGTGGCCAAACACATCGGCCTTGATCTTCAGCGTGTCGTCTACGGTAAAGCTTGCGCCAGTTGCAGTGAGGCGCCCCTGGTCACCTATCTGTCCGCCACTCTCGGCATAAAACGGCGTGGTGTTCAATACCACCACCCCGCTTTGGCCTGCATGGAGCGCCTGGACGGCCGCACCATCGGCATACAGCGCCACCACTTTGGCCGGTTCTTCCAGCAAGGTATAGCCAGTAAAAGCGTGGCCTTCACCCGTGTATTCCAGCGCACGGTCCATCTTGAACTTGCCGGCAGAGCGCGCCTGGTCTTTCTGCTTGTCCATGGCGGCGCGAAAACCCGCCTCATCCACCTCTACACCCCGCTCACGGCACACGTCGGCCGACAGGTCAAGCGGAAAGCCATAGGTGTCATGCAGTTTGAAGGCCACTTCACCCGGAAGTACCTTGGCCCCACCAGCCAGCGCCGTATCAAGAATCGTCATGCCGATTTCCAGCGTCTCAAAAAAGCGCTCTTCCTCAACCCCCAGCACATCGGTGATGCGCGCCGCCTGCGAGGCCAGACGCGGATACGCCGCCCCCATCAGTGTGACCAGATCGGGCACCAGTTTGTGAAAAAACGGTGTCTTCTTGCCAAGCTTGTAGCCATGCCGGATCGCGCGGCGGATGATGCGGCGCTGTACGTAACCGCGCCCTTCATTGGACGGATTGACGCCATCGCTGACCAGAAAAGCGGTGGCGCGGATATGGTCGGCAATCACACGCAGGCTTTTGTGGTTCAGGTCTTTTTCACCGGTCTCGCGTGAGGCGGCCTTGATCAGCGCATCGAAAATGTCAATTTCGTAGTTGCTGTGCACATGTTGCAGGATGGCGGCCAGGCGCTCCAGCCCCATGCCCGTGTCCACGCACGGCGCCGGCAGCGGCCTGACCGAGCCATCGGGCTGCATGTCGAACTGCATGAAAACATGGTTCCAGATTTCAATAAAACGGTCGCCGTCCTCGTCAGGGCTGCCGGGCGGGCCACCGGGGATATGCGGCCCATGGTCGTAAAAAATCTCGCTGCACGGGCCGCAGGGGCCTGTGTCGGCCATCATCCAGAAGTTGTCGCTGGCGTAACGCCCGCCCTTGTTGTCGCCGATGCGGATCACACGTTCGGGCGGCAGACCAATTTCCTTGGTCCAGATGTCGTAGGCTTCGTCGTCTTCTTCATAAACGGTAGCCAGCAGACGCTCTGGCGGCAGTTTGTAGACCTCGGTCAATAACTCCCAGCCCCACTTCAGTGATTCGCGCTTGAAATAATCGCCAAAACTCCAGTTACCCAGCATTTCGAAGAAGGTGTGGTGCCGCGCGGTGTAGCCGACGTTTTCCAGATCGTTGTGTTTGCCACCGGCACGCAGGCAGGCCTGCACCGACGCCGCGCGCACATAGGAACGCTTGTCGGTGCCCAGAAACACGTCCTTGAACTGCACCATGCCGGAGTTGGTGAACATCAGCGTCGGGTCATTGCCCGGCACAAGGGAGCTGGACGGCACCACGCTGTGGCCCTTGGACGCGAAAAAGTCGAGAAAAGACTTGCGAATGTCGGCGACGGTGAAAACGGGAGCGCCGGAAATGTGTGTACTCATCACCAGATTATAGTTTTGGGCAATTCAGCGGCTGCGCCCCGCATGGGACTGCTCGCGAGCGAGTTCAATAAACTCGGACACCACGTCGCGGATGTTCGACCCGCGCCGCCACACCAGGCCTATATCGATGCTAGGAACCGCATCCCGCAGGCTGCGCACCTCGATGTGCTCGGCATCCAGCGTCCATGGGCGGTACAGGAAGTCGGGCAGCAAGGCAATGCCGGCACCCACGCCCACCAGGGAGCGCACCGCCTCCAGCGAAGAGGTTCGCATGGTGACTTCAGGGCGCATGCCGTAGCGCGACCAGACCGTGCGAAGCACGTTTTCTATGCGATCCGCTTCCAGAACAATGTGTTGATGCGCGGCACATTCGGACAATGTCAGTTCGGCCCGCTCAGCCAGGGGATGGCTGGACGCCAGCCACACCCGGTTCGGTGAGCTGGTCAGGACCTCCACCACAAGCGCCTGCGGATCGCCCAAGGTGTTGGAGACCATGATGGCCAGATCGACCTCGCCGTTGATCAGCAGGTGTTCGAGAAACTGCGGCGAATCCTCGACCACTGAAATTCTCACCGACGGATGGGAGCGCTGAAAACGCGCAAACAGGTCCGCCAGGTAATAACCCGCCACCAGACTGGTCACACCGATGGTCAGGCTGCCGGTCAGGGCTTCTGCGCGTTCCCGCCCCAACATCCCGGCTTCGGCCACCGCCGATATGACCTTGCGTGCGCTGGCCTGAAATCGATGCCCCGCCTGCGTCAGCACCATGCCCCGGGAGGAACGTTCAAACAGGGCGACGCCCAGGGACTCCTCTATCTCCTGGATGCTTTTGGTGACCGCCGACTGGGCGATGTTGATCATGCGCGCGGCCGCAGCCACCGAAGCCATTTCCGACACCGCGAGGAAATAGCGAAACTGCTTCAAAGTGATGTGTCGCTGCATCTGGGTGGCGCGGTGACGGTACTAAAAATCGGGGGTTTACCCTTGCTATCTGTTTTTCAGATGGCCCAAGCTGCGAATATTGAACTTTGCAGGCCCGGGTGTCAAGACTACATTGGCGTGGCTTTTTGCATCGGGCGAAGGGCCCAGCCCTGCTGGAATCGATCAACCTGATTGGAGTGCATCAATGAAATTCCTGACAAATGGAGTGGTTGCAATGGGCTTTCTGGCAATCGGCAGCGCCAGCCTGGCCGCGCAGCCACTGCAAAAACTGGGCAAGGGAGAAGGACGGGTAGACATCGTGGCCTGGGCGGGTTACATCGAGCGCGGCGCCACCGACAAGAAGTTCGATTGGGTGACCGGCTTCGAGAAAGCCTCTGGCTGCAAGGTCAACGTGAAGACCGCAGGCACCTCCGACGAGATGGTGGCGCTGATGAACGAAGGAGGGTTTGACCTTGTCACGGCTTCGGGCGACGCCACCACCCGGCTGATCCGGGGCAAAAAGGTTCAGCCCATCAATGTGGGCTTGATTCCGAGCTACAAAAATATCGACCCCCGGCTGCAGAAAGCGCCCTGGCATTTTGAGGGCAACACCCACTATGGCGTGCCTTACCAGTGGGGCTGGAACGTGCTGATGTACAACACCAAGGTGTTCGGTGACAAAAAGCCCACCAGCTGGAGCGTGGTGTTTGAAGAGCAGACCCTGCCAGACGGCAAAAGCAACAAGGGCCGCGTTCAGGCCTTCGACGGACCGATCTACATTGCCGACGCCGCCCTGTATCTGATGAAGAAAAACCCGGCATTGGGTATCAAGGACCCCTACGAACTCAATGAGGCCCAGTACAAGGCGGCCCTCGAGCTTCTGCGCGGCCAACGCAAGCTTGTAGGAAAGTACTGGCACGACGCGTTTGTGCAGATCGACGACTTCACCAACGAGGGTGTGGTGGCATCAGGCAGCTGGCAGTTCCAGGCCAACATCCTGGGATCCAAGAAAGTGCCTGTGGCCACGGTGGTTCCCACGGAGGGCGCCACGGGGTGGGCCGACTCCACCATGATGCACGCCGACGCCAAAAACCCCAACTGCGCCTATATGTGGCTGGAGCACTCCCTCAATCCGAAACTCCAGGGGGATCTGTCGGCCTGGTTCGGGTCGGTGCCCGCGGTGCCGGCCGCCTGCAAGGGCAATGCGCTGCTGGGCGACACCGGCTGCGACCGTCAGGGCTACAAGGATTTTGAGCGCATCTCCTTCTGGAAGACACCGACATCCATGTGCAAGACACAAAACAACCAGTGCGTCCCCTATCACAAGTGGGTGTCAGACTTCATCGCCATCCTCGGTGGTCGCTGACAGGCGCTCACGCGGCTCGCCCTTGATTCATCATCGGTGAGCCAGCTGGTTTTTCGGGCCTCTGGCATCGCCCGCGGGCTGTGCCAGAGGATGTTGGATTTCACCCCCTATTGAAAGTCTGCACCGAATGGCAGCAGTCAGTTTGTGCGACGTATCGTGCGTCTTCCGCTCGGCAGGCAAATCAGTTCACGCGGTAGCCAACGTCAGTCTTGACGTGCAAGGTGGCGAGTTCTTCACCTTGCTTGGGCCTTCGGGATCTGGCAAGACCACCTGCCTGCGCATGATTGGCGGCTTTACCTTGCCCAGCAGCGGCAGCATCTTCATCGACGGTGCAGAGGTCAGCCAGCACCCCCCGTACCTGCGGCCGGTCAACACCGTCTTCCAGGACTACGCGCTGTTTCCGCACATGTCGATATTGGACAACGTGGCCTACAGCCTGATGGTTCGCGGCGTCGATCGCAGCACCCGGGAACGCCGTGCCATGACCCTGCTGGAGATGGTGCAGTTGCCCGAGGTCGCGCAGCGCAAGCCGGCCCAACTTTCGGGTGGTCAACGCCAACGCATTGCACTGGCGCGTGCGCTGATCAGCGAGCCCAAGGTTCTGCTGCTCGACGAACCCCTGGGCGCACTGGACCTCAAGCTGCGCGAGCAGATGCAAGGTGAGCTCAAAAGCCTGCAGAGAAAGCTCGGCATCACCTTTATTTTCGTCACCCACGACCAGCATGAGGCGCTGTCGATGAGTGACCGCATTGGCGTGTTCAACAAAGGCCGGCTGGAGCAAATCGCCACCCCTGCCGATCTGTACAACCGCCCGGCCACCCGCTTCGTCGCGGAGTTTGTCGGCACCGCCAACGTATTGCAAAGTCAGCACGTCCCGGGGAGCGCGCGCAACGGGGCCGTCATGATCCGCCCCGAGCAGATTCGACTTGAACTCGGAACTCCGGCGTCTGAGGGAACGCCAGCCCGAGTCCTTGGCGTCGTGCGGGATGTGCAGTTCTTTGGCTCCTTCTGGCGCGTGAGCGTGCAATGCCCGCAGGCGGGTGAGCCGCTGCTGGTCGATGTGCCTGTCAACACCGCGCTGCGGGCGCCACAAAGCGGTGACGCCGCGCAATTGTTTTGGGACGACGCGGCGGCGCACCCGATTGAAGACGCCGCTGTGCGTGCGCTGCCCGCATGATGAACGCTGGTGTCATGGCCCATACCGCGCGCCAAAAGCTGGCCAACCAGCTGTCCAACCTGCTGTACACGCGGCGCGGCCTGCTGCTGGCGCTGCTGCTGACGCCACCGCTGGCGTGGTTTGGCGTCGTTTACCTGGGCTCGCTGTTCAGCCTGCTCGCCAACAGTTTTTTCCGCCTCGATGACTTCACCGGCCAAGTGGTTCGTGAAGTCGGACTGGACAATTTTGTCGAGATCTTCACGCCCACCAATCTCGATGTAGCCCTGCGCAGCACGACCATGGCCGTTCTGGTCACGCTGGCTTGCGCCGTGATCGGTTTTCCGATCGCCTTCTACATGGCACGCCATGCCCGCGGATCGCAGAAGGCGCTGCTCTACGTGGCCGTCATGTTGCCGCTGTGGTCCAGCTACCTGGTTCGCCTGTACGCCTGGAAACTCCTGCTGGCCAAAGAGGGAGCCATCTCCTGGTTGGCGCAGAACCTGCACCTGCAGTGGCTGCTTGATGGCCTGCTGGCCATGCCCGTACTGGGCGGGAGTTCGCTGAGCTTTTCTCCCCTGGGTACCTTCATCGTTTTTGTCTACATGTGGCTGCCCTTCATGATTTTGCCGATACTGGCTGCGATAGAACGTATCCCGGGCTCCTACCTCGAAGCGTCGGCCGATCTCGGCGCCAGCCCTGCGCAGACGTTTCGCCAGGTTATTTTTCCGCTGGCCATGCCGGGGGTCGCCGCCGGATCGATCTTCACCTTTTCGCTGACGCTGGGGGACTACATCATTCCGCAGGTCATCGGCAACTCCACGTTGTACATCGGGCAGGTGGTGTATCGCCAGCAGGGCGTGGCCGGCAATCTGCCGTTTGCAGCCGCTTTCTCCCTGGTACCGATAGCCATCATTGGTGTGTATCTGTGGCTGGCCAAACGCAAGGGAGCCTTTGATGCGCTCTGACGCTGCGTTAAAAACTGTCAGCTCCATCCGGGGCGCCTCCCTGGGCCTGAAGGTCGCGACCTGGGCCGGCGTGCTGTTTCTGCACATACCGCTGGCCTTCATCATCCTGTACGCCTTCAGCAGCGAGGACAAAAGCTACGTCTTTCCCCCGCCGGGGCTGACCACCCAGTGGTTTGCAGTGGCCCTGGAACGCCAGGATGTCTGGGACGCGATGAAGCTCTCTTTCCAGATCGCGCTGTGCGCAACCGGCATCGCCATGGTGCTGGGCACGCTGGCGGCCGGCGCCCTGGCCCGTACGCAGTTTTTCGGTCGTGAGGCCATCAATCTGCTGCTGATACTGCCCATCGCGCTGCCCGGCGTCATCACCGGCATTGCGCTGCGCTCGGCGTACCACGGCATGGACATCCCGTTCAGTTTCTGGACCATCGTGATAGGACACGCCACCTTTTGCGTGGTGGTGGTTTACAACAACGCGGTGGCCCGACTCAGGCGCATCAGCCCTTCCCTGCTGGAAGCTTCCATGGATCTGGGCGCCAATGTGTTCCAGACCTTCCGCTACGTGTTGCTGCCCCAACTCGGTTCCGCGCTGCTAGCGGGTGGCCTGCTGGCTTTTGCCCTGAGCTTTGATGAAGTCATCGTTACCACCTTTACCGCCGGCCAGCAAACCACGTTGCCGATCTGGATGCTCCAGGAGCTGATCCGACCGCGCCAGCGCCCGGTGACCAATGTGGTGGCGGTGATCATGATAGGCCTGACTTTCATCCCCATCGTGGCCGCGTACTGGCTGACCCGGTCCGGCGAAGACAGTCAAGGCCGCTGAATTTTCCGTTACCCAGAACCCGCTGTTTATCCAGATCCGCCACTAGGAGCCAAGACCATGGGACACCCCACCGAAACCAGCATGCTGTTCCCCACCGACCTTTTGATTGACCACCAACTGGTCAAGGGCGAAGGGGCGGACGAGCCCATTCTCAACCCGGCCACTGGCGAGGTACTGTGCCTTGTGGCCGAGGCCTCGCAAGAGCAGGTAAACCGGGCCGTTTCCGCAGCCAGCCGGGCTTTCACGACCTGGTCCCAAACCACGCCGGGGGAGCGCGCCGGATTGCTGCTGAAGTTGGCCGATGTGATTGAAGCCAATGCGGAACAGTTTGCCCGTCTTGAATCGCTGAACTGCGGCAAGCCTTATGCACGCGCTCTTGGCGATGAAATTCCAGCAATTGCCGACTGCTTCCGCTACTTCGCCGGTGCCACCCGCTGCATGACCGGCACCCTCGCTGGCGAATACCTCAGCGGCCACACCAGCATGATCCGGCGCGATCCGGTAGGCGTCGTCGCTTCCATCGCGCCATGGAACTACCCGCTGATGATGGCCGCCTGGAAGACCGCCCCCGCGCTCGCGGCGGGCAACACGGTGGTGCTCAAGCCCAGTGAACAGACGCCCCTGACCGCTTTGCTGTTTGCCCGACTGGCCACCGACATCCTGCCCCGGGGCGTTCTCAACGTGGTCTGTGGCCGGGGGGCGAGCGTGGGCCAACCCTTGGTCGAACACCCCCAGGTGCGCATGGTGTCGGTCACCGGCGATGTCTCGACCGGTCGCAAAATCCTGCAGGCAGCTGCAGGCACGCTCAAACGCACCCATCTGGAACTCGGGGGCAAGGCGCCGGTCATCGTGTTCGACGACGCCAACGTGGATGAAGTGGTTGCCGGCGTGCGTACCTTTGGCTATTACAACGCCGGGCAGGACTGCACCGCCGCCTGCCGCATCTACGCAGGCCCGAAAATTTACGACCGGCTGGTGGCCGATCTGACTTCCGCCGTCTCCACACTCAAGATGGGGGGCCAGGACGAAGACGGCGTCGAGCTGGGCCCGTTGATCTCCGACCGGCAGCGTAACCGCGTGGCCAGTTTTGTGGAACGCGCCCAGATGGCCGGCCACATGGAAATCACCACCGGCGGCAAGCTGCGCCAGGGCAATGGCTTCTTCTACGAGCCCACTGTGATTGCAGGCGCGCGGCAAGACGACGAAATAGTGCAGCGCGAAGTGTTCGGTCCTGTCGTTTCCGTCACCCGCTTCACGGACGACGCCCAGGTGGTGGGATGGGCCAACGACTCCGAATACGGCCTGGCGTCCAGCGTCTGGACCCAGGATGTGGGTCGCGCCATGCGTGTGGCCAAACAGTTGCAATATGGCTGCACCTGGATCAACACCCACTTCATGCTGGTCAACGAGATGCCGCATGGCGGACTGAAGTCGTCCGGCTATGGCAAGGACATGTCCATGTATGCGCTGGAGGACTACACGGTGGCCCGGCATGTGATGGTCAGACTCTGAACAAGGAGAAACGGTGAAACAGTCCGCCAACGAATCCTTGATGGCCCGCAAAGCCGCCGCCACACCGCGCGGCGTCGGTGTCATGGGTACTTTCTTTGCCGATCGTGCGAGCAACGCCGAGCTCTGGGACATCGAAGGCCGGCGCTACATCGACTTTGCTGGCGGCATCGCGGTGCTCAACACAGGTCACCGCCACCCCAGGGTTGTGGCCGCCGTGCAGGCGCAACTGGAGCGCTTCACCCACACCTGCTACCAGGTCGTACCTTACGAGAGTTATGTGGCCCTGGCCGAAAAGCTCAATGACCTCACCCCTGGCAACCACGCGAAGAAAACGGCCTTGTTTTCGACCGGCGCTGAAGCGGTGGAAAACGCCATAAAGATCGCGCGCGCTGCTACCGGCCGCAGCGGAGTCATTGCCTTTGGCGGCGCCTTCCACGGGCGCAGCCTCTACGCGGTGGCGCTAACCGGCAAGGTCACGCCCTACAAAAACGCCTTTGGCCCCATGCCGCCAGAGATCTACCATGTGCCCTTCCCCTGTGACGCTGCCACCCTGGTCGAGGCGCGCAAGGCGGTGGAATATCTGTTCAAGCACGACATAGAACCGGGCCGCGTGGCGGCCTTTATCTACGAGCCGGTGCAGGGCGAGGGAGGCTTCAACATCATCCTTCCTGAGGCAGTGCGCTGGCTGCGTGAACTTTGCAACGCGCACGACATTCTGATGATTGCCGACGAAGTGCAGACCGGCTTCGGCCGTACCGGCAAGCTCTTTGCCATGGACCACTATGCCGGACAGGGCATCGCGCCTGATCTCATGATCGTTGCCAAGTCGCTGGCCGCCGGCCTCACGCTGTCGGCTGTTACCGGGCGCGCAGAGATCATGGACGCGCCAGCGCCAGGCGGACTGGGCGGCACCTACGCCGGCAACCCTCTGGCCGTGGCCGCCGCGCTGGCCGTCATCGACATCATGCGCGAGGAGCGTCTGCCCGCACGCGGTCAGGCGCTGGGCGATCAACTCCAGGCACGACTGCGGGATCTTCGCAGCCGGGTGCCACAACTGGCCGATGTGCGCGGCCTGGGCGCCATGGTGGCAGCTGAATTTCGCCATACAGACGGGCGCCCCGACGCCGATTTCACCAAGCAGGTACAGGCTCGCGCCCTGGCCCAGGGGCTGATCCTTCTGACCTGCGGCATGGACGGCAACGTGCTGCGCTTCCTCTTTCCGCTGACGATTGAGCAGCCCCTCTTCGAGGAGGCCCTTGACATGCTGGAGACCGCTCTCACCGGGACTTGAGGCAAAATCACGCTTCCCGAACTGGAGTCTCTGATATGGACATGAAAACCTCGCCGATTTCGCTGCTCAAAGACCCCACTCTGCTCAAGACCGACGCCCTGATCAACGGCCAGTGGGTCAAGGGCAGCGCCCGTTTTGACGTGAACGACCCGGCCACCGGCCTGAAGCTGGCCGACGTGGCCAATCTGGGCACCAAGGATGCTGAAGACGCGATTGCTGCCGCCAACGCCGCCTGGCCCGCCTGGCGCAGCAAGACCGGCAAGGAACGCCACGCCATCCTGCTCAAGTGGTACCAGTTGTTAATGGCCAACGTCGAGGACCTGGGCCGCATCATGACCGCCGAGCAGGGGAAGCCCTTTGCGGAGGCCAAGGGCGAGGTGACCTACGGCGCCAGTTTTGTCGAATGGTTTGCCGAAGAAGCCAAGCGCGTCAACGGCGAAACGCTGCCGCAGTTTGACAACAATCGCCGCTTGATGGTGCTCAAGCAACCCATCGGCGTGTGCGCCGCTATCACGCCCTGGAATTTCCCCCTTGCCATGATCACCCGCAAGGTGGCGCCAGCGCTGGCCGCCGGTTGCCCGGTCGTCATCAAACCAGCGGAGTTGACACCGTTGACTGCACTGGCGGCTGCCGAGCTGGCCCTGCGTGCTGGCATTCCGTCCGGTGTGCTCAATGTGCTGACCGCCGACAGCGACAACTCGATTGCCATCGGCAAGGTGTTCTGCGCCAGCGACGTGGTGCGGCATATCAGCTTCACCGGCTCCACCGAGGTGGGCCGCATCCTGATGGCACAAAGCGCGCCGTCGATCAAAAAACTCTCGCTGGAGTTGGGCGGCAACGCACCCTTCCTCGTGTTCGACGATGCCGACATCGACTCGGCCGTCGAAGGCGCGATGGCCAGCAAATACCGCAACGCTGGCCAGACCTGTGTCTGCGCCAACCGCATTTATGTGCAGGACGGCGTATACGATCAGTTTGTTGAAAAGTTTGCGGCCAAGGTCAAGTTGCTCAAGGTCGGCAATGGCTTTGAGGACGGCGTGGTGCAAGGCCCGCTGATCGAAGACGCCGCTGTTGACAAGGTGCAGCGCCATGTCGAAGACGCACTGGCCAAAGGCGGCAAGTTGCTGGCCGGTGGGCACAAGCTCAAAGGCCAGTTTTTTGAACCCACCGTGATTTCCGAAGCCACCGGCGACATGCTGTGTGCCAAAGAAGAAACCTTCGGCCCGTTTGCGCCGGTGTTTCGCTTCAAGCATGAGCAGGAGGCGATTGACGAAGCCAACAACACCGAGTTTGGCCTGGCCAGCTACTTCTACAGCCGCGACATCGGCCGGATTTACCGCGTCGCCGAAGCGCTGGAATACGGCATGGTCGGCATCAATGCCGGCGTGATCGCCACCGAACATGTGCCTTTTGGTGGCGTCAAGCAGTCGGGCCTGGGTCGCGAGGGCTCCAGCCACGGCATGGAAGAGTACCTGGAGATGAAATACCTGTGCCTGGGAGACATGCTGAAATGAAGCGCAGACTTTTTATCCACGCCGGCATCGCGTTTGCAGGCACTACTTTTTTGATAGCTGCTGGCGCACAGGGGACGGGGGCTACAGCCCAAAAACGTCACAAGCTGGTGATTCAGGTCAGTGACAACGACCCGGCCAAGTGGAACCTGGCATTGAACAATGCGAAGAATGTGCAAGACGACGTGGGCGCCGCCAACGTGGACATCGCCATCATCGCCTACGGCCCCGGCATAGGCATGCTCAAGCTCGAATCGCCAACCGGTGCGCGTGTTGCCGACGCGATGAAAGCCAATGTACGCGTCGTCGCCTGCGAAAACACCATGCGCGCCCAGAAAATCACCAAAGACGACATGCTGCCCGCCATCAGTTATGTACCGGCGGGTGTGACCGAGATCATGAAAAAACAGGGCGAAGGCTGGGCTTATTTGCGGCCTTGAGCTTCTTTTGCCTTCAACCACCGTTCTGGTGGTTTTACAATCGCCATACGCGGGTGTAGTTCAATGGCAGAACTTTTGCTTCCCAAGCAAATAGCGTGGGTTCGATTCCCATCACCCGCTCCAATTACATTCGCTCTTTCCAGGATGGCGCGCTGCAGCGCCTTCCTTCAGAACTGCTGAAACGTATATCTACCCGTGCAGAAACAAAAAAACCGGGCAGCGCCCGGTTTTTTACTGGTGTTGAAACCGCTTACAGTATTTTGCAGACCATGAAGCCAGCCGTGGCTTCGACGTAATTCACGACCGCGCCTGCAGCAACAGCAGGTGTCGTAGCCGTAATCGCCGCACGCACGTTACCGGTGTTATTGACGCCGTCGTCGAGCAGGCGATCCAGGGCACCGGCCTGCTTGCCGGTCAGTCCACTCATACAAACCACATTGACCAATCCAAATCCCATCACGTTGTTGGTGAGGGAAATGCCGCCGCCGGCAGCACTCGTTGGAAGTGTTGTAGCAGCCGGGTCTCCTTCAACGAAACCCGCACGGCGCAGCGCCTGGAACGCCTGGAGGTTTTCCGAACCTGCTGCAGGTGGGAAGATGATGACGGCACCACCAGCGCCAATCAGACCGTTGTTGTTGCCAGCGGTAAAAGCCGTGGCACCCCAGCCTCGCTCAGTGTGCGTCGTGGCAGTCAAATCGTCCCCGGGCACTCCGCGGTACCGATCCTGATAGCTGCGCACCACTGCAGTCATGGAATCCAGGTCTTTGGCCAAGTTCTTGATACGGGAATTTTCGATCAATTCCTGACCTTTCAGCACGCCAGCCAGCAGCAAGCCCACGATCACCAGCACGATGGCGATTTCCACCAAGGTGAAACCGCCTTGTTTTTTCAAGGTTTTCATTGATTAACTCCAAATTGGGCGACGCGACATGCATCGATGAGCAAATGTATCTTTTGTTCTCAGCCAAGGGGAGTCAGGAAGTTTTACAAGGCACGCGCAGCGTCACCCTTAAGCCTTTACCCATGCGTTCGGCGTACAAGTCGCCACCCGCATGCAGAGCCTGCTTTCGCGCCTGGTACATGCCCAGCCCCTTGTTTGCAGACCCCGAACTGCCCCAGGGTTCAAACAGCTTGTCCAGCGGAATTTCCAGTGGCAGGTGGGGCGTTTCAAAGTGCACCACAATAGCCTGCCCCTCTTGCTCCACCGTCACCCGGCAATGGGCCGCCACCATGCGCTCGCGCGACAGGTTGGACACATTGCCCAGCACATTGTCCAGCACTGTCGCAAGGGCCGCAGCGTCCCAGGTCAGCCAGGCCCCGCCCTGCAGATCGATTTCAACCTGATGCAACTGGCCAGCTTGAAGAATGTGCTCGTCCAGGTCCAGCATGGGCGCGGCGTCCGGGTCGTCCCGCGTGGTTACCGGTGCAGAAACGGAAGCCTGCCAGGCCGGGTTGAGCAGGGCTTGTGTCATGCGGTGTGCCCGCTCAGCCGCCAGTAGCGAATTGCTGCGCAGGCGGCGCGCCTTGGTCATCAACTCGCTGTCGGTCTCCGCCGAGCCAAAATCCTCTGCCACCAGTTGTACCCACTGCGCCAGGTTGCGCATGTCGTGCTGCAAAAAAACGCCAACCCGAGCGCGCTGACTGACTGCCGCCGCTAAGGCCAACTGCCGACCGGCCAAAGCGCCTTGAAGCATGGCAAACAGCACCTCGGCCGCCTGTATGGCAAACAGCCGACGCTCACCCCGCAAGCCTTTGAGCCCAACGCGGAACTCCAGCGAGATATCGTCATACTGAAAACTCTGGGAAAGCACCTGTTCGTCAAACCGGGCCGCGTCGTTTTGATCAGGTCCGGGTGGCCCGCCATGCACATTGGAGGGAATGAGCGGCCCCATGCGGGTGAAAACGGGCGTTCCATACCAATTTCCGCGCCAGTCAATGCTGAGCAAGCCCAACTTTGCCAGCGTGCGCTGGTGCCTCACCAGCGTACCGAGCAAGTCTTCATGCAAGGCCTCGCGCAGCGCCAGCAGCTGGTCCATGTTCTGCCGGTGCAGCCGACTCAGGTGACGCAGCCAAAGCATCGTGAAACCAACGCTAAGTCCCGCGATCACGAGGCCCGTAGCTGCATCGTAGAGGTCGTTCACGGTGAAGACCTCTCTATACCGAACTTCTTCATGAAGTAGTAGAGGTGCTCTCTGGTCAGACCCAGTTTGCGCGCAGCTTGCGCCACGTTGAACTGGCTATCGGCCAGAACAGAACGCACCAGCCGCTCCTGCGCCGCCTCGCCGAATTCCCTGACGCCTTCTCCAATTGGGGCGGTGAGCGTCATGCGCGCCTGCCCGTCGGTACTGAGCTGCTTCTCCGCCTGAAGAAACAGCACCGCTCGGGCCAGCGCTTCGCGCAGGCGCTGGCTGCTGGCGGGTTTGGTCAAAAAGTCGAAGGCACCTAGGCCTATGGCGGTCAGGGCCACCGAAGGCTCATCCTGGCCGGTGAGGACCACCACTTTCAGTGAGGGTTGTTCCAGGATCAGCAGGCGGAGCAGTTCCAGGCCTTCGGTAGGTTCGTTGGGATGCGGAGGAAGCCCCAGATCAAGCAAGGCCAGCTCAATCGGGATCTGACTTTGCCGCGCCATGCCCAGAGCCTTGGGCGCCGCGTCAGCGGACAACACGTGGTAGCCCATGTCTTCCAGCGAGCCGCACCACCAGTCGCGCAGGGAGGCGTCGTCTTCAACGACCAGTACGGTGCGCTTGTCGGACATGGCCTATTTGAGAACCCCCATGTTGGTGAAGTTGAGAAACACTGTGGCGACTGTCTGCCACTGCAGGATGTCGTCAAACGCGCCATTCGTTGCAGTGGGTTCTGTTCGTGGATGCATCACGTAAACAACGTCACCATTCAAATTGGCCGCCTCATCGGCGCCTGCGCCACCGGGCAGCTGAGCACCGTTGCGAGCGGTAGACCAGACAAGAAAGGCCGGTTGCACCACCAGATTTGCGGCCGCGGCACCGCAGGTGGTTGCGGTAATACCAGTCGATGATGCACACACTTGCTGTAGCTGCGCAACCGCAGGCTGAGGCGGGGTCGCCGCGCCGTTGAGGTAATAGGCATTCTTGATGCCATCCAGCTGGGTAAACGGATAACAGGTCGCACCACAATTGATGCTGACGGGCGCATTGCCAGCGCCCGTGTATGTGACTTGAGTGACCGAATAGCGGATGCCAAAACCCCAAGCATCCAGCATGGTGCCGTTTGCACCACGGTCGCCCAAGCCCAAGGTACGTGCAGGCACAAAACCGTTATTGAAATTAGCGCACTGCCCCAGAAGGCCGACGACCACCTCATCGCCGTTACTGGCGGCACTCGCTGGACAGGGCAGGCGGCGGTTGGCAATGGCAAATGCCGTGATGGCTTCTGAAGCCTGCTTGATGCGCTCCTGGGTGTCCCTGACGTTTTTATTGTCGAGCTGCGGACCAATGGCGGCAACAATACCGCCCAGGGCCAAGCCGACAATCACCAGCACCAGCGCGATCTCTATCAAGCTGAAGCCGCTCTGCCGGGTTTTGGACACACGCAAAAAAAGCGCGCGACTAAAGCAATGTCGAGTCATTTCGATTCCTTTTGGGTATTACCTGGCGCACCCACCTTGGGCGGAATGATCCGGATAGCCCCGGGCGGCAACAAATCAACCGTCTGCCCGGATGGGACATCAATCACCTGCCCGGCACGGGCTTTGATACGCATGTCTTTTGCGCCCGGCTGCAGCACCCCGGCCTGCCCTGCCAGTGTGCGCAGGGGCGTCACTGCATCCTGCCCATACACCGGCTGGTTGTTGATCCATACGGTGCTGCGGTTGCCAGAGCGCACCACCACGCCGCTGACCACCAGCGTGTCGGGAAGGCCTGTGCCCGCGGCTAGCGATCCATCGACCGGGACGACCTGGGCAGCACCGTCTGCACTGCTGGCGGTGTTGCGCACCACCTCCAGGTTGCGGCGCTGGGCGGGTGAAAGAATCAGGCCACCTAACGCGCTGGGGGCTGACGCTGCAAGACCCGGAGCCGCCGCCACTGGCGGCGGTGCCTGCGCAACTGCTGCGCAGGCCAGGAAGGCCATCAGCACACACAAACCACCGCGCGCTTTTTTCGCACTGCTGGTCAGAGCGGGGGTGAACCTGCTCATGAAAGATTCAGCCTTCATGGTGGTTTCGCGGGTGCGCCTTCTGCCACCACATACAGCCACGACAGATCACACTTCACGTCGACCGACGGCACTGAAGCGGACAGGCGGACCAGTATCCTCCGGTCATACACGCAGTTATCAGACGTGAAATGTCCGGCACCCGAGCCTTGCAGCCGGGCCAGTAAACGCAACCACTCTTCCTCATGAATGGCGCTGGCGCTGAGTTTCATAGGCACCCGCACCAAGTGCGCCACGGCTTCCCCGGTCTTGTCGTCGGTCAGGGGTTTGAGCTTTTCTTGCGCGCCCAGCTCCCACACCAAGGTGCTTTTGCGCAGGTCGTGCGACGCTGTCTCCAGGGTTTCGAGCATGGCCAAGCGGTCTGGCGTGGCGGCAAAACGCGACTGTTTGAGCTTGCCAAACATCTGCAGGTTTTCTTCGAGCCGGGTGCGGTCTGACTGGGTATTTTGTAAAGACTGGCTGGCAGCGTTCAGTGCCGCCTGCGCCTTGCTTTGCTCCATCGCACTATTTTGCGCCAGCAAGCTGGCCCCGCCCGCAATGGCAATAGCGAACACCAACATGATCGCTCCCAACACCAGCCGCTTGGCGGCCATACGCCAGATGCTGCGAGGCTGATGCGGGTCGTTCATGGCGCTGCCTTTTGCACACAGAGTTCCAGCGTGCGTGCGGCGACTTCACCCAGCGTGCCGGTCTGCACCTGTACCGGGTCCAGCGTGATGGTGGATTTGAGGACTGAAGCCGTCCAGCCATCACCCGTCAAACTTGCCAGCAGGCCGTCTTGCATTTGCAATGCCTGGCGCTGGGTCAGGTTCAAGGGAAGTGTCGCTGCCAAGGTGAGCAGGGCTACTGCCGGTTTGGGAGGCTCGGCAGGGGGGTTGGCCTCTGCAGCAGGTATAGCGGTTGCCGCTTTAGGGCAGGCAAAAGGCGCTGTAGCTGCGGGCGCGACGCCAGGCGTCTGTACTTGCAGGCTCGGCAATTGCCAGCTGATTTTCTGCACCTCTACCCCGGGTGCAAGCTGAAGTGCGTTGGCAAGGCGCTGCAGGCCAGCAAACTGGTCGGGCTGTACCGCCACGGTTTGTTGCCAGGCTTGAACGGTGGCCACCGCCAGGCCAGCCTGGCTCAAATCGCCCTTGGCCCGCAGGATTTCCTGATTGGCCTGCTCGTTGATGGCATCAGCCTGCGCCGATTGCGCTTGCGCCTGGCTGCGCTTGCCCCAGGACAGCCACAACAGATCAGCAGACCATAACCCTGCCAGAACCAAAGCCGCGATACCCCCATATTTGGCTGTTGCCCCCAATTGCGCGGCACGCCACTGAATGCGTGATTCATCGGGTAAAAATTGCAGCTGCGCCGACACGGACTTGAGTCGTGGCAACAACCTGGCGTAAGCGTCATCCACCGCTTCGATGAATTGAACATCCAGTGCCGGGTCTTCGGCGACCTCTTGCAGTGCCTGGTCATCGTCAAAAGGCAGCCACATCTGGGTGGAGACAGGCTGATCGGCACTGCCCAGCCACTCTTGTGAAATCAGGTACTGGACGGTTCTTCGGGCTTCGGCCAGTACAAAGCTCGCCGACAGGCTGCCCTCACCTACGCTCAGGGCCAAGCGCGAAAACAAGGGTGATTTGCCGCGCACCAGTACCTGCCGAAGCCCGGCGGGTGTGGCTACCAGCGCAAGCGTGGGCCGCAAACTGGCAGGTTCGGGCTGCACTCCCGCCTGCGCCGGTTCTGCGCGCGGGCGCCGCGGCGCTTTTGATTTGACCTCAAGGGCAATCAGCGCAGACAAGGGCCACAACCCCTTGACCCGGACCCGACGCGCCGTCAGCGCTTCCAGCCAGAGTGCTATCCGCTCACTTTGGCCAAGGGCAATCAGGGTGGCGCGGGTAGGCGGACGCCAGGAACCCGACGGTGTCAGCACGGCCGCGCGGTAAGGGTTGTCGCGCAGTTGCTGCAGCAACCTGCGTTGCAGCAATTGATCACGGGTGCCCGCCAGCCAGATCGGTGGTAACACGTTGCGGATATACGCCTCGTCCATGATGTCGCTGACCAGCGAGCAATTGCCCCGCGCCGGCATGTGCGCAGCTACCCAGGCCATCGGATCTTCGTCGGCGTCAGCGCTCGCAACGGCCTCGGCAATGGCGCCATTGAAGCGGTACAAATGCACCGACTGCTGCGCGATGACGATGACAAAATCGGCCATGACTAGAACTTGACCTTCGAGATCAAGTCGTAAATCGGCAGCATCACCGAAGACATGATCCAGGCGATCATGCCGCCCAGCACCAGCGTGAGGATCGGCTGGATCAGGCCCTGCAATTTTTCAATGGCGTCATTGACTTCGCGGGTATAAAAATAACTGACGTTTTCCAGCGCTTTATCCAGCCCGCCGGTGCTCTCCCCCACACGGATCATGCGCACCACCAGCGCGGGGAACAAAGTGGTAGCGGCAAAAGCGTCCGATACCTTCTGCCCTTGTGAAATGCTCAGGGCCGCGCCGCCTATGGCTTTGCGAAAAGCAGCATTGGTGGACAAGCTGGCGCAAAAGCCAAGCGCGTCCAGCACAGAGACACCACTTCGGTACATCAGACCGAAAGACTTGGCAAACCGCGCCATGATGATTTTTTTGAGGATGGGCCCAAACACCGGCGCCCGGAGTTTGGCGGTATCAATCCAGAGTCTGGCCGCCGGCGACAGTCGCACGGCCGCCACCCAGGCCCCCGCAATCAGCGCAATGACCAGTGGAATGGTGTACCAGTAGTTCACAAGAAAACCGGAAAATGCCACCAGGGCACGGGTTTGAATCGGAACCGTACCACCCAGATTTTTGATGAAACCAAGCAGTTGCGGCACCAGGTAAATCATCAAAAACCCCACCGCACCCAGCACCACGGTACCGGCAAACACCGGGTAGGTCAGCAGTTTTTTGGTCTGCGCAGTGATCTCATCCGACCACTTCAGGCTTTCAACCAATTCTGCAAGTACTTCCGGCAACTTGCCGGTTGCTTCACCGGTGCGGATCAGGCTGATGTTGACCTTGTCGATGCCTGCAGGAGACTGCTCCAGCGCGTCGGACAGGGTGGCGCCACCCTCAATACGATCCACCAGGTCGGAGATAAATCGCCGTACCGTGGGCGTATCGGCCGAATCACGCAGATCGATCAGGGAATCGAACAGGGGGACACCCGCCTGACTCAGCGTCTGCAGATGGATGAAGATGTTGATCAACTCCTTGCTCTCCAGACGCTTGCGCGCAAACAGCGAAGCCGCGCGCACCGGCGAGGCTTTGAGCAGCTCCAGCTGCATACGCCCCAGACGCGCCTCCAGATCGGATTCACTGGTGGCCGACTGGCGCCCCGAGATGGTCCTCCCCTCTGGGGTGATGGCGCGGTAGTTGAACTCCAGCATCAGGCAGCCAGACGGGTCAGGTCCACCACGCGCGCCACCTCTTCCAGTGAAGTGGTGCCGGCCAGCACGCGCTCGAGGCCGTCTTCAGCCATGGTGGTGAAACCGCTGGCCTGCGCGTGGGCCAGCAACTCGGGCGTGCGGGCATTGCGCGAGAGCAAGTCATCCAGGCCCATGTCAAAGCGCAGCAACTCCATGATGCTCGTGCGCCCTTTATAACCCTGCGCCTTGCAATGGGTGCACCCGACAGCGCGATACAGCACCAGCTTTGCGTGGGGGGCAGAGCCCAGCAGCGATTTTTCAACATCACCTGCCTCATAGCCCTCTTTGCATTTTGGGCAGAGCAGGCGCACCAGGCGCTGCGCCACAATGCCGATCAGGTTGCCAGTCATCACGCTGGAGGGAATACCCAGATCAAGCAGGCGCGCAATCGCCAGTACGGCCGAATTGGCGTGCAGCGTGGAAAACACCTGGTGCCCTGTCATGGCAGCCCGAAAAGCCATCTCGGCGGTCTCGTGGTCTCGGATCTCGCCGACCAGAATGATGTCGGGATCCTGCCGCATCATGGAGCGGATGCCATTGGCAAAATCCATTTTGGGATTGTCGGCAGCGGATGCCTGGCGGATACGCGCCATGGGGTATTCCACCGGGTCTTCCAGCGTCATGATGTTGACGCTTTCGGTGTTCATCTCACTAAGTATTGAATACAGCGTGGTGGTTTTTCCGCTGCCGGTGGGGCCGGTAACCAAAATGATGCCGTAGGGCCGCGCCAACATCAGGCGCAAGGTGTTCATGCGATCTGGGGGCAGGCCCATTTGCTCCAGCGGCACGATGGACTTGCGCCTGTCCAGCACACGCAACACAAAGTTTTCACCATGGATGGTCGGCTGCGCTGCTGCACGAAAGTCCACATCATGGCCGCGTATGACCATGGAGATACGGCCATCCTGCGGCGCGCGGGTTTCTGCGATGTCCATGCCCGACAAAACCTTGAGCCTGACCGACAACGCCGGCCAGTACTGCTTGTGCAGCACGCGCACCTGGCGCATGACACCGTCGATACGATATCGAATCCGCAAAAAGCCTTCCTCGGGCTCAAAGTGAATGTCGGAGGCGCCTTCCAGCACCGCGTCGGCCAGCAGCGCATCAATCAGCCGGACAATCGGGTGGGCAAACGCTTCAGCGCCGCGCATGGACAGCGCGCTGTCGTCCATCTTGCCAGTGCGCAAGCCCTTGAGGATGTCATCGATCGACAGGACGTAGCCGTAAAAACGGTCAATGGCGGACTTGATATCGGCCTTGGAAGCGAGCCGCCAGCGCAGCGAGATATCGGCTGGCACAGCGGATCGGCACTGGTCCATGGCAACCACATCGTTGGTGTCGCTGATAGCGACCGTCAACTGCCTGGTCTGATCGTCAAGACCGACGGGGAACACATCGTAGTTTTGCGCCAGTGTTTTGGGAATGAGCTGGATGGCGCCGTCGTCGGGCACCATCTCACCAAGGCGTATGGCCTCTGTGGCACTGGCCGCCGCCATGATGGCCGTCAGGTCATCCAGCGAGAGCATGCCCAGGCTGACCAGAATGTCGCCAAAAGAGCCGCCGCGCTTTTCGCGCTCGGTCCAGGCGATCTCGGCCTGGTCGGGCGTGATCAGTCCGCTGCGTTCAAGCTCGAGGTAAAACGACGTCGGGTTGTAGACGTCGAGCTTGGCGTTCATCGCGCGGGCCCCGCTGGTGCACGCGCCCTCAGGGCGGTCAGCCGGTTGCGCGCGCTGGCCTCGTCAAAGCCCGACGCCCTGCCCGCGGCCAGGCCCAGCGCAGTTTCGTAGTACTGGGCCGCCAGGGCCGATTTGCGCAAGTGGTCCAGCGTCACTGCCAGGTTGTAGGCAAACTGGGCTTCCAGCGGTGCCGCGGAGTGCGCCTTGAAAAACAGCGGTTGCGCCTCGGACCAGCGCTGCTCGCCAGACAAAACCAGCCCGAGTGCGTTGTTCAGGTCGGCCTCCTGCGGGGCGCGCGCCAGCATTTCACGCAACCGCGATTCCTGCTGCGGCTCACCGGCGCTGGTGATCAGGCTGCTGAGGCCAGCCAGCGCGGTGGCGTTTTGCGGCTCCAGTCGCAAAACCCGTTTGTACGCATCCATCGCTGGCTCGCGCTGGTTGCCGGCGTGGGCAATCACCGCCAGCCCCAGCCAGGCGTCCCGCTGGGTCGGGTCAGCTCGCAGCACGTCCTGGTACAGGCGCGTGGCTTCAGCCGGTTTGCCGGCCTGGTAGGCGGCGTAAGCGGCATCCATGAGCGAGGCTGGTTTGGCACTGGCATTGGGCACCAGGGCCACCGCAGCGCTGGGGCCGTTAGCGCTGCCACTGGCAGACGTACGCGCTGTGCCTTGCGATGAGGCCTGTGGCGCAGCACGCGAGCGCGGGGTCGCGGTGGCGGTGGCGGACCTTGCACCTGCAACAGGGGTGGCAGTTGCGGGTTGCGGGCTTGAGGGAGTTGAAGGGGCTGGCGGTGCCGATGCGGCCGGGGGCAGATTGCTGGCCGCAACCGGCAATGACGCAGCCACACTGACAGCCGGCGCCGCAGCGGCAGCTACGGCGGGATCACCCACCGCGACCGCAGGTGTGCTTTCAGGCAGCGGAGCCGCTGGTTTCGGCCGGTTGGCTGCGACCAGCGTGCTTTTGCTACCCAGTAGCGCGTCACCAAAAAAGAGAAAACCAAGCAATGGCACAGCAAGCACCAGGGCGATGCCAACCAGCATCCACTGCCGGCGCTTGCCGGCATCACGCGGGCGCGATTTGCCTGCCATGACACCCGCAGCCGACAGGGCCCTGCGTTCTGTGGCGCGGTTCTGTTGCAAGACACTCTGCGCCGCCTCGGCAGGTTCGCCCGCCCCAGTGCCGGCTCGCCCATCCCGAGCAGGCGGCGCAGTGGCTGCACCAACCTCAGGAACATCCGGTTTACTTTCTGCTTGCGCAGCCGCCCTGCTCTGGCTGGCGGCAAAACGCGCCTCTTGCTCAGCCTGCGCGCCTGTGGGTCTGACGTATCGGCCATAGGGCTGAACGGGGGTTCGCGGGCTGGCAGGCGGTATCACCAAGGCGCCAGGCGGCTCGGCTTCAGATGCTGGGGCCGGGGGTTCAGCCAGCGCCAATGTCAGCTCTGGGAAACCTGTATCTGTTTCTGGTTTTGCTGCCTCCGCTTGTGGCGCAGCATCGATGTCTGCCAGCTTCAGGGCCAATGCATCTTCAGGCGCAGCGTTGACTTGCACCACCAGGTCCGGGACCGCGGGTGCGGTGGCACCGGACGCAACGCCTTCCCGCAATGACAACTCGGCCGCCGGCTCGCTCACGTCCTGTTTGCGCTTGCGTGCGTCTTCCTCGGCCCGGCGAAGGGCGTCCAGCAACAGGCTCATTGACGGCGCCCCACGGGAACCGGTGTGCCTATGGACAACTGGCTGCGGATAAAGGAGGCATCGCCGTCGATGCTGGAGTCGCGCAGGATAGTGGGGCGCAGGAAGATAACCAATTCACTCTTGTTCGCCTGGTTGCTGCGCAGCTTGAACAACTCGCCGACCAGCGGCACGTTGCCCACGCCGGGAATCTGGTCGGTGGCATTGTTCTGGTCATCCTGCATCAGGCCGCCCAGCACTGCCGTTTCACCGTCACGGACCTTCATGATCGACTCAAACTCGCGTGTCTGTATTTCCGGAATGCGGTTGGTGATACCGGCCTGCGCCAGCGCGGGGCTGGGGTCGTTGGCGTAACTGGTGATGCGCGATACCGACGGACGCAGGTTCAGCGTGATTTCGTCATCATCACCCACCTGCGCTGTCACGTTCATCAAAAATCCCACTGGCACGGTGTTGATGGTGGTGGTATAGACAGCGGCGGTTGCCGGCACCCCCAGCGACGCGGGTGTGCCGGGCGTAACGGAAATCGTGAAATAGACCTTGTTGTCCACCACCTTGAGCAGCGCCGCCTGGTTGTTCATGACGCTGACTTTCGGGCTGGAAAGTACACGCGTTTTGCCGAAGGACTCCAGCAGGCGCACCGTCGCAGAAATATCAGTATTGCCGTAAGAGCGTCGAGCAGTGAAAGTACCAAGAAATGGCGGGTTGACGCCAGTGGACAGAGCCCGCCCGCCTCCGCCGGCCATCACCAGACTCAGCGGCGTCGAAACCGCATTGCGTACCACTGACCAATTGATGCCTTGCTGATAATCATTCGTGAGCGCCACCTCGACAATCGTGGCTTCAATCAGAACCTGGCGCCGGGCATTGCCCACCACCTGATCGAGAAACTCCCGCACCCGCGCATGCTGCTTTCCTGTGGCGCGCACGCTGATCACGCCGGTCTCAGGGTTGGCAATGACCGACGCGGCCTCGCGATAAAGCGGTACCGGCGCTGCTGGAGATGCGGGTACTGCTGCGCTGGCTGTGGCTGCCGGCGCGGACCCGCCGGCTACAGCGCGCGCCACCGCGCCAGCCGCACCAGCAATGGTTGGCGCAGCGGCCGCTGGCGCGGCAGCCGGTGCGGCAGGGGCCGTCGTGTCAATCACCCGGTCAGTTTCACGTAACAGGTCACGTATGTTTTCGGTCAGGGTGACCCAGAAGCGGTTGTTTGACGTGTTGCGAATGGACGCGGACGAGGAATTGCCGGTACCTGTTGCGCTGCCCTGCCCCGTGGTGGCCACCTGCGATTCTGAACCGGTGTTGCTGACCGAGTCACGCGTGATGTTGGGGTAGTCGGCCTTGTACAGGCGCAAAAAAGGCGCATCAGGCAACACAAAAAGGTTTTTGCCTTCCAGCTCATACCGCATGTCGATTTGCCGCCCGATCCGGTCCAGCAACTCACCGATGGTTTGATCCAGCGCATTGAGCGTGACTGTGCCGGTGATGCCGGGGTGTACATCCAGGTTGAGCTTGGCATCACGGGCCAGCGCGAACAGCAAAGTCTGCGCATTGACGTTGCTGACCACCACACTGTAGGTCTCTTGCGGCTTGACCGCGCGCGGCGCGGGCAAGCGCGGTGCGCCGGCAGAAAGCGGTGGGATGTTGACCGCGTTGCCGCCTGGATCGGCCAGTGCAGGAACGGCAGAGGGCTCTTCGGCCAGGTGCCCGCGCAACAAGGGAGGGGGCGGGGTGGCACATCCGGCCAGCCATAGTGTGGCCGCGACAAGGCACAAGGCAGGTCGGCTGGCGGGATATCGATTTTTCAAGGACGAGGCTCCTGACGGATGGCTGCGAGGCTGCGTACAACAGGTTTGTAACGCCTTATAGCCAGAGGAGATGATTGTATGAACTCCAGCGCCGCTGCGCGGGTTTCAAAATGCCCCACATACAGCGCATGAAAAACCTGCTGCCGGTAAAGCCGGTTGTGTACCAGCACCGGCACGGCAGACTGGGGCGAAGCGTCCAGCGCAGCGCGAATTTCATTGACCATGACCAGCAACTCGGCATCACGCGGGGCCCGCTGGGACAACAGCTGCACGGTGAATCCCTGAGTGGACGGAGCCGCCACAAATGTATCGGTTGCCCGCATGCGCACCGCCAGCGAGTCGTCAGCAAGGCCCGCCGCCAGCCCCGCGCCAAGCGGCGCCTCCTGGCTGGCCGAAGACGGGCCCGGCACACCGGCCCCGGGTTGCAAGCCAGGGACCTTGTTGGCGGGGACAGCGGGCTGCGAAATTCCGCCAGAAACAGGCAGGGTTGGTACCCTGCTTTTTTCTGCGGGAGTGGCTGGTGGCGCGGGAACAACGGATGCGATCGACGTGGCCGGCAGCACCGCCTGACTCGCCGCAGCTTGCTCCACCCGCGGCGACTGTCGCCCGTTGCCCAGCCAATAACCCACACCCAAGGCGAGCAAAAGAGCCAACACTCCCGGCGCCCAGCGCCAGGCTGGGCTGTGGCCCCACCCGGTCTCGCCTGCGAAACCAGACCTGCGCCCGAAGGACGGCTGGCTATCGTTTGCGGCGCGCCGCACCTGATCCAGGCCGACCAGCTGCACCCCTTCCGCGTAGGCGGCCAGCAGCGACTTGTCCGCCAGCATGTTGAGCTTGCGGGTACGCCCCCCGGAAGCTTGGACCAGCAAGGCCAGGGCTGCTGCGTCAAACAGCTCGCCGCCCTGCCAGCCCGCCTTGTGCAGGCGAAACATCAGATAAGCCGACACCTCCTGCGCATTGAGCGGCTGAAGTTCAAACCGGTGGCTGATGCGGTCTTTGACCTGGCGCAACTGCGGTGCTGCCAGCAGCTCATCGAGCTCAGGCTGGCCAAACAACACAATTTTGAGCAACTTGTGCTGCGTCGTTTCAAGATTCGACAGCAGCCGGATTTCCTCCAGCGTGGTCGCCGGCATGCTGTGCGCCTCGTCGATCACCACCACCACGCGCCGACCTTGGGCGTAACGCTCGATCAGCACCGATTCCAGACCAGCCAGCATGTGCGCACGGTTGCCCTGAGGCGGCTCCGGCATCAGGTCGTTGGCAATGGCACCAAGAATTTCGTCGCGGTCGAAAACCGGGTTGGCCAGGTACACCGTGTCAGACGCCAGCGGACGCAGTCGCTCCAGCAACATGCGGCTGAGCATGGTTTTGCCCATGCCAATCTCACCGACCACACTGACAATGCCTTCGTCGTGCATGGACGCGACGATCAGTCCTTCCAGAATATCGCCGCGCTGGCCACCCGTAAAAAAGAAACCGGTGTCTGGCGTTATGCGGAAAGGATCTGTGGCAAGGCCAAAGTGGTCCAGGTAAAGAACACTCATGTTTTCAATTACTTGTTAAAGATTTCTCATGTACCGCGTAACTCTTGGCGAGCCATATTGGGTAGGAATTATGCGGTTGAAACCGAATATGCAAAAATTTGTTACAACTCTGCACCAAACGGCCTTGTATGGACGAACAGGGGCCGGAGCGAGCACCTTCCAGTGCGCGCCGGAGGTCAGTTTACGAGGAGGTGCGCAAAAAGCAACCGGGCGCGATGCAGTGCGTCAGGCGCGCAGGATCACCGACCCATGTCGTATGGGCAACATCCGTCGAAATCGGCGCAGGAAAAGGGGGGGTCGAAAGGGACGCGAGGGTGGCACTGCGCGTGCACCACCCCGCGCCCACGGTCGTCAGTGCAGCTTGCAGCCGGTTTTGGCTTGCAGCGCTTCGCGGGTGACGCCAGGCGCCAGTTCGATGACTTTCAGGCCCTGGGGTGTCACGTCCATCACGGCCAGATCGGTGATGATGCGGTCCACCACGCCCACCCCGGTCAGGGGCAAGGTGCAGTTCTCGAGGATTTTCATATCTTCGGTACCGTCTTTTTTCTTCGCGACATGCTCCATCAGAATGATGACGCGCTTCACGCCAGCCACCAGATCCATCGCGCCGCCCATGCCCTTGACCATCTTGCCAGGGATCATCCAGTTGGCCAGATCGCCGTTCTGGCTGACCTGCATGGCGCCCAGAATGCTCAGGTTGATCTTCCCGCCGCGAATCATGGCGAAGCTGTCGTGGCTGCCAAAAATCGACGAACCCTTGATGGTCGTCACGGTTTGTTTGCCCGCGTTGATCAGGTCCGCATCCACTTCTTCTTCAATCGGGAAGGGGCCTATGCCCAGCATGCCGTTTTCAGACTGCAACCAGACTTCCTTGTCGGTCGGCACAAAGTTGGCCACCAGCGTCGGAATGCCGATGCCCAGGTTCACATAAAAACCGTCTTCCAGCTCTTGGGCAGCACGGGCTGCCATTTGGTCTTGACTCCAGGGCATGATTTTTAAACTCCGGCTTTTTCAGTGATGGTGCGTTTTTCAATACGCTTTTCGGGATGGGCATTGAGCACGATGCGGTGTACATAGATGCCTGGCAAATGAATCTGGTCGGGGGCCAGTTCGCCGGTCTCGACAATTTTCTCGACCTCGACGATGCAGACTTTGCCAGCCATGGCCACAGCCGGGTTGAAGTTGCGCGCGGTCAGCCGGAACTGCAGGTTGCCCGACTTGTCGGCCACATGGGCCTTGACCAGAGACACATCGGGCACCAGCGCGCGCTCCATGACATAAGTCTCGCCATCAAAATCGCGCAGTTCCTTGCCCTCGGCCACTTGGGTGCCCACACCGGTTTTGGTGAAAAACGCAGGAATACCGGCGCCGCCAGCGCGCAGCTTTTCAGCCAGCGTGCCCTGGGGCGTGAACTCCAGTTCCAGTTCACCAGCCAGGTACTGGCGCTCAAACTCCTTGTTTTCACCGACATAGCTGGAGATCATCTTTTTGATCTGCCTTGTCTCAAGCAGCTTGCCAAGACCAAATCCGTCCACACCAGCGTTGTTGGAAATCACCGTCAGGTTTTTTACCTGACTGGCCTTCAGGGCTTCAATCAGCGCTTCCGGAATGCCGCACAGGCCAAAACCGCCAACCGCCAGCAACTGGCCGTCGCTGACAACGCCTTTCAGCGCGTCGGCCGCAGAGGGAAAGAGTTTGTTCACAAAAATCTCCTGGAGAACTTCAATAGGAACCTCAAAAGCTTTACGATACTACCTAACCAACTACGTAGTTTTCCGTAAAGTCAAACCCGCGCTCACACCTCATGGACATTGACTACCGTCTGGCATTTGACATGGCCCCCGTCGGGCTGGTGCTCTCACGCAACCGCGCCATTGTGGACTGCAACCAGCACTTGTGCGAGATGTTTGGCGCCTCCCGACAGCAGCTGATGGGTCAGTCCTTCCAGATCCTTTACCCCAGCGCAGACGAGTACGAACGTATAGGCGCGCGCATGTTGCCGATTCTCAATGCCAAGGGCCACTACGCCGACGACCGCATCATGAAACGGCTGGACGGCCGGCTCAAGGGAGAAACCTTCTGGTGCCATGTCACCGGACGGGCCCTGAACCGCGCAGCGCCGCATGAGTCGGGCATCTGGAGCTTTGAAGACCTCAGTTCGCGGCGTCCGGTCAAGGCGGAGCTGACGGCGCGCGAACGCGAAGTGGCCGCGCATCTGCTGGATGGCCTGACCTCCAAGGAGATAGGCCGGGCGCTGGTCATCAGCCATCGGACGGTCGAGATCTACCGCGCCCGACTGATGCGCAAGTACAAGGCGTCGACCACGGCTGACCTGGTGCACAAGCTGATGGCGGGCGGCTGAACGGGCGGGCCGTATTTGCTATTGAATCAATAGCTGCCAGAGCACGCCTGGCAAAGGCTAGAGGCTGAAATCAGCTAAAACGCACGGGGTCAACGGGCAGTGCTGGTGGTTCAGACGAGCCCGGCGTCGCTGTCGCGCCGGATCGAATCGCGCGCACGGTGGTCGCGCAACTTGCCCAGGGTATGGTCCAGCAAGCGTTTCAGTTTATCGGTGGCGCCCCGAAACGCCTCGCCCTGGCTGATCGCATGGTGGTTGACAGCCAGGGGCTCATGGTGCGCCAGCCGTACCTCCATCAGGCAACGCTTCTGATCGGGACTGACCTTGTCGGCGTTCTCATCGCTCATATGCACCTCAATGCGGGTGATGTCGCCCTTGAACCGACTCAAGGATTCATGTAGCTCGGCGCCAGCCCAGCGTTCAAACGATTCGCCGGTGTCGATGGTGTGGTTGGAGTTGACCTGAATTTGCATGTGCCTCTTCCTTTCAAAAACCGCAGCGCACGGCCTGTAACCGGCGCTGTCATGAAGCCGCCAGAGCGGCGGCGCGAAAATTCATTGTGCGCCTTGCCCACCGCAGGCCCTGTAGTCCTCATTCCCTGAGAGAAGTAGGGTCGGCCAACGCCTCACACCCTTTTCGATCCGTCCACGACTTCGGCGGCAGTGCGAAAAGCGTCGACTGCGGTAGGCACGCCGCAGTACACAGCGGCATGCAGCAACACCTCCTGGAGTTCGGCTGGTGTGGCGCCGTTGTTGAGCGCGCCGCGCAAATGGCCCTTGAGCTCATGCTGCTTGCCCAGGGCCGTGAGCATGGCCACGGTGATCAGGCTGCGGGTCTTGAGGTCCAGCCCGGGCCGCTGCCAGACATCGCCCCAGGCCTTGGCCGTGATGTGCTCCTGGATAGGCCGCGTGAAATCGGTGGCGTTGCCCAGCGCATTGGCCACAAACTCTTCGCCCATCACCTGCTTGCGCGTGGCGAGGCCCTTGTCAAAAGCTTTGTCTGAAGGAACGGTCATGAGGCTCTCCGCAAAAAGGTCAAGCATAGTGGAGGCCGGACCGGCAACACAGGCCAGGACTCCTGTCCCATAAAAAAGCCCGTCCCGGTTGACACCGGGACGGGCTCACGATCATGCAAGATCAACGCGGGCAGCTCAGGCCAGGTCGTAGCGGTCCAGGTTCATCACCTTGGTCCAAGCCTTCACAAAGTCACGCACAAACACTTCCTGCGAATCGCTGCTTGCATACACCTCAGCCAGCGCCCTGAGCTGCGAGTTGGAACCGAAGACCAGGTCGGCGACGGTGCCGGTCAGCTTCAGCTCATTCGTCTTGCGGTCGCGCCCTTCCAGCACAAACTCCGCATCGGCGGACTTCTGCCACTTGGTGTTCATGTCGAGCAGATTGACGAAGAAGTCGTTGGTCAGTTCGTCCTTGCGCTCGGTAAAGACGCCGTGTTTGGCTGCACCGACGTTGGCCCCCAGGGAGCGCAGGCCACCAACCAGCACGGTCATCTCGGGCGCGGTCAGCGTCAGCAGGTTGGCCTTGTCAACCAGCAGCTCGGCGATTTGCGCTTCGTGGCCCTTGCGAACGTAGTTGCGAAAGCCGTCGGCCACGGGCTCCATGACGGAAAATGATTCCACATCGGTCTGCGCTTGCGAGGCATCGGTACGGCCCGGGGAAAAGGGAACGCTCAGCTTGTGACCAGCCTTCCTGGCGGCCGCTTCGACGGCAGCGGTGCCGCCCAGCACAATCAAGTCGGCGAGCGAGACCTTCTTGCCACCGGATTGCGCAGCGTTGAATTCCTTCTGCACGACCTCAAGCTTTGCCAGCACCTTGGCCAGCTCAGCCGGCTGGTTGACTTCCCAGTCCTTTTGCGGCGCCAGGCGGATGCGCGCACCGTTGGCACCGCCGCGCTTGTCGCTACCACGGAAAGTCGAGGCCGATGCCCAGGCCGTCGTCACCAGTTGCGAGGTACTCAGGCCCGAGGCGAGGATTTTTGCCTTGAGCGCAGCCACATCCCTGTCATCAACCAGCGCATGGTCCACGGCCGGAACCGGGTCTTGCCAGATCAGCTCTTCCTTCGGGACCAGCGGGCCAAGGTAACGGGCAAGTGGCCCCATGTCGCGGTGCGTCAGCTTGAACCAGGCACGGGCAAAGGCATCGGCAAATTCCTGCGGGTTGGCCATGAAGCGGCGCGAGATCTTCTCGTAGGCCGGGTCCATGCGCATCGCCATGTCGGCCGTGGTCATCATCGGTGCGTGGCGCTTGCCCGGGTCGTGCGCGTCGGGCACGGTACCGTCGCCTGTCGTGCCCACGGGTTTCCACTGGTGCGCGCCAGCGGGGCTCTTGGTCAGCTCCCATTCGTAGCCGAACAGGTTCTCAAAATAGCCGTTGTCCCACTGAATGGGGTTCTTGGTCCACGCGCCTTCGATGCCACTGGTGGTCGTGTGTACACCGTGGCCGGTCTCAAAGCTGTTGGTCCAGCCGAAACCCATGTTCTCAATCGCGGCGCGCTCGGGCTCCTCGCCAAGATATTTCGCGTCGACCGCACCATGGGATTTGCCAAAGGTGTGGCCGCCGGCGGTGAGCGCCACAGTCTCTTCGTCATTCATGGCCATGCGGGCGAAGGTTTCACGGATGTCGCGGGCCGAACCGAGGGGGTCCGGCTTGCCGTTCGGGCCTTCGGGATTAACGTAGATCAGGCCCATCTGCACCGCAGCCAGGGGATTGGCCAGCTCACGGTCGCCGCTGTAGCGCTCGTCGCCAAGCCAGGTGCTCTCAGAACCCCAGTTGATGTCTTCTTCCGGCTCCCAGACATCGGGCCGGCCGCCGCCGAAGCCGAAGGTCTTGAAGCCCATGGACTCGAGCGCAACGTTGCCGGTCAGGATGAACAGGTCCGCCCAGGAGAGCTTGCGGCCGTATTTGGCCTTGATAGGCCAGAGCAGTCGGCGCGCCTTGTCGAGGTTGCCGTTGTCGGGCCAGCTGTTGAGCGGTGCAAAACGCTGCTCACCGCTGCCGCTGCCGCCACGGCCGTCGAACGTGCGGTAGGTGCCTGCAGCATGCCAGGCCATGCGGATGAAAAACGGGCCGTAGTGGCCATAGTCGGCAGGCCACCATGATTGCGAATCAGTCATCAAGGCATGCAGGTCCTTGATGACGGCGTGCAGGTCCAGGGTCTTGAATTCTTCCGCGTAATTAAACTCGGAGCTCATCGGGTTGGACAGCGCTGACTGCTGGTGCAGCACCTTGAGATTGAGTTGCTCGGGCCACCAGGAGGCATTGGTCGTCCCGCGCGGCGTGGGTTTTTTCGGTGCGCCGCCCGAGAAGGGGCAGCTGGCTTCGCTTTGCATTTGCTGTTCAGACATGATGTTTCCTTTGAATTGAAAAGTGGGGCCCGGGTGCGGCATGCCAGGATCCTGGCCTGGATGACCCAGTCTAGGTTTCAAAGCAAAATATTCATAGTCAATTAAAAATATTTATACGATAGTTTTTATCAATGTATCGGGCGCCAACCCGCCAAACCGTCTCTCCTCAGAGGGACCAGCCATGCCAGCATTGCATTACGCTTGCCGGGCACAGACGCATAAAGTTTTTTGAAGGAAACATCCATGACCACCCCCAACACACCGGGCCCGGCCAGCCGCTACCCTGCCCCCGAGCTGAAAGACCTGCCGGAAGACATTCGGGTGAAGATTCTTGAAGTCCAGGAGAAAGCCGGCTTTGTGCCGAATGTGTTTCTGGCGCTGGCGCGCCGTCCGGCGGAGTGGCGCGCCTTCTTCGCCTACCACGACGCATTGATGCTCAGGGAAGAGTCGGGCCTTACCAAGGGCGACCGCGAGATGATTGTCACCACCACCAGCGCCGCGAATCAGTGCCTGTACTGCGTGGTGGCGCACGGTGCGCTACTGCGGATCTACGAGAAGAAGCCGCTGGTGGCCGACCAGGTCTCGGTGAACTACCGCAAGGCCGACATCACGCCGCGCCAGCGCGCCATGCTGAACTTTGCGATGAAGGTCTGCGAGCGTTCGCATGAGGTGGAAGAAGCCGACTTTTCCGCGCTGCACGGGCACGGCTTCACCGACGAGGACATCTGGGACATCGCGGCGATCACCGCGTTTTTCGGCCTGTCCAACCGCATCGCCAGCTTCTCCAGCATGATGCCCAACCCCGAGTTTTACCTGATGGGCCGCGCGCCCAAACAAAAGCAACCCGGCTGACACGCTACATTTTTGATAGCTGTTTGCACCTGCCCCACATGGGCTGGAGGCCGATTTGGCCCCTAACTGACGATGGCGCGCATCCAGTCGGGCAAAGTGACCGCCTTTTGGCTCGGGAAGTCCACCCAGATGGTGGTGGCGCCACCGGCCGCGTAAATCACACCGGGCTGGTCGCTGCGCTCCATCGTGCCCCAGGTTTCAAAGGTGGTGCGGCCGGGGTCGCTGGCGTACATCTTTACCCGTACAGCGCCGGGATATTCGAGTTGTTGATAGAAATTGCAGAACGCGTTGATGATGACTGGTCCTTCGCCTTTGGGGTCTGGCACGCAGCCAATCGAATACATCCAGTCAATGCGCACGGTCTCAAGATAACGAAAATAACTGCCGTTGTTGAGATGCCCCATGGCGTCCATGTCGCCCCAGCGGATCGGGATGCACATCTCAAAAACGAGCTTCTTCTTTTCGGGAATGTCTATCTTCATAAGGCGTGCGCTTTGGGCTCAGGCGCCGAAGCCGTCGTCCGCGGCAATCACGGCACCATTGATGAAGTGGCTCTGGCCGCTGGCCAGCATCACCAGCAGGGCATCCAGATCTTCCGGCTTGCCGATGCGTTTGCGCGGCAGCATTTGCACCAGTTTTTTGCCCTGCTCGGTTTCCCAGTGGTGGTGGTTGATCTCGGTGTCGATATAGCCGGGGCAAATGGCGTTGACGTTGATGCCAAACTTGCCCCACTCCAGCGCCATGGCCTTGGTCATCTGCACCACCGCCGCCTTGCTCATGCAGTACACACCGATCTGCGGCAACACACGCAGCCCGGCCATGGACGCGATATTGATGATGCGGCCGCCAGAAAAAGTGCCTGGGGCCGTACCACGCGATCGGGCCAGCATGCGCTTGCCAACTTCCTGCGCCACAAAAAAAGCCCCCTTGACGTTGGTGTTGAAGATGAAGTCGTAGTCTTCTTCGGCCACGTCCTGAATGCGTTGGGTGGTGCTCACGCCCGAGTTGTTGACCAGGATGTCAATCGGGCCGACCTCGGTCTCGGCATGCGCCACGCCGGCCTTGATGCTGGCATGGTCCGTCACATCCAGCGACACCACATGGGCGTCGCCGCCTTCGGCCTCAATCTGCGCGCGCAGCTCCTTGAGCTTGTCCATGCGCCGGCTGGCCAGCACCACAGCGGCTCCCGCGCGACTCAGGGTTTTGGCAAACTGCGCACCCAGCCCGCCCGAAGCACCGGTCACGAGGGCGACACGCCCTGAAAGATCCAGGCTGTAAGCCATAAGGGACTCCTCTCTATTCCAGTTAGCGATACGAACGAGCGTTCGATTCGCTGCATTCACGACATAAAATCACACGCAAGACCTGCCGCCGTCGTCCGAGTGACGGCCCTACCTGAAATTCATTATCAGCGAGTCCACGATGAACAACCAAGAGATACTGGCCCAGTTCGGCCCCCGCGAAGCGATGGAATATGACGTGGTCGTGGTGGGGGGCGGCCCGGGTGGCCTGTCCACCGCGATCCGGCTGAAACAGCTTGCCGCAGAAAAAGGTACGGAGTTGTCGGTGGTGGTGCTGGAGAAAGGCTCAGAGCCCGGCGCGCACATTCTGAGCGGTGCACTGATGGACCCGCGCGCCATCACCGAGCTGTTTCCCAACTGGAAAGAGCTTGGTGCACCATTGAACCAGCCGGTCACCGGCGACGAGATGCTGTTTCTCAGCCAGACCGGCAAGATCAGCACCCCGCAATTTCTGATTCCCAAATGCCTGCACAACGAAGGCAACTACGTCATCAGCCTGGGCAATGTGGTGCGCTGGCTGGGCCAGCAGGCCGAAGCCTTGGGCGTGGAAATTTTCCCCGGCTTCTCCGCTTCTGAAGTTCTTTACAACGAAGACGGCTCAGTCAAGGGAGTGGCCACCGGCAACCTCGGCGTCGGCAAAGACGGCCAACCGAGCGACAGTTTTCAGCTGGGCATGGAGCTGCATGGCAAATACACGATTTTTGCCGAGGGCTCACGTGGCCACCTGGGCCGGCAGTTGATAGAAAAATTCAAGCTTGACGCCGGCAAAGACCCGCAGACCTACGCACTGGGCATCAAGGAGTTGTGGGAGATCGATCCGGCCAAGGCCAAGCCCGGCCACGTCGTGCACTCGCTGGGCTGGCCCATGGACAACCAGACCTACGGCGGCGGTTTTTTGTACCACCTCGAAGGCAACAAGGTCACACTGGGTTTTATCACCGGCCTGGAGTACAGCAACCCGTGGCTCAGCCCTTTCGAGGAAATGCAGCGCTGGAAAACCCACCCTGCGATTCGCCAGTATCTGGAAGGCGGCAAACGCATCAGCTACGGCGCGCGGGCGATTACCTGCGGCGGCTTGATGAGCCTGCCCAAAACCGTGTTTCCGGGCGGCGCACTGGTGGGCTGTGAGGCAGGCTTTCTCAACTTCGCGCGTATCAAGGGCAGTCACGCCGCCATCAAAACCGGCATGCTGGCCGCAGAGGCTGCGTACGCCGCAGTAGCCGGCGGGCGCCAGCATGATGAGTTGAGCGCCTACCCCGAAGCGTTCCGGAAGAGCTGGTTGTTTGATGAGCTTGAGGTTTCACGCAACACCAAACAGTGGATGAAAAAGGGCTTGTACCTGTCGTCCATCATGAACGGCATCGAGCTGTGGCTGCTGCCCAAACTCGGCTTCAAGGCGCCACCATGGACCATTCACAACAAGGTGGCAGACCACGCCAAGCTCAAGCCAGCGTCCGAGTGCCCGCAAATTGTCTATCCCAAACCCGACAACAAGATCACCTTCGACCGCTTGAGTTCGGTGTTTGTGTCCAACACCAACCACGAAGAGCATCAACCCGCACACCTGACCCTGAAAGACGCCAGTGTGCCCGTCAACATCAACCTGGCCACTTACGCCGGCCCCGAGTCGCGTTATTGCCCGGCCGGCGTGTATGAATTTGTGAAGAACCCCGACAACAGCGACCGCCTGCAGATCAACGCGCAGAACTGCGTGCACTGCAAAACCTGCGACATCAAGGATCCCACGCAGAACATTGTCTGGGTCACCCCAGAAGGCGGCGGCGGGCCAAACTACAGCGGCATGTAAGCCGGCTACGCGGCGTCCTGGCTTGACCCCCCTGTTCTTTTGTGACGCGAAGCACACCGGGCTCTTAGGCGAAAACCCGCAGACCCCGCCGCCAGCCGGAAGCCATAATGCAATGCACACATAGCTTCCGGCTGCCAGGCAGGGCCGGGTTTTCTACAACTCCGGAGACAACATGACATTCAGCAAGCTCATCATCGGCATGTCCATGACTTTTGGTCTCGTGGCCGCCGCATCTGCGCAGACCACGATGAAGATCAGCATCTCGACGGCGCAAAACTCGCACCAAGGTGTGGCCATTGACACCTTCGCGCGCGAAGTTGAAAAACGCACCGGCGGGCGTTACAAGGTTCAGACTTTCTACAGCGGCGCGCTGGGCGGCGAGCGTGAATCCATCGAGGCCGTGCAGCTCGGCACCCAGGAACTGGCGTTTTCATCGACCGGCCCGGTGCCCAACTTTGTGCCCGACACCAAAATTCTGGATGTGCCTTTCCTGTTTCGTGACAAGGCACATGCACGCGCCGTACTGGATGGCCCGATTGGCGCAGAGTTGCTGACCAAATTCGAATCCAAGGGTTTCAAGGCGCTGGGCTGGGCCGAAAACGGTTTCCGCCACATGACCAACAGCAAGCGCGATGTCAAGGCGCCTGAAGATCTCAAGGGCCTGAAAATGCGCACCATGGAAAACCCGGTGCACATCGCTGCCTACAAGGGTTTTGGCATTGTCACCACACCCATGGCCTTCCCGGAGGTGTTCACCGCTCTGCAGCAGGGCACAGTTGATGGCCAGGAAAACCCGCTGTCGGTCATTCTGGCTGCCAAGTTTGACCAGGTGCAGAAACACCTGTCCTTGACCGGTCACGTTTATTCACCGTGCATCTGGGTCATGAACAAGGCGGTGTTTGACAAACTCAGCGCCGCGGACAAACAGGCCTTTCTTGAAGCTGCGGCGGAGGGTACCAAAGCCAACCGTGCGCGGGTTGACGAAGACGATGCCAAAGGTGTGGCCGACCTGCGCTCCAAGGGCATGACTGTCATCGACAACGTCGACAAGGCCAAATTTGTCGCCGCACTGGCGCCGGTCAATGCCGAGTTTGAAAAGCAATTCGGCAAGGCCAACATGGACAAGATCCGCAACTACAAATAACGCTATTTTTTTGATAGCTGCTTACGCCCGCAGTCATTGGACTGGCGGGCGTTTTTACTTGCCAATAGGACCCACACACCCATGAAGGCCACTTTTCTCAGGATCGAACGCTGGACCACGGGCTTTTCCATGCTGGTGGCTTGCATCATGCTGGTGATTGCATCGGGGCTCGGCATGTTCCAGATCATCACGCGTTTTGTGCTGGAGCAACCCGCCGAATGGACAGAAATCCTGATCCGGCTGTCGCTGATCTGGATGGTTTTCATGGGTATTCCCGCCGCCTTCCGCCAGGGCGCCATGGTCAGTGTGGATGTGCTCTACCGATGGAGCCCACCCGGTATCAGGCGTGTGCTGGACTGGGTGGTATGCCTGGCCGCACTCGCGCTGATCGCGGTGATCATCTGGTGGGGCTGGGACTACGCGCTGCGTGGTCGTGTCCAGTCGATGGCAGGGCTTGAAGAGCTGACCATGTTCTGGGGCTACGTGGCCATGCCGATAGGCGCCATGTTTTGCGTGATAGGCATCATCGGCAACCTGGTGGACCCGCAGCGCAACGAGTTGGAGACAGCGCAATGACCGCCGTCATGGTCTCCACCATGGTGCTGTGTTTTGCACTGACCGTTTCAGTGGCCGTATCGATTGGCCTGGCCTCTGTGCTGGGCATACAGGCCACCAACGCCCACATGCTGATTTCGGTCAAGGAAATGTTCAACGCCATCAACAAATTTCCGCTGGCTGCGATCCCGTTCTTCATCCTGGCCGGTAACCTGATGGAAACCGGTGGCATCTCGCGCCGGCTGGTGGAATTTGCCAAGAGTATTGTCGGTGGCGTGCAGGGCGGCTTGCCCATGACCTGCGTGTTGACCTGCATGATTTTTGCAGCGGTGTCCGGCTCGTCGGTGGCCACCACCTTTGCAGTTGGCGCTATCCTCATCCCCGCACTGATCAAACATGGTTACCCCACAACCTACGCGGCTGCGCTGCAAGCCACCAGTGCCGAGCTTGGCGTCATCATTCCCCCGTCGATTCCACTGATTTTGTATGGGGTGAGCGCCGAAGTCTCGATTGGCGAGCTGTTCATTGCCGGTTTTGGTCCGGGACTGTTCATTGGCCTGGCACTGATGCTGTTTGTCCATCTGTATTGCCGCTGGAAGGGCTGGGGCAAAAAAGACGGCGACGGACGTCAGCCCTTTGGCAAAGCCGCCTGGCAGGCCGGCTGGGCATTGCTGATGCCAGTCATCATTCTGGGCGGCATTTATGGCGGCATCTTCACCCCCACTGAAGCGTCGGCTGTGGCGGTTTTTTATGCGCTGGTCGTGGGGGTGGTGATTTATCGCGAGATCAAGCTGGTCGATCTGGCCGTCATTCTGCGCAAATCCGTGCTGTCCAGCGCGGTCATCATGTTCATCATTGCCAACGCCGGCTTGTTTGCATTTTTGATCACCAGGGCCGGTGTACCCGACGCAATTGGCCGTTATCTGGAGGCGGTGCTGCAGTCGCCGACGCTTTTCCTGCTTGGTGTCAATGCCGCGCTTTTTCTGATCGGCATGTTTATTGAAACCAGTGCCGCCATCATTGTCCTGGCGCCGATACTGGCGCCAGTGGCCATCCACTTTGGCGTTGATCCGGTGCATTTTGGCTTGATCATGGTGGTCAACCTGGCACTGGGCATGATCACCCCGCCGTTTGGCGTCAACCTGTTTGCAGCCTGCACCGTGGCGAGGATTTCCCTCGACAAAATTGTGCCGCACCTGCTTCCTTTTGTGCTGGTGATTCTGGCCTGTCTGATGGTGATCACCTATGTACCGCAGCTGTCGCTCTTCCTGCGCGACCTGGTCTATGCCAAGTAGATAGAGCCACCACGGTCGCGCACTTTGTGTCGCTTCCTGCCCCCGAGGGGGCGCTGCGCCTGCGGCCGGGCAGAGCCGGTTCCGCGGCCCCTGCGGAAAAAATCCCTGGCTCCGCACTTTCTTGCCCCCCCTTTTCCTCTGGAAGAGCCTTGGAGTGAGGGGGCGACTGCATGAACCTTGGGCTACACTTGCGAGGTCAGGAGAGAGTTTTCACCCGAAAACCGCCGAAGGCGCATGCACCCCCACAATGGGGCGCTGAACGCTCAGGCAAAAGGACTGGCAACCGCCCTTCGGCAGCTCATGCGGAAAGGCGTTCCCTACTGGAGAGAGGTCACCTTCAAGGCGGCCCACCGAAGGAGCAAACCCGCATCGCCGGGTGAATCTCTCAGGTAAAGCGGACAGCAGGGGCAGCCCATGGCTTATGGCCATGTTGTATGTTTGCCCCGGAGAACGCCTTTGTCCGCTACCGACCCCAACCTGCTGAAAACGCCATTGCATAACTTGCACCTGGAGCTGGGCGCGCGCATGGTGCCATTTGCAGGCTACTCGATGCCAGTGCAGTACCCCGCCGGCCTGATGGCCGAGCACCTACACACACGCCAGGCAGCCGGCTTGTTTGATGTTTCGCACATGGGCCAGTTGCGCCTGGTCGGCCCCGACGCCGCGGCCGCCCTGGAGACCCTGATTCCCGTCGATGTGATTGATCTGCCGGCCGGCAAACAGCGCTACGGTCTGCTTCTCAACGAAGACGGCGGCGTCATCGACGACCTGATGTTTTTCAACCGCGATTATGCGAACGGTGGCGACATTTTTGTGATCGTCAACGGTGCCTGCAAGGTCGGCGACATCGCGCACATCGCGCAAAAAATCGGCACACGTTGCCAAGTCATCCCCATGCCCGATATGGCGCTGCTCGCGCTACAGGGGCCGCAAGCCGTGGCGGCATTGTCGCGGTTGGCGCCGGGTGTTGAAAAACTGGTGTTCATGACCGGCGGGCGTTTTACGGTCGCAGGCTGCGACTGCTTTCTGACACGCAGCGGCTACACCGGCGAAGACGGTTTTGAAATTTCCGTGCCCGCTTCACAGGCCGATGCGCTGGCTGGAGCCCTGCTTGCGCAGCCCGAAGTCAAACCTGTCGGCCTGGGCGCACGCAACTCGCTGCGCCTTGAAGCCGGCTTGTGCCTGTATGGCAACGACCTGGACACCAGCACCACACCGGTGGAAGCCAGCCTGAACTGGGCGATCCAGAAAGTGAGGCGCACTGGCGGCGCACGGGCTGGCGGCTTTCCGGGTGCGGCCAGGGTGCTGGCTCAGCTGGCCGACCCGGCCACCTTGACCCGCAAACGTGTCGGACTGATCGCGCTGGAGCGCGTGCCGGTGCGCGACCACACCGAATTGCAGAATATGGAGGGTACGGCCATCGGTGAAGTCACCAGCGGCCTGCTGGGGCCCAGCATCAACCAGCCGGTGGCCATGGGCTACGTGCAGCCGGCGTTTGCCGCCATCGGCACTCTGGTGAATGCCATCGTGCGTGGCAAAGCGGTGCCCATGCAGGTCAGCGCCATGCCTTTTGTCCAAAATCGTTATTTTCGCGGCTGAAATTTTTTTTATTCTGGAGAATCCCATGATCAAGTACACCGAAGACCACGAATGGATCAGCGTTGACGGCGACATCGCCACCGTTGGTATCACGGCCCATGCACAGGACGCGCTGGGTGATGTTGTGTTTGTCGATCTGCCCTCGGTAGGCAGCAGCTTCGCGCAGAAGGAGGTGGCCGGTGTGGTCGAGTCCGTCAAGGCCGCCGCTGACGTGTACATGCCGATCAGCGGCGAAGTGCTTGAAGTCAACGAGGCGCTGCGCGACGACCCATCGCTGGCCAACAGCGACCCGCTGGGTGCCGGCTGGTTCTTCAAGGTCAAGCTCGCCGACAAGGGCCAGCTCGACGCCCTGATGGACGAGACCAGCTACACCGCTTTTTCCGCAACCGCATAAATCAACTGCAGCTCCTGTCATTGCGGGCCTGACCCGCAATCCATGGATCCCGGAGGAAAGAGCCCGGGATGACAAACGGGGGCAAGCGCAATATCCCACCCACCATTTTTGGACCTGCCATGCTGATGCCCACCGCCAAACCACTGCGCGAGCTTGAAAATACTTCCGAATTCATCGCCCGCCACATCGGCATTGATGACGCCGACGAGACCCACATGCTCAGCGTGGTGGGCTCGGCTTCGCGTCGCGCGCTGATTGAGGGTATCGTGCCGCGCAGCATTGCGCGTAGCCAGGCCATGGCAATTCCGGCGCCGGTGACTGAGGCCCAGGCCCTGGCCGAGCTGAAAGCCATGGCGGCCAAAAACAAGGTTTTCAAGAGTTTTATCGGCCAGGGTTATTACGGCACCCACACACCCGGCGTGATTCTGCGCAACATCCTTGAAAACCCGGCCTGGTACACGGCCTACACGCCTTACCAGGCAGAAATTTCGCAAGGCCGCATGGAAGCGCTGGTCAACTTCCAGACCATGGTCTGCGACCTGACCGGCATGCCCATTGCCAACGCCTCCATGCTCGATGAAGCCACCGCCGCAGCCGAAGCGATGACGCTGGCCAAACGCAGCGTGAAGAGCAAAAGCAATGTTTTCATCGTGGCCGGCGACTGCCACCCGCAAACCATTGAAGTGATCCAGACCCGTTCCAAACCGCTGGGCATCACCGTCAAGGTCAGCACCGCCGCCGTCACCCTGCCCCAGCTGATGGCAGAGGGCGACTACTTTGGCGTGCTGGCGCAATACCCCGCCACCACCGGCATGATCCACGACCTTCGCCCGCTGGCTGGCCACGCCCACGCAACAGGCGCCGCCCTGTGCGTGGCCGCCGACCTGCTGGCGCTGACGCTGCTGGCGCCACCCGGCGAGTGGGACGCCGACATTGTGCTGGGCAACACCCAGCGTTTCGGCGTGGCCATGGGCAACGGAGGGCCACATGCGGCCTACCTGGCTTGCCGCGACGAATACAAGCGCTCGCTGCCCGGGCGCCTCGTCGGTGTCAGCATCGATGTACACGGCAACCCGACCTACCGCCTGGCCCTGCAGACCCGAGAGCAACACATTCGCCGCGAAAAGGCCACCTCCAACATCTGCACCGCGCAGGTGCTGCCGGCCGTGCTGGCCAGCATGTACGCGGTGTACCACGGCCCGCAAGGCCTGCAGCGCATTGCGCAGCGGGTGGCCAGCTACACCGCTATTTTTGTGCGCGGCATGCAGCAGATGGGCTACGAGATCACCAATTCCAGCGCCTTCGACTCGGTCACCATCAAGACCGGGGATGCTACCAATTCAATAGCTGAGCGCGCACGCCAGTCGGGGGCCAACCTCCGATATCGCCTGAACAATCACCTGGGCGTGTCGCTGGATGAAACCACCACCCGCGAAGACCTGGAGATGCTCTGGTCCTTCTTTGTGAAACCCGGCAAACCGATGCCGCGCCTGAGTGACTTTGAAAAAGGCGTGGAGCCGCTGATCCCCGAGGAACTGCGCCGCAGCACACCCTTTCTGACCCACCCAGTGTTCAATACCCACCATTCCGAAACCGGCATGCTGCGTTACATCCGCATGCTCAGCGACAAGGATCTGGCGCTGGACCGCAGCATGATTCCGCTGGGCAGCTGCACCATGAAGCTCAACGCCACCAGCGAGATGATCCCCGTCACCTGGCCGGAGTTTGCCAACATCCACCCCTTCGCACCGCAGGACCAGTTGCAGGGCTACGCCGAGCTGGACCAACAATTGCGCGACTGGTTGTGCCAGGCCACTGGGTATGCCGGCATCAGCCTGCAGCCCAACGCTGGCTCGCAAGGCGAATACGCCGGCCTGCTGGTGATCAAGGCCTTTCATGAAGCCAAAGGCCAGGGCCACCGCAACATCTGTTTGATTCCTTCTTCTGCCCACGGTACCAACCCGGCCAGTGCGCAGATGGTCGGCATGACGGTGGTGGTCACCGCCTGCGACGCGCAGGGCAATGTCGACATGGCCGATCTGAAAGCCAAGTGCGAGCAGTACAGCGACAAGCTGTCCTGCATGATGATCACCTACCCCAGCACCCACGGTGTGTTTGAAACCCAGGTGAAAGAGCTTTGCGCCCTTGTGCATTCGCACGGCGGCCGCGTCTATGTGGATGGCGCGAACATGAACGCGCTGGTCGGCGTCGCTGCCCCCGGCGAATTTGGCGGCGATGTGAGCCACCTGAATTTGCACAAGACTTTTTGCATTCCGCACGGCGGCGGCGGACCGGGCGTGGGCCCGGTGTGTGTGGTGGCCGACCTGGTGCCGTATCTGCCCGGCCACGCCACGGCGGGCATCCCTGTCAACGGCGTCGGCGCGATTTCAGCAGCGCCACTCGGCAACGCTTCTGTGCTGCCCATCAGCTGGATGTACTGCCGCATGATGGGCCCCGAAGGCCTGCAGCAAGCTACCGAGATCGCCATCCTGAGCGCCAACTACATCAGCGCGCGGCTCAAAGACCACTACCCGACGCTGTACGCCAGCGAAAACGGCCATGTGGCGCACGAGTGCATCCTGGACCTGCGGCCGCTCAAGGAAAGCAGCGGCATCAGCGCCGAGGACGTGGCCAAGCGCCTGATGGATTACGGGTTTCACGCGCCCACGCTGAGCTTTCCGGTGCCGGGTACCCTGATGGTTGAGCCCACTGAGAGCGAAACACTGGCCGAGCTGGACCGTTTCATCAACGCGATGATTGCCATCCGGGACGAAATCCGCAAAGTCGAAGACGGCAGCTGGCCGCAGGACAACAACCCGCTGAAACATGCACCGCACACCGCTGCCAGCCTGCTGGGTACCGACTGGGACCGGCCCTATTCGCGCGAAACCGGCGCCTTCCCGCTGGCCACTCTCAAGCTGGTCAAGTATTGGCCACCCGTCGGGCGCGTGGACAACGTGTACGGCGACCGCAACCTGTTTTGCAGTTGTGTGCCGGTGGCCGATTACGCCTGATGCGGGCAAGGGCACACCAGAATTGAATCCGGGCCGCCGCGTGTGAACCACGCGACAGGGGGTTGTGCAGATGCTGACTACCATGTGAAGCACAGCTTTCAGAACGGATCCCATGACCCCAGCTCTCGATACCGAATTCGGACTCATCAGCGACCTGATTCGCCAGCACGCGCAGCAAGCCCCCTCCCGGCCGGTGCTGGTCCAGGGCGAGCGCCGGATGGACTACGCCACACTCGATGCGCTGATGGACCGCATTGCGTGTGCGTTGCAGCGCGACGGTATTCGCCCCGGCGACGCCATCGCCATCTGCGCGGGCATGTCGATGGAATACACCGCAGTCTTCCTGGGCGCTTTGCCGGCTGGCGTGACGGTAGCGCCGCTGGCCCCCGGCTCCGGCGCGGGCAGCCTGCAGCGCATGCTGCAGGACGCACAGGCAAAACGGGTGTTCACCGACGCCCACGGCGGCGAGTCGCTGGGGCCGGCTGGCACAGGTGCGGGCTCGCCTGCCCGTATCGCCATGGACAACACAGCCGTCGGCCGCACACTCAACAGCTGGCTGGCAGAAGCCGGCCAACAACCCGCGCCAGTGGCCGTTCAGGCTGACTGGCCGTTCAACATCATCTATTCATCGGGAACCACCGGCGAGCCCAAGGGGATCGTGCAATCACACGGCATGCGCTGGACCCATGTGCGCCGCGCAACCAGCTACAGCTACGACGGCAACACCGTCACCCTGCTTTCCACACCGCTGTACTCCAACACCACGCTGGTAGTTTTATTCCCTACGCTCAGTGCTGGCGGCACAGTGGTGCTGATGCCAAAATTCGACGTCGCAGGCTACCTGGCACTGGCCCAAACCCACCGTGTCACGCACACCATGCTGGTGCCGGTGCAATACCAGCGGCTGATGGCGCATGCCGACTTTGACCGGTTCGATTTGTCCAGCTTTCTGGTGAAGTTTTCCACCAGCGCCCCCTTTACCGCCGCACTCAAGGCCGACGTTCTCAAGCGCTGGCCGGGTGGCCTGGTAGAGTTTTACGGCATGACCGAGGGCGGCGGCACCTGCATCCTGGAGGCCCACGCCCACCCGGACAAATTACACACCGTGGGTCAACCCGCTGAGGGCCACGATATCCGCCTGATTGATGACCACGGTGTCGAGGTCGCTCCCGGTGAGGCGGGGGAGGTGGTCGGCCATTCGGGCGGCATGATGACCGGTTACCACGGCCAGCCGGAAAAAACCCGCGACGCTGAATGGTTTGACCCGCAGGGCAAACGTTTTATCCGCACCGGCGACATTGGGCGCTTCGACGCGGATGGATTTCTCACTCTTTTTGACCGCAAAAAAGACATGCTCATCTCCGGCGGCTTCAACGTCTACCCCAGTGACCTGGAGGCCATCCTGCGGAATCACGCTTGTGTGCTGGAAGCTGCGGTGGTGGGCGTGCCCTCGGAGAAATGGGGCGAAACGCCCGCGGCATTTGTGGTGCGCCGCCCGGGGCAAATCGCGTCCGCTGAAGACCTGCTGGCGTGGGTCAACAACCAGGTGGGCAAGAACCAGCGCCTGGGCCACCTGCAATGGATGGATGAATTGCCGCGAAGCGCCATCGGCAAGGTACTCAAGCGCGAGCTTCGTGACAGCTTTCAGCCAGTTGCAGAGCGCCCATAAGCCAAGCGCATGGACTCACAAACGCTGGTCATCATTGCCGGTGCCGTCGCAGCGGGTTTTGTACAGGGTCTGTCGGGTTTTGGTTTCGGCCTGGTGGCCATGTCCTTCTGGGCCTGGACGATCGACCCGCGCCTGGCGGCGGCCATGGCGGTGTTTGGTGCCCTGACCGGCCAGATCATTGCAGCCGTCACGGTGCGGCGCGGATTTGACCTCAAAACACTGGCACCGTTTGTGTTGGGTGGTCTGCTCGGCCTTCCGATGGGCATGTGGCTGTTGCCACAGCTGGACGTTCAGGTGTTCAAGGCTTTTCTGGGCGCCTTGCTGGCCGTCTGGTGCCCGGCCATGCTGTTCAGTGCACAACTGCCACGCATCACACGCGGCGGGCAGATCGCAGACGCAGTGATAGGCGCAGGCGGCGGTGTGATGGGCGCGCTGGGAGGTTTTACCGGCGTGTTGCCGACCCTCTGGTGCACGCTGCGCGGCATGCAAAAAGACAGCCAGCGCGCCATCGTGCAGAACTTCAATTTATCCATGCTGCTGGTCACCTTCGGCACCTATGTCGCCACGGGCGTCATCAGCAGCGCTACCTTGCCCTTTCTGGCCATAGTCGCGCCCGCCATGCTGATCCCCTCGCTACTGGGTGCGCGGCTCTATATCGGTATCAGTGAGGCTACCTTTCGCAAGGTGGTGCTGAGTCTGCTGACTTGTACCGGCATTGCGCTGCTGGTATCGTCGGTGCCGGGTTTGTTGCGGCGTCTCGCCTGACGATGCCTGCGCCGCAGCAGATCAACAAAGGCCAGCCCTGCCCTCCGATTGGGGGATGCGCACCGCTGGTGGCTGCCTAAAATCGTGCCATGTGGCAGGACCGTTCCTGGTCCAGCCGCCGCCACGCCCGCGTACTGCATCCCGTCTGGGGTTCGCCGTGGACTATTCAGGAGTCACCCTTCATGCGCATGTTCCGCCAAGCCCTGCTTTCCCTGCTGGCCTGCGTTGCCCTGCCGGGCGCTGCTTTTGCCTACGATGCATCGGCCATGGTGGTTTCTACCAAAGGGTCGCTGCCGCTGATCCTGACCGTGCCGCACGACGGTGCTGAGCCCCTGGACGCGTTGCCTGCCCGCACCAAAGGCACTGTGGTCCGCGATGCAGGTACCCGGGAACTTGCCGAGCGCGTGGCCACATTGCTTGAAGCGCGTCTGGGCAAGCGGCCTTACATCGTGGTGGCCAGATTCAGCCGGAAATACCTGGACGCCAACCGGCCCGAGCAGGAGGCCATGGAATCGCAGGACGCCCTGCCCGCGTACCGGGCCTACCATGACCAGATCACCGCTTACATCGCAGAGATCAAGACAAAGTTTCCTGCCGGTGCGTTGATGGTTGATGTACACGGTCAGTCGGGAGACCCAGACACCACATTTCGCGGCACACGCGCAGGGCTGACAGCCAAAACGTTGCTGGGTCGATTTGGCCAGCCCGCGCTGCAGGGTGAAAAAAGCATCACTGGCGTGCTGGCATCCAAGGGTTACCCGGTCCATCCCGCCGTGGGTGCAGAGTCACTGCGTGAAGACCCCCGGTATGCCGGCGGCCACACGGTAGCCACTTATGGCAGCCACCAACCACAAGGCATAGACGCCATACAGCTGGAGTTCGGCAGAAACCACAGGGCGAATACACGCCTGGCAGAAGACCTGGCGGACGCGCTGGTGGTTTTCATGACCGAGTACGACCTTCTGCGCAAATGAATATCCTTTCCCCCGCCACCCGCCACCCGCCACCGGTTACCGGTTACCTGTCATCCCGAAAGGAAACTCCATGCGTCACCTGATCATTGTGTTGACAGCGATGTTGTGTGTCGGTTGTGCGCAACTGCCGTCTGACCCGGTTCTGCCGCCCCCGCAAAAGAAGGCTCAGGCGGTTGTGTTTGACATCGACGGGACGCTGACGCCCGATGTACTCACCATTTTTGAAGCGCGAGAACACGCCGCCGACGCCGCGCAACTGTTCGCCAAAAAGGGCTACAAGATTTTCTACCTCAGCACCCGTGCCGGTTTCGTCTCGGCCAACATACCGGGCTGGCTGACCAGCAACAGGTTTCCGTCAGGCAGCGTATTGGTGGCACAAACAGACGAAGAGCGCGACTTTCCAGATGACTACAAGGCGCGCATGCTGAAAAAGATCATCAGCGAGGAATGGGATATAAGCTACGCCTATGGAGACTCGTACACAGATTTTCTGGCCTATGCCCGAGCCGGCATACCGAAAGAACGTGTCTTCGCCCTGCAACGCAGGTATGACCCCCATTGCCACAGGGGCGAGTGGAACAAGTGCCTCAAAGGTTGGACAGAACACCTTGAATTTGTGAGATCAGTGCCCCCTGCGCGGACATACTGACAACCATGTTTGCATGGCCAACCATCCAGCCGCTATCAAATAAATAGCTGCTCACGCAAGCGCGATAAGGGCCAACAGCCAAAACGGCTTGCAATTTTCAGCCAGCTACTCCCCCACCCCACCCTTGCCGCGTGATGCCTTGATCTCCGAGCGCTGGCTTTTGCCCGCCAGGCGCCGCTGTTTGGATCCGTAGGTCGGTTTCGTGGCCCGCCGCACGCGCGGCGGCACGGCAACGCTGTTGACCAGCTCGTTGAGCCGGGCCAGCGCGTCGGCGCGGTTCATTTCCTGGCTGCGGTGCTGCTGGGCCTTGAGCACCAGCACACCTTCCTGCGTGATGCGGCTGTCGCGCAGCGCCAGCAGCCGCTCTTTCACACCGTCGGGCAAGGAAGAGGCGCCTATGTCAAAGCGCAAATGCACCGCGCTGGAAACCTTGTTGACGTTTTGCCCGCCCGCCCCCTGGGCGCGGATAGCAGTGATCTCGACTTCTGCTTCGTTGATTTCCAGTAAAAGCGTCACCCACCCATTCTACGTTTGAGCCGTATCTGGTTGGGCAGGGGCACAGAGCGGCGCAGCACGTCTTCCCCCAGCCACAAGGCTGAACGCCAGGCGCGCCGGGCCACAGTAGGCAGCGGCAATTGCTGGTAGTCGTCGTTGAACACCTCGAAGCTGTAGTCACCCCGGTACCCCAGACGATGCAGCCGCGTCACCAATGCAGCAAGGGCCTCGCTGTGCACGCCTTCGCCGGGGAACACGCGGAAATGCCGGGCGGTGGCAATGCGTTCTTCCACCGACTTGATCTCTGTCCACATGAAGTCAGCCAGCTGTACCAGAAATATTTTCTCCGGGTCCAGCAGCTCGATCTCGTCCAGCGGGGTGTTGGTCGCGAACATGTGAAAAGAATCAAAACCCAGGCCGAGGTTGGGCATGTCGGCCTGGCTGATGATGTCCCAGGCCTGCGGAAATTCATTGATGGTACGGCCCCAGGAGAGCGCCTCGTAGGCGATGCGAATGTTCATCGGAATGGCCAACATGGCGAGCTTGCGCAGATCCCGAACCAGTGCCTGCTTCTCGCTGGTGGCGTGCACCGAGGTTGACGAGCAGATCAGCAGCAGCCGGCAACCCAGCAGGTGGCACATCTCCAGCATGGATTTGGCGATGTCCACCTTGTAGTCATGCAGGTGGCCGGACAGGCCCTCGAAGTCGCGCAGCACCTGGAAGCCTGTGACGCGCAGCCCGCTGGCACGCACCGCCGCGACAGCCGCCTCCAGGCCGTCGGGGTGGCCCACCAGGTCTCTGGCGGCCAGCATGATCTGGGTAAAACCAGCATCGCGCACGGCCTGCAGCTTGGCTTCGAGCGGTCCGGCCAGCGAGATGGTGTCCATCCCGAAATCGTCGATGTTTCCGCTGTAGTGGCTCATGCTGCTCACCTGCGTTCGTCGTGCACCAGCTCGAAGCTCACGCCGCCCAGCCAGGTCCTGGTGAGCGCGCCGCGGTCTCCGGTATGCACGCCACGTGATTCGACAAATTCCACGCCCCGCCTGCCGAGCCCGGCCACCGTCGCCAGCACATCGGCTGTGCCCAGACCGATGCGCTGCAGGGCTTCGTCGTCCTCCACGTCCAGCACGCCGGCCTCGGGCTCGATCAGCTGGATGTAAAAACGCGAGGCTGGCGGACACGGACTCTGCAGGATGCGCCCCTTGGGCAGGATGCCGAAGCGCTGCACCGCCGGTAACTCCTTGAAACCGAACAGCTCGCGGTAGAACTCCGTCCAGTCTTCCGTGCGGTCATTGCCGATGTATTGCACGACACCGAAAAAATGCAGGTCAGCGATAACCGGCGGCGGCGTTTCCGCGCCGGGAATCGGCACGAAGTCCACGTCGTAGATGGAAAATTTGTCATGCCGGTCGACAAAGTAGATGCGGCTGGTACCCACGCCATGGATGGCCGGGATGTTGAGCTCCATCACCTCCACGCGCGAAGGTACGGCCCAGGCGCCGCGGTCCAGCGCGCGGCGGTAAGCCGCTGCGGCATCCCGCACGCGAAGCGCCACGGCAGCCAGCACCGGTTTGCCTTCCGCCGCCACGGCGCTGGCGTCAGGCGCGGCCGGAAGATGGCCGTTAACAATCACATTGATGGCGCCCTGCCGGTAGAGCAGCACCTCGCGCGACCGGTGCCGGGCGATCGGGCGAAAGCCCATCATCTCCAGCACCTGTCCCAGCGCCTGCGGTCGCGCGGTGCTGTATTCGAGGAATTCGATCCCGTCCAGCCCGAGCGGGTTGGCGGCCTGGTCAATCGATTCGCGGTCAGCAAGCGGGGTCGGGCTCAAAGTGTTCATGAGGTCTCTCCGTTCAGGAATGAATCAGGCCATGCCGATCGGGCCACGACGCGGTCAATAGCTGAGGCGGGCCACCGCGCGCAAGTCCTCGGGCGTGGCAGTGCCAAAACCAAAAAATTCGAGGTAGGCCGGAATCTGCTCGAACAGCATGTCCGAGCCCACCTGCACCCGGCAGCCGCGCGCCTGGGCAGCGCGCAGGAAGGCCGTCATCTCTTTTTTCATCACCACTTCGCCGGCGAAGGTCGATGGCGCCATGCGCGCGACATCGACTGGCAGCGGGTCGTCTTCGTTCATGCCCAGGGGTGTGGCATTGACGACCAGGTCATAACCGGCCGGGTCCTTGCTGCCGGTACCGACCTGTAGCGCCGGGTAATGCTTGCGCAGGCGGGCACCCAGGGCTTCCGCAGAGGCCGGAAACACGTCGTACAGGCCCATGGCACCCACACCGGCCGCGGCCAGCGACGCGGCAATTGCGGACCCCACGCCGCCGCCGCCCACCACCAGCACGCGGGCGCCCGCCAGTTTCAGGCCCTTGCGCAACACGCCGCGCACAAAACCGGCGCCGTCGAACATGTCGCCCAGCAGGCTGCCGTCGGGTCGGCGCAGGATGGCGTTGCAGGCGCCGGCAATTTCCGCCGCCGGTGTGCATTCGTCCACCAAGGCCAGGGTGCTCACCTTGTGTGGCATGGTGATCAGCGCCCCGCGAATATTTGTGAGCCTGAACAGGCTTTGGAGAACCATCGCATAGTCCCCGGGTTTGACGCCCATGGGCATGACCACCGCATCAATGCCGGACTGCTCGAACCAGGGGTTGTAAATCATCGGCGCCTTGAAAGCGTCGGTCGGGTAGCCGAGGTGGGCAATCAGGGTGGTGGTGCCGCGGATCATGACCGCCTCCCCAAAGAGGCAGGGTGTTGGGCATGGCTGCCGGCGACAGGGATCAGGGTGCTGTTCATGCCAATCAGAAAAAGAAGAAGCGAGGGGACGAAGGCGTATCGCCCCGGGGGGTGAATTCCCCGGGGCGGGGCTGCACTATTTGCGCAACCTGGCCAACTCGGCCATCAGTTCGTTGACTGTGGAATCACCGACACCGGAGGAGTACTTGGCAATCACCGGCTTCATCTTTTCGCGCAGCTTGGCCATTTCGGCGGGCGCGAGTTCGGTAACCTGCATGCCGGCCTTCTTGAGTGCTTCGAGCGTGGCACCGGCGGCATCACGTGCGGTCTGGCGCTGGTACTTGCCGGCTTCGACGGCGGCGTCGCCCAGCAGCTTTTTCTCGTCATTGGTCAGCGTGTCCCAGAACTTCTTGCTGACGATGACCGACTGCGGGTTGTAAACGTGGCTGGTCAGGGTCAGGTGTTTCTGGACCTCGGAAAACTTGTTGGCCAGGATGGTGCTCAGCGGGTTTTCCTGTCCGTCCAGCGCCTTTGATTCCAGGGCGGCGTACACCTCGGGGAAAGCCATGGGTGTGGGGTTGGCATCCAGCGCCTTGACCCAGTCCAGATTGATGGGGTTGGGGATCACGCGGATCTTCAGGCCAGCCAGGTCTTCCACCTTGTTGATGGCGCGCTTGCTGTTGGTCATGTTGCGAAAGCCAAGCTCCCAATAGGCCAGACCCACAATGCCTTTTTCCTGCAGCTTGTCATGCAGTTTTTTGCCGAAGGGGCCATCGACCACGGCATCGGCTTCCTTCGCGTTGGCAAACAGAAACGGGAAGTCGTAAATCGCGAACTCCTTGACCTGGCTGGCCATGATGCCGGAGTTCAGAACCACCATTTCAATGGTGCCGCCCTGCAGCGCCGACACGTTGGGGGCATCGCCGCCCAGCACGCCGCCGGGAAACAGGTTGACCTTGATCTTGCCGCCGGATCTGGCGGTGACGATCTCGGCGAACTTTTCCATGCCCATCACGATGGGATGGCCCTTGGGGTTCTGGTGGGCAAACTTGATCGTGTGCTCCTTGATGTCCTGTGCGGCGGCCAGGCCAAAGGTCGCCAGGGCGGCAGCAGCCACCAGGGTCTTGATCATCAGTCGTTTCATGGTTGTCTCCTTGGAAAAAAATCGAAGTACGCAAACGGCGAAGATGCAGAGTACGGCGTACCAGACACGCCCTGCACCATGGAAATAACGCCCGGCACCGGGCTCTCCGATACGTGAAGCAACGGGCTTGGGGGAACATGCTTAGCCATAAAACCAGCGGGCCGGTACCATGACAATCTGGGGAAACAGCACCATCAGAAACATGACCGAAAACTGGGCCACCATGAAGGGCCAGACGCCACGGGTCACCTCATCCATGCTGACCTTGCCCACGCCGGCAACGGTGTTGAGCACGGTGCCCACCGGCGGTGTGATCAGGCCGATGGCGTTGTTGATGATGAACAGCACACCGAAGTAAACCGGGTCGATGCCGGCGGCCTTGACGATGGGCATCAGCACCGGCGTCAGGATCAGGATGGTCGGCGTCATGTCCATCGCCGTGCCCACCACAATCACCAGCAGCATGATGGCCATCATCAGCAGCTTGGGACTGTCCAGCAGCGGCTGCAGCAGCGTCACAACCTGCGCCGGCAACTGTGCCACCGTGATCAGCCAGGCCGATACCATGGCTGCCGCCACCAGAAACATGATCACGGCGGTGGTCCTGGCAGCGGCCACGAACAGGCCATACAGCTGGCTGAGCTTGAGTTCCCTGTAGACCAGGGTCGAAATCAGCAACGCATACACCGCGGCAACCACGGCCGCTTCGGTGGGTGTGAACACGCCGAACTTCAGGCCGACCACCACGATCACCGGCAGCACCAGCGCAAAGGTGGCGTCCCTGAATGCGGCGATGACTTCGGCGCGTGACTTGCGCGGCGGCACGACCACGTTTTCCTTGCGTGCAACGTACCACCAGGTGGCCCACAGCGCTGCGGCGAGCATGATGCCGGGAGCGATGCCGGCCATGAACAGCTTGGAGATCGACACGTTCGCGGCCACCCCGAAAATCACGAAGCCAATGCTGGGCGGAATGATGGGCGCGATGATGCTGGCCGACGCCAACAGGCCGGCGGAGCGCGCCTTGTCATGGCCCGCTGCCACCATCATGGGCAGCAGCAGGGCCGACAGCGCAGCCGCATCAGCCACCGCCGAACCGGACAACGCCGCCATCATCACTGCCGCCACAATGGCCACATAGCCCAGGCCACCCTTGACGTGGCCCACCAGGGTCAGGGCGAAATTGACGATGCGGCGCGACAGGCCGCCCGCGTTCATCACCTCTCCCGCCAGCATAAAAAACGGCACGGCCAGAAGCGGGAAACTGTCAGCCCCGTTGATGACGTTCTGCGCGAGGATCTGTGCATCGAACATGTCGAGGTGCCACATCAGCGCGGCGCCGCACAGCAGCAGCGAAAAGGCAATGGGAATGCCCAGCGCCATGGCGGCGAGCAGGGAACCGAGGAAGACGGCTATGGTCATGCGGAGGACTCTTGCGTGCTAGCGCGCAGCTGTGGTGGGGGCATGCGGCACGTCTTCCGATTCGCGGATGCCGACCAGTTCACTGTCAGCCAGTTGCCCTGTGAGAAGCCGCCAGAAATCCCTGAGCAGGATCACTGCGCCGGAGACCGCAAACACCAGGCCGCAGCCATAAAAAAGGGCCATGGACACTTCCATCGCCGCGCTGGTGGAGTCCCAGTTGATCTTTACCTGGTCCAGCGTCCCCTTGAAAAGCAGCCAGCAGACGAACAGCATGAGCACATGGCCCAGGCCCAGGCAGATTTTCTTGCCAAGCACAGGCAGGCGGGACACCAGCGTGTCGGTGCCCAGGTGGGCGCGCTCGTTGAGGGCCACGATGGCGCCCAGAAAAGTCAGCCAGACAAACAGCCAGCGCGACAGCTCTTCGGACACGGAAATGCCTGAGTTGAAGGCGTAGCGCAACACCACGTTGGTGAAGACCAGCACCACCATCAAGGCCAGGCTGGCGGCCATCAGCCAGCATAAAAACTGGCAGTACCTGTCAATGATTTTCTGGACCACGTTGTCTCCTGCGGGCGCCGCAACAAGCGAGCTCAATCCGTAATGTACGAACTAGTTAGTTTCTACAAATCGGTATTTACCCGCATAGAAGAAAGAGACTTCGTCGGAGGAGTGGCTCAGGCGCGGACGAAGCGCACGACCATCTCGACGATGCTGGCGCGGCGGGCGGCAATGGCCTGCGGGGACTGGGCGTCCCGCTTGAAGATCAGGCCGAAGGTGTGCTGGTTGGACACGTTGAAAAACGTCAGTGCCGAGATGGAGGCGTGGATGTCGATCGGGTCCAGGCCGGGCCTGAACACCTTGTTGGCCACACCCCGGTCGTAGAGCTGGCGGATGGCCTGGATGGCCGGCACATTGAGCTCCTGGATACTCTTGCTCTGCGCCAGGTAGGCCCCTCGCTCCATGTTTTCGGTCATCACCAGCCGGATGTAGTCGGTGTTGTCATGGTGATGGTCGAAGGTAAAGCCCACGAGGCGGCGCAACGCGTCCTCGGGCGGCAGGTCTTCCAGGTGCAGCTCGCCCTCAATGGCGCGCATGCGGCGGTAGGCTTCCTCCAGCACCGCGATGTACAGGCCTACCTTGCTGCCGAAGTAGTAATAGATCATGCGCTTGCTGGTGCGCGTAGCGGCCGCAATCTCGTCGATGCGTGCGCCGCTCAGCCCCTTGTTGGCGAACTCCATGGTTGCCACTTCGAGGATTCCGGCCATGGTCCGCACCGGGTCATTCGTGCGTGTGGTTTCCCGCTGCACGGCCTTGCCCGCCGGTGTTGCATTTTGCGCAAAATGTACTGCCTGGTTCATTTTGCGAGTATAGGGGCCGCAAGGCCGCTATGCCACTGCGTACATGGTCAACAGCAGCCGGCGTCTGCGTCAAACCGACGCCAGTCATGACTGTCGCTTATGCGGAACGAGTGGGAAGGCGCCTCATGCGCTCCTCTTTTGATAGCTGCTTGCGCCTGTCAATACTCGGCCGGAGACCGATTTCATTCTTCATTCCAGCCGCAGCTGGCAGACGGCAGCCCTGCAGCCTTGAGCCGAATCGCGCACAATGGCCGGGCTCCATGCACACCCGCCACTTCCTCCAGCTCATCGCCCTGTCTGCCCTCTGGGGCGGCTCTTTCCCTTTGCTGCGCATCGCCAGCCCGGCGCTGGGCCCGTGGCTGCTGGCGGGGCTACGCTGCGTGCTGGCCGCGCTGGTGCTGACGCTGCTGATGCGCGTGCTGCGTGAACAATGGCCACCGCGCGCCGCCTGGCCGCGACTGGCGCTGCTGAGCCTGCTGACAGTGGTGGCGCCCTTTGTGCTGTTCAACTGGGCGGCACTGGTGATTCCCGCCGGTTATTCAGCGGTGCTCAATGCCACAGCGCCGCTGTTTGGTGTGCTGGGCGCCGCCGCAGCGCGTGAAGAGCGCCTGACCTCACGCCGCCTGCTGGGCTGCGCGGTCGGTTTTGCCGGCGTGGCCCTGCTGGTGCAACTGGGGCCGGTTGAGGTGACGCCACGTGTGGTGCTGGCAGCGCTGGCCTGCACCGCTGCAGCGGCGGCCTACGGTTTTGGCGCCATCCTGATGAAACGCGCCACCATGGCCCATGCGCCCCTGCCCGCTTCGGCGGTGGTGCATGTGGCAGCAGCGCTGATTTTGCTGCTGCCTTCTGCGGCGAGTTTGCCCGGCGCCCGTTTCAGTACCGCTGCGCTGCTGGCCGTGGCCATGCTGGGCATCGTCACCTCAGGCCTGATGTACTGGATCAGCATGCGGCTGATGCGCGAGATCCCGGCCAGCGCTGCCACATCGGCGGCCTTCATGATCCCGCTGTTTGGCGTGGGCTGGGGTGGCCTGTTTCTGGGCGAGCCGGTCACCTGGGGCATGGTACCGGGCTGTGTGCTGGTGCTGGCGGCCACCGCGCTGATCACCGGCTTCAACCCCTTCAAGGCCGCACGCGACGTTGAATAGGGCCCACGCGTTTTTGATTCGCTATTGAATGTATAGCTGCTCACGCATACCAGATAGGGGCTAGAGGCATAAATCGCTTGAACAAAATCACGCTTTAGCCCGCAGCAGCCTTTTTGCCGTGCTGCAGCCGCCACGCCCCAAAAGCGCAGCCTGTGGCCAGCAGACTGATCACCATGCAGGCCCAGTACACACTGACCAGACCAAAGGCTGAACTGAGCAGCCCGCCGGCCAGCCCGCCGATCACACCCGGCAGGCCGTAGGCCACCACCACATACAGCGCCTGGCCGCGGCCGCGCAGGCGCCCGGGAAAGTGGTGCGACAGCAGCGCGATACACACGGTGTGGTGGGTGGCAAAAGTCAGCGCGTGCAACATCTGCGCAAACAGCAGCACCAACAGCACATGGGCAAAGCTGGCCGTCAGGCCCATGCGCAGCGCCATGGCCGCCGAGCACAGAATCAGCCAGGCGGTCAGGCTGAGCCTGGGCAGCCAGCGGCCCTGCGTGTAAAACCAGCCAATCTCAATGACCACCGACACCGCCCACAACACACCAATCATGGTTTTGCTGTAGCCGATAGAGTCCAGATACAGCGAGAAAAAGATGTAGATGCCGATGTGCGCCATCACATGAAAAAATGCGGCGGCCAGAAACCACTGCACTGCGCGCTGCCGAAGAATCGGCATCACCGGCACTTTGTCGCCATGCGCCGACGCCACTTCTTTCAGGTCGGGCAGCCACCAGACACTGATGGTCACCGCCAGCAGGGACAAAAACGTCCAGGCCGGGAAATGCCGCATGCCGAAAATCTCAAACCAGCTGCCCGCCGCAAACACCGTGAACAGAAAGCCGAGCGAACCCCACAAACGCACTCGGCCGTAACGCCGGGCATCAAACGCGCCGCCCTGGCTGATCAAATGCGCCATCGCCGCCTCGCTCATGGGCATCATGGAGCTGGTGTGGGTGAACATCACCAGCAGCACAGCCGTGAGCCACCAGACGCCATAGGTCGAGTCAAAGTCCAGCCACAGGCCCAGCGAGGACACCAGCGCCACGGTGGCGCCGTAACGCAGCAGCTTGATACGCTCACCGGTGTGGTCGCTGATGGCGCCCCATCCATAAGGCGCAAACAGCCGCGTGGCGGCCTGCACCGAGGTCAGCAGGCTGATCGCCAGAATGCTGAAGCCCAGATCCTTGAGCCACAGCGGCAGATAGGGGTTGAAAAAGCCGATGTGCGCGAAGTAGCTGGCCGACAACGCGGCAAACGGCACCAGCTGGCGGCGGCTGGTGGCCGGCGCTGCCTCAACCATCGGTCAAGCCGACCCGTTGATGGCCTGCATCGGGGACACCACGTCACCACATTGCGCGCGATGCCGCAGTGCGTGTTCCATCACGACCAGCGCCAGCATGGCTTCGGCAATCGGTGTGGCGCGTATGCCCACGCAGGGGTCGTGCCGGCCCTTGGTCACCACCGAGGTCGGCTGGCCCGCCATGTCGATCGATTCGCGCGGCGTGATGATGGAGCTGGTCGGCTTGATGGCAATCGACACTTCAATATCTTGCCCGGTGCTGATGCCGCCCAACACGCCGCCTGCGTTGTTTGATTTGAAACCATCGGGCGACAGCGAATCGCCATGGGTGGAGCCGCGCTGCGTCACGCTGGCAAACCCGGCGCCTATCTCTACCCCCTTGACCGCGTTGATGCCCATCATGGCAAAGGCAATGTCGGCGTCGAGCTTGTCAAACAATGGCTGGCCCAGGCCCACCGGCATGCCGGTGGCGGTGACACGGATACGCGCACCGCAAGAGTCGCCAGCCTTGCGCAGCCCGTCCATGTAGGTTTCCAGCGCGGACACATCGGCCACTGGCGCAAAAAACGGGTTGTTCGGCACATGTTCCCAGGACTCGAACGGGATCGCGATGTCACCCACCTCGGTCATGCACCCGCGAAAACTGGTGCCGTATTTTTCAAGCAACCACTTCTTGGCCACCGCACCCGCCGCCACCATGGGCGCGGTCAGCCGGGCCGAGGCCCTGCCACCACCGCGCGGGTCCCGAATGCCGTACTTCTGCAAATAGCTGTAGTCGGCATGGCCGGGGCGGAAGGTGTTGAGGATGTCGCCGTAATCTTTGCTGCGCTGGTCGGTGTTTTTGATCAACAGGCAAATCGGCGTGCCAGTGGTTTTGCCAACGTACACCCCAGACAGGATTTCGACGGTATCGGGTTCATTTCGCTGCGTCACATACTTGCTGGTGCCGGGACGACGCCGGTCCAGGTCACCCTGGATGTCGGCTTCATTCAGCGCCATGCCCGGCGGGCAGCCGTCAATCACACAGCCAATGGCCGGGCCGTGGGATTCACCAAAGTTGGTGACTGCGAATAGTGTGCCGAAGGTGTTGCCGCTCATGGGGGGATTATCCCAGATGGGGTCGGGGCTTTGGCCAGAAGGCAGGACTACGGGACTGATCGCAAACGTTGGCCGTAAGCGGCGACTGCGGAAAGGGCCGGCGCAGCCGGCGGACGCCCGGAAGGGTCCGTGTTGACGGCCCTGTTGGGCCTCACTTTGTCTCTTCCGCAGACGGCATACAGTGAGTCGGAAAACCACAATACATACAGTTCACGGTGAACAGGGAGGCAGTCGGGACACCGTCTTCGACAGTTGAGCCCACAAAAGGCCTCTTACAGGCGGGACACTTTGCAGAAACAATCGCACCAAGCAAAAAGAGTGCGGCAAAGAAGCTGGCAAGTGCACCCGCAAGTGCCACCGTACCGAAGGAGTTGGAAAGGAGCAGCGGTTGAACCCCAAGTAAAACGAAGCAGACCATCGCGACCATGAATGCCGCCTTGCAGGTGCGCTGGAGAGCTTTGATCTGTGTGAGCTTCATTGTGATGCGTAACGTGAAGACGATCGGACCAAAACAACTTGCGGCAAAGCTGCCTCCTGTTGTTGTGGGTCCGTGTTGATTGCCATGTTAAACCGCACCGCTTCACCCAAATCTATTGCTCTGCCGGAATGGTGTGCCAAGATTTGATTCCCGCAAAACACTCGATACAGACAATTGTCATTCCATTGAATTCCTTGAAGGCCTCGGTCATCTCGCCTTCAGCCAGGAATTTCTCTTCACACGCATGGCACCAGGCTTGGAGATCGGCAGGATCGGACGAGTTCTCAACGAACCCAGCAGGTGACAGCTTCGCGGCGTCCAACAGGTGCTGACAAACGACAGTCGCTACGCGCTCCCCGTGTGGGCCGCAGTTGATAAGCATTGGCGTTGTTTCTGCCATGGACTGTGCGGTTTAACGTTGGAGGCTACCGGCGCACAGCAAGCGCCGCGAAGCGGCAACCTGCTGCTGTGTGTCCGTGTGGGCCGACCCCGTTAGGCGTCGCCGCGAGTGCTGCTACCGAGCGACTGTTCTTGTGCATGACATGTACTCGTCTTGTAGGCGTTGCTCCTCGCCTCTCAAAGTGGTCTGCTCTTGAAACGTAAGAGTCCGCCCCTTGTATCGCTGTTGTAGGTCGTCTCCGCGGCGTCGTACACCGGCCAGGCATTCATCGACTTTCGCTGTGGCCGCGGGTGAAGGCTTTGGCTTGCTCGCCCGTGTGCAGTCTTCGACTTGTTTCGCAGCGGCCGCAAGTGCAGCATTTAGATTTTTCGACCAGATTTGCTCTGCGGTCTTGTCACCCTTCTCAGGACGCTGGGCCACAAATTCCCGCTCAATACGAAGCTGCTCTGCCTGACCCTGGGCAGTGCACTTGTCTTGAGCCGCGCTGGCCAGTGGAAGCAAAATGGCGAGGAGGAGGGAGATTGCGTTGTGGGGCTTCATAGCGATGCTTTGCGGGGTAATGCTGGGGATTTGGCGACGCCTAACTTAATGTATGGAGCAAATCCTGCTCTACAAACTGGCCTCTGCTCGATATTCTGGACATGCCATTCCTTTGAAACAGGCGCCTTTATTGGCTTTGCGGAAATCGGTCATGAATTTATACAGGTATAGAACAAACGCAAAACCCGGCAGTGCCGTTCTTGATTTTAGGCGGCGTCGGGCATCAAGAGCGTTGCCCAACCAGGCGGAGCGTCGTTTTCCTGGAACACTTCCTGCTTGCCGCAGTGCAGCATTTCCTCAACGCTGCACCGCACCAAGGAGCACCCCATGCTGGACCGCACCAACACCACCTTCTCCCACGTCAAACCCGGTGACACGCCCTTCGTGTCTGGCGGTTTGCGCGACTTTTTTCTTTACCGCGATTTGGGCATAACCGAGGCGACACGCGGAAAAGTAATCGCGCACCTTGTCAAGGCGAACATGGCACCAGAAACAGGCACGGGCTGGCACCGGCATGAGGCGGACTTCCAGATTGTGTACATGCTCAAGGGCTGGGCGCGTTTCATGTACGAGGACAAGGAAACCCTGGTCGAAGCCGGTGACGTGGTGCACCAGCGCCCGGGCATCAAGCATTGCCTGTTCGACTATTCGCCCGACATGGAGTACCTCGAGATTGTTTCGCCAGCGGATTTCACGTCAATTGATGTTGAGCCGGTTTGCGAGATTCCGCCACCCACCCCCTGGTAGATAGAGCCCCCACGGTTGCTCACTGCGTGTAGCGCCCTGCCCCCCAAGGGGGCCGCTGCGCCTGCAGGCCGGCATAGCCGGACCTGCGGCCCCTGCTTGAATAAGACTCAGACTGTTTAGTCGTTCATACGCCAAAGCCCCCTTCCAGCGGGGGCCGCGGAACCGGCTCTGCCGGGCCGCAGGCGCCGCCCCCTGCAAGGGGGAAACAGGCTACACGCAGTGAGCCTGAATGGGGGTGTTCAAAATTCCGCGTCCAGCTCGTCAATATCGTCCGGCTCTTTTTTCGCGGCGGCCACCCACTCTTTCATCGCGGGCAGTTCCATGATGCGCTTGCAATAAGCGGTAGCGCTTTTGTCCAGCGCCACGTCGTAAGTCAGGAAACGTGTCACCACCGGCGCGTACATGGCGTCGGCCACACAGGGCTGCTTGCCAAACAGATAAGGCCCGCCGTAGCTCGCCAGGCATTCTTTCCAGATCTCCAGCACGCGGTCGATGTCGGCCTGCGCGCGTGACCATATCTTGAAGTTGGGAAAGTGCGCCTTGAGGTTCATGGGCAGCGAAGAGCGCATGGACGAAAAGCCTGAATGCATCTCGCCGCAGATGGCGCGGCAATGGGCGCGGGCTTTCACCTCGGCTGGCAACAGGCCGGCTTTGGGTTTGATTTCGTTGAGGTATTCGGCAATCGCCAGGGTGTCCCAAACCTTCACGCCGCCATGCTGCAGCGATGGCACCAGCATGGAAGGCGCGAGCAGCAGCATCTCGGCCTTCATCGCCGGGTCGTCGGGGGAAATCACTTTTTCTTCAAACTCCAGACCGGCAAATTTGACCATCAGCCATCCGCGCAGGGCCCAGGCGCCGTAGTTTTTGCTGCTGATCGTCAAGACGGCTTTGGCCATGGCGCTACTCCTGAAGGCGAAAAGAAGTGCCCCGCTGCCGCAGGGAGGTGCCAGCTCTCCGCAAGCCCTGTGCCAACTGCTCCCATGCGCGGATTGGCCCGTAACTTGCCTGCACCCGGGTATCGGCCAAAAGCCCGCTCACGCCAGGACTCCCATGCTTTACCAGGCTTACCAGCTCCAGTCCGACCTGATGTCCCCGCTTCGCCTGTTGGCGCAAAGCGGCAGCGCCGCCTTCTGGCTGGGGCGCACGGAAGGCAGCTTGCTGCGCAAGCTGTCGGCTTCGATGGACGTTTTTTCGCGCATGCGGGTCACCCACTCACGCCCGGCCTACGGCATCACAAGCGTGCACCTGGGCGAACGCGAGCTGGCGGTCAGCGAAGAAACCGTGCTGTCCCTGCCTTTTGGCACCCTGTTGCGCTTCAAGAAAGAAGAAGCGGCTGACAGGCCGCACCAGCCTGCGGTGCTGCTGGTGGCGCCGCTGTCGGGCCACTTTGCCACGCTGCTGCGCGAAACCGTGCGCACCTTGCTGCAGGACCACGATGTGTACATCACCGACTGGCACAACGCACGGGATGTATCGCTGCGCCACGGCCCCTTCAGCCTGGACGACTACATAGAACACATGATCCGCTTCACCCAGGCCATTGGCCCCGGCACCCATGTCATTGCCGTGTGCCAGCCTTGCGTGGCGGCGCTGGCCGCCACCGCCCTCATGGCCGAAGACGATGACCCGGCCCAGCCGCGCAGCCTGACCCTGATGGCCGGCCCGGTCGATTGCCGCGTCAACCCGACCGGCGTCAATACCCTGGCCACCAGCAAACCGATTGAGTGGTTTGAAAAAAACCTGATCAGCCACGTACCGCTGCCGCACGCAGGCTACATGCGCCGCGTGTACCCGGGCTTTGTGCAGCTCAGCGCGTTTTTAAGCATGAACCTGGACCGGCACAAAAAATCCTTCAAGGACATGTACCAGCACCTGGTCGATGGCGACGTGGACAAGGCCAATGTGATCCGCCTGTTTTACGACGAGTACCTGGCGGTCAACGACCTGCCGGCCGAGTTTTACCTGGAAACGGTCGAGAAGGTGTTCCAGACCTACGACCTGGCGCTCGGCAAACTCAGCTACCGTGGCCGCATCGTCAACCCCGCCGCCATACGCCGCACCGCGCTGATGACGGTCGAGGGCGAGCGCGACGATATCTGTTCAGTCGGGCAGACGGTGGCCGCGCAAGACCTGTGCAGCAGCATCCGGCCATTCATGAAAACCCACCATGTGCAGACCGGTGTAGGGCATTACGGCGTGTTCAGCGGGCGCAGGTGGAACCAGCAAATTTACCCTCGGGTCAGGGAGATGATTCACGCCAGCATGGGGTAAAATTGTAGTCGAATTGGCCGCCAGCCCTTTGCTGCCGGGCGTAGGCAGCTACTGAATTTATAGCAAAATTCGGACAGAGGCCATGCCTCAGAGCTTGGTCTCTGGCGTCTCGTCTTCTTCAGAAGGCCAATCCCGGATATAGGCCTTGAGCATCTTGTTCTCGAAGTTCTGGCCATCGACCACCGCCTTGGCCACGTCGTAAAACGAGATCACACCCTCAAGCACTTTTTTGTTCAGCACCGGCATGTAGCGCGCATGCCGGCCCAGCATCATGCGGCGGACTTCATCGATCTCGGTGTCGGGGGTGCAGGTCAGCGGCGCGTCGTCCATGGCCGTGCGCACCAGCGTGCCGCCGATCTCGCCGCCATTTTTGACGATGCAGAGAATCACCTCGCGGAAGGTCAACATGCCGACCAGGTCGCCGTGCTCCATCACCACCAGTGAACCAATGTCTTTTTCGGCCATGATCTGCGCCGCCTTGGCCAGTGGTTCGTCAGAATGGACGGTATAAAGGGTGTTGCCTTTGACGCGCAGGATATCAAGGACTTTCATGGGGCGCTCCTTCAGGAATTTGTCTCGGCAGTCTGCAGGTTCTTCCCCGGTGCCGCCCGGCGGAAAATTCAGTTCAAATATAGCCCACAATCCGTTTGCAGGCCACCTCAAGTTGTTTCAGGCTGGCCGCCGTTTTTGTCTATCCCTTCCGCCATTTTCTGGAGACACCATGTCTGGCTACTCTGACCCGGGCTTCGACACGCTGGCGCTGCACGCAGGCGCCACACCCGACGCG
>NZ_JAUXUP010000057.1 GCF_030680935.1 Polaromonas sp. | reverse complement strand
GACTTGAATACCCTGACGCAAGCCTGATGAGATTCCAAGGTGTTTCCTATGTCTCCGCACACCTGTTTCCCATGTCTCCGGTCTATACAGCGACGCAAGAGAAAGTGAGTCGCCCGCCGGGGCGAGACCCGGCTTGCAGGCGCACCCTCAACGCTGCATGAGGCCGATCAGGAATCCCTTGCCGCCGGGGCAACCCCCGGCCAGCAGGCTCAGTGCACACCGCAGCCGCTACGGTATGCCAAAATTTTTCGGAAATTTTGCAACCCAGCCCCATCTGCAACTATCACGAATCCAGCAACCCGTCCCGCACAAGCCAATTCAGATCAGCCCACACTGCAGGCCATTCCCAACAACTTCACCACCAACGGACCTCCATGCCCACCCTCTTCGACCCCACCCAAGCCGGTGACCTGCACCTGGCCAACCGCATCGTCATGGCACCGCTCACGCGCAACCGCTCCCCCGACGCGATTCCGCCGGACATTGCCGCCACCTACTATGCCCAGCGCGCCAGCGCCGGTCTGCTGATCACCGAAGCCACCGCCATCAGCCACCAGGCCCAGGGCTACTCGGATGTACCGGGCCTGTACGGCACCGAACAACTCGACAGCTGGAAAAACGTCACCGAAGCCGTGCATGCGAAGGGCGGAAAAATTGTGGTGCAGCTCTGGCATGTGGGCCGCGTCTCGCACACCGACTTGCAGCCTGACGGCGGCAAACCGGTGGCGCCCTCGGCCATCACCGCCAAAACCAAAACCGTGCTGATCAAGGACGGGGTGCCGGCCTTTGTAGAAACCTCAGAGCCGCGCGCGCTAGACGCCAGTGAGCTGCCCGGCATTGTGCACAGCTACCAGGCGGCGGCGCGCAATGCGGTGGACACCGCCGGTTTTGACGGCGTCGAAATCCACGGGGCCAACGGCTACCTGCTGGACCAGTTTCTCAAAAGCGGCTCCAACCTGCGCAGCGACGACTACGGCGGCAGCATCGAAAACCGCGCCCGCCTGCTGCTGGAAGTGACCCGCGCTGTCACCAGCGCCGTCGGTGGCGGCAAAACCGGCATCCGCCTGTCCCCGGTCACCCCGGCCAACGATGCCTATGACACTGACCCGCAACCGCTGTTTGACTACGTGGTCAAACAACTGGCCAGCCTGAACCTGGCCTACATCCACATCATTGAAGGCGCCACTGGCGGCCCGCGCGACCTCAGCGAGCGGCCGTTTGACTACGCCGCGCTCAAGGCCGCCTACCGCACAGCAGGCGGCAAGGGCGCCTGGATGGTCAACAACGGGTATGACAAGGCGCTGGCTGAAAAAGCCGTTGCCGAGGGCGCTGACCTGGTGGCCTTCGGCCGGCCCTACATCGCCAACCCGGATCTGGTCGAGCGCCTGCGTGCCAACGCAGCCCTCAACACGCCCGACAAAACCACCTTCTACGGTGGCCGCGAAAAGGGCTACACCGACTACCCCGCAATGGCCTGAGCCTGCGATGCCGCGCTAAACTGCGCGGCATGAAAACCCCCTCTACTGCACCCCTGCTCCCGCGCCTGTTGCTTGCCGCCAGCCTGCTGGCCTGCGGCTTTGCCAACGCCGGCCGCCCCTTGACAGTGGACGACGCCAACACCGATGACGCCGGCAGCGGCCATGTCGAGGGCTGGTATGCGCGCCAGCCGGGCCGGGCCAACACCTTCACCGTGGCGCCGGCTTATGCACCGATCGATGGCCTGGAGCTGGGCGCATCCGTCACGCGCGACCGCACGGCGGCCAGCACCAGCCAGTCGCTGCAGGCCAAGTGGCGCATCACGCCTTCGCTAGACAACGGGTGCAACCCTGCCGCCGTACTGGGCGCCAGCCAGACCCGCGGGCAAAGCGGTACCACGCCTTACCTCAATGGCCTGCTGACCTGCAACAGCGCCCTGGGCTCAACCCACGTCAACCTCGGTGCGCAGCGCGCGTCGGGTGGGCCGGGCGTGGGCACCTGGGGCCTGGCGCATGAGCGCGAGTGGGGCCCGGTCACCGTACACGCCGAAGCCTTCGGCCAACGTCTGGCCAAACCGACCTTCCAGATCGGCGCACGCAAAGACCTGAGCCCCAGCTTGCAACTGGATGCGACGCTGGGCCGCAACAACCGCCAGGGTCTTGTCAGCGTCGGCTTCAAACAATCGTTCTAGGAGTGTGGGCCCGGATTGGTCGCGGGTGATCACCCGATTCGCTATGTTATTGATAGCTGTTTACACAGGCCTCATAAGGGCTAGGGCCCGAAAAGACCAAGGTTTTTCGCTCAGGCCGCGCCCACCCCAATAGGCGCCGGCGCCGTCAGCACAATCCGTGTGAAGAGCCGCTCGTAACAAGGGTCACGCAAGCCACCGACGAGCGGATCGCGGTCACGGGAAAACGCGGCGTCCAGCTCGGCCCAGTCAGAAGCGGCCAGCGCTTTTTCAGCGGCAGGCAACACCAGCGTTTCTTCGGTTCGCATGTGCGTCATGTAAAAAGCCACATACACCCGGGCGGTGTCGGTGAAAGAGCCGCGCCGCGACTCACCAATCAGCTCCCAGCCTAGCAACAAATGCTGCAGTTCCCGCACCTTGCCTTCGCCGCTCATGTGGTCGGCTTCCAGCCGCTCTATCACCGGCATCAACTCGGGCGCGGCACGCACCAGCCGGGGAAACAGCAGGTCCGACTCCTTGGGGTGGTGGCGCCGCTCGGGAAACTCGTCGATGTAAAACAGCATGGCGCGCAGCACGTCAAAAAAGCGTTCCGGCTCATCGTCGGGGCCGCGCTCCAGCATCATCAAAAGCGAGCGCAACACCGCCGCCAGGGCGGCGTGTTCATCACGGATGATTTGCAGGGTGGTGTGGGGCATGGCTGCACGATGGCACAGCAGCCACGCACCCGCCTTGATTTACCTCAAGCCTTGCGCAGGCGCCAGCGTTTGAGCAGCAGCGCATTGGAGATCACGCTGACGCTGGACAGCGCCATCGCCGCGCCCGCCACCACCGGACTCAAAAATCCCAGCGCCGCCAGGGGAATGCCGGCCACGTTGTAGGCAAAGGCCCAGAACAGGTTCTGCCGTATTTTCATCACGGTGCGGTGCGAGATGTCCAGCGCGCCAGCCACCAGCGCCAAGTCGCCGCGCATCAGCGTGATGCCAGCGGCATGCATGGCCACATCGGTACCGGTGCCCATGGCCATGCCGACATCCGCCGCTGCAAGCGCCGGTGCGTCATTCACGCCATCCCCAACCATGACCACGGTATGACCCCCGGCCTTCAGCTCAGCCACTTTCGCGGCCTTGTCGCCCGGCAGCACCTCGGCCATGATCTCGTCAGCGCCCAGCCCCAGCCGCGCGCCCATGGCCAGTGCCGCGCCGCGGTTGTCGCCGGAAATCATCACGATTCGGATGCCGCGCGCACGCAGCAGCGCCAGGGCCTGCCTGGCCTCGGGCTTGGACTCGTCGGCAAAAGCCATCAGGGCCCGAACGGTCAGGCCCTGCGTGACCCTTTCGACCAGCACCGACAAAGTGGCGCCTTCTGCCTGCAAACGCGCCGCCTCGGGCGCCAGCGCACCCAAGCCTACCCCCAGCTCTTGCATCCAGCGCAGGCTACCGATCAGGTAGCTGCGCGCACCCACTTCGCCTTCGCTGCCTCGGCCCGGCACGGCGCGCAGGCCGTCGGGCTGCGCCACCGTCATGCCGCGCTCCTGCGCAGCGGTCACCACAGCGCGCGCCAGCGGGTGTTCGCTGCCGCTTTGCAGGCTGGCGGCCACCGCCAATTGCTGCGCCTCATCCGAGTCAGGTGCCACCACAAAGGCCACCATCCGGGGCCGGCCTACGGTCAGGGTGCCGGTCTTGTCAAACGCCACCGTATCCACCTTGTGCGCCAGCTCCAGCGCCTGCGCGTCCTTGATCAGAATGCCGTTTTTTGCCGCCACACCGGTACCGGCCATGATGGCCGCCGGCGTGGCCAGCCCCAGCGCACACGGACAGGCAATCACCAGCACCGCCACCGCATGGATCAGCGCCGTCTCCAGCCCCGCACCCTGCCACCACCAGCCCAGCAAGGTGGCCAGCGCAATCACCAGCACCACCGGCACAAACACGGCAGACACCTGGTCCACCAGACGCTGGATAGGCGCTTTGGCAGCCTGCGCGTCTTCTACCAGCCGGATGATCTGAGCCAGCACACTTTCGCTGCCCACCGCGCTGACCTGCAGCACCACGCGCCCATCACCATTGATGCTGCCGCCCGTCAGTTTGTCGCCAGCCTGTTTGGCCACCGGCAGCGGCTCGCCCGTCAGCATGGATTCGTCCACCTGCGTCTGCCCGTCCTGCAGCAGCCCGTCCATCGGAATGCGTTCGCCGGGGCGTACCACCAGCCGGTCGCCCAGCAGCACCTCGGCCACCGGCAGGTCGACTTCTTCGCCGCCCGGCTGCAACACATGCGCCGTCTCCGGGCGCAGGGCATGCAGCGCCCGTATCGCCGCCGTGGTCTGGCGCTTGGCACGCGCCTCCAGCCACTTGCCCAGCAGCACCAGCGTTACCACCACGGCTGAGGCCTCGAAATAAAGATGCACCATGGTGTCGGGCTCAGCACTGAGCCAGAGCCACATCGACAGACCCCAGCCGGCGCTGGTGCCTATCGCCACCAGCAAGTCCATGTTGCCGGTCAGGGCCTTCAGTGCATGCCAGCCGGCCTTGTAAAAACGCGCGCCCAGAATGAATTGCACCGGCGTTGCCAGCAAAAACTGCTGCCAGGCCGGGAGCATCCAGTGTTTGCCAAACAGGTCACCGATCATCGGGAACAGCAGCGGCGCCGACAGCAGCAGGCCCACGGCCACCGGCAGAAAGCCAGCCCAGGGCGACAGGTCTTCCGGCAGGGCCGCCTCGGCTGCTCGCGGCTCGTAGCCCGCGTTGCGCACCGCGCGGCGCAGCTGCGCATCCATTTGCGCAGAGGGGGCATACAACACCCGCGCGGACTCGGTCGCCAGGTTGACGGTGGCCTCTTGCACACCGGGTACTTTCTTCAGGGCCTTCTCAACACGTGACACACACGACGCGCAGGTCATGCCGCCAACGCCAAGGTCCAGGGTGGAGGAAGAGGAAGAGGAAGAGGAGGGGGGGGTAAAGGTGTTCATGGCCGAATGATCAACTTTGACATCATGGCAAGGTCAAGCCTTGACGCAGATCAACCCCACCGCGATCAAGGGTTTGCATGGAGGCCGCTTGACCTTACCATGGTGGCAGGGTTCAAGCTACAGGCTTCCATTTCAAACCAAAAGGACACACCATGAACCAGACCTTCAACGTACAGGGCATGACCTGCGGCCACTGCGAACGCGCCGTCACCCAGGCCGTCAAAACCATCGATCCGCAGGCCGAAGTCAGGATCGAGCGCGCGACAGGCAAGGTGGACGTGCAGTCGGACCAGCCCAGAGAGGCCATCATCGCCGCGATCTCCGAAGAGGGCTACGCCACCACATGAGCGCACCCATGAACATTGGCGAGGCGGCGCGCCAGTCCGGCGTGTCGGCCAAGATGGTGCGGCACTACGAGTCACTGGGGCTGCTGCCGCAAGTGCAGCGCAGTGACAGCGGCTACCGCCAGTACAGCAGCGCCGAGGTGCACACGCTGCGCTTCATCAAGCGCTCACGAGATCTCGGGTTTTCGATGGCCGAGATTGCCGAGCTGGTCAGCCTGTGGCAAAACCGCCGCCGCGCCAGCGCCAGCGTGCGGCGCATTGCACAAAAACATGCCGACGACCTGGCCCAGCGCATCGCCGCCATGCAGGCCATGCAACACACCCTGGCCCACCTGGTCCATGGCTGCCAGGGCAACGACCGGCCCGACTGCCCCATCCTCGACGACCTGGCCGGCCAGTCGGCAGCCAAACAGCAAATCGTCTAAAAACTTTACGAAATCCTCACCGTCGCCTCATGGCGCATTGACACAGGCCGCTCAAACTCGCTTTCAACCTGACGCCACTCCCGGTACCAGGCGTACACCCCCACAAAGGAAAGCGCACATGACCTCGACATTCCAGCCCCTCAAATCCCTCAACACCCTGCTGCTGGCCGGCATCATGGCCACCGCCGCCCTGGCGGCCACCGCGCAGACCATGGCACCGGCAGCGCCAGTGCCCCCTGCTACCGCCGCAGCGCCGGCCCAACCCGCCGGACACCACGGTGAGCGCATGGGCCGCCACGACCCCGCCCAAATGCAGGCGCGCATGGCGCAGCACCAGGCTGAGCTCAAGGCCAAGCTCAAACTCACACCGGCCCAGGAAGGCGCCTGGACCACCTTCACCGCCAGCATGCAGCCACCCGCCCACGGTACCCGCATGACGCCCGAGCAACGTGCCGACCTGGAGAAACTGCCAACCCCCGAGCGCATCGACAAGATGCGCACCCTGCGCAGCCAGCACATGGCCGAGATGAACACCAGCATGGACAAACGCGGCGAAGCCACCAAAACCTTTTATGCGGCGCTGACTGCCGACCAGAAAAAGGTGTTTGACAGCCAGCGCATGGGCAAAGGCGGCATGGGTGGCAAAGGCGGCATGGGCCATGGCGGCGGCCACGGCCAGCAGCACAAAGGCTAAGCCTTCGCCAGGAGCAGCCGCACCGGCTGCTCCCGCAACGGCCTGCACCACGTCCTGACGGGCGTGCTGCAGGTCTTTCTTTGTCGGCGCCCGCTTTGAAGTTGCTACTTTTTTTATAGCTGCTTACGCACAACCCATAAGGGCTGGAGCCACTTTTTATCCCTCAACACGCCCAGCCAGCCGGTTGCGCGATGTCGCGTAGGACAAATACGCTCACCGTCTGCGCGGGCAAAACGCCTGCCTAAACTGGCGGCATGACAGAAATCCGCAAAGGCCAGGCGCCAGCCGCGTTGTCGCGCAACCAGTTTCACGACCGATTCATGGAGTCCTTCATGGACCCGGCCTTCGAAGCCGAGGCCCAGGCCATCTCCCGCGTCGAAGCCATCGCCTGGGACGCTTACCTGGAAGGCCGCAAGGCGCCGCGGACGCGCAAGGCCGGGCCCGGGTATGCCGACCCCGACTACGAACTCTCGGTCGAGTGGCTGCAAACCCGCGAGCGCATCCAGCAAGCCCAGGCCGCCTGGCAAGACCCCGCGTCGCCGTCACGCGTGCTGCTGGTTTGCGGCTCGGCGCGCAACGACGGCACCTGCCCCGGAGAGGTCTCCAAAACCTGGCGCATGGTCAAGTGGGCAGAAGAAACATTACAGGCCGCCAATATCGAAGCCGACGTGCTGGACCTGAGCCTGCTGACCTCCAGCTACCACCTGAACATCCACCCATGCAAGGGCTGCGCCTCCACCGCCATGCCGCTGTGCCACTGGCCCTGCAGCTGTTACCCGAATCATTCGCTGGGCCAAACCAGCGACTGGATGAACGAGATCTATGAGCGCTGGACCGCCGCCCACGGCGTCATCCTGCTGACCCCGGTGTACTGGTACCAGTCACCGAGTCCGCTCAAACTCATGATAGACCGGCTGGTCTGCGCCGACGGCGGCAACCCCGACCCGACCAGCACCCAGGGCAAAAAACCCGCCAAAGCCAAGGCGCTGGAGCTCAAAGGCTGGGACTACCCGAAACATCTGGCCGGTCGCGTCTACGGCATGGTCGTACATGGCGATGTGGCAGGTATTGAAGGTTCGCGCCGCGGCCTGTCCGACTGGCTGGACTGGATGGGCCTGATAGACGCCGGCGCCCAGGCACGGCTGGACCGCTACGTGGGTTATTACGAGCCCTACGCCACCAGCCACGACGCGCTGGACGCCGACAAGCCGATGCAGGCCGAGGTTCGCAACGTCGCCAGTGCGGTGGCCAATGCGGTCGCAGCGCTGCGCGCCGGCACTCTGTCACAGCCGGACCGGGGCCTGTCACGGCCACGGCCGAAATAGGGCCCCCACGCTCGTCGCTCAGGTGCCCAGCAAGGCCTTCAGCTCGCCGCTGGCAATCAGCTTGTCCAGCTCGGTAGCGCCACCCACCAAAGTGCCGCGTACAAAGACCATGGGAAAAGTCGGCCAGCCGGTCCACATCTTCAGCGCATTGCGCTCACGCCAGGTGTTGAAGTAGCTGCCGTATTCCAGGTAGTGGTGCGCGACCCCGGCAGCCTCCAGCGCACGCCGCGCCTTGCGCGGAAACGGGTTCATCCCCATGCCGACAACCACTACGGCATGTGCGGCCAGTGCAGACTGCACCTCCAGAACCATGGCCTGCTGGTGCCGTGCAATTTTTTCACGAATGGCGGGGTGGATGTGTGATTCGTCCAGCAGGGCGCGTGGCATGGCAAGTCCTTTCAACAACTCGACTTGCAGCATAAGGCACAACGCAGCGCGCGGCGGGCGAAAAAAAGCCGGGCTGCGGCAAATCACCGCAGCCCGGCCCTGAGCAGATCGCCTTACTTCGGCGTGCCGCCATCCGTGCCTATGCTGCCTGAGCCCTGCACCCCGGCCTGGCCATTGGCGCGAGCGCCGGCTGGCAGGGCGTTCTGGACGCCGGCACCAGCGCGGCGGGCCACATTGCCCACCGAGTTGGCGGCACGGTTGGCCACACGCTTGGTGGCGTTGGCGCCGCGCACCACCCCGCTTTCCACACGGTTACCCGTGCGGCTCACGGCACCCTTCACGCCCTCGCCCGACACCCGGGTGTTGGCGCTGGCACGGGTGTCGGTGTTGGCTCCCATCGAGCTGTCGCTGCGTGTAGCCGTGCCGTACGAAGAGGCGGTGGTGTTCACGCCAACGCCTGCATTGGCACGCACGTCGCTGCTGATGTTGTTGTTGACACCGGTGCGCACACCGACGTCAGCGCCGACACCCACCTGGGCATGGGCTGCAAAAGCCAGCGTGGCGGTCAGGGCCGCAGCGGCAGAAAGGGAACGCATGGAAAACTTGTTCATTTCAAACTCCTTGTGATGAAACAGGCAGGTCAGGACAGGTCATGACCTTCTGAAGTAACTGCCAACCTGCAAGGCGCCCGGAAAGGCATCTGCAGGCACCGGAGCCTTGTCGGCACCGGTTGATTCAAATTTACTGCCCAACGCGGCTCCGCCCTGCCGGAAAGCCCCCTTGCTGTGCGTAGGACGCCGGCCTTTACGCCGCGTTCACAAAGCCCCGCGCTACGCCTGCCGCGCTTGACACACCGCAAATGAGCTTGCTGTCCTACAGTTTTTGCGCGTCCGTCCGTCCGACAATAGGCTTTTGACCTCTATCCTGACCCATGCTCCCTTCTGAATCCCTCATCCAGGTCAGCGAAGCTGTGGCCGTAACTGCCCCGCCGCGTGTCGACGCCGACGTGCTGGCTGAAACGCAACAGGTCATTGCCGCCGCTGCCCTGAGTTTTTCCATCAAGGTGCTCACGGTCAACATCCACAAGGGCTTTACCTTCTTCAACCGCAAGTTCATCCTGCATGAGCTGCGCGAAGCGGTGCGCACGGTGGGGGCCGACGTGGTGTTTCTGCAAGAAGTCACGGGCACCCATGCCCGGCACGAAAGCAAGGTGGCCAACTACCCGGTGACACCGCATTACGAATTTCTGGCCGACAGCATCTGGCCGCAATTTGCCTACGGCCGCAACGCGGTGTACACCAACGGCCACCACGGCAACGCGGTGCTGTCCAAGTTTCCCATCGTCAGTTTTGAAAACCGCGACGTCTCCATCAGCGGCCCCGAGCGGCGCGGCTTGCTGCACTGCGTGCTGCAGATCCCAGGCCGCGAAACCCATGTCCACGCCATCTGTGTCCACCTGGGCCTGGCGGAGTCACACCGACTGAAACAACTCAATATGTTGTGCGACCTGGTACGCACCGACATTCCGCCGGGCTGCCCGGTGATTGCTGCCGGCGACTTCAACGACTGGCGCCGCCGCGCACACGACGTGCTCGAGAAGGGCGCCGGCATGCATGAGGTGTTTGTGCAGGCCAACGGCAAGGCCGCGCGCACTTTCCCTGCTCGTTTTCCGCTGCTGCCACTGGACCGCATTTATGTGCGCAACGCCATTGGCCATGCCCCGGTGGTGCTGCCTCTCAAACCCTGGTCGCATCTGTCTGACCACGCACCGCTGGCCGCAGAGATTGAGATATGAACCCCTGGGTAGACGGCAACCGGCTCAAGCTGCTGGTCAACGGCGAGGATTTTTTTCCGCGCGTCTTTGAATGCATTGCCGCTGCCAAACGCGAAGTCATTCTCGAAACCTTCATCCTGTTTGAAGACAAGGTCGGCAAGGCCCTGCAGCAAGCCCTGCTGGGTGCGGCCACACGCGGTGTGCAGGTGGACATCACCATCGACGGTTATGGTTCGCCCGATCTGTCGCCCGGCTACATCACCGCATTGACCGACGCTGGCGTGCGGGTGCATGTGTTTGACCCCAGCCCGCGCCTGTGGGGTTACCGCACCAACCTGTTCCGGCGCATGCACCGCAAGATTGTGGTGGTCGATGGCGAGCGCGCCTTTGTCGGTGGCATCAACTATTCCGCCGACCACCTGGCCGACTATGGCCCCGAGTCCAAGCAGGACTACGCGGTTGAGATCGAAGGACCGCTGGTGGCGCACATCGAGCAGTTTGTGCGCGAGCAGTTGCGCCTGGGCCAGCCCCCGCAGGGCGGCCGCCTGAAACAGTTCTTGCGGCGCAAACCCCAACCGCCCGCACGCGCCGCGCCGCCGGCCGCCGGAAGCGCGCAGGCCATGCTGGTGACGCGCGACAACCGCGAGCACACCAGCGAGATTGAGCGTCACTACCGCATCGCCATTCGGGGCGCGCGGCATCGCATCATCATTGCCAACGCCTATTTTTTCCCGGGTTACCGGCTGCTGCGTCAACTGCGCAAGGCGGCCAGGCGCGGTGTCGACGTGCGGCTGATCCTGCAAGGCGAGCCCGACATGCCGATTGTCAAAATCGCCGCCAGCCTGCTCTACCGCTCCCTGCTGGGCGCGGGTGTCAAAGTGTATGAATACAGCGAGCGCCCGCTGCATGGCAAGGTGGCCCTGACCGACGACGAATGGTCCACCGTCGGCTCCAGCAACCTCGACCCGCTCAGCCTGTCGCTCAATCTTGAGGCCAACGTCATCATCAAGGACCGGGCTTTCAACCAGCACCTGGGTGAACACCTGGAGCAGTTGATGGCCGACAGCTGCACACAGATCAACAGCAGCGATCTGCCGCAGTCAAGCCTGTGGGTCAAGCTGCGCAGCTTCTTTGTGTTTCACCTGCTGCGGCGTTACCCCGCCTGGTTTGGCTGGCTGCCAGCACACACACCGCGCCTGACGCTGGCCAACAAGCTGCTGGGCGATACCCATGTCGACCACATCAACGAGGGCAAGGCCTCGTGAGCCGCAAAGCCGCCGCCCACACCGCCACCAGGCCCCGCGGCATTCGCGGCAAGGCGTGGTGGCCCTGGCTCAAGCGCGGCGCCACACTGCTTTTTTTTGCGGGCGTTGCCTGGCTGCTGTTCGAGCAGGCCAAGGCCATCGAGTGGCAAGAGGTCTGGTCCACCTTGCGTGGCTACCCCTTGCCCTCACTGCTGCTGGCCGCTGCACTTTCGGCCCTGAGCCTGCTGTTGTACAGCTGCTTTGATCTGCTGGGCCGCTACTACACCGGCCACAAATTGCGCGCGCCCACCGTCATGCTGGTGACCTTTACGAGTTATGTACTGAACCTCAACCTCGGCTCGCTGATAGGCGGCGTGGCCATGCGTTACCGGCTGTATTCGCGGCTGGGCCTGCAGGTGGGGCAGATCACCCGCGTGTGGACCCTGAGCATGCTGACCAACTGGACCGGCTACCTGCTGCTGGCCGGTGTCTTGTTCAGTTTTCACACCCCGGCCCTGCCGCCCGGCTGGAAAATCGGCAGTGGTGGCCTGCAGATTCTGGGCCTGGCGCTGCTGGCTGTGGTGGCTGTGTATCTGCTGCTGTGCGCCTTCTCGCGCCAGCGCAGTTTCTGCGTGCGCGGTCATACGCTGGAGTTGCCCTCTGCCCGCCTGGCGCTGCTGCAAGTCGCCATGGGCGCTGCCAACTGGCTGATCATGGGCCTTGTGGTGTTTGTGTTGTTGCAGCAGCGCATCGCCTACCCGACGGTGCTCAGCGTACTGCTGGTTGCGGCAGTGGCCGGTGTCATCACCCATGTGCCTGCCGGCCTGGGCGTGCTGGAGGCCGTGTTTGTGGCCCTGCTGTCGCATCAGGTGCCGCAGCACCAGCTGCTGGCGGCCCTGCTGGCTTACCGCGCCATTTATTACCTGCTGCCGCTGGTGTTGGCCGCCGCCGCATTTTTTGTCATGGAAACCCGGGCCAAACGCCTGGGCCAGAAGGACACCAGCGGAAAAACCGCCCCCCGGCAGCACGCCCGCGCCTGATCAGGCGCTCACTCGCTGCCCTGCCCCCGCCGGCGTTGAGCGGCGCTGGTACAAAACCCCAAAACACTGTATATTAATACAGTGTTTGCCGCCGCCCACCCCGCCCCTGCTGCTGCCTCCGGCACTTGCTGCCCATGGGTCAAGGTGGCTATGGCGCTTCGCGTTTTCAGCGCCGCGCGGGGGTTTTCGCCTGCTGCGCAATCGGCCTTGTCGCCTACAGCGCCCAACGTGTGGCCGGGCGCACCATTGAACTCAGCTTCCAGCAACAGCCCCCCAAGGAGCACAGCATGGGTGTGATGAGCGATCCGCTGACCAATGACCTTTTTCCGCAGGCCCTGCTGCCCGTGCTGTTGCGCGGGCCGGTGGACCTGGAAGGTTTCAGGCGCGCCGCGCGCAAGCTGCTGGCCCGCCAGATCCTGCCCGCACAGGTCAGCTGGCACACCGGGGGCGATGCTGCCGCAGACTGCTTTGCCATACCGCTGGACAACACCGCCCTTTTCAACGACGCGCCGCCGGTGCAGGTCCCGCCCGAGTTTGTGGCGCTGTGCGAAAGTGTCATTCTGCACAGCGCACCCAGCCGTTTTGACCTGCTGTACCGCCTGTTGTGGCGTCTGGCACACGAGCCCGCTTTGCGCCACAACCCGCAAGACGCCGACATGGACCAGGCCCAGCGCATGGCGCAAGCGGTGCAGCAAGACATGCACAAAATGAAGGCCCTGATGCGCTTTCGCAGCGTGCAGGACGAGACCTTTCGCAACCACCCCGAAGGCGGGCCGCTGCACGTGGCCTGGTTTGAGCCCGAGCACCACATTCTCGAAGCGCTGGCCCCGTTTTTTGCCCGACGTTTTGCGCAGATGCGTTGGGCCATCCTGACGCCCCAGCGCAGCGCCCAGTGGGACTACATCGGCTCCAGCGACTACGTAGCGCACGCGCTGTCAGCCAGCGGACTGAGCGCCCTGAGCTTCGGCCCTGGTGTCAGCGCACAAGACGCTCCCGCGCCAGATGCCGACCAGCGGCTCTGGTTGCGCAGCTACCAGCACGCTTTCAACCCGTCGCAGCCGAGGGCCACAACGGCGCAGCGGCAAATGCCGCGCCAGCACCGGCGCAAGCTGCCCGAACCTGAACCGTTTCAGACCCCTGTGTCTGCCATGCATCAACGCGGCAGCCGCATGCAGGCACAGCCCGTGGCGCACCTGACCAGACGCGTGCCGCGTGCCCGGGCAGAGGTCTCTGCCACCCGGCCTGCGGAGCAAGGGCTGTTGTCGCTCGGTGAGCAGGATCTGTGGACCACCGACATCAGCGCCGCGTCCGCCGACTCAGCGTACCGCCGGGTTTGACACCGGCGCGCTAGCGCCGGGAAGAGCAGGTGAAGCTGCAGAGGCGGGCGCCTGCGGTGCTGGCGGCGTTGCCAGCACGCTACGGCCATCGGTCGGCAGCTGCGCCGGTGGCTCGGTTGGCCGCGTGCTGGAGTCGCGCGGGTCGGGCAGCACGGGCGGCGCTGGCGGCAGGCTTTCGCGGTACACCGGGTTGCGGTTGATGCCGCCCGGCACCTGCGCCACAGCCGCCGCCGCTGCCAGCAGCAACACAGCGCCAAGAGATAAACGCCTGGACATACAAGCGGGGCTCATAAGCTTCCTTTCGCCTAAGCAGGCTACATTGCATCAGGGCCAGCGCGGTGCCGCACTGTTTCACATCAAGCCGCAGCAAAATCGTCCACCGTGCTGTCTACGGGTTCACCCGCCGGGCAGCGGCGCGTCCGGCGCCGGGCGCAGCGGCTTCTGGCTGTTGGGCTGCATGCCGGGGCTCATTTCGGGCCGCATCTCCGGATGCCTGCCCAACTTCAATTCATCCGACTTCATGCGCGGTTTCAGTTCAAGCCGCCTTCTGGGCTTCAGATCTTCCGGCTGGCTGGCTGCCGCGCGCGGCGGCAATACCCCCATCTCGGGCAACACTTGCGTGGCGCCGTCGGGCATGGTGCTTGGCTGCGCCAGTACGGCAGCAGGCAGCGCCAGCAGGCTGGTCAGCAACACAGCCAGGGCAACAGTTGGATTGTTCATCGGGGCTCCTTGATGCCGCAACAGGCATGGGGACAGGTACTTTCAATCTACGCCCCCGGCGCGCGGCGCGTATCGGCGACCCGCCTGCCTGGCTGTAGGACCGCCCGCCCGGTGGCGCGCAGGTGACAGCCGGGCAAGCCTCGTGTAGCGCGAAGCTTGCTAATCTGGCTGCATGCAAATTTCTGAACTGGCCGCCAAAACCGGCGTCTCGGTACACGCGCTGCGCCACTATGAAAAGCTTGGCCTGCTGGCGCCCGCGCGCAGTGCCAGCGGCTACCGCAGCTACACCGAGGCCATGCGCCGCGAGGTGGTGTTTATCGCCATGTCGCGTGCCATCGGTTTCTCCCTGAAGGCGATTGCGGACCGGCTGCCCGCCTATCGCAGCGGCCGGCTCAGCCCGCAAGACATGGTCGACGCCATGCAAGAGCGCGTGGCAGACATCGATGCGCAGGTCACGCAACTCCAAACCCAGCGCCGCACTGTCGTCTCGCACATTGCGTGGATGAAAAAGCAGCAGCGCCAGCAGCAGGCCAAACAAGCCCAGCGCCTGGCCGCGCAGCAAAGCGGCCAGATCAAGCCCGACTGGTCCGGCGTCAAAACCCGCGGCGCGGCGCCGCCCCACTCGTCCACCCCCCGAAAGGCAACACCATGAACGCAATCACCCGCACCACCGAAGAGCACACAGCCCATCTGCAGAAGCTGCAACAACTGGTGCTGGCCATGCCCATGGCCCGCACCCTGGGCTTGAAGTTCAACCAGCTCGCGCCCGGCACGGTAGAGCTGGAAATCCCGATGCTGGAGGCCTTCACTTTCCGGCCCGGCCAGTTGCAGGCCACCGCTGTTTTTGCGATTGCCGACTTTGCAGCCGTTGCCGCCGCAGGCACTTTGCTGCCGCCCGGCTGGCTCAATGCCACGGTGGATGCCACGCTCAAACTCATCGCACCGGCGCAGGGCGCACTGCTGCGCGCGCGTGGCCGCGTGGTCAGCGCCGGGAGGTCGCTCACGGTGTGCGCTGCCGATGTTTTTGCCGTCAACCCGGCTGGTGAAGAAACGCTGTGCGCCACCTTGCTGGGCACCGCACGCAACATTGACCACACACAACGCGCCCCGTGACGCTATTGTTTTTATAGCTGCTTACGCACAACCAGCAAGGGCTGGCGGCATTTTTTGCTTGAACAAATGCCAGCTTCCATACAGGGCAGCAGGTTTCAATCACTCACAACTGCGTACAAACGGCGCTCGCCCCGCTGTTAAGATGCGTGCCTTTCGGCCAGTCGCCTGCGGCCTTTTTTGTTGCCCGCCTTTCCATTTCCCTGCGCACCACCGCGCCGTCCATCGCCCTCATGACCGTTGCCCTGCCGGCCAGTACCCCCGCCACCTTTGAAATCAAAAGCGCCAACCTGCCCCTGGTAGCGCTGCTCCTCAAGTCCACCGACCTGGCCGCGCTGTCGCGCGAGCTGGCGCTGCGCTTTGGCGATATCCCTGATTTTTTTGACAACGACCCGCTGCTCATCGAGCTGGCGCACTTGCCTGCCGACGCCGATACGCTGGACTTCGCCAGCCTGATGGCGCTGCTGCGGCCCTACCGCGTGGCCCCGCTGGCCGTGCGCGGCGGCACCCCAGCGCAAATGGCTGCGGCAACCGCAGCCGGCCTGGTGGCCGCGCCCGACGCCCGCATGGCCACAGCCGGCACCGCGGCCGAACGCGAACGCAACAAGGCCCCGGCAGCCGAAGCGCCACCAGCACCCGCCCCCGGCGCACTGGTCATCGACAAGCCCTTGCGCTCCGGCCAGCAGGTCTATGCGCGCGGGCGCGACCTGGTGCTGCTGGCCATGGTCAACGCCGGTGCCGAGGTGATTGCCGACGGCCATATCCATGTTTACGCGCCACTGCGCGGCAAGGCCATGGCCGGTGCGCGCGGCGATACCGATGCACGCATTTTTGCGCTCAGCCTGGAGCCCGAGCTGCTGTCGATTGCCGGCATCTACCGCACCAGCGAAAAACCGCTGCCCGAAGGCGTGTGGGGCAAGCCCACACAAGTGCGACTGGTGCCCGGCCCCGATGGCGACAAGCTGGTCATGGACCTGATCAAAGTGTGATGCCCGTGGCATCACACGCCCCCCATTTTTTTAAGGACTTTTACGCATGGCAAAAATCATTGTGGTCACCTCCGGCAAAGGCGGCGTGGGCAAAACCACCACCAGCGCCAGCTTTGCAACCGGTCTGGCCATGCGCGGGCACAAAACCGCCGTCATCGACTTTGACGTGGGCCTGCGCAACCTCGACCTCATCATGGGCTGCGAGCGCCGTGTGGTGTATGACCTGATCAATGTGATTCAGGGCGAAGCCAACCTGCACCAGGCGCTGATCAAGGACAAGCAGTGCGACAAGCTGTACGTGCTGGCCGCCTCACAGACGCGCGACAAGGAAGCACTGAGCAAAGAGGGCGTCGAGAAAGTGCTCAAAGACCTGGCCGACATGGACTTTGAATACATCGTCTGCGACTCCCCCGCCGGCATAGAAACCGGCGCCTTGATGGCCATGCATTTTGCAGACGAGGCACTGGTGGTTACCAACCCCGAGGTGTCGTCCGTGCGCGACTCAGACCGCATCCTCGGCATGTTGTCCAGCAAGACCAAACGAGGCATGGAAGGCGGCGAGCCGATCAAGGAGCACCTGCTGATCACGCGTTACAACCCCAGCCGCGTGGACCAGGGCCAGATGTTGTCGCTCGAAGACATCAAGGACATCCTGCGCATCAAGCTGATCGGCGTGATCCCCGAGTCCGAGTCGGTGCTGCAGGCCTCGAATCAGGGCGTACCCGCCGTACACATGGAAGGCAGCGATGTGTCTGAAGCCTACAAAGACGTGATCGCCCGCTTTCTGGGTGAAGACAAACCCCTGCGTTTTACCGAAGCGCCCAAGGTGGGCTTTTTCAAACGTGTGTTTGGAGGCAAGTAAACCGCCATGGCTTCTTTCCTGTCCTTCTTTCTGGGTGAAAAGAAAAAAACCGCCAACGTCGCCAAAGAGCGGCTGCAGATCATTCTGGCGCATGAACGCTCAGGCCGCCACAGCCACGAGCCCGACTACCTGCCCGCCTTGCAGCGCGACCTGATTGCGGTGATCTCCAAATACATCAAGATCAATCCCGACGACATCAAGGTCAACCTGGAGCGCCAGGACAACCTGGACGTGCTGGAGGTCAAGATCGAGCTGCCCGACGGCAAGTAGGCGCAGGTTTGCGACTTACAGACCCAGAAACTGCCTGACCACCGCCACCGTGCGCACCGGGTCTTCCTCGTGCGGTACGTGGCCCAGGTCGTCGAACACCACCAGCTTGCTGCCGGCGATGTCGCGCGCAAAGCGCTGGCCAAATTCCAGCGGCACCAGGCGGTCCTGTCCGCCCCACAGAATCAGTGTGGGTATGGCCAGCGTCTTGAGCCCGGCCACATCGCCGGTGTAACCCTGGTCCATGCGCCGGCCCAGCGCCTTGCGGTTGCCTGCGCGCAGCGTCATGTCCACATACAGGTCCACCAGTTCGGGTGTCACCCTGGCCGGGTCGCCATACACATTGCGCACGCTTTTTTCAACAACGCTGCGCGGCAGGGTGTATTGCGTCAGCGTCCGCAGCACCGGCATGCGCGCGATGCGAAAGCCCAGCGGCAGCGAGGGCGGCACGCTGGCCGACTCAGGCGCGTACCCACTGGCGTCAACCAGCACCAACCCGGCCACGCGCTGCGGCAACGCCACCGCCGTTGCCCAGGCCACCTGTCCGCCCAGCGAATTGCCGGCCAGCACAAAGCGCTGCACTCCGCGCTGGTCCATCACAGCAGTGACAAAACGCACATACGCCTGCACCGAATAGTCGTTTTGCGGGTTGGGCCCGGTCAGTGCAAAGCCGGGCAGGTCAAAGCGAATCACGCGGCGTTGCCCGCGCAGTGCCGCCGTCCAGCCGTCCCAGGTGTGCAAGCTGGCCGAGGTGCCATGAATCAACACAATCGGCAGCGGGTCGCTCTGCGGCCCCTCGTCGCGCAAATGCACCTGCATGCCATCGATGGCAACAAACTGGGAGGGCGCCTGCGCCCAGCGCGGCTTGAGCTCGTCTACCGGCTTGTCCGGCGCCCAGGTAAGCACCACCGCCACCACCCCCAGCAAAAGAACGCCGATCACTACGAAAAGAAAAGAGCGAAGAAAAATTTTCATGATGCGGTGCCCGTGTCAGCCTGTGGCTGCCCTGTGTTGCTACCGGGCAAGCATAGCGAGGTCTTGGGCCCACCACCAGGGCAGCAGCAAACCGTCATCACAACGGCCAAAGACTTTCTGTCTTGCTTTGACCCCGCGTCAGACGCCGAGATGTCGGTCACCGCGCCCCGGGTGCCAGCCGGCACACCCGTGATGGCCGCCGTCGCCGAATAAGCACAGTCATGCCGGGCCAGCACCATTTGCTATCGTTTTAGTAGCTATTGACGCACGCCCGTAAAGGGCTAGAGGCCAATTTGACCTGTAAAGCGCTTACCAGCCCCAGAGCAGGCGGCGCGCCACCCAGCCCTTGAGCCCGCCCTCCTGCTGCACCTTGACCCAGCGTTCGCGGCGCTCCAGGGTGCGCAACACCTCGCCCAGCTGCGCCTTGCCGATGACACGGCTGCCGGTCGTCGGCGCGCTGCGGATGTTGGCCACGCTGGACTTCACCACATGGTGCGGCGTCTTGCCCAGAAGGGGGCGGTACACCCAGCCGCTGTCATTCTCAAAATCGCGCACCTTGAGCCAGGCGCCCTTGCGCCCCATGACCTGCAGTGGATAACCCCGGCTAAAAGCCCACAGGGCATCGTGCTGCGTCCCTGCGCCCTCGCGCATGTGGACCAAAGGCCGGTTCACGCTGACCATCTCCCGCGCCTGTGCCGCCTGCACAGCCAGCAGCGGCAACAGCAGCAAACACAACAAACGGGGCAGGCTATTCAGGCGGGTCATGGCGCTCCAGTTCAGGCAGGGGTTTCAACAAGGGGAAAGGCGCATTGTTGGCGCGCGGACCGCCACTGTCAAAGATCGGCCCTTGACGCACCAGAACGCATGGAATTGATGGCGCCCGGTTTGCAGCAGGCGCCCGCCTGTGTTAGGTCAGCTATAACTTCGATAGCTGCACACCCATATACGGCATGGGCTTGGGGCCGATTTAAGGACCAATCAATCAGCCGATGGGCCGCACGCCAATCCACGCGCCGTGCGCCCAGAAGGCAAACACCGCCCAGGCCGCCACCCCCACCACCACCGTGATCCCCGTGCCCGCAGCCGTGCCGGCCGGGTACACGGTGCCCGCAGCACGGTCGCGCGCCCGCGCTGCGCGAAAGCTCAGCGCCGCCCACACCAGAAAAGTACCAAACAACACCATGTGCGCCAGGTTGCCATTGGCCAGCAAGTGCGCCAGCGCCCACACCTTCACCGCAAGCACCATCGGGTGGTGCAGGCGCGCCTTGATGGCGTTGCGCGGCACATAAGTGGCCGCCAGCAACACAAAGGCAATCAGCGTCAAGAGCGAGGCCAGATGCCGCATGCCGCGTGGCGGCATCCACAGCTGCACCGGCTGCTGCCGCGCCAGGCCAAAACCCCAGACGATCAGCACAAAACCAACGATGGACAACACGGCATAAGCAGCCTTCCACGGCATCTCACCGATGCGCGCGATCATGGCCGTGCGCCAACCGTCGGCCACGATGCGTGTGGAATGCACGCCCAGAAAAAGCACCAGACCCAAAAGCAGCATGACCATGGCGTGTACCTCGTGTAAATAGCGCAATTATGGCGCGACATGTTGCCGCGTGGTCAAGCACCGCGCGCTACTGAATTTATAGCTGCTTGCGCACTATCAGCAAGGGCTGAAGCCCTCTCTTGTCCAAGCTTTGGCCCCTCGCCATTCTGGCCGGGCCCGGGGCCATGCGGCAGGGTGCCCTTGTTTTCCGGCATGGCCTTTGTGTAGACTCCAGAACACCCCCTAGCAAGCCCACCCGATCCCAATGCGTCTGAGAATTTACCTGGTCGAAGACAGCCCCGTCATCCGCGCTGCACTGTCCGAATCCCTTGAGGAGCTGGTCGGCGCCCGCGTGGTGGACTGCGCCAGCGCCGAAGACCAGGCCATCGAGTGGCTGGCCAAGCACCCCAACGACTGGGACCTGGCGGTGGTAGACCTGTTTCTGCTGCAGGGCAGCGGCCTGAACGTCGTCAAAAGTTGCAGCAACCGCGCGCTGCGGCAAAAAGTGGTGGTCCTCACGGGTTACGCCACCCCGGCCATGCGCCAGCGCTGCCTGGCCAGTGGCGCCGACGCCGTCTTCGACAAAGCCACCGAGATTGACGAGTTCACCAGCTACGCCATCAACGAGGTAGAGCGCGCCACGGGCGAAACCCGCTATTGATTCAGGAGCTGCTGGCGCACAGCCAGCAATGGCTAAAGGCCCATTTGACTGTGCAAACGGCCCGCTGCGGGCAAAATCAGCTGCATCAAGCCCCCCGGGCCAGATCAAAATGGACGCCATGCAACTTCAAGACCTCAACACCCCCGCCGCGCTGGTAGACACCGCCCGCATGCAGCGCAACATCACGCGCATGCAGCAGCGCATGGACGCCTTGAGCGTGGCCTTTCGCCCGCATGTCAAAACCACCAAATGCATCGCCATCGCCCAGGCGCAGATCGCGGCCGGCGCGCGCGGCATCACCGTATCCACCCTGAAAGAAGCCGAGCAGTTTTTTGCCGCCGGCATCACCGACATCCTGTACGCCGTTGGCATGGCCCCGCCCAAGCTCAAACAGGCCGCCGCCCTTATCACCAATGGCTGCGCGCTCAAGATCATTGCCGACAGCGCAGACTCGGCCAGCGCCATCGTGGCCTATGCGCGCCAGCACGGCACACCCTTTGAAGTGTGGATAGAGATCGACACCGACGGCCACCGCTCCGGCGTGTTGCCCAAAGGCGACGAGCTCATCACCATAGGCCAGCTGCTGCACCAGGGCAGCCCCGCCACCCTGGGCGGCGTCATGACCCACGCCGGCTCCAGCTACGACCTGAACACGCCCGAAGCCCTAGAAGCCATGGCCGAGCAAGAGCGCAGCCTGTGTGTGCTGGCCGCAGAACGCCTGCGCGCCGCCGACTTGCCCTGCCCGGTGGTCAGCGTGGGCTCTACCCCCACAGCGCTGTCGGCCCAACAGCTGCAGGGCGTGACCGAGGTGCGCGCCGGCGTGTATGTGTTTTTTGATTTGGTCATGACCAATGTGGGCGTGTGTTCGCTAGAGGACGTAGCCCTGAGCGTGCTGACCACCGTGATAGGCCACCAGGCCGACAAGGGCTGGGCGATTGTGGACGCCGGCTGGATGGCCATGAGCCGCGACCGCGGCACCCAAAAGCAGCAGCACGACTACGGCTACGGCCAGCTCTGCGACGCCAGCGGCCAGCGACTGGAGGGCTACACCCTGACCGGCGCCAACCAGGAGCACGGCATCGTCAGCCGCAGCGGCGAAGCCGATCACAACATCGCCCAGCACTTTCCCGTCGGCACCCAGCTGCGCATCTTGCCCAACCACGCCTGCGCCACCGGTGCCCAGTTTCCGGAGTACCACGCCATCTATCAGAAAGAAAGCGGCCAAGAAGTCGGCCCCACCTGGCCGCGCTTCTACGGCTGGTAAGGGTAGGCGTTGTCATGACCAATATCCAGCGCATCAACCCAAACACCATGGCCCCACCCGGCGGCCACTACAGCCACGCAGTGGTCGCCAACGGCTTCGTCTTCATCTCAGGCCAGTTGCCCATCACCCCGGCAGGCGACAAGTTGAACAACGCCAGTTTTGAAGACCAGGCCACGCAGGTGCTGGCCAACGTGCAGACCGCGCTGGAAGCCGCAGGCAGCAGCGTCGCCCAGCTGGTGCAGGTGCGGGTGTACGTGACAGACATTGAGCAGTGGCCGGCGTTCAACCGCATCTACCAGCAATGGGCAGGCGCCGCGCCGCCAGCCCGGGCGGTGGTGCCTGTGCCGCTGTTGCACTACGGGTTTTTGATTGAGGTGGAGGCGGTGGGGGTGATTGAGTTGCTACAAAAATAGTAGCTGCTGACGCAGGTAAGAAAAGGGCTGGTGGCCGATTTAGCAATATAAAAACGTCCAAGCCGCCCACCCTTTCATCCCGGGCTTAACCCGGGATACACACCACGCACATCAGCCTCTGCTTCGGGCCACAGCCTCGAGGCGTTGGCATGGGTATCTCGGGGTGACTTTAAAGTGGGCGCTACCCAGCACAACATAGCCTGACAACGAAAACCCCAGTCATTCGACGCCTGCCGTTCAGGTATGGTTACCGAAAACAATCAGGCAGGGAAAGCAGATGGACCCGGAATTCATGAAGCGCGACAACGCCGACAGGCCCTTCGGCCCAGCGCCAGAGCGACCCTTAATACACTGGATAGCGACAGCGCTGGTACTGCTTGCGCTGGTGTACGCGGGCTACCGGGTCTGGGAGTCCCCGAGCGATCGCGCATCGCCCCCAAAGACCAGACAGGACACGTCAGCAACCAGCCAGCCCTTACCGCCACCGCAGACATCAGCACCACCTCAGTCAGCAGCTCCTGCACCACCAGCACCAGGTACCCACATCGTCAGCAAATGCGTGGTCAACGGCAAAACGCTCTACAGCGACAACGCTTGCCCGCAAGGTACTGCAAGTACGCAAGTCGTAACCAAATCAGACCACAACCTGATGGCCGGGTTGACGCCTGCGCAGAAGGCGGCGGCTGACCACATCCAACCAGCCGCACCATCAGTATCGGCCTTTGCCCCTACAGGAGGCTCGCCATCGAGCAACGCCAGTGAATGCAAGGCACTTGATGAACACATCAAGTATCTAGATGCAATGGCTCGTCAGCCGCAAAGTGGGCAAATGCAAGACTGGATCAAGGACCAACGGAAGAAGGACCGTGATCGTCAGTTTGCACTTCACTGCTAGATATGCCTGAAATAGTGTTGCTTGGGTCGGTCCATCAGGAAAATGGAAGATGCAACTCCAGTGAGCTGGCTCGCATTCTCGAACTCTTCCAGCCAGACGTCCTCTTTGAAGAAATTCCGTACCAGAAATTTCTGGAAAAGAACGACTCATTCCACCGAGACATATTGGAAGTCAAAGCACTTTATGAGTACCTGAAACACCACTCAGTTCTCCACATTCCAGTGGATACCGTTGATCCTTCGTCTTTCAAACAGAGCAAATTTGATGAAGTCGTCGACCGAGTGCTCCACGCAGGTCCCGATCTCAGGAGCATGTTGAACGAACAGACATCTCTCACGTACAACAGTGGATTTGAATATCTCAACAGCCGACTGAACGATCGCATGTTTCAGCGAATTGATGTCACTATCGCTACGGCACTTGAAAAGATGAACGACGAACGACTTTCGATGGGATACAGCGAATGGAAGGCGTACAACTCAAAACGTGAAACCGCCATGGTCACTAAAGTGTACGAGTTCTGTCGACTAAATCACTTCGAGAAAGGTGTGTTTCTATTCGGGTCTGCTCACCGCGCAGGTCTGATCGCCAAGATCCAAACGGTCAAGAGAACCCAAAAAGTTCGAGTGAGTTGGAAACTCGATTGGGGATAAATAAGTTGGGGCTTTCCGTTTCAAATCCACTGTGATTCCCCACCCAGGTAAAGCCCTGGGTCACAACGCTGCCGTGCATAGATAACCTGTGCATTTTGGATTGCGAGCAGCGAATGAATAAAGTACTCAAGGCCCTTCCCGAATGGGGCGAGATGCCTCACCGTCCGGGTCTTTATCTGTCCTTGTCACATGGGCGAGACTTTCCACAGCAAGCGGTCAAGCAACGCGGCTTCGCTGGACCAAAGATCGGGCCTCTTTTGTACGTGCAAACACACTACGCGCAACGGCTGGTGCTTCGCTTTGCCAACAAGCGAGACACGACCAGGTTTTTCCCGACCGCCTCTACCACTACAGGTGAACTAGACGTTGTTGAAGGCACTTTGGTCTATGGGAACAAGTGCTACGGCGATTGGGATGTTTGCTATATCGCACAGGAGTTTTGCGTACGTAAACGCGCAATCGCTGGCAAACAAGCTCCTCCTCCGAATTTGCCAAACAAGCTCCACTCCGGCAAGATCAAGGCCCGATCTCTAGAAATCTAAAGACCAATGGCTGTTTCCTTCGCAGATATTCACGTTGGTAGTCACTGGTCCCGCCCTGCCCTGGCGAGCCTTTGGGGATACAGGGCTTACCAAGCCCTCGCCCGCGGTGTCGTAACGCCCGCTGGTGACAACAAAATAATTCTCTTCGTCACGGAAGAAAAGCAGCTCTCCGCCACGAGCTACAAAGATGTCCTAAACGAAGATGTTCTCCAGTGGGAGGGGCCGAATGACCACTTCGCTGAAGAGCGGATGCTTGCCGCAAAATCTCGTGGAGAGACCATTCACTTGTTTCACCGCCCTCGACATCACATGGAGTTTGAATATCGTGGGGAGTTGGCCATCCTCTCTGTAAAGCTGAAGACAAATAGGCCCAGTCAATTTGTCTTCGAAGTATTAGACGAACATCGGCAGAGTTGGACCCATGATCAGTTACTTGCCGCCTTCTATCTGTACTTGCAACTGAAGCCTTCAGAACTTAGGGGTGCATCAACAGCAATATCTGAGTTCGCCGACCAGCTTGGAAAACCCCGGCAGGCTGTCTCAGCCAAACTCCGGGCATTAACTCAACTCGATCCTCTGCTGGCGAATCAGCCCGTCAAAGCGTCCGACAACGTCACACCGCTAGACAAATCGGTGTGGAGTGAGTTTGAAGACGATTGGACAAAAACCACGCTAATCGCGAGCGAGGCGTATGAAGACGTGGTTGGCACATATCAAGATGCGGCGGAAGCAAGCCAGCCGTCTGCAGCAGATGCCTCGTATCTTTTTCAAGAAGGCCTAACCCGAGAAGCGTTGGTGAAGGTCAGAAAAAATCAATATGTATTTCGTAAGGCGATACTGAACAGCTATAACACCACGTGTTGCATCTCGGGACTAAGAAATGAGAAGCTGCTGATCGCAAGCCACATCGTGCCGTGGACACATGACATAGCGAATCGGCTGAATCCAGCAAATGGACTTTGCCTTTCGGCGCTTCATGATCGTGCCTACGATCAAGGACTTTTTACCGTGCTTCCGAACTATTCGATACGCATATCAACAAAGCTGTCCCAAGAAAAAGGAAACTCCTTTCTTTCAGAAGCTCTGTTGCGTCACGACGGAAAAGAGATCAATTTGCCTGGCAGATTTCACCCCGGACCTGATTTCCTTCGAGCACATGCAACCCGGTTCGGCTACATAACTCGCTGAACTACACCTCTAAACGTCAATATTCGCAGTCGGCAGCGCATTCGTCTCAATAAACTCGCGGCGCGGCTCAACCTAATCACCCATCAACATGGTGAACACATGATCAGCTTCGATCGCGTCGTCGATCTGTACGCGCAGCAGGCGGCGCGCGGTCGGGTCCATGGTCACACCGGGCCCATCATGCTGCAGATTATGAGTGTTTCAGCGCTCCAGCCCTTGATAGACGTACGCAAGCAGCTACCAAATTAATAGCGCTTAAGCGGCACTCAGACACTCGCGTACTTCGCCATCAACGCAGAAACAGCCGGCTTCGCGCAGCGTTGCAGGCTCATCAACAAAGCGTGGTCGGGCTTGCCCACGCGATGGCGGGTGCGCAGATCGTGCTGAATCTGGCCCAGCAATGAGGCCGCCATTTCCGCATCAGCCAGCGCCCGGTGGGCCCGGCCGGCGCGGGGCAGGTGGTGGTAGTCCACCAGCACGCCCAGCTTGTGGCTGGATGCCTGGGGGTACAGCCTTCTGGAAACCAGCATGGTGCAGGCAAAGGGCTGGCTGGCTTGAAGGTGGGCGCGGGTCAGCTCGGCCTGCCAGAACCTGCGGTCAAACGATGCGTTGTGCGCCACCATGGGCGTATTGCCGACAAAGCGGCTGGCAGCCAGCATGACGGTGTCGGCATCGGGCGCAGCGGCCACCATGGCATTGCTGATGCCGGTCAGGCTGGTAATGAAGGCGGGAATGTGTATGCCCGCATTCATCAGGCTCTGGAAGCGGTCCACCACGCAGCCGTTTTCAACCAGCACAATGGCCACCTCGGTGGCGCGGTCGCCCATGGCGGGCGACAGGCCGGTGGTTTCAAAGTCGATGACGGCGATGCAGCTCATGCGCGGTATTCAGGCCAGCAACGTCAGCTGGCCAGGGTCAACCACGGATTCACAAGCTCCAGCCCCGCGTAATCAAAGTCCCTGGTGTTGCGGGTAACCAGCCGCAAGTCATGGTGCAAGGCCGTGGCAGCCAGCAAGCTGTCGATGGCGGGCACGGGACGCCCTGCCTGAGCAAGTAAGCGGCCCCAGTGATCGGCCACCTCCGGACCCACTGGCAAGATGCGCGAGCCAAACCAGTCGCGCAGATCGTGCTCCAGCCAGAGGCGCAGTTTTTCCCGTCGCTTGGTGTCGGCCATTTTTTCGACGCCTTTGCGAATTTCGCCCAGCGTCAAGGCGCTCAAAAACAGCGCGTCGTCTGGTGTGTTGGAAAACCAGTGCAGCACGGCGGCGTCCGGTTTGGGTCGCACCAGTTCCGAAAGCACATTGGTGTCGATCAGGTAGCTCACAGCGCGATCTCGCGCGTGAGGCCGCCCTCTCGCTCAATCTTCAGTTTCACACCGACCATGGGTGAGCCGCGCATGAACTCGACAAATCCGGGTTTCGGACGCGTCAGCCGCGCGTAGTCTGCGCAAGAGACCAACACAGCCACGGGCTCGCCGCGCACCGTGATGCCCTGGGGCCCTTCGCTCAGCGCGCGTTTCACCACCTCGCTGAATTTGCCTTTTGCTTCCTGCAGTTGCCATGTAGACATAAGAGCCTCCAATCTGGTCAGTCTAGTCAGATTGTACTTAACCGGCTTCCCTTGGGTAACGTGGGGATTGGCCTACCCCAAAAGAAACACCATGAAATTCCAACATCTGGTGGTGGATTTTCATGGTGTTTTCGCCCACTCTTCGCCGGCCTCTCCCGGCGTACGGCCAGAAACCGTGCCTCTAAACGTCGATATTCGCAGCCCGCAGCGCATTCGTCTCAATAAACTCGCGCCTTGGCTCCACCTCATCACCCATCAGCATGGTGAACACGTGATCGGCTTCAATCGCGTCGTCGATCTGCACACGCAGCAGGCGGCGCGCGGTGGGGTCCATCGTCGTTTCCCACAGCTGGGCCGGGTTCATCTCGCCCAGGCCTTTGTAGCGCTGGCGTGCGGTGGCGCCTTCGGCCTGAACGATCAGCCAGGCCATGGCCTGGCGGAAGGTCTCTACCTTGTCTTCCTTCTGGCGCTCGCCTTCGCCGCGCATCACGCGTGAGCCTTCGCTCATCAGGCCCTTGAAGGTGGCGGCTGCTTCGGCCAGGGCCGCGTAGTCGGCGCCGTGTACAAAGTCCTGCGTCAGCACGCTGCTCTTGACGTTGCCATGGTGGCGGCGGCTGATGCGCAAAATCGGCTTGTCGTTGCGCACATCAAACTCACCCGCCACTTCGGCCGTCGGCAACTGGGCTTGCAGCAACACGGCTGAACGCTCGGCGTCTTCCACCGTGTCCAGGTTCAGGGCCACGCCGTCGGCAATGGCTTTCAGTGCCTCCGCGTCCATGTAGCCGCGCAGGCGGCTGATGACCGACTCTGCCAGCTGGTGCTTGCGCGCCAGCTCGGCCAGGGTGTCGCCGGTCAGCAAGGTGCCTTTGCCATTGGCTGGGTCGGCACCGGTTTGTACCGATGCGTCTTTCAATGCAATTTTCAGCAAGAAGCTGTCCAGCGCCGCGCTGTCTTTCAGGTACTGCTCTTCCTTGCCGGATTTGACCTTGTACAGCGGTGGCTGCGCAATGTAGATGTGGCCACGCTCCACCAGCTCTGGCATCTGGCGGTAAAAGAAGGTCAGCAGCAGGGTGCGGATGTGCGCGCCGTCCACGTCGGCGTCGGTCATGATGATGATGCGGTGGTAACGCAGCTTGGCGACGTTGAAGTCGTCATTGCCGGTGGTGCCGCCGGCCTTGCCGATGCCGGTGCCCAGGGCGGTGATCAGCGTCAAGATTTCATTGCTGGTCAGCAACTTTTCATAACGCGCTTTTTCGACATTCAGAATTTTGCCGCGCAGCGGAAGGATTGCCTGAAACTTGCGGTCGCGGCCCTGCTTGGCAGAGCCACCGGCAGAGTCACCCTCGACGATGTAGATTTCGCACAGCGCCGGATCTTTCTCCTGGCAGTCTGCCAGCTTGCCGGGCAGGCCCATGCCGTCCAGCACACCTTTGCGGCGTGTCATGTCGCGCGCCTTGCGGGCGGCTTCACGCGCACGCGCGGCTTCAATGATTTTGCCGACGATGATCTTGGCGTCGTTGGGCCGCTCTTGCAGGTAGTCGGTCAACAGCTTGCTGACGATGTCTTCCACCGGGCCGCGCACCTCAGAGCTGACCAGCTTGTCTTTGGTCTGGCTGGAAAACTTGGGCTCTGGCACCTTCACGCTTAACACGCAGGTCAGGCCTTCGCGCATGTCGTCGCCGGTCACTTCAACCTTGGCTTTTTTGGCCAGCTCGCTGTCGTCGATGTATTTGTTGATAACGCGGGTCATCGCGGCGCGCAGGCCGGTCAGGTGGGTACCGCCGTCGCGCTGCGGAATGTTGTTGGTGAAACACAGCACCTGCTCGTTGTAGCCGCTGTTCCACTGCATGGCGACTTCAACACCGATGTTGGTGTTCTGGTCGCTCTGGCGGTCACCCATGGCGTGGAACACATTGGGGTGCAGAACCGTCTTGCCCTTGTTGATGAAGTTCACAAAACCCGTCACACCACCAGCGCCGGCAAAGTCGTCTTCCTTGCCGCTGCGCTCGTCCTTCAGGCGGATCTTCACGCCGTTGTTCAAAAAGCTCAGTTCGCGCAGGCGCTTGCTCAAAATTTCGTAATGAAAGTCGTTGTTCTGCTGAAAGATGTCGGTGTCGGGCAGAAAGTGAACCTCGGTGCCGCGCTTGTCGGTATCACCCAGCACCTGCATGGGTGACACATCCACACCGCCCACCTGTTCAACGATGCGGTTTTGCACAAAGCCTTTGGAAAACTCCATCACATGGACTTTGCCTTCACGGCGGATGGTCAGGCGCAGCATTTTGGACAGCGCATTCACGCAGCTCACACCCACGCCGTGCAGGCCACCCGATACCTTGTAGCTGTTCTGGTTGAACTTGCCGCCTGCATGCAACTCGGTCAGCGCAATCTCGGCCGCAGAGCGTTTGGGCTCGTGTTTGTCGTCCATCTTGATGCCGGTCGGGATGCCCCGGCCGTTGTCCACCACGCTGATGGAGTTGTCCAGGTGGATGGTGACCATGATGTCATCGCAATGGCCGGCCAGTGACTCATCAATCGAGTTGTCGACCACCTCAAACACCAGGTGGTGCAGGCCGGTGCCGTCCGAGGTGTCGCCGATGTACATGCCAGGGCGCTTGCGCACGGCCTCCAGGCCTTCCAGGATCTGGATCGAACCCTCGCCATAGCCTTCAGACGCGCCGGCCTGGTTGGAGTCGATCTTGGGCTGGAAATTGGAGCTGCCCTCGCCGCCTTCACCCGAATGAACACCTTCGCCGACAGGGCCTGGTTCAACAGGAGTGGCTTCGCTGGCTTGATTTTCTTGCGTCATAACTACGTTTTCTCAATCTCTTCAATGACCAAACCCGCTTTGGCAAGCGGGTTCGGTAAGGTGGCAGTGTGTTTTTTTGTACTGTAGATACGCTTAAATCCGCATCGGCATCACGACGTATTTGAAGGCCGCATCGTCGGGAATGGTCAGCAGCGCCGAGCTGTTGGAATCAGCCAGCTCGATCTTGACCATGTCCTGCTCCATGTTGGTCAGGGCATCGATCAGGTAGGTCACGTTGAAACCGATTTCAATCGCGTCACCGGCGTAGTCGATGTCGAGCTCGTCCACCGCTTCTTCCTGCTCGGCGTTGTTGGACGCCACACGCAGGGTGCCGGGCTCGATGTTCAGGCGCACACCCGTGAACTTCTCGCTGGTCAAAATGGCGGTGCGCTGCAGGCTGGCCAGCAGCGGCACGCGGCCCAGGGTGATGATGTTTTTGTGGTTTTTGGGGATGACGCGGTTGTAGTCGGGGAATTTGCCCTCGACCAGCTTGGTAACAAACTCCATGCCTTCGAAGCTGAACTTGGCCTGGTTACCGGCAAACTGCATCTCGATCGCGCCTTCCTTGTCGCTGAGCAGGCGCTGCATCTCGAGCACTGTCTTGCGCGGCAGGATCACTTCCTGGCGCGGCACTTCGACGTCGAGCGTGGCCGATGAAAACGCCAGACGGTGGCCGTCGGTGGCCACCAGGCTCAGCTGCTTGCCTTCAGCCACAAACAAAATGCCGTTGAGGTAGTAGCGGATGTCGTGCACCGCCATCGCAAACGAGACCTGGTTCAGCAGCTCTTTGAGCACCTTTTGCGGCACCGAAAAGCTGGGGCCAAAGTTGGCGGCTTCCTGCACCAGCGGAAAGTCTTCAGCCGGCAGGGTTTGCAGCGTGAAGCGGCTTTTGCCACCCTTGAGGATCAGCTTGCTCTGCGCCGACTCCAGCGACACCGTCTGGTCGCTGGGCATGGAGCGCAGGATGTCGATCAGCTTGCGAGCGCCCACCGTGGTGGTGAAGTTGCCACTGTCGCCGTCCAGCTCGGCGGTGGTGCGAATCTGGATTTCAAGGTCGCTGGTGGTCAGCTGCAACTGCGAGCCCGTCTTGCGGATCAGCACGTTGGCCAGGATAGGCAGCGTGTGCCTGCGCTCCACAATGCCGGCGACCGATTGCAGAACCGCTAAAACTTTATCCTGAGTGGCTTTGAGAACAATCACTGTCTTAACCTCTTATTTCTTTAATTCAAATTAGTAGTAGTAGATAAGGGCGGCACGTTTCTGTGGACAGCCCTATTTTCTTCTTTTTGATCAACTACTTGGCGCTTGTTTAACCTTGTGGTCAGACGTCCCCTCAACCCTGCTGCCAAATATGAACAACTTTCAGAAATCCACCCGCCCTGTGGATAAGTGATGGGTTGTTCAAAACTTGTCCCCAAAGTTGTCAGACTGACCTGCAACTGGGGAAAAGAGACTGAAAAAGTAGCCACTTCAGCCTTTCAGGGTTTGTTCCAGCACATGTAATTGCTGGTTGAGCTCGGTCATCTGCTGGCGCTCGGCAGACATCTTGCGCACCGCGTGCAAGACGGTGGTGTGGTCGCGGCCGCCAAACAGCTCACCGATCTCAGGCAGGCTCTTCTGGGTCAGCTCCTTGGCCAGGTACATGGCAATCTGGCGCGGGCGGGCAATGCTGGCCGGCCGCTTTTTGGAATACATGTCGGCGACCTTGATCTTGTAATAGTCGGCGACCGTCTTCTGGATGTTTTCTACCGAGATCTGGCGGTTCTGGATGGACAGCAGGTCGCGCAGCGCCTCGCGCGCGAGCTGGATAGAGATTTCTTTCAGGTTGAAACGCGAATAAGCCAGGATCTTGCGCAGCGCACCTTCGAGCTCACGCACGTTGGAGCGCACGTTTTTGGCGACAAAAAACGCGACCTCTTCGGGCATGACGGCGCTTTCAGCCTCGGCCTTGCGGATCAGAATGGCCACGCGCATCTCCAGCTCGGGCGGCTCGATGGCCACGGTCAGGCCAGAATCAAAACGCGAAACCAGGCGCTCGTGGATGTCGGTCAGGCCTTTGGGGTAGGTGTCGCTGGTCATCACAATGTGAGACTTTTTGGTCAGCAAGGCCTCAAAGGCGTTGAAAAACTCTTCTTGTGTGCGGTCTTTGTTGGCCAGAAACTGCACATCGTCGATCAGCAGCAGATCCAGCGAGTGGTAACGCTCCTTGAACTCGTCAAAAGTCTTGCGCTGGTAGGCTTTAACCACATCCGAAACAAATTGTTCGGCATGGATGTAGAGAACTTTGGCGGCCGGGTTGTCGGCCAGCAGCTTGTTGCCGATGGCGTGCATCAAATGGGTTTTGCCCAAACCGACGCCGCCGTAGATAAACAGGGGGTTGTACAACTGGCCCAGGCTGCTGGAGACATGCATGGCGGCAGCCCGTCCCATGCGGTTGGCCGTGCCTTCGATCAGGGTGTCAAAAGTCAGCGCGGTGTTCAGCCGGTTTTTGAAAGGGGCGCCGGCAACGTCGTCGGGCACACCCAGCGCAGCGGGCTCAGCCACGCCGTTGCCCTCAAAGCTGCGCGTCAAAGGCGCAGAGCGGACGGAGGCCTCACGCTGAGCGAGCGCTAACTCAAGATGAATGCTGTGGCCGGATATTTTCTCGAGCAGGGCAGAAATGCGGCCGGCGTACTGGGCCCGTATCCAGTCCAGCTTGAAGCGGTTGGCGACCTGAATCGTGACTTTGGACAGGTCGGCGGCGACGTCTGCAACCAGCGGGCGGATCCAGGTGTTGAACTGCTGCTCGGGCAACTCTTGCGCCAGATGGTCCACACAACTTTGCCAAAGCTCATGGCTGGGACTGTGAGCGACGCCTTCACGCATGGGGGGTTGGGCCCGGATGGTCGCAGTTGCCAGCATGCTTTTGCTTGTGGATATTATTAATTTTTGGCACCCGGCATTGTAGTCTGGCGGCAGAGTTATCCACAAAAAAATTGCTGCGGGTTTTAACCTAGATATCAGCCCAGACAGGCAGGGCAACGATCTCAGCTTTTACCGCCAATGCTGGGTCTAACTTGTTGCCAGCGTTAGGAAATCTGCGATAATCGTGGGTTTCCCAGATTCGTAGCGGGGTGGCACGCGAGAGGAAGTTCATTTTCTGGATGGGCTTGCTGTCAGGCGGTGCGCGTCACGCTGACCTGCAAAGTTGGCTGTGTTGTACAGCCGCCAGGATCACGAATCGCAAAAATTGCAGCGAGTGCAATTTTGCAAAGGGAGCTTTCTAGCCTGTAGGACCCATCATGAAACGCACATACCAACCTTCCAAAGTCAAGCGCGCACGTACGCACGGCTTTCTGACCCGCATGAAAACGCGTGGCGGCCGCGCAGTGATTGCTGCCCGCCGCGCCAAAGGCCGCAAGCGCCTGGCTGTATAAGCTGCGTTTTCCGCAGGCCCGCCGCTTTCGAGCAGACGCTTGCATCCTGTGCAGCGGCTTCAAACCCGGCCCCAGTTTCAGGCGGTGCTTGCCGGCGCCATTGTTGCCAGAACCACGCATTTCGCATTGCACCGCAATGCGCTGGATGCCATGAACACGCACACCGTCGCCAGCAAGACCCATGACACACCAGAGCTGTTTCCGGTACCCGGACTCTGGCTGGGGGCCATGGTGCCCAAACGCTGGGCCAAACGCGCTGTGACGCGCAACGCCATCAAAAGGCAGATCTACACCGTGAGCGCCGACTTTTCACCCCGCATCCCCGACACCGCCTGGGTGGTCAGGCTGCGCCGTGATTTCTCGCGCAAGGAGTTTGTCAGCGCCAGCTCGGAAGCACTCAAGCAGCTGGTTCGCAGCGAAGTGCAGGACTTGTTGCAGGCCGGAGCGCGGGCCGCATGAGTCTGCTGTACACCTTTCGCCGCAACGCGCTGCGGCTGGCCCGCTTGCCACAGAAAACCCTGGTGCTGCTGGTCAAGGGCTACCGCCTTCTGCTCAGCCCCTGGCTCGGTTCTTCGTGCCGTTTTGAGCCCACCTGCTCGGCGTATTCGCTGCAGGCGCTGCAGCAACATGGCGCCCTCAAGGGCAGCTACCTCACACTGCACCGGCTGGCACGCTGCCACCCGTGGTGCCATGGCGGGTATGACCCGGTGCCCTCGTCGGCACCGCGCAAAGCCGCCGGCCGCTTTCCCCTTTTCACCCGCCTGGTCACACCTGTGACTTCGACCTCCTCTAAAAAGAAACCGTCATGAACGACATCCGCCGCACCATTTTGTGGGTGATTTTTGGTTTTTCCATGGTCTTGTTGTGGGACCAGTGGCAGCTGTTCAACGGCCACAAAGCCACGTTTTTCCCGTCGCCGGTGGCCAGCACGGCTGCACCCGCCGCCAAGGCCGCCAGCGCCGCCGGCGTGCCCACGCCCGTTCCTCAGGCAGGCGTCAATGCTGTGCCAGCGACGTCTGTGCCCGGCGCGGCTCCGGTAGCGACGCTGCCGGGCGCCCTGCCAGCGACCACGCCGTCGGCCACCAAAGAGCGTGTGGTCGTCAACACCGACGTGCTGAGCGTGACCTTTGACACCGAAGGAGGCACACCGGTGCATTCTTCCTTCCTCAAGCACAAGGACATGACCGATCAGTCGGCCGGTTTTGTGTTGCTGGATCAAAGTGCGGCGCGGGTCTATGTGGCGCAATCCGGCCTGATCGCCAGCGCGGCAGGCGGTAGTTTTCCGACGCACAAGACACTCATGACTGCAGTGCCCGGCGAGCGCACGCTCAAGGATGGCGAGGACAGCCTGGACATCAAATTTGAATCGGCCGACGTCGGCGGTATCAAGCTGGTCAAAACCTATACCCTCAAGCGCGGCGTTTATGACATGGCCGTTCGGCACGACGTCATCAATACAGGTACCGCTGCGGCATCGCCCCAGCTCTATCTGCAACTGGTGCGTGACGGCAACAAACCGCCGGGCGAGTCGTCGTTTTATTCCACCTTCACCGGCCCGGCGTTGTACACCGAAGCCCAGAAATACCAGAAGGTTGAGTTCAGCGACATCGAGAAAAACAAGGTCGATGTCGAGAAGCGGTCGACCAACGGCTACGTAGCCATGGTGCAGCATTATTTTGCGTCGGCCTGGATGCTGGCCGACGGCGTGCAGCGCGATATCTTCTTGCGCAAGGTTGATACCAACCTGTATGCGGTGGGCATGATCACCGCGCTGGGCGAAATTGCGCCAGGCACGACCAAAACCATGGAAGCCAAGCTGTTTGTCGGCCCGCAGATCGAAAAACAGCTGGAAGCCATTGCACCCGGCCTGGAGCTGGTCAAGGACTATGGCTGGCTGACCATTCTGGCCAAGCCGCTGTACTGGCTGCTCGACAAGCTGCACGGCTTCCTGCAGAACTGGGGCTGGTCCATTGTGGCGCTGGTGGTGTTGCTCAAGGCTGCTTTTTATTGGCTCAACGCCAAGGCTTATGCCAGCATGGCCAAGATGAAGGCGGTGAACCCGAAGATCATGGAAATGCGCGAGCGGCTCAAGGACAAGCCGCAGGAAATGCAGCAGGCCATGATGAAGATGTACAAGGACGAAAAGGTCAACCCGATGGGTGGCTGCTTCCCCATCCTGATCCAGATTCCGGTGTTCATCGCGCTGTACTGGGTGCTGCTGAGCTCGGTCGAGATGCGCAACGCACCGTGGATCTTGTGGATCAAGGATTTGTCATCGCCTGACCCTTACTTCATCCTGCCGATTGTGATGACCTTCACCACCATGCTGCAGACGGCCCTGAACCCGACGCCGCCGGACCCGATGCAGGCCAAGCTGATGTGGTTCATGCCGCTGATCTTCAGCGTGATGTTCTTCTTCTTCCCGGCCGGCCTGGTGCTGTACTGGATCACCAACAACGTGTTGTCGATTGCGCAGCAGTGGGTCATCAATACGCGCATGGGTGTGCCGCCGCAGTTCAACCTGCCGAAGTTCAAATAAAAAAAGGGCCGCTTCGCGGCCCTTTACCATTGCGCCAAATGCTTGCGCGTCACCACGACCCTATTGCCGCCGTTGCCACTGCCCCCGGGCGTGGTGCAGTGGGCATTGTGCGGGTCTCCGGCAAACACATTGCAGCGCTGGTTGAGGCGCTTTGCGGACGCGCCCTGACGCCCAGACAGGCGACTTACCTGCCGTTTCGCGACGCCGAGGGCAAACCCATAGACCAGGGCCTGGCGATTTATTTCCCCGCGCCGCACTCTTACACCGGCGAAGACGTGCTGGAGTTGCAGGCCCACGGCGGGCCGGTGGTGCTGCAATTGCTGCTGGCGCGCTGCCTGGAGGCGGCGGGGACCATCGATGGCAAAACAGGGCAGCCGCTGCTGGCCGGGCTGCGCCCGGCGAATCCCGGTGAGTTCACCGAGCGCGCTTTTCTGAACGACAAGATCGACCTGGCGCAGGCCGAGGCGATTGCCGACCTGATCGACGCCAGCACCGAAACCGCTGCACGCTCCGCTGCGCGTTCGCTGTCCGGCGAATTTTCAAAAGAGATCCACGCTCTGCTGGACCAGTTGGTGCATCTGCGCATGTTGGTTGAGGCAACGCTGGATTTCCCGGAAGAAGACATCGATTTTCTGCAAAGGGCCGACGCCCAGGGCCAGCTGGACCGCTTGCAGCAGACGCTGGCCGCGGTATTGCAGCGAGCACAGCAGGGCGCGATTTTGCGCGAAGGCATCAAGGTGGTGATCGCCGGCCAGCCCAATGCCGGCAAAAGTTCGCTGCTCAATGCCCTGGCAGGGGCCGAGCTGGCCATTGTCACGCCGGTGGCAGGCACCACACGCGACAAGGTCAGCGAGCTGATTCAGATAGAAGGTATGCCCCTGCATGTGGTGGACACGGCGGGCCTGCGCGACAGCCTGCTGCCGGAAGTCGATGAGGTCGAAAAAATCGGCATCGCGCGCGCCTGGGCGGAAATCCACAGCGCCGATGCGGTGCTTTTTTTGCACGACCTGAGCCGCCAGCAGACACCAGACGACCCGCAAGTGGCTATCAATTACATAGCTGCTGACGCAGACATAGCAAGGGTCATTGCCGAAAAACTGCCCAAGAATACGCCGGTCATCGATGTCTGGAACAAGTCCGACATGGCCGGCCCCTCTGCGCTGGACAAGGCGCATGCCGGATTGCTGATCTCTGCCAAAACCGGCGCGGGCCTGCCGCAACTGCGCGCCCAATTGCTGCAGGTGGTGGGCTGGCAGGCCGCGCCCGAGGGGGTGTTCATGGCCCGGGAGCGGCATGTGGCCGCATTGCGCGAAGTGGCGGCCCGGCTGGAACTGGCTGCAAGCCAGTTGCGCGCGTCAGTGCCAGCGCTGGACCTGCTGGCCGAAGACCTGCGCCAGGCGCAAAACGCGCTGGGACAAATCACCGGACAGTTCACCGCCGACGACTTGCTGGGGGAAATTTTCTCCCGCTTCTGCATCGGCAAATAGCCGTGTGACGGCGCGGGCGCAGGTGCACTACTTGGTGCGTTTGCCATGTATCAGGTGTAAAGGACAGTTAACGCACCTTGCGGGCAACGGGCGCTGGGGGGTATCTTCCGTGCACCATGAACGCACCCCTGCCTGCCGACTTCCATTTTGATATCCAGGGCTTGGCCACGGCCATGTCGCACAGCCACGCCAGCGATGCGATGCGTTGCCAGTTCAGCACGCAGCAGTGGGCCATTCTGGCCACCTATATGCAACCCTTTGCGCTGCAGCAGGGGCAGTCGCTGATTGAGCAGGGTGCCTCAGATCAAACCCTTTATCTGGTTGAAAGCGGCACTTTAAGTGTTCACTACCAGGATGAGAAAGGCCGTATTCGCCTGGCCATGGTGGCCGCGGGTTCGGTCGTGGGCGAGGGGGCCTTTTTTTCGCACCTGCCGCGCAGCGCAAGTGTTCAGGCCACCAACGCCTGCAAGCTGTGGTGCCTGACGGCGCTGCGCTTCAAGGAGCTGGCCAACCGGCAGAGCCCGATTGCGCTGGAGCTGACGCTTGCCCTGGGTGCGGTGCTGGCCAAACGGCTGTGCAATCGGCCCAAGCGTGTGGCGGTTACCTGAGAACGGCGCTGAAAAGGCCGGGCGGTTCTGACGACCCGCGACACCGTGATTTATTGCAGACAATCGGCGCCGGTGATTCTTTGGACATCGGCAAAGCGGCAGATGTCACCGACTTTTCTGCGGGGACTCAGTAAACTAGGCTGAAAAAGTGGCAGGGAAATTCCTGTCACACCACCAGACGGTCGCGCATAGCAGCCGTCGCTTCACAGGCAAGGCGCCATGTCACTTCTCAATTGGTTCTCGGGCAAACCCAGCAAAGAACAGCGCGTCGCCCGCAAGGCCCTGGCTGAGCCTGACAGCTCTGGCCTGCCCCGTGACGACCGCACCCGGCCCGCTGCCGGCTCGCGGCCCAACACCCATCCCTCATTGCCCGCCAAAAACCCGCCAAGCGCCGGTGGCCAGAAGTCTCATCGCCATGCCAAACGGGAGTTGCTGTACGCCGCCGTGCGCGAGGCCATGATCCGTGCCGGGGTGTTGTCGGCCAGTTATAAATTCAAGGTGTTGTCGCTGGACCCGCGCGGCGACCAGTTCATGGTCATGATGGACCTTGGGCAGGAGTTTGGCGGGCAGACCGATAGGCTGGCCGAAATTGAAGTCATGATCGCGCAAAACGCCAAGTCGCGTTACAACATCCGTGTGACGGCGGTGTACTGGCGCATGAATGAGATGGTGTCTGTGGGCCGGCCGCAAGCCGGTCAGCCCCGTAGCACCAGCGCGGTGTCCGCCCCAGTGCCACTGGCCGCCGTTGCCGTGCCCCAGGCGGCCGCTGTTGCGCCCCTCGCATCGCGCTATGAACCGATCCAGGCCGATGAGGTCGCGGCTTTCCAGCAGGCGCTGGTCGCTGCCTCGGCCGCAGGGCCCGTGCTGGCAGCTGCGCAGGGCGTCGCCACGCGCAGCGGCCCGAGGTCTTACACCCTGCTCACGGGCTTTGAAGACACCGAGATGCCGGACTCGCCGGCGGCGGTGCCCGCGCTGAGCGCCACGCAGTACGGCGACCTGAACTGAAGGCGAAGGCCGCGGTCGTCTGGCAAGGCAGACTCCAAGATAAAAATGGCCTCCAGCCCTTGGCGGGCGAGCGCAGGCAGCTATTGATTTGATAGCGCCCGATGCGCTGTCAGTGACCCGAAAAATCCAGCAGCGTGAAAAGTGACAAGCCGCTGGCGCGCAATTTGTCAGAGCCGCCCAGCTCTGGCAGGTCCACAATCGCCGCCCCCTCCATCACGCTGGCGCCCAGTTTTTCAAGCAGCTTTTTGCCGGCCATCATGGTGCCGCCGGTGGCGATCAAATCATCAATCAGGAGCACCCGGTCGCCGGCCTTGACCGCATCGGTGTGCAGCTCGACGGTGGCGCTGCCGTATTCCAGCTCGTAGGTTTCCTGCACGGTGGTGAAGGGCAGCTTGCCTTTTTTGCGGATGGGCACAAAGCCGATGTTCAGCTCGTAGGCCACCACGGCGCCCAGAATGAAGCCGCGAGCATCCAGCCCGGCCACCACATCCGGGCGCAGTGCCGGGTCCATATACCGGTGCACAAACGCGTCGATCAGCACCCGGAACACCTTGGGATTCTGCAGCAGCGGCGTGATGTCGCGAAACTGCACGCCGGGCGCCGGCCAGTCCGGCACGGTGCGGATGTGGCTGCGCAGGTAAGGGCCGTAGTTGAAGGAGTCGTCGGTGCGGGGCGTGGGGTTGGACATGGGCTCAAGTGAAAGTGCTGCGGGCCACCATTTTGCCCCGCGCATCCAGCACCAGCCCTTCGCCCATGGACGTGCCCTCGCCGCTCAGCGCGCTGATGTTGACCTGGTGGGTCACCCACACTTCAAACTGCCCGGCCGGAATACGCGCGAGCGCCGCACGCAGCGCTGCCGTCTGGGGGCCCCTGCTGTCCACCCCGCCAAAAAATGAGTTCAGCGATGGCCACACGGTATGGCGACCGAAAGCCAGGTTGGCGGTGTCCACACAGCGGCACCAGGCACTGGACTGCACGGTGCGGGATTGCAGGCCACGGCTTTTGAACCATTGCCCTATGCGTACCGACTGGGCGCGGCCTTCCTCGCTGAGATTGCGCTGGCTGCTGCACTGATCCAGGCGAAAGCCGGGCGGATCGCCGATACCCGGATCGGTCTGGGCGTGGCGCAGCAACACGGCACAGCCGCCAGCCCTGAGTCGCGCAGCCAGATCGTCGGGTTGGGCCTGGGCTGCCCAGGGCGCGGCCAGCAAAGCGGCGGTAAAAAGTCTTCGTTCCATGCAGGTGGGAGCGCTCAGCCGCGCAAAAGTTTCTGCTCGGCCAGCGCCAGCGCCTCGGACTTGCCGGACAGCACCAGCGTGTCGCCACCCTCCAGCCCGGTGTCGTCGCCGACGGCCAGCACGTGGCCGCCACTGCGGCGCAGGCTGACCACACGCACACCCGCTGCATGCAGCGCAAATTCTCCCAATGGCTTGCCAGCGGCGCGGGTGCCCAGCGGCAGGGTCACGGTGGCCAGGCGCTCTTGCTCCAGCTCGGCGGCCGTGTCGTCGTCGGCACCGCGAAAATAACCGCGCAGCAGGTTGTAACGCGCGTCGCGCTGGTCCTGTACCACCCGGATCACACGGCGCATGGGGACACCGACCAGGGCCAGCGCGTGGCTGGCCAGCATCAGGCTGGCCTCGATCGCTTCCGGCACCACCTCGGTGGCCCCGGCGGCTTGCAGTTTTTCCAGGTCGCGGTCATCCACGGTACGCACGATCACCGGCACCGTGGGTGCGTGGGCACGTGTGTTGGCCAGCACCTTGAGCGCGCTGGCGGTGTCCAGGTAGGTCACCACCACAGCACTGGCACGGGCCAGGCCAGCCGCCATCAGCGACTGCAGGCGGACCGCATCGCCAAACACCACCGAATCGCCGGCAGCTGCCGCCTGCCGCACCCGGTCCGGGTCCAGGTCCAGCGCCATGTAGGGAATGCCTTCGCGCTCGAGCATGTGGCCCAGATTCTGACCACAGCGGCCATAGCCACAAATGATGACGTGTTTGCTGGTGTTGATGGACTTGCGGGCAATCGTGGTCATCTGCAGCGACTGCTGCAGCCACTCACTGGCGACGAACTTCATCACGATGCGGTTGCTGTACATGATGATGAAAGGCGTGGCCAGCATGGACAACACCATGCTGGCCAGAATCGGGTTGAGCAGTGCCGGTGGCACCAGGTTGCTGCCCTGGGCCAGCGTCAGCAGCACAAAGCCGAATTCACCGGCCTGCGCCAGGTACAGACCGGTGCGCAGTGACACGCCAGTGGTCGCGCCCAGACCCTTTGCCAGCACCGTGATCATGACCAGTTTGAACAGCACCGGCACGCTGAGCAGCAGCAGCACCAGCGGCCAGCGCTCCAGCACCAGCCGCCAGTCCAGCATCATGCCTATGCTGATGAAAAACAGACCCAGCAGGACGTCGTGAAACGGCCGGATGTCGGTTTCCACCTGGTGTTTGTATTCGGTTTCTGAAATCAGCATGCCCGCTATAAACGCGCCAAGCGCCAGGCTGAGCCCGGCCAGCTCTGTCAGCCAGGCCAGCGCCAGGGTGACCAGCAGCAGGTTGAGCACAAAAAGCTCTTCACTTTTGCGCCTGGCCACCAGTGTCAGCCACCAGCGCATGACCCGCTGGCCGCCGGTCAGCAGCAGGCCGACCAGCACGGTCGCCTTGAGGCCGGCAATTGCCAACGCCATCAAGAGGTTTTCCGGGGAAGAGCCCAGAGCAGGAATCAGCACCAGCAGGGGCACCACGGCCAGATCCTGAAACAGCAGCACACCGATGACCCGCTTGCCATGTTCGGAGTCCATCTCCAGCCGCTCCGACAGCAGCTTGACCACCACCGCCGTGCTGCTCATGGCCATGGCACCCGACAGTGCCAGCGCTGTTTGCCAGGACATGTTCCACAAGGAAGGCGCCAGCGTGGCCAGAAACAGCGAGCCCAAGGTCGCCAGCACAATGGTGGCCACCACCTGCAGCAGGCCCAGGCCAAATACATGGCCCCGCATCGAACGCAGCTTGGGCAGGTTGAACTCCAGCCCGATCACAAACATCAGAAAAACCACGCCAAACTCGCCCAGATGGCGCACGCCCTCCGAGTTTTCAGCCACGGCCAGCGCGTTCGGGCCTATCACCACACCGACCGCGAGGTAACCCAGCATGGGCGGCAACTTCAATGAGCGGCAGGCCACCACACCCAGCACCGCAGCCAGAAGGTAAAGCAGGGTCAGTTCCAGAGCGCTCATGGACTGATGGTAGCTGATGGCCAGTGTGCACCAGAGGGCGCCGCCAGCCAATTCCGGTGGCCGCGGGCCCAGCGGCGCAGGCGTTTGGAGGGGGCTCTATAGAATGCATGCATGAGTTTTGATCCCGCGAAATACGACCCGGCACGAGCGTTGGCTCTGGCCCGCACAACCTTTGAAATCGAAGCTGCCGCTGTGTTGGGTCTCAAGGCCAGGGTGGGCCCGCAGTTTGCGCAGGCTGTGCTGCTTATGCTCAGTGGTCAGGGCCGCGTGGTGGTGATGGGCATGGGTAAAAGCGGGCACGTTGGGCGAAAAATCGCTGCCACGCTGGCCTCGACCGGTACGCCGGCGCTGTTTGTCCATCCGGCTGAAGCCAGCCATGGCGACCTCGGCATGGTGGCGCCAGGAGATATCGTGCTGGCAATCTCCAACTCGGGCGAGGTCGAGGAGCTGGCGGTCATCTTGCCGGCCCTGAAGCGGCTCGGCGTGACGCTGGTGGCCATGACCGGGCGGGCAGAGTCCACGCTGGCGCGGCACGCCGACATTGTGCTGAGCAGTGCGGTCGATCTCGAAGCCTGCCCCCTCAACCTGGCGCCGACCGCCAGCACCACGGCCCAGATGGCGCTAGGCGATGCGCTGGCAGTGGCCCTGCTCGACGCGCGCGGATTCAGGGAAGAAGACTTTGCCCGCTCCCACCCGGGTGGCGCGCTGGGGCGCAAGCTGTTGGCCCATGTCAGCGATGTGATGCGTACCGGCGACGCGGTCCCTGCAGTCGGGCTGCAAACCGGGTTTCCCGAACTGATGCGCGAGATGAGCCGCAAGGGGCTGGGCGCTTCTGCGGTGGTGGACGACGAGCGCCGGGTTCGCGGCATCTTCACCGATGGCGATTTGCGCCGCCTGATCGAAAAAGGCGTGGACTTGCGAACCAGCAAGGCGGTCGATGTCATGCACCCCGGGCCGCGCACGCTGCGCGCCAGTGCGCTGGCGGTCGAGGCGGTGGCGCTGATGGAGCAGTACAGCATCACCAGCGTGCTGGTGATCGATGAGGACGACCGGTTGTGTGGTGCGCTCAACAGCAACGACTTGCTGCGTGCCAAAGTGATTTGAAGCTATTGATGAAACCGCATTCACCCGTGCTCAATTTTCCGCCCCAGCTGTTGCTGCTCGCCCAGCCTGTCAAGGTGGCGTTTTTTGATGTTGATGGTGTGCTCACCGACGGCGGCCTGTATTTCGGCGAGTACGCGCAAGGCGACACGCGGGCCATGCAGCCGGGACTGTATGCGGCGGGCGAAACCCTCAAGCGCTTCAACTCGCTTGATGGCCACGGCCTGAAACTGTTGCAGCGCGCCGGCATCACGCCGGCGGTTATCACCGGGCGCGACAGTGCCGTGTTGCGTGCGCGTCTGCAGGCCCTGGGCGTGGTGCATGCCCATTTCGGCACTGAAGACAAACGCCCCGCCGCCGAGAGCACCCTCGAGGCGCTGGGGCTCGATTGGTCGCAGGCAGCGTTTATGGGCGACGACTGGCCAGACTTGCCGGTGATGCGCCGGGTGGCGGTCAGCTGCGCCCCGGCGAATGCGCACGCAGAGGTCAAGGCGCTGGCGAGTTACGTGACGCAGGCGCGGGGCGGTGACGGCGCGGTGCGCGAGTTCTGCGATCTGTTGATGGTGGCGAGCGGCCGGTACGCCGGTTTGCTGCAGGCCTACACATGCTGATGGCGACGGCTGCGTACAAAGGCCCTTCCGGCAGTCGCGTGCCCGGCTGGCGTATCTGGCTGGACCGGCTCTCGCTGTTCTGGGAGCGCACGTCCATCTATATCCCGGTGTTGCTGATGGGTCTGCTCGCGCTGGGCACCTATTGGCTGGTCAGAAACACCCCGGCTTCGCTTCCGCCTGATGGCCAGCGGGTGGTAGGCAGTGAGCCCGATTACTACATGCGCAGGTTTGGCATCAAGACCTTCGACGACGTTGGGCAACTCAAAAGCGATGTTTCCGGGGCTGAGTTGCGCCACTATCCGGATACCGACACGCTTGAAATTGACAAGGCGCTGATTCGCAGCTACAGCATCAAGGGGCGTCTGACCACCTCGACCGGTGACCGCGCCCTGACCAACGGGGATGGCTCCGAGGTGCAGCTGATCGGCAACGCGCGCGTGGTGCGCGAGGCGGGGGTGGATCCCGACGGCCAGGAAGTTCCCAGGCTCGAATTTCAGGGTGAGTTCTTGCATGTTTTTGTGACCGATGAGCGCGTCAAATCGCACTTGCCGGTAGTCATCACGCGCGGCAGTGACCGCTTTGCCGGCGACACCTTTGCCTACGACAATCTCGACCGGGTGGCTGACCTCCATGGCCGTGTCAAGGTGTTGCTGGTGCCGCGCAAAGCCGCCTCTGCACCTTGAGTTGCAGCGTTAATGGCCAGACCATTCAGTCTGGCGGAGGGCTTTCATGTCGAAACTGGTTTTCATCACAGGTGCATCGAGCGGCATCGGGCAGGCGCTGGCACTTCGGTTTTACCGGGCCGGCTACCGGCTTGCGCTGGCTGCGCGCCGCATTTCTGAGGTCCAATCATGGGCCGCCCTTCATGGGATAAGCGCAAGCAGCTATCATATTTATAGCGCCGATGTGGCCATCAGCGACAGCATTGTGGCCGCCGGGCGCGACTGCCTGGCGTCCCAGGGCATTCCGGATGTGGTGGTGGCCAATGCCGGCATCAGTGTCGGCATGGACACGGCGGTACGCGCCGATCTGGACGTCATGGCGCAAACTTTTGCAACCAACAACATCGGACTGGCCGCCACCTTTCATCCGTTTATGGATGCCATGTTGCAGCGCGGCTCGGGTGCGCTGGTGGGCATAGGCAGTGTGGCGGGCATTCGCGGCTTGCCGGGGCATGGCGCGTACTGCGCCAGCAAGGCAGCGGTGATCAGTTACTGCGAGAGTTTGCGTGGAGAGCTGCGCGGCACCGGCGTGAGCGTGGTCACCTTGTGTCCCGGATACATCGACACGCCACTGACCAAAAAAAATCGCTACGCCATGCCTTTCCTGATGCAGCCCGACGCGTTTGCCGAAAAGGCCTTCCAGGCAATAGAGGCGGGCGCCAGCTACCGGGTGATCCCGTGGCAAATGGGGGTGGTGGCCAAGTTGCTGCGTTTGTTGCCCAACGCTGTATTGGACAAGGCGTTGGCTGGCCGGCCGCGCAAACACCGGCAGGATGCCAGCTAGTCATTGCTATAAAAATAATAGCTGCTCAAGCCCGCTGTATAGGAGGCGAAAAGCAAAAAGGCTTCAAAACCGAAGTCTTGAAGCCTTTTGAGCTTTCTTCAGCCAGACGCTGAAGGGGCCGCGGTGCAGGGCTTAGTAGCCGCCGCGTCCACCACCAGAGCCGCCGGAACGACCGCCGCCGGAACCGCCGCCGCCGTAGGGGCTGCGGAAACCACCGTCGCTACCGCCGCCGCCGGAGCGGCCACCGCCACCACCACCGCCGTAGCCGCCACCGCCGCCACCACCACCGTAGCCGCCACCACCACCACCGCCGCCGAAGCCGCCAGTGCGTGGAGGACGAGCTTCCATCGGACGGGCTTCGTTGACGACAACGCTACGGCCGCCCAAAGGCTGGCCGTTCATGCCGGTGATAGCCGCCTGGGCTTCGGCATCGCTGCCCATTTCGACAAAACCAAAGCCTTTGGAACGACCGGTGTCGCGCTCCATCATGACTTTAGCGCTGGTGACAGCGCCAAACTGGCCAAAAGATTGTTGCAAGTCTTCGTCGCGAACCGAGTACGGCAGATTGCCGACGTAAAGTTTGTTGCCCATGAAGGGACTCCTCTAAAACACAATAACAAAAGCGATGGGGTCCCGAAAGCACAACAAATCTTCAAACGTACCGCTGTAGCGCGCGAAACTGACCGATCACCTAACCTGTGTGGAACTTATCCACACCCCGCATATTATGCGACAGATATGCATAACACAAGCAAGCATCGTTTACACCTAGCCAGGCCAAACCCGCGCCAGCACTGGGCTGGCGGGCCGTTTTGCCTTTGCGCGCCCTGTCAAACGGGCGTGTGGCACGCCACCAGCGAGAACAGCTGGCGGGACTGGGATTTTCCAAATTCCATGTTTATGCGCCTTGCAAGGTAAGCTGGCGCTCGCTTTTTGCGCCCGGTCAAAAAAAGTTGCCTGATCTGGTTGCGGGTCGAGATAAACAGATTCTTACCTTTTTGTGGACGTCCAGTGCTTGGGTTCTACCACCGAGACAGGCGCAACGTCTGCCGCATCCAGGAAGCCGCATTGGTCAACTATTTGTCACTGCGGAGGGGCGGCTGCGTTTCGTCGACCGCCGCATAGTGGCGCCAGCGGCTCATGGCCAAGCGCATCGTGAGGAGCTGGTTCTCGAACTGCGGGCATGTTTTGCAGGCCAGCAGGTGCAGGCGCAGGGCCAGCGTATCGGAGAGGCCCAACGCGCGGTCTTCACGCGCGATCAACAAGGCGGCGGCTTGCCGGCAGGTCCGCCGCAGGGGAATGATGCCCGGTTTCATGCCTCAGCCCCCTTGTTGACCAAACCAGTGGATGTTGAGGCATTCCCGCAGTCGCAGGCGGGCGCGGTGAAGTTGAACATACAGGTTGGTCGGCGTGAGCGACAGTTCCTTACACACTTCTTCGCAGGAAAGCTCCAGCCACTCGCGCATCAGAAACAGGCGCCCCAGGGCTGGTGGCAGGCGCTCGACACAGGCGTCCAGCACCTTGAAAAACTGGCTTTGCTGCAGGGTTTGCTGCGGGTCACCCCAATCGCCGGGCGGACTGGCAAAGTGACCGTCGGCCTTGAACACCAGCCGGTCCAGCTCATCGCCCTCGTCATCCGCGCCATGGTCGGGCGCCGCCACTTCACGCGCGTTGCTACGGATCTGGTCGATCACCTTGTGCTTGAGAATGCCGACCAGCCAGGTCTTGAGTTGCGAGCGGTTGCCAAAGGCTTGTGGTTTTGCCAGTGCCGCAAGCAGCGTCTCCGATACAACGTCCTCAGCCCAGGCATCATTGCGCAATTGCAGCCTTGCAAAGCGCAGCAGGTAAGTGCGCTGTTCTACCAGTTGCTCTTCAAAGGTGGCCATGGATGGCAAGTCTAGCCGCAGCGCAGCGCACCACGGTATGGGCGTGCGGAAAAAAATGCAAACAGAGCCGTAAGGATTCCGGCTGAGCCGCGACCAACCTGTTTGTACCAGCTGTCGCCGCCACCCACCAAGGACACCCCATGGAACTTGCCCATCGCACATCACCGCCCATTGGTCCTCGCCGTTCGGGTCGGTCTGTGGCCGCCCTTCTCGCCTTTGTGGCGCTGGGGCTGGCCGCCGCCGCGCAGGCGCAGACACCGCCGCCCGCTGCGAAGGCGGACAGTGCTGGCGCCGCACCGCACATCGAAGGCCGCACGGTGGAGGGCAAACCCTTCAGGCTCGCCTCGCTCAAAGGCAAGGTGGTGCTGGTGCTGTACTGGTCCACCGGCTGCGCCGTATGCCGCGACAAAATGCCCGAGCTGCGCACCAACTACGAGGGTTGGGCCGGCAAACCGTTTGAGCTGGTGGCCGTCGCGACAGACAAGCGCATGCAGGATGTGCTGGACTACGAGCGCATCATCTCCCGCACGGTACCCACCAAGCAGCAGTTTGTGCAGCTCTGGATGGGCGACAGCAGCTACCGCGACAACCTGGGCGCCCATGCCCAGTTGCCGGCCGGCTATCTGATCGACAAATCCGGCAAGATTGTGGAGCGCTATTCCGGCCGCATTCCGCCCGAGGCGTGGGACCGGATCGCCGACTTGCTGTAAGGGGCGCAAGCCCGCGCGCGGATGCCTGAAAATTTTTTGTAAGAAAGCCGCCGCGCGCCGGACTAAGCTCTAACCAGTCAGAAATTTCTTCTCTGCTGGTTAAGTTTTCAACTTCTGCAAACCCACCGGAGATTTTCAAATGAACCAACGCGCCTTGATTGCTGCAGCTGCAGCCTCCCTGTTGTCCACCCTGCTGGTTGCAACGCCTGCTGTTGCCCAGGAAAAAGAAAAATGCTACGGCATTGCCAAGGCTGGTCAGAACGATTGCGCCAACCTCAGCGGCACCCACTCTTGCGCTGGTCAGGCCAAGGTCAGCGATGACGCCAATGAGTGGAAGTACGTGGCCAAGGGCACTTGCGCCGGCATGAAAGGCATGACCGCCGATGCGGCCAAGATGAAAGCCAAATCCATGATGGACAAAAAGAGCTGAACCCGCTTGCCCTGAGCAAACTGTCGTTTGAGCGAAGCTTTCCGTCCCTTGGCCAAGCCGGTTTTCGCTCTCATGACAAACGCAGGCCACTTTTCCACAGGCATTGGTTGGCGGCATCCGCACTATGCCGAGTTGCTGGAAAGTGCGCCTGCGCTGGACTTTCTTGAAGTCCACTCCGAGAATTTTTTTGGCCAGGGCGGCGCCGCGCTGGCGCTCCTTCATCAAGCCCGAGCGCGTTACCCGATCAGCCTGCATGGCGTCGGCTTGGCGCTGGGTTCGGCGGCCGGTGTGGACCCGTGGCATCTGGACCAGCTCGCGCGGCTGGTAGAGCGCATCGAGCCGGTTCGTGTGTCCGACCATGCGTGTTTCGCGCGTGGTGTTCTGGGCCAATCGGTGGTGCATGCCGCTGACCTGCTGCCCATTGCCTTTCACCGGCGCTCGCTCGATGTGCTTTGCGCCAACGTCCAGCAGGTCCAGGAGCGGCTCCAGCGCCCGCTGCTGGTCGAGAACCTGTCGGCCTACGTCAGTTTTGCCAGCTCCGATATGGAGGAGCCGGCTTTTCTGGCAGAACTGGCCCGCCGCACCGGTTGTGGCCTGCTGGTCGATGTGAACAACCTTTATGTCAACGCGCTCAATGAGTGTTACGCGGGCAGCACTGTAGATCCCCTGCACAGCTGCAAAAACTGGCTGGAACAGATCCCCGCCCATGTGGTGGGAGAGCTGCACCTGGCCGGCCACCAGGACTGCGGCGACATCGTGATTGACGACCATGGCAGCCGGGTCTGCGAGCCGGTGTGGGAGATCTATCGCCATGCGACGAACCGCTTTGGTCGTTCTGCGCAAGGTCTGGCCACGCTGGTGGAATGGGACACCGACGTTCCGCCGCTGCAGGTCCTGCTGGACGAAGCCAGCCGTGCGCGCGCCTGCCAGCCGTCTGCTGAAGTGGCAGAAGCAGCATGACGCCTGCAGGCTTTCAGCGCGACGCGGAACAGCAGGCTTTGCTGCAGGCGGTGCTGGGCGCTGGTGACGCCGCTGCGCTTGCGCCCTGGTTGCCGTCAGACCATGCGGCGCGGGAGCTGCAGCAGCAACGTGGCCTGCGCGCTTACCGCGCCAACGGTCAGGTGCTGGCAGAGCGTGTGCTGATCGCTGCCTACCCGGTACTGGCGCAGATGATGGGCGCCGAGGACTTTGCACAGCTGGCGCGGCATTTCTGGTCGGTGCAGCCGCCAACGCGCGGCGACATGGCCTGCTGGGGCAGCGCACTGGCCGACTTCGTCGACTCGGCGCCGCAGCTGTCCACTGAGCCCTACCTGGTCGACGTGGCCAGGCTGGAGTGGCTGCTACATCTGGCATCCAGCGCAGCCGATGTAGATGCCGACCTGCCCTCGTTTGCCTTGCTGGCCTCCGGTGATGCAGCGCACTACACCCTTACCCTTGGCGCGGGGCTGGCCCTGCTGGACAGCGGGTACCCGGTGGCCAGCCTGGTCAACGCCCATCTGTTGGGCGAGCCCGCATTGCCAGAAGTGGCGCAGAAGCTCGCTGATGGCTGCGCAGAACATGCGCTGATCTGGCGCCAGGGCTTCAAGCCCTGCGCGCGTGTGAGCAGCCCTGCCGAGCACAGCCTGCTGGGCGCGGTGCTGGCCGGCGGCTCCTTGCTGGATGCACTGGACGCTTTGCCCAGCGGCGTAACAAACGATTTCGATTTCAACAGCTGGCTAAGTGCAGCGGTGCAGACCGGGGTGGTTTGTGGCGTTCGCTCTCTGCACACAACTTGAGGAGGACCACATGACCCACCCTGCACCCAATTGGCAAACACGCGGCTTGAGCGCCTGGGCCCACTTCACGCGCGCGCTCGACAGCCTGCAACCGCTGGCGGCGCTGCTGGCCAGGCTTTACATCGCGCAGGTGTTTTTTCTCTCGGGACTGACCAAGCTGCGCGATTGGGAAATCACGGTGGCGCTTTTCACCGACGAATACAAGGTGCCCCTGCTGTCCCCCGCGATCGCGGCGTTCATGGGCACGGCTGGCGAGATCGTGCTGCCAGTGCTGCTGGTGCTGGGCCTGGCCGGGCGCTTCTCGGCGCTGGGCCTGTTTGTGGTGAACGCGGTGGCGGTGATCGCGCTCAGCGAGATTGCACCCGCCGCCCTGCAGCAGCATGTGTTTTGGGGTGCGCTACTGGCGGGCCTTGCGATCTACGGCCTGGGCCCGTGGACGCTGGACCGCTGGTTGGCGCCGAGATGGCGATCGAGCTGAATTTTACAAGCCAAAAAGGCCGTCAGCCCTTATGCAGTAAGCGTAGGCAGCTATTATTTCAATAGCACATTTATTGGCTACCAGTTGACCTCACGGTCCGGCGTGGAGCCGATGCGGTGAATCGACAGGTCGGCGCCTTCGTACTCTTCTTCCTGCGTCATGCGCAGCCCCATGGTGGCCTTGATCAGACCGTACACCGCAAAACCAGCGAGCAGCGCCCAGCCCACACCCATCGCTGTGCCGATCAATTGCGCGCTCAGGCTGACACCACCCAGCCCGCCCAGTGCCTTGCTGCCGAAAATGCCGGCAGCGATACCGCCCCAGGCGCCACACAGGCCGTGCAAGGGCCAGACGCCAAGCACGTCGTCTATCTTCCAGCGGTTTTGTGTCAGGGTGAACATCAGCACAAAAACCGCACCGGCCACACCACCGGTGACCAGTGCGCCCAGCGGGTGCATCAGGTCAGAGCCCGCACACACCGCCACCAGCCCGGCCAGCGGCCCGTTGTGCACAAAGCCCGGGTCGTTTTTGCCCAGCACCAGGGCCACCAGTGTGCCGCCCACCATGGCCATCAGCGAATTCACGGCGACCAGACCGGAGATTTTGTCTATGGTCTGCGCGCTCATGACGTTGAAGCCAAACCAGCCGACCGTCAGAATCCAGGCGCCCAAGGCGAGGAAAGGAATGCTCGACGGCGGGTGCGCTGATATGCCGCCGTCCTTGCGGTAGCGGTTGCTGCGCGCACCGAGCAAAATCACCGCCGGCAAGGCCAGCCAGCCACCGACTGCATGGACCACGATGGAGCCGGCAAAGTCATGAAATTCAGCGCCGGTGAGGTCCTTGATCCAGGCCTGCACGCCAAAACGCTGGTTCCAGACCACACCTTCAAACAGGGGATAAACCAGACCCACAATCACCGCAGTGGCCAGCAACTGGGGATAAAAGCGCGCCCGCTCAGCAATACCGCCCGAGATGATGGCGGGAATGGCGGCGGCAAAGGTCAGCAGAAAGAAGAACTTGACGAGTTCGTAGCCGTTTTTTGCGGCCAATTCTTCAGCACCGACAAAAAAGCTGGTGCCATAAGCCACGCCGTAACCGACCACAAAATAGACCACGGTGGAGACCGAAAAATCCACCAGGATTTTGACCAGCGCATTGACCTGGTTTTTCTTGCGAACGGTGCCCAGTTCCAGAAATGCAAAACCGGCGTGCATGGCCAGAACCATGATCCCACCCAACAAAATGAACAAGGCATCAGAGCCCTGTTTTAGTGCGTCCATGAAGAGCCCCTTCAGTGTTTTGATCTTTTTCAGTGCGAAATCTCAGGAAAAGCCGAGACGGCACCAAAAGCAAGCAAAAAGTGCGCCAGACAAGTGCGCACCAATCTGGGTGAGTGTGGCGCTGACCCTGCTCAGGCTCTTCAGGATGCGCGACGTACAATACGGCCTGTCATTGGGGAGTAGCCACCCTGCACTTCTGCAAGGGGTTTGCGTCAACAGACTTGCCCGGCCTGGCTTTCAGGACGGACATGGCGCAAGCAGTATGACGGGCATTTGCCTGAACCCAGCGAGACCTTTGACTGCACAGCCTCCGTTTCAGGCCGGGGACGCCGTGCGGTCATGGGTATTCGGCCGGAGTTTTTCTGATGCAAGCTTTCCTCGTCTCTACCGGCATTGTTGCCCTGGCCGAAATGGGTGACAAAACCCAGCTTCTGGCATTGGTGCTGGCCGCACGCTTTCGCAAGCCCTGGCCGATTGTTCTGGGTATTTTTGTGGCCACGGTCGCCAACCATGCGTTGGCTGGTGCGCTGGGCGCCTGGGTCACCACGCTGATCGGCCCGCAAACCCTGCGCTGGATTCTGGGCGCATCTTTCATCGCCATGGCCGTGTGGATGCTGATTCCGGACAAGCTTGATGAAAATGCCGCCGACCGGCGCCTGCCTCGTTTTGGCGTGTTCGGCACCACGGTGATGTTGTTTTTTCTGGCCGAAATGGGCGACAAGACGCAAATTGCCACCGTCATGCTGGCCGCGCGTTACGACGCCTGGTTCTGGGTGGTGCTGGGCACCACACTGGGCATGATGCTGGCCAACGCCCCGGTGGTGTGGCTGGGCGCGCGCGTCACACGGCTCGTGCCGCTGCGGGTGGTGCACGTGGTGTCGGCCCTGATTTTTGCCGCGCTGGGCTTGTTGGCATTGCTGATACCTGCTTGATATACTTCCAGCAGCGCCGATTTGCTCAGCTTGCGGGCGCTTAAAAAGTACAGCTAAAGACGACATCCACGACCCGGAATCGCTTTTAGCGATGCCGGGTTTTTGTTTTCTGGGGCTTTTCCTCGATGCTTGTTGCCACGCCACAGTCCATGCATTTCGCCGCCGCCTTGCCTTTGCAAAGCGGCGCGTCCATCCGTGCCTACGACCTGAGCTACGAGACCTACGGCACGCTCAACGCCGACAAATCCAACGCGGTACTGATCTGCCATGCGCTCAATGCCTCGCACCATGTGGCCGGTGTGTATCTGGATGAGCAGGGCGTGGAGGTGCCCAGGTCCGAAGGCTGGTGGGACACCATGATAGGCCCCGGCAAGCCGGTCGATACCAATGTGTTTTTTGTGATCGGCGTCAACAACCTCGGCTCCTGTTTCGGCTCGACTGGCCCGATGCAGCGCCACCCCGACAGCGGCGAGATTTACGGCGCCGACTTTCCCGTTGTGACGGTGCAGGACTGGGTCGATGCGCAGGCCCGGCTGCTCGACGTGCTGGGCATTCAGACATTGGCTGCGGTCATGGGGGGCAGCCTGGGCGGCATGCAGGCGCTGAGCTGGACGCTGCAATACCCTGACCGTGTACGCCACGCCGTGGTGGTGGCGAGCGCGCCCAACCTGACGGCTGAAAACATCGCCTTTAATGAAGTGGCGCGCCGCGCCATCGTCACCGACCCGGATTTTTACGGCGGCCACTACGGGCGGCACGGCGTACTGCCGCAGCGCGGCCTGCGTATCGCCCGCATGATTGGCCACATCACCTACCTCAGCGATGACGTGATGAACGAGAAGTTCGGCCGCCAGCTTCGCGAAGCTGTCGTGGGGCATGACAGCGGCTACAGATACTCGACGCAGGAGGTCGAATTCCAGATCGAAAGTTACCTGCGTTACCAGGGCGACAAGTTCAGCGAATACTTTGACGCCAACACCTATTTGCTGATCACGCGGGCGCTCGATTATTTTGATCCGGCTGCCACGCACGCAGGCGACCTGACGCAGGCCCTTTCTGCAGCCAAGGCCAAATTTCTGCTGGTGAGCTTCACGACCGACTGGCGGTTTTCGCCGGCGCGCAGCCGCGAGATCGTCAAGGCCCTGCTCGACAACCAGCGCGACGTGAGTTACGCCGAGATCGATGCACCCCACGGGCATGACGCCTTTTTGCTCGATGACGCGCGTTATCTGGGCGTGGTGCGCGCCTATTTTGAGAGCAAGGTGGCGCCATGCTGAACCTTGCCCCGCGCCTGACGGCCGATCAGCTGTCCATCACCCGCCTGGTGCCGCCCGGCTCGCGCGTGCTGGACCTCGGCTGTGGCGACGGCGCCATGCTCGAGCACCTGACCCGTGAGCGTGGCTGTACCGGCTACGGCGTCGAGATCAACGACGCCAATGTGCAGGCCTGTGTGGCGCGCGGCGTCAATGTGATCCAGCTCAACCTCGACGAAGGCCTGGCCATGTTTGGCGATGCGAGTTTTGACGTGGTGTTGCAGATCGATACCTTGCAGCATCTCCACAACACCGAAATCATGCTGCGCGAAACCGCGCGTGTAGGCAGTGCCGGCATCGTCGCGTTTCCCAATTTTGGCCACTGGCCAAACCGTCTGGCGGTGTTGCGCGGCCGCATGCCGGTGACCAAGGTCCTGCCTTACCAGTGGTACGACACGCCGAACATCCGGGTTGGCACCCTGCAGGATTTTACAGCGCTGGCGCAGAAAAACCGGCTCAAAATTATTGACTCGTTTGGCCTGCAGGACGGCCAGGAGATCCGCTTCTGGCCCAACGCCCGCGCCAGCCGCGCGGTGTTCAAGTTCCAGCACGGCTAGCGCCCTGGCTGGCGTTGGCGCGGCGAGGCTGCTAATATTCACGCATCGGGATTTCAGCCTCCCGACTCTTCACAGAAAGACGGTGTCCCGTCCAAGCGCTGGTAACACTCATTGGAGTATTCCGTGGACACCTCTTTCCCATCCGTTCCCCGCATCAGCCCCGAAGAACTCGCCGCCCGCATGGGCCGCGCCAATGCGCCCTTGCTGCTGGACGTCCGTCGCGAGGCCAAATTTGCCGAGAGCCCGCGCATGCTCGCCGCGGCCCGGCGCTGTGCACCTGAAGACGTGGCGGCGCTGGTCGCCGCCGAGCCGGCGCGCGAGGTGGTGGTGTATTGCGTCTATGGCCACAACGTCAGCGCTGACGCGACCGCGCTGCTGCGTGCCGCAGGCTGGGATGCACGCGCGCTGGCCGGCGGCATCGAAGGTGGTGAAGACGGCGTGGACAGCGCGGAAGACATCGCCCAATGGCGCTTGACGCCGCTGCCGACCATGCGCAAACGCGCCGACTGGGGCGTACCCGGCGAGCAGGCGTCGCGCTGGATCACCCGGGAGCGCCCCAAAATTGATCGCATCGCCTGCCCCTGGCTGATACGCCGGTTTATCGACCCACGTGCCGAATTTTTTTACGTGCCGACGGCGCAGGTCTTCAGCGAAGCGGCGCGGCTGAAGGCGGTGGCTTATGACCTTCCGGGCGCACCGCTGACGCACGAGGGCGAATGGTGCAGTTTTGATGGCCTGCTTCGCGCGTTCGAGATTGAAGACCCGGCGGTGGACCGCCTGGCCCGTATCGTGCGCGGGGCCGACACCGACCGGCTGGCGCTGGAGCCGCAATGCGCCGGCTTGCTGGCCTTCTCGCTGGGTTTGTCCCGCTTGCATGGGGATGACCACGACATGCTGGAAGCCGCGATGCCGTTGTACGACGCGCTCTACGCCTGGTGCGCCAGCGAAGCCCACGCCGTGTGGCAGGGAAAGTCACCCGAGGGGCATAGCTGGAAGCCGGAAACCATGACAGGCGCCGGCGCATGATGCCGACCACCAAGCTGCCTCAAGAGGTCAGTTTCCGCGAGGCTTTCCGCTTCTGGCTCAAGCTCGGCTTCATCAGTTTTGGCGGGCCGGCCGGCCAGATTGCGATCATGCACCGCGAGCTGGTCGAGCAAAGGCGCTGGATATCCGAAAAGCGCTTTCTGCACGCGCTCAACTACTGCATGCTGCTGCCGGGGCCGGAGGCGCAACAACTGGCCACCTACATTGGCTGGTTGATGCACCGCAGCTGGGGCGGTGTGGTGGCGGGTGCGCTGTTTGTGCTGCCCTCGCTGTTCATCCTGATCACGCTGAGCTGGGTGTATGTGGCGTTCGGCGATGTGCCGCTGGTGGCCGGCATCTTCTACGGCATCAAGCCCGCTGTCGCGGCTATTGTGTTGCAGGCGGTGTATCGCATCGGCGGCAAGTCATTGAAAAATCCGCTCAAAGCCCCCGTCCCATGGGCGGTAGCAGCTATCAGTTTTGTAACGATTGCCTTTCTGGGTGTGCCCTTTCCGTGGGTGGTGCTGGCAGCTGCGCTGACGGGCTGGCTGTGCGCGCGTTACGCGCCTGGCCAGTTTGCTACGGGTGGCGCACATGGTGCCACCACCACGGGCCACGGACGGGCGCTGATTGACGACCACACCCCCACGCCCGAGCACGCGCGTTACAAAAAATCACGGCTTGCGGCAGTGCTGGCCGTGGGGGCCGTGCTCTGGCTGCTGCCCATGGGTGCGCTGGTGGCCTGGCAAGGCTGGGGCGGGGCCTTGACACAGATGAGCTGGTTTTTTACCAAGGCAGCGCTGCTGACATTCGGCGGTGCGTATGCGGTGCTGCCCTATGTGTACCAGGGGGCGGTCGAGCAGTTTGGCTGGCTCACCGGGCCGCAGATGATTGACGGCCTGGCGCTCGGAGAAACCACACCCGGCCCGCTGATCATGGTGGTGGCCTTTGTGGCTTTTGTCGGCGGCTGGACCAAAGAGGTGTTGGGGCCCGATGCCCTGTTTCAGGGGGCAGCGCTGGCGGCACTGCTGGTGACCTGGTTCACTTTTCTGCCGTCTTTTGTTTTTATCCTGGCGGGCGGGCCGCTGGTGGAGTCCACCCACGGCAAACTACATTTCACCGCGCCGCTGGCGGCCATCACGGCGGCGGTGGTCGGTGTGATCGCCAGTCTCGCTCTGTTTTTTATAGCGCATGTCGCTTTCCCGACAGGGGCTGGAGCCGGCTTTCCTTTCAATATCGAGTGGCCGGCGCTGGCCATCATGTTGTTGGCCGGGGTGGCACTGCTGCGCTACAAGGTGGGTGTGATCCCGGTGATAGCCGTTTGCGCGCTGGCCGGTCTGCTGCTGCGCTGGAGCGGCGCCGTGTGACGCGGCGGCGTTATGCTGTGGGCCATGTCAAGCCCCCAGCAAAACGCGCTTTCCGCCGCAGCCACCACTGTGTCTGAGCGCCTGTTCGGCGGCTGGGTGCGGCAGGTCTCTGGCGCCACCTTGCGCGCAGATGCTCAGGCCGCGCTGCTGGGTGCTGTGCTGGTGTTGCCGCAGGGCATTGCCTTTGCCACGCTGGCCGGGTTGCCGCCGGAGTATGGCCTTTACACCGCGATTGTTCCGTGCATCATCGCCGCGCTTTTTGGCTCCAGCTGGCATGTGGTGTCCGGGCCGACCAACGCCAATTCGCTGGCCCTTGTTGCCATGCTTTCGCCGCTGGCGCTGGCTTTCAGCCCCGCGTATATCCAGCTGGTCCTGGCGGTGACGGTGCTGGTCGGCGTGATGCAGTGGCTGATTGGCGTGCTGCGCCTGGGTAGCCTGGCTAATTTCATCTCACCCGCTGCCCTTTTTGGTTTCATGTCGGGCGCCGCTGTGCTCATAGCCTTGTACGCGCTGCCGGGTCTGCTGGGATTGCCCGCTTCCGCAGAACATGGCGCGGGTGCGGTGTTGATGCATGTCACAAGCACGTTCGGCGACCTGAACCCCGCAGCGCTGGCCGTGGCGGGTGTGACCCTTGCTACGGCTTTGCTACTGCGCCACCTGCGGCCCAACTGGCCCTATATGCTGGCCGGGCTGGTGGCGGGCAGCGTGTTGGCCTGGGGCTGGAGCCGCTTTTTTAGCGGCGTCGTGCCGCCGTTGCGGATTTTGGGCGTGATTGCCACACCCTGGCCAGTATTCGCCATTCCCCGCGTCAGCTGGTCGGCCTGGTCCGAGTTGCTGGGGCTGGCGTTTGCCCTGACTATTGTGGCGCTTGGGCAGTCCATCTCGATAGCCAAGGCGGTGGCGGCGCGCTCCGGCCAGCGTATCGATGCCAACCGCGAGTTCCGGGGCCAGGGCCTGTCCAACATCGTCGGTGGGTTCTTTTCGTCCTATGTGTCCTGCGGCTCGCTGAACCGATCCATGCCGAATCTGGAGGCGGGCGCCCGCACACCCCTCGCGGCGGTGTTTTCAGCCATCCTGCTGCTGGTGCTGGTGGCGCTCAGCGCACCCCTTCTGGCGCAGATCCCCATGGCAGCGCTGGCGGCGCTGCTGCTGCTGGTAGCCGTATCGTTGCTGGACTTGCAACGCTGGAAACAGCTTTTTGGCCTGAGCCGCAGAGAGTTTGCTGTGGCGCTTGCCACGTTGGCAGCCACCGTCACCATGCGGCTGGAAATTGCGATTTTGCTGGGTACCCTGCTGTCGCTGATGTCCTTCCTGTATCGCACCTCCAGGCCGGCAATGCGCACCATGGGTTTTGACAGCCGGGCGCCGGACCGGCAGTTTGTGGTGATTGACCAGGCTGTCAGGCGCAGCGCCGCCGAGGGGCGGCCCGCAGGACCTCGTGAAGGACACGACGTGACGAGCGTGAGGGCCCATTTCCTTCCTGAATGTCCGCAACTCAAACTGCTGCGCATGGAGGGTGAGGTCTACTTTGGCGCCACGCAGCATGTGGCCGACAGGTTGCACGCCCTGCGCCACGCGCCCCGACCACAAAAGCATTTGCTGGTCATGGGCAAAAGCATGAACTTCATCGACCTGGCCGGTGCCCAGCTGTGGGCGGCAGAGCTCAGCGCGCGCCGCGCCATGGGCGGCGATTTGTACTTTCACCGACCCCGGCCCGAGGTGGTCCAGATGTGGCAGACCACCGGGTTCACACATTTGCTGGGGCCGGAACACCAGTTTTCCGACAAGCGCAGCGCCATCGCTACCATTTTTACCCGGCTGGATCCGGCGATCTGCCGACAATGCACCGCCCGTATATTTGAAGAGTGCCGCAGCGTGCCGGACCCTGATCCGCCGGACGCAGGAGCGGCAGTTGCTTCGGCGCCTTGAACCCGAGGCGCTGCAACAGCGCCGTTGCGGCAGCCGGCGCCCGCTCTTTGGCGCCGTTGCTAAAAACGACAAAAACATCGCGCCGGCGGGCATTGGCCCCTGACCGGCGCGGCAACATGCGGCAACCCGGTGGGTTTCCCGCCTTCGGCCCACCTGCGTGCACTGCCGGCCCAGCAGTCCAGGGCCGCGGGGGCATAACCGTTCTCGCCCCCGGCCTTGCTGCGCATCAGCCGCGCACAGGCAAAATCAGCAGTGAGATCGGCCATAGACGGGAGATCCGGCGAGTCGCTAAACACGGTGGCGCAGTGGTACTTTCGCGCCAGCGTCAGGTGGTCAGGCGACGGAAAACTGGCATGGCGCACGTCCAGAACATGGCGCAAAGCCTAGGCGTTCACCCGGTAAGGCAGCAGCGCCAAAAATGCGCCAAAGTCGGCGGCCGGCGTAGCCCAGTTCCTGGCTGTGCGGCAGTCCTGCCGGATAAAAGCTGTCGCGCCACGGTGCGTAAGCCCATCCGCCTGTGCCAACGCGGATCTCGCCAGGACGGTCTGCAGGGGTTTTCAAGGTGTGCCTTTCTACAACGGTGACTGAGTTGACCTGGGGGCAGAAAATAACCCGCTGCGCTCGGTCCCCACCCGCAGCCGGTCTGGCATCAGACGCTGGGGAGGCGTACAGTACGCGGTTGCGCCAATCCTTTCCGGAGCCCGAATGAACGCCCCTTTGCACCGCGAAATACCCGCCGCCCTTCTCGATACCGCGCAGGCCCTGACCGACGTCAGCGCCCGGTGGGATGGCGACATCGTCCAACAGATCAGCGACTACATCACCATCCCGGCGAAGTCACCCTCGTTTGACGCGGACTGGGCTGGGCACGGGCACATCGAAACCGTCATGCGCAATGCAGCAGCCTGGGTAGAGGCGCAGAAGGTCGAAGGCCTCAAGCTGGAGATTGTCCGGATTCAAGGCCGCACCCCCGTGCTGTTTTTTGAGGTGCCCGCCACGAAAACTGCGTCTACCGACACCGTGTTGATGTACGGTCACCTGGACAAGCAACCCGAGTTCACCGGCTGGCGCAGCGACCTTGGTCCCTGGACACCCAAGTACGAAGACGGCAAGCTGTTCGGCCGCGGCGGCGCCGACGACGGTTATGCGGTGTATGCCAGCATTGCTGCCATTCAGGCGCTGAAGGCGCAAAACGTGCCGCACCCCCGCATTGTTGGTCTGGTCGAAACCTGCGAAGAAAGCGGCTCTTACGATCTGCTGCCGTATGTCGATGCCTTGCGCACGCGTCTGGGGGAGGTGGGTCTGGTGATCTGCCTGGATTCCGGCGCTGGGAACTACGATCAGCTCTGGTTGACGACTTCACTGCGGGGCATGGCCAGTGGTGTGCTGAAGGTGCAGATCCTGACCGAAGGCGTGCACTCGGGCGATGCCAGCGGCTTGGTCCCATCGAGTTTTCGCATCATGCGCCAGGTGCTGGACCTGCTCGAAGACAGCAAGACCGGCACCCTGCTGCCGCAAAGTTTTCACTGTGAAATTCCCGCCGAGCGGCTGGAACAGGCCAAAGCCACCGCGCAAATCCTGGGCGACCAGATTTACAAGCGTTTTCCGTGGGCGCACTACGACTGCGGCGGCGCCAACACCTTTGCGCTGCCGACCACCACGGACCCGGTCGAGGCCTTGCTCAACCGCACCTGGAAGCCGACCCTCAGTGTGACCGGCGCCGACGGTTTTCCCGAGATGGGCAACGCCGGCAATGTGCTGCGGCCTTACACGGCCTTCAAGCTGTCGCTACGCTTGCCGCCGCTGGTCGATGCTGCCAGTGCGGTGCAGGAGCTCAAGGCCCTGCTGGAGGACAACGCGCCGTATCAGGCCAAAGTGACGTTTGAAAGCGCTGGCGGCGCCACCGGCTGGAACGCGCCAGGCACGGCGCCCTGGTTTGACAAGGCACTCGATGACGCTTCGCAGGCGTATTACGGTGCGCCCTGTGGCACCATCGGCCAGGGCGGCACCATCCCGCTGATGAACATGCTGAGCCAGGGCTTTCCGAAGGCCCAGATGATGGTCTGCGGTGTGCTGGGCCCCAAGAGCAACGCGCATGGACCGAACGAGTTTTTGCATGTGCCCTATGCCAAAAAAATCACTGCGGCGGTGGCACATGTCATCGCCCAAATGCCGTGAACTCGCGCCGGCCTGACGACGCCAGCATGGACACCGCGCTGTTGGCTCCTTTTACCGCCAGAGACGGTGAAAATCTGGCCTTGTACGAGTGGCCGATGCAGGCCTGGCAACATGACCGCGCCTTGCCGCCGCGCGCGGTGGTGCTGATTGTTCACGGGCTGGGCGAACACGCCAGCCGTTACGAACATGTGGCCCGGCAATTGCTGGACTGGGGTTTTGCGGTGCGAGCCTACGATCAACGTGGGCACGGCGAATCGGGTGGCGCGCGTGGTGGCCTGTCCAGCGAAGCGCTGTTGCTGGAAGACCTGGCCGAGGTGGTGGACGATACCCGGCAGCGCGCGCTGAGCCTGCCGCGCTCAGAGGGCGCCTCGGGTGTCGAAAAACAGCTGCCACTGATACTGCTGGGCCACAGTCTGGGCGGTCTGGTGGTGGGGCGTTTTGTATCACTTGGCATGCGCCCGGTAGACGGCCTGGTAATGTCTTCGCCGGCGCTGGACCCCGGGCTCAACGCCATCCAGAAACTGCTGCTGGCCGTTTTGCCTGCGATTGCGCCAAATCTGCGCATCAACAACGGTCTCAATCCGGACTACATCTCGCACGACGTGCAGGTGGTGCGCAAATACCTGGCGGACCCGCTGGTGCATGCCAAAATTTCTGCCCGGCTGGCCAAATTCATTGCCAGCGCGGGTCCGGCCACCGTGGCTGCGGCCGACAAATGGGAGACGCCGACGCTGCTGATGTACGCAGGCGCAGACAAGCTGGTCAACCCGGCGGGCAGCCGCGCCTTTGCCGAGGCAGCAGCAGGCGGCCCGGGTGCCAAGGTACTCACCGTCAAATGTTTTGACGAGCTGTACCATGAGATATTCAACGAACCGGATGCCGCACCGGTGTTTGCCACTCTCAAGGCCTGGCTGAACTCCCGGTTTTAAGTTAAATCGGGCTGCAGCCCTTATTTGGAAAGCGCAAGCAGCTACCTTATTGATAGCAGTTTTCAGGCGGCGGGCGCGCGCCGCTGTTGCAAGGCCAGCCAGCCCAGCGCCAGGCCGGTCACACCCAGCGGCAGCAGGCTGCCAAGATTGAGCAGCGTCCAGCCTTGCGTGGTCACCAGCACGCCGGAGGCCAGCGAGGACAGCGCCAGCACTGCAAACACGCAGAAATTAAGCGCACCCTGGGCCTTGTCTTTTTCTTCTGGCCGGTAGGCCGTCAGAGCCAGGGTGGTGCTGGCGGTGAAGAGGAAATTCCAGCCCAGCCCGAGCAAAAACAGCGCCACCAGAAACTGCTGGAACTCGACCCCTGACAGTGCAATCAGTACACACACCACATTCAGCGCCAAGCCGGTCGCCATGATGGGCAGGGTGCCAAAACGCTTGATCAGGTGGCCGGTGAAAAAACCAGGCGCAAACATGCCGATGACATGCCACTCCAGCACGGTGGCGGCGTCGGAAAAAGGCAGGCCACAGACCTGCATGGCAATCGGGGTGGCGGCCATCAGCAGGTTCATCACCCCGTAACCCAGGGCGCCAGCGGAGGCGGCAACGATGAACACGGGCTGGCGCATGATTTTCCGCAAGGACCGACCACCCGAGACGGCTTGCCGCACGGGTGGCGGCGGAAAGTGGATAAAAGCCAGCAGCACCATGGCCAGCAGCGCCACGCCGGCGAGAGCCAGGTAAGCGCCGGCAAAAGGCACCTCGGTCAGTGTGCGGGTACCCGCAGCGAGATTGGGGCCAGCGACGGCGCCCAGCAGGCCCCCGGCCATGACCAGCGAAACGGCCTTTTCGCGGAAGGACGCCTGGGCGAGCTCTGCCGCTGCAAAGCGGTAGAGCTGGGCGTTGGCGTTGTAATACCCGGCGATGACCGTGGCCGCCACGAGCAGCCAGAAGTTTCTGGTGTACGCCGCATAACAACACAGCAGCGCAGACAGCACGGCCACGATCAGGCCCAGCTGAAAGGAGGTTTTGCGGCCAAAATGTTTCTGGGTGTGCGCCACGATGCCGGTAGACATGGCACCACCCACGACGTAACCCATGACCGGCAAGGTGGCCATCCAGCCCAGCGGCGCCAGGCTCAAGCCGACCAGGCCGTTGATGGCGATGAAGGTGACGTTGTTGGTCAGGAACAGGCCCTGGCAAATGGCCAGCAGCCAGAGGTTGCGGTTCATGCGCCTCCCAGAGTGAGCAGGGCCAGGCAGGCCAGTGGCGCCGTCTCTGCGCGCAATATGCGACCGCCGAGCGTCACCGGTACAAAGCCGTGCTGCACGGCGACGTTTTCTTCGGCGGGGCTCAAGCCGCCTTCCGGGCCGCTGAGCAGGGTGACCGGCGACGTACCGGGGTACAAAGCCAGCGCGCTGGTCAGCGGCTGTGTGCCAGCGCGCAGGGACAGCAACAGCCGAGGCGCGCCGGGTGCGGGTGGTGCAAGCGTCGCCGTCCAGTCGCTGAAGGTGCTGACGCCGTGCATCAGCGGCACGCGGTTGCGCCCGCACTGCTCACATGCGGCGATCGCCACGCCCTGCCAGTGGGCGCGTTTTTTGTCGGCGCGCTCGCCCTTCAGGCGCAGCACGGCACGCTCGGTCATCAGCGGCGTCATGCTGGCCACGCCGAGTTCGCTGGCTTTTTCCACCAACCAGTCCATGCGTTCGTTGGCCGGCATGCCCAGCACCAGATGTACCGGGCGCGGTGCTTCCCGCTCCAGCGCCGAATGTGTGCCTATACGCACTGCAACCTCGCTGCGGCCCATGCGCTCCACCGTCGCCTCAAACTCGCCACCCTGGTTGTTGAACAGCGTGATCAGGTCGCCAGGCTGCAGCCGCAGCACCTGGACATGGCGCGCCGCGTGCGCCGGCAGCTGGACCGATTCACCGGTGTGCAGCGGCAGATCGGCGTAAAACCGGGCGCTCATGGACAGGACGACGTGGCGCGCAAGCCGCTACTGTTTTGATAGTTGATTACCCATATCCAGCAAGGGCGCAAGCCGTCTTTTACTTGTAGGCAAGTGGTCAAAACGTATAACCCACGCGGGTTTCGTTGCCTTCAATCTCATCGAGCAGCACCATCAGCGGGCCGAGCTGGCGGTAACGCGCGCAGGTAGCGCGGGCGTAGCTGATGAATCGCGGGGTGTCGGCCAGGTATTTGGGCTTGCCGTCGCGCAGCGTCAAACGCGCGAAGATGCCGAGAATTTTCAGGTGGCGCTGCAGCCCCATCCATTCCACCGCGCGGTAAAACTCGCCGAAATCGTCGCCGACCGGCAGGCCGGCCTTGCGCGCCTGCTCCCAGTAGCGCACCATGATCTCAAGTACAAAGTCTTCCGGCCAGCTGACAAAGGCGTCGCGCATGAGGCTGGCGATGTCATAGGTAATGGGGCCGTAGACCGCATCCTGGAAGTCCAATACCCCCAGTGCCTGGTCCACCTTTTCGCTCACCATCAGGTTTCTTGGCATGAAGTCTCGGTGTACGTAAACGCGCGCGCCGCCCAGCGATTGCAGGTTGCTGGCCTTGATTTGCGCAAACAGGTTATCGAGCTTGCCGCGCAGCGTGCTGTCGATGGTGATGCCACGATGCTGCGCCACATACCAGTCCGGAAACAGTGCCAGCTCGCGCGACAGCAGGGCGTCGTCGTAAGGCGGCAGCACGTCGGGGCGTGAGGCCAGTTGCCAGGTGATCAGCGCGTCCACAGCCTGGCGGTACAGCGCGTAGGCTTGCTGGGGTCTGGCGGCCTCGGTTTGCTGCTCAATCACATCGAGCATGGTTTGCGCGCCCAGATCGCTGAGCAGCATGAAGCCCTGGGCTTGATCCCAGGCCAGCACGCGCGGGGCGTTCAGGCCGGCGCCGGTCATCAGCCCGGCAATCTTTACAAACGGCTGGCAGTCCTCTTGCGCCGGTGGCGCGTCCATGATGATGCAGCTGGCGCCGTCCTGTGTCTGCACCCGGAAGTAGCGTCGAAAACTGGCATCGGCCGAGGCCGCACGCAAGGTAGCGGGCAGCAGGCCTTGGTCTGCGGTGTGGGCCTGCAGCCAGTTGGCAAAGGCGTCGGCCCGGGCGGCATCTGGCCAGGCGATGGGGGAGTCGGTCATGCGGCGTTTTGGCTGATCTTCAGCGGGCGATTCAAAAGATGGCGGAACGGGGGAGTGGGCATAGGATAATCGGGCCTGTTTTTATAAACGGGTTTATCTCATACTTCCGATGCATCGCGCATCCCGCTCGCGTTTTATTCTCTCTCCGGTCGCTCATGCCGCCCTCAGTTTGGTGTCCTGCACTGCGCTGGGCCTTGGCTATGCGGGGGCGGCTTTTGCGCAGTCACCTGTGCTACAGGGGCAGTCGCGGCCACTGCCTGGTGCGTCAATCAGAAGCTTGCCACCCCTGCGTGAGCCAGCGCCAGGTGAGCTCAGAAGCACGCCCATGCTGGCCGAGCAGCCACCGGGTGGACCTGGGATAGAGCTGCCTACCTTTGTCTATGGGGACCGCCTGACCGGGCGACCTGACCTGGAAACCACGGTCGATGGCAATGCCGAGCTGCGTCGGGGCGCATCGTCCATACGTGCGGACCGCATCGAGTACGACCAGCCGACGGATCTGGTCAAGGCGCGCGGCAATGTACGCGTCAACAGCAGCGGTAATCTCTACAACGGGCCCGAGCTCGAAATCAAACTCGACACCTTCGAGGGTTTTTTCCTGACGCCCGATTACCGATTTTTGCAAAACAACGGCTACGGCAGCGCTGATCGGGCAGATTTCATCGACGAAAAACGCCTGATGGCCACCAATGCCACGTTCACCACCTGCCAGCGCGGCGAAGGCCCGAGCTGGATGCCTGCCTGGATCGTCAGGGCCAGCACCATCAAGTTCGACAAGGAAGCGGATGTGGGCGAGGCCTCCGGCGGCGTGCTGCGCTTCATGAACGTGCCCATTCTTGCGGCGCCAACCTTCACCTTTCCGCTCAGCGACAAGCGCAAGTCGGGGCTGCTGCCGCCGACTTACGGCGTGGATACCGTCAGCGGCGCGACGCTGATCGTTCCCTACTATTTCGACATTGCACCAAACCGCGACGCCACTTTTTCGCCAAACTGGATGAGCAAACGCGGCGTGGACCTAGCGAGTGAGTTTCGCTATCTGGACCTTACTTACAAGGGGGAACTGCGTGCCAGCCTGTTGCCCAACGACAAATTGCGCGATGCGACCCGATGGTCCTATAACTACCTGCACTCAGGTGTGTACACCTACAACGCGGGGCTGCCGTCTGCCAATGCATTCGGCATCGGTCTGAATCTGAACCGCGTCAGTGACGACAATTACTGGCGCGATTTTCCTCGCGCCAGCGCCTCCCTGACCCAGCGTTTGCTGGCCAGCGACGCGTCTGTCACCTGGGGAAGAGGGTTTTTGGCGACCACGGCGCGCACGTTGACGTACCAGACCCTGCAGGATGTCAACTCGCCGATCACGCCACCCTACGATCGACTGCCGCAACTGACTGCCACCTACACTCGCATCAATGCGCCTTTGTACGGGGTGGAGGGGCTTGATTACTCCATCACGACCGACTTCACACGTTTCCAGTCAGATCGCCTGCTCACCCGGCAACCCAACGCCAACCGCGAGTTTGCGCTTGCCCAGATCAGCCGACCCTGGATCCGACCGGGTGGCTACATCACGCCCAAGCTGATGCTCAATGCCACGACCTATCAGTTCGACGCCCCCCTGGTCAATGGCGCGCGCAGCAAGTCCCGAACCGTGCCGACGTTCAGCCTCGACAGTGGGTTGACCTTTGAGCGTGCGACCAGTTATTTCGGTCGGGCTTATACGCAGACACTGGAGCCGCGCGCTTTTTATGTCAATACACCCTACCGCGACCAAAGCATCCTGCCCAATTACGACTCGGGCCTGAACTCTTTCAACTTTGCCACGCTGTTCACAGAGAACGAATTTGTCGGCAACGACCGCATTTCCGACTCCCACATGCTGACGACCGGTGTGACGTCCCGCCTGCTGGATCCTGATACCGGCGCCGAGTCATTGCGTCTGGGCGTCGCCCAGCGAATCCGGTTCAAAGACAGGCTGGTCAGGGCGCCGGGGGAAGTGCCGGTGTCAGAGCGTCTGAGTGACCTGTTGTTTGGGGCCTCTGTCAATTTGACGCCTGCCTGGGCAATTGACAGTACGGTGCAGTACAACCCCAAAACCAATCTCTCGGAGCGGTCCACCATAGGCGGGCGCTTCAGTCCCACCAACTACCGGGTCATCAGTGCCGTTTATCGGCGCCAGCGTAACGTGAGCGAGCAGTACGATGTGGGCTGGCAATGGCCGATCAATGACCTGTGGGGTGACAGGGGCAAAGACCTTGGGCCTGGTCGCGGCTTGGGCGGTGGCCGTTTGTACAGCGTCGGGCGCCTGAACTACAGTGTCCCGGACAAGAAGTTTGTGGACATGATTCTGGGCCTTGAATACGACGGTTGTTGCTGGATCGCTCGTGTAATGCTGGAGCGCAGCCAGCTCAGCCGCGTGGCCAACAGCACCAGCATCAAATTCCAGCTGGAATTTGTCGGTTTTTCGCGCATCGGGCCCAGCCCCCTGAAAACCTTGAAAGCCAACGTTCCGCGATACCAGTACCTGCGCGAGCAGGTCGCTGCGCCCAGCCGCTTTACCAACTATGACTAAATCCAGCACTATTTCCCACAGTTGTACTCGCCCCCTGGTTGCCGCCATGCTGCTGGCCCTGTCGGTCGGGACGACATGGGCCCAGACCAGACCGCCGGGCCAGCTGCGCTTGCCCGGATTCACCTCTGGCGCCCCAGCCGGCTCTGCCATCGGCCAGCGTCAGGCCGACTACATTGTTGCGGTGGTCAATTCGGAGCCCATCACCAACAATGAAGTGCGTGCCCGCTTGCTGCGCACCGAGCAACAAATGGCCCAACAAGGCACCCAGACGCCGCCACGCAACGAGCTGGCACGGCTGCTGCTCGAGCGCATGATCGTTGAGCGCGCGCAATTGCAGCTGGCCAAAGAGCAGGGAGTTCAGGTCGGCGACGGGATGGTGGATGAGGCCGTTCTGAATGTTGCCCGGCAGAATCAGATTTCGGTGGAAGAATTGCGCAACCGCATGACCGCCCAGGGTCTGGTGTTTGCGCAGTTCCGTACTGATTTGCGTAATGAGCTCCTGCTCAACCGCATTCGCGAGCGCGAACTGGAGGCGCAGTCCAAGGTCACCGAGCAGGAGATCGACCAATACCTGCGTGAACAGGAGACCGGCAGCGCTGGGGTGCCCCCGCAGATCAATCTGGCGCAGATTCTGGTGGTGGTTCCGGAAAACGCCAGCGCGGATCAGTTGGCTGTCCTTCAGGCACGGGCTCAGCTTGCTGCAGAGCGTGCCCGCAGCGGGGTTGATTTCGCGACACTCGTCTCCGAATTTTCCGGTGCGCCCGGCCGCAGTGCGGACGGCCAGATGGGCCTGCGTGATTCTGACCGTTACCCTCAGCTGTTTATCGATACGACGCAAACTGTGCCAGTTGGCGGTATTGCCGGGCCGGTTCGTAGCGGCGCAGGCTTTCATGTGCTCAAGGTGCTGGAGCGCAAGAGTGCCGGCATGCCCGGTGCAGCAGTGGCCGAAACCCGGGCACGGCACATCTTGTTGCGACCAAGCGCCCAGCTCACGGAGCAGGCTGCCGTTGCACGCCTGGCGGACTTTAAGAGGCGCATTGCTGCCGGGCAGGCCGACTTTGCCGCGCTGGCCCGGGAAAACAGCCAGGACGGGTCTGCCAAAGACGGTGGGGACCTAGGCTGGGCCGCTGCGGGCCAGTATGTGCCGGAGTTTGAAGCCCAGATGAACAGCCTGGCGCCTGGCCAGGTGGGCGATCCCCTGGTGTCGCGCTTTGGCGTTCACCTGATCCAGGTGATGGAGCGGCGCAGCGCCAAGCTCTCCCCGCGCGAGCAGCGTGAAATCGTGCGAGCCACGTTGCGTGAGAAAAAGTTTGAAGAAGCCTACAGCGCCTGGGCCCAGGAGGTTCGCGGCCGGGCCTATGTGGAATACCGCGAGCCACCCCAATAGTGGTTTGCGCTTTCCACGTTGTCCAGGGCGAAAGGCTGGGGCCGTGATCGCCATGGGGCTGCGTATTGCATGAAACATATCCCGCGCAAACGGTTCGGCCAGCATTTCCTGACCGACCGTTCGATCATCGAAGGCATAGTGCAGGCGATCGCGCCCCGACCCGGCCAGGCCGTGGTTGAAATTGGCCCGGGACTGGCGGCACTGACACAGCCGCTGGCCGAGCGGCTCGGCCACCTGACGGTGATCGAACTGGACCGCGATCTCGCGCAGCAATTGCGCGCGCATCCCCAGCTGACTGTGCTGCAGGCCGACGTCCTCAAGGTGGACTTCCTGTCCCTTGCACAAACCATGGCGGCCTCTACGCCCGTCAAGCTGCGGGTGGTTGGAAATTTGCCGTACAACATCTCCACGCCCATCCTGTTTCATTTGCTCGATGCGGTGGCCGTCATAGAAGACCAGCACTTCATGCTGCAAAAAGAAGTGGTGGACCGCATGGTGGCGAGTCCGGCGACCAGCGACTATGGCCGCCTCAGCGTGATGCTGCAGTGGCGATATGCGATGGAGAACGTGTTGGCGGTGCCACCGATCAGTTTTGACCCTCCACCCCGGGTGGACAGCGCGGTGGTGCGCATGGTTCCTCACGCCGCACCGGTACTGCTGGACGCTGCGCTATTGAGCGAGATGGTGCGTGTGGCCTTCAGCCAGCGGCGCAAGCTGCTGCGCCATTCGCTTGGAAAGTGGCTGGATACGCGCCCAAATGCCCCTGCATTTGATCTGCAGCGCCGCGCCGAGGAGGTGCCCGTGGCCGAGTATCTGGCACTGGCGCAAGCCCTGACCACCGCATCCGGAGCGCTACAAAAATAATAGCTGCTTGCGCATGCGCAGCATGGGCTGAAGACCGATTTGTTCGCCACATAAAAAAGCCCGTCATTCAACGGGCTTTTTTGCGATGCAAGTGATTTCAAGCTCAGGCGGCGGCCAACCAGTATCCCGCATTGAAGGGGCTGCTCATGCGCAGCGCCAGCGGCGACACGTCGAGCAATTTGTCGGTTGGCATCGGCTCATCACCATCTGCACTGTTTGCTTGCTGGGCCTCATTTGCCCGATCCCCTTGGCCAATGTCTGGGGAGCGGGCTACAGAAAAGAATCGAAACATCGGAACGGTAACTTTCCATCCGCCCAGTAGTCGGCTGCATCCCGGAAGATGTCCAGCAGCTGCTCGCGCGCCTCTTTGTCGAACTTGGCGTGAGCAGGGATCTGCTCAAGCAAGACAATAAAGCCAGGTTGCGCGCCGGACTTGTGAACCAGGTCCGTCATGCAGTCGTACAGCGCATCAAAGTTTTTACCAAAGTGCGCCGGGAATGTGTACTGCGCCGCAATCATGTCCAGCACATCCTGCTTGCTCTGGGCATTGCCCAGGTTGGCATACAGGAAATGGTGGCCCAGCTGTGTGGCGGCCTCCTGCAAATCCTGCACGCGAAAAGCGCGTATGGATTGCACGATATTGGGTCTTACAGTACGAAGTGGCATATCCATCTCCGCGTCTCTTTCTTAAGTCAACAACTCAAAGTTGACGATCACTGCTGAACTGACTGAACGATTCTGCGAAAACTCGCGTAGTGATCATCGGTGTAATAACAAGCATCGGGTGCAGAGGGAACAAAACCACCACAAACAATTCGCCGGGCACCCCGACTTTGTTCACCAGGAGTCTTGACGGTGTATTCGCGGTAATATCCGCGATTTTTGGCCGGGAGTATTCTTTCCCGGTTGCCAAACACCGAACCGTCCTTGTCGTACTTGAACGGCCCCCCCTGGTAAATCAACCTGACCATGTTGCGGCCCTGCTCGGGCAAGGCCGTGCTTGCAATCGTCGTGACTTCGGCGCCGGGAGCAGACCCTCTGGCCTGTACCGCTACAGGACCGAGTCCAGCGCACACGGCAACGAGAACGACCGCGACTTTTAGCCGCCAACCGGGCCCTATTTTTCGCAACATGAAAAAAACGTCTTTCTTGAACCAAGGCCAATTGCCACAGCCTTCGCTGCAGGCGGGTTAACCCTTAAATTTCAAGAGCTAGAGTTTGACCCATCTCGGGGAAAAATGCAAGTGCCTGCACAAAAATTGGGCAGATCGTGGGCGCGAAGCACGGTTGAAAAGTTAGTGCTAGCTACCTAATTGGGTCTCATCGGGAGGCGTTGGCATCGGCGACCGTCAGTGCGGTCATATTCACGATCCGGCGGACCGTGGTGCTGGCGGTGAGGATATGCATGGGCTTGGCGGCGCCCAGCAGCACCGGGCCGATAGCGATATTGCCGCCCGCAGCGGTTTTGAGCAGGTTGTAGGCAATGTTGGCGGCGTCGATGTTGGGCAGCACCAGCAAATTGGCTTCTCCAGCCAAAGTGCTGTTTGGCATCACCAGCGCGCGGGATGCCGCATCAAGCGCCACATCGCCATGCATTTCTCCATCGACTTCGAGCCACGGAGCCTGCTCGCGCAGTAGTGCCAGTGTCCGGCGCATTTTGAGCGCACTGGGCAGGTTGGACGAACCAAAATTCGAGTGCGACAGCAGCGCGGCTTTGGGCTTGATGCCAAAACGCATCATTTCTTCAGCGGCCAGGGTGGTGATTTCTGCCAACTGCTCCGCCGTTGGGTCGTAGTTGACATGGGTATCGACCAGAAAAACTTGCCGGTCGGGCAGCATCAACCCGTTCATGCAGGCATAGGTGCAAACGCCCGGGCGCTTGCCAATCACCTGGTCCAGGTAGTCCAGGTGGTGGGCAGTGGTGCCCCACGTGCCGCAGATCAGACCATCAACATCCCCTTTGTACAGCAGCATGCCCGCGATCAAGGTCAGACGGCGGCGCATCTCGATCTTGGCCATCTGCGCTGTCACGCCACGGCGCTCCATAAGCCCATGGTAGGTCTGCCAGAAGTCCCGATAGCGGTGGTCCTGCTCGACGTTGACGATGTCGTAGTCGAGCTCTTCTCTCAGGCGCAGGCCGAATTTCTCGATGCGCTGGGCAATCACCACAGGGCGGCCTATCAGGGTCGGACGGGCCAGACCTTCGTCCACAACGATCTGGCAGGCACGCAACACGCGCTCTTCTTCGCCCTCGGCGTAGGCCACACGCTTTTTGCCCGCCTTCTTGGCGGCGGCAAAAATCGGCTTCATGGTAGTGCCGGAGGCATATACAAAGCTTTGCAGCTTCTCGCGGTAGGCGTCCATGTCGGTGATGGGTCGCAAGGCCACCCCGCTGTCAGCTGCCGCCTGCGCCACGGCGGGCGCAATTTTCATCATCAGGCGCGGGTCAAAAGGCTTGGGAATCAGGTATTCCGGGCCAAACGCCAGCTTTTCCCCCGTGTAGGCGGCGGCAACCACTTCGCTTTGCTCGGCCTGGGCCAGCTCGGCAATGGCGTGAACAGCGGCAATTTCCATTTCGATGGTGATGGTGGATGCACCGGCATCGAGAGCGCCGCGGAAAATATAGGGGAAACACAGGACGTTGTTGACCTGGTTCGGGTAATCCGTGCGCCCGGTGGCCATGATGGCGTCGTCACGAACCGACTTGACATCTTCGGGTGTGATTTCCGGGTTTGGGTTGGCCAGCGCAAAAATGATGGGCTTGGCCGCCATCTTCCTGACCATGTCCTTCTTCAATACACCACCTGCAGATAGGCCCAGAAAGATGTCCGCGCCTTCGATGATGTCGCTCAAGGTCCTGGCGTCGGTTTTTTGCGCAAACTGGATCTTGTCCTCGTCCATCAGCTCGGTGCGGCCCTCGTAAACCACGCCCGCCAGATCGGTCACATAGACGTTGTGGCGCGGAATGCCGAGTTTGAGCAACAGGCCAAGGCAGGCCAGTGCTGCAGCACCGGCGCCCGAGGTGACAAGTTTGACCTGCTTGGGATCTTTGCCGACGACCTTCAGTGCATTCAGCATGGCCGCGCCAACCGTGATGGCGGTGCCGTGCTGGTCATCATGGAAGACCGGGATCTTCATGCGTTTGCGGAGTTCACGCTCGACATAAAAGCAGTCGGGCGCCTTGATGTCTTCTAGGTTGATGGCCCCGAAAGTGGGCTCTAGCGATGCGATGATGTCGACCAGCCGGGCCGGGTCTTTCTCGTCGATCTCGATGTCAAACACGTCAATGCCGGCAAACTTCTTGAAAAGCACCCCCTTGCCTTCCATCACAGGCTTGGAAGCCAGCGGACCAATGTCCCCCAAGCCCAATACCGCCGTGCCGTTGGTGATCACCGCCACGAGGTTGCCCCGGCTGGTGTATTTGAATGCGGCGTTCGGGTCTTTGACAATTTCCTCGCAAGGAGCGGCGACCCCGGGGGAATAGGCCAGCGCCAGATCGCGCTGGTTGACAAGTTGTTTGGTCGCGGCAATCGCGATTTTTCCTGGGGTCGGAAATTCGTGGTACTCCAGCGCCGCTCGGCGTAGCTCCTCGCGTTTTTCCTGACTGTCGGGGGCGGCGGGCACTGAGGGCATCGGGTTTGTCTCCTGGGAGGCGGTCCCCGTCGGGACCGTCAATTTCTTGTAAGGTCTGCGATTGTAGGGGGCGCAACGGGAAAACCCTAGTAAGTGAATCTACGCAAATCGGTGGAGCGCCTTTGACTTTTTCGCATGGATCAGGGCAGCGCAATTTTGGGGCGCCTCAAATCCCAAGGTGTGTCTGTGAATCTATTGGGCAGTTGCAGTGAAAACGGCACAAATTCGCAGGCCTGCCACAAATTAAGCCGGGAAAATTGTCAAGCGATAAAAAAACAGTTAAAACAACAGGTTGCAACAATTTGTTAGCAAAAGGCTTGATTGAAACGCCCGGCCATTTTGTCCATTTTTCGCGTCTGCCTGGTGCTACAGGCTGCGCTAGCTTGGCCGACTGGTTTTGCGCAGCAAAGACTGCGGCCGGACTCCGGAACATTGCAGGAGCAGCAGCGCCAGATCCCGATGTTGCCCCAACCGGGCGCACCGCAAATCACCTTGCCGGCGGCCAAGCCCATTTCAGCCGGCGAGGCTGCCGTGCGTATCACGCCCGCAGCCTTTCGCATTGAAGGAAACAGCCTCTTTGACAGTGCGACCTTGACCGGGTTGATCGCAGACCGGATCAACCGGCCGACCGACCTCGCAGGACTCGTAGAAGCGGCAGCGCAGATTAGCCGCTATTACCGGGCCAAGGGCTTCATGCTGACGGAAGCCTATCTGCCGGAACAGGCTTTTCAGGCAACCGGCGGTACCGTCACCATTGCAGTCGTTGAGGCGCGGGTGGGCCGCGTGCGGGTGCAGGTCGAGGGCCACGAAGGGTCGGCGTCTTACGTCCGGCGCGTGGTGGCCAACAACCTGCGGTCTGGCGCTTTCATCAGTGAGAACCTGCTCGACAAGCCGGTTTTGCTGCTGCGCGATCTGGCGGGGGTCGAGGCCAGCGCCGCGGTCGAGCCAGGCCAGCTGCCTGGCCTGGCCGATGTCACGGTGACGATCCATGCACAGGGGCCACAGGTGGATGGATCGGCCGGGGTCGACAACTTTGGCGCACGAGCGGCGGGCGCTCAAAACGCCTTCGCCAACCTCAATGTCAGCAACCTGCTTGGGCGTGGGGATGTTTTGAGCGCGCGGGTGCAGGGCAGCAATGCCTCGCGCAGCCATCTCTACCGCCTGGCCTACGCTGTTCCGGTCGACTCAGCGGGAACGCGGCTGGCAGCCAGCATTGCGCGTACCGATTACGCCTTGGGCGCACCTTTTGCCGCGCTGGGTGCAACGGGCAAGGCCGACATTCTGGGCCTGTCATTGACCCGGCCGCTGATTCGCTCACGTGACGCCAATCTTTACGGCCTTCTCAGCCTGGAGCACAAAACATTCATCGACCAGCTGACGACGCCGGCGAACGACAGCGAGCGCCGTATCGCCGCGGCCCGCTTCGGACTTTCTGGCAACTTTGTTGATTCAGCAGTCGGCAACGGCGGCACCAGCAGTTATGCGCTGACCGCGACGCTGGGCCGGGCCACGCTGGACGCTGTCACGCTCGGGTTTGACCAGGGCCCTGGTGGACTGCAGACGGCGGGCGGCTTCCGCAAACTCAATCTTGAGTTTCAGCGCACCCAGCTCCTTGGGAATACCTCCACCTTGCATCTGGGGTTTCAGACCCAGCGGGCTTCCAGGAATCTGGCCTCCGCAGAAAAAATGGCACTAGGTGGCCCCACCGGGGTTCGCGCGTATCCGGTCGGTGAAGGCATTGGGGACTCCGGGCTGTTGCTGAATATGGAATACCGCTACCAATTGCCGGCACCTGTCAGCTTGGCGGGAGAGGCGGTCAGCCTGGCGGCTTTTTATGACTACGGAACCGTCCGGTTCAATCAGGATGATTCCGCCGTAACTGGCGCCACTAACCGCATCTCTCTGGGTGCCGTTGGTGTTGGCGCTCTGGCCGGGCGAAGCAACAATTTTCTGGTAACTGCTTATCTGGCCTGGCGCACCACGCGCTCCACCCCCACCACCGGCGAGTCAGACCGTTCGCCGCGTGCATGGGTTTCGGCTCAGAAGTGGTTCTGATCGGCGTGGCAAAAAAGATCATGAACCACCCCTTGTCAAAAAGCCGCGCCTGCCGCCCGTGGGCTGTACGCACGGTGGTGGTGCGCCTGTCTCGCAAGCTCACGGCCACCTACCGCATACGCACGGGCCGACTGCTGTCGCGGCTGCTGACTGCCATGCTGTCAGGGCTTTCCACTCTGGCCACGGCATTGCCCGAAGGCGCCAGCCTGGTGGCAGGCCAAGCCACAGTGAGCACCCCCAGCGCCAATGCCATGGTGGTTACACAGGGCAGTGACAAAGCCATTCTCAACTGGCAGGCATTTAACATCGGCGCCGGGCAGTCCGTGCAGTTTGTTCAGCCCAATGCCACTTCTGCGGCGCTGAATCGGGTTGTTGGCGCGAACCCTTCGTCGATTTATGGCTCACTCAGTGCCAACGGACAGGTGTTCCTGATCAACCCGGCCGGGGTCATGTTTGCACCGGGCGCACAGGTCAATGTGGGCGCCCTGGTGGCCAGTACCCTGTCCATCAGCAACGACGACTTTGTGGCGGGCCGTTACATTTTCAGCAACAACGGCAGTGCGGGAACGGTCACCAACCAAGGCAGCATCAACGCGGCGCGCGGCGGCTACGTCTTGCTGGCCGCACCAAGCGTGAGCAATACCGGTGCCATCAATGCCGATGGCGGCTCCGTAGGGCTGGCGGCAGGGTCGCGCGTGTCGATAGATACCTCCGGCGTAGGCTTGGTGAGCTTCTCGGTGGATGCTGCCGCGGCGAATGCGGTGGCGTCCAACAGCGGCATCATTACCGCAGGCGGCGGTCAGGTCGCGGTGCTGGCCAGTGCGCTTGGCGATGCGATGGCCACGGTGGTCAACCAGACCGGTGTGATCCGCGCCACCTCGGCGACCGAGCGTAACGGCATGATTGTGCTCAGCGGGGGGCGCAGCGGCGTGGTGCATGTGGCAGGTACGCTGGATGCCAGCGGCACCGGAGCGGGACAGAGCGGTGGTACGGTGCAGGTTCTGGGCGACAAGGTGTTGCTCGCGACGGGTGCCCATATTGACGTGTCTGGTCAGGCGGGTGGCGGAACCGTGCTCGTAGGCGGCGACTACCAGGGCGGGAACAGCGCGGTTCAAAACGCCACACGTACCCATGTGGCCGCGGGCAGCATCATCCGTGCCGACGCCATCGACCAGGGCAATGGCGGCAAGGTGGTGGTCTGGGCTGACGGTGACACGCGCAGCGCAGGCGGCATCACCGCGCGCGGCGGCAGCAACAGCGGCAACGGCGGCTTTGTAGAAGTCTCCGGCAAGCAATACCTTGATACGCGGGGCACTATTGATGTCACAGCGCCTCAGGGTGTGGGCGGCAATGTGCTGTTTGATCCACAGGACATTATTCTCAGCACGGCTGTATCCAGTCCGTCGGTGGTAACCAACCAAGCCGTGAACACGCCCGATCTGGCTTTCGCCACGGCGCCCGACCCTGGCACTTACACGGTGCAGATATCGACGGTCACAGGCTTCAACGAGTTGTTTTTGCAGGCAACGCGCGATATTGCGATCAACAACCCCCTGACCATGGCCGCCAATGGCAGCGTGCGGCTTGAAGCCAACAACAACATCACCGTGGGCGCCCTTGCAACCATTGGTGTCACTGGGACGGGCGCCATCAATCTCAAGGCCGATGCCGACAGCAGCGGTGCAGGTACCCTGTCACTGGCTGCGGGGCTAAGCGCGCAGGCCGGGGGCATCATCCTATCCGGTGCCAGTGTGACGAGCACCGCCGCGGGGACGGTCAACACGACAGGCGCAGCCAATGGGGATGGTGGTGCGGTGAGCATCACAGGCACGGGGGTGGTGAATCTGGCGGGCGCTATCACGACTTCAGGCGGAACAGCCGCTGCCAACAGCACAGGCCGAAGCGCGGGAACGGTGAGCATTGCCGGAGCAGGCGTGACGGCAGCGGCCATCACGGCCAGCGGCTCGGCAGGTGTAGGCGCCGGCACCAGCCAGACGGGCGGCAACGGCGCAGCCATCTCCATTACCTCTACCAACGGCGTGACGCAGACCGGCGCGATCACGGCCAGCGGCGGGGCTGGCTCGACCACAGGTGGCGCTGGAGGCAACGCCGGCAGCATCACGGTGAGCAACACGGTAGCGGGCGCGATCAGCCTGGGCACGCTGGCCGCGCAGACGGGAGCGGCGGTAGGCTCGGGCGCAGGCGGTGCGGCAGGCTCGATCAGCGTGAGCAATGCGGCAGGCAACCTGACGACAGGTACGCTGACCACCACAGGCGGCATTAACGGAAACGGCGGCAACATCACGGTTGCGGCAGCCAGCGGCACGGTGGTGACTGGAAACATTGCAAGCAGCGGCGGTACTGCAAACGGCACGACCAACGGGCGCAACGCCGGCACCGTCAGCATCAGTGGCGCAGCCCTGGCGCTGGGCGCCAGCACGATCACCGCCAACGGCACGGTCGGCAGCACACTGGGCGCAGGCGGCAACGGCGGTGCCGTCACGATCAGTTCGACCGGTGCCATCACCAGCAGCGGAGCGATCAGCGCCATAGGCGGCAACGGGGTGGGTGCCAACCAGGCAGGCGGCAACGGTGCTGCGGTGAGCGTCAGCTCCACAGGCGGCAACGTCACGGCAGGATCGATCACCACCAGCGGCGGCAACGCAGTAGCAGGTGTGGCCTCGGGCGGCAACGCCGGGACCATCACGCTGGACGCGGCGGGAGGCACGCCGAGCATCACGCTGGCAGGCAACCTCAGC
>NZ_JAUXUP010000045.1 GCF_030680935.1 Polaromonas sp. | reverse complement strand
CACATCACCCGCCGGGGCGTGGCCGGCGCGGTGCTGGACATTCAGATGAAAGCAGCCAACGGCAAGCTGCCCACAGCCGGCCACGACGGTCACCGTGAGCTCGCACAGATCTGGCGCGACGTGGGCAGCGACGACTCGGTGCGCTGCGCCGTGTTGCGCGGTGAGGGGCTGGGATTTTCCGGCGGCGGCGACCTGGCCCTGGTGCAGGACATGGCCGACGACTTTGCCACCCGAACCCGCGTCTGGAAAGAAGCGCGCGACCTGGTTTACAACGTGATCAACTGCGATAAACCGATTGTCAGCGCCCTGCATGGCCCGGCGGTAGGCGCAGGGCTGGTGGCAGGTTTGCTGGCCGACATCTCGATTGCCGCCAAAAGCGCGAAGATTGTTGATGGCCATACCCGGCTGGGTGTGGCGGCGGGCGACCATGCTGCCATTGTCTGGCCCTTGCTCTGCGGTATGGCCAAGGCCAAGTACTACCTGATGCTGTGCGAGCCCATCAGTGGCGAAGAAGCCGAGCGCATCGGTCTGGTGTCGCTGGCGGTGGACGAGGCCCAGTTACTACCCAAGGCCTATGAGGTGGCCGACCGCCTGGCTGCCGGTTCGCAAACCGCCATCAGCTGGACCAAATACGCGCTGAACAACTGGCTGCGCCAGGCTGGGCCGGCCTTTGACGCCTCGCTGGCGCTGGAGTTCATGGGCTTTGCGGGGCCCGATGTGCGCGAAGGCGTGGTCAGCCTGCGCGAGCGCCGGCCCCCCAGCTACGGCCCTGGCGCTGCGTAGTTGCTATAAAACTGATAGCTGCTTGTGCAATTGCTATATGGGCTGGAGGCTGATTTTGCTTGTGAGAGCGGCTCAACAAGGTGCTGGCCGATAAAACGGGTTGACGTGGCGCCGCGACCCTGCACAATGAAAGCATCGTGAACTTTTCACACGTCCACAACAACACCAGGAGACAGACATGAGCGACGCCGACAATTCTTCCTTCGCCGGTTTCGGCAAGATGGTCCCTGGTTTTGATTTTTTGCAGAACCTGGCCAAACAGGCAACCGACACCGCGACCCAGAAGATTCCCCAGTTGCCTAACCTGGGCAACTGGATCGCACCCACGCTCAATGTCGAGGAGCTGGACAAACGCATTGAAGAGCTCAAGGCGGTGCAGTTCTGGCTGGATCAGAACGCCATGGCGCTCAAGGCCACCATCCAGGCGCTGGAGGTGCAGAAGATGACACTGGCCACGCTCAAGGGCATGAACTTCAACATGGGCGACGTCGCCAATGCCTTCAAGCTCAAGGTGGCAGACACCGTGGCGGGCGGCGTGCAAAAAGTTGCCGACAAGGCCAAGTCCTTCTCCGGCCTTGAAATTCCGCCTACCGGTTTTCAGGCCACTGCCGGGAAACGTGCAGCCCCCACCAGGTCCAGAACGGGCAGCGCCAAAGCGGCGGCCCCTGCCCCCGGTGTGGTGGACCCGATGCAGTGGTGGGGGGCGTTGACCCAGCAGTTTCAGAGCATCGCCACCACAGCCATGCAGGACGCGGCCAGGAAGACCACGATGAGCGCCACCAAAAACATGGCGACCGGTCTGGCCAAGGACGCGATGAAAACCGCGACCGGCATGGCCAGCGGCCTGGCCAGAGGCATGGCTGATACCGCGAGCCGGACAGTTGCCAAGGGCGCCCGTTCTGCCATGGACACCGCGCTGCGCAGCAGCCAGGCGTGGCCTACGCCAACCGCAGCGCCTGCGAAAAAACCAAAGGCCAAGGCTGCTCCGCGCAAGACGGCGCGGAAAACAGCGCGTTGATGTAGCGTTGAGGGCGCGGTTTACTTCCTGACATTCGGGTCGGCGCCTGGCGCCAACACATCACCATCGTCTCAGCACCATGAAACTTTTCCCTTACGGTCACGCCACTCACCCGCAATGGCAGATGGCCGCCGGCTTGGTACTGGCCCAACTGCGCGCCCTGATGGCTCTGCCCGGGTATGCCAGTGCGCCTTCGCTGGGTCTGCTCTACATCACTGACCATTACGCCGCGCAGGCGCAGGACATTCTGGATTTTGTCGGCGCCGAGCTGCCTGAAATCACCGACTGGGCGGGCACGGTGGGTATCGGCATTGCGGCCAATAACGTCGAATATTTCGACGAACCGGCGCTCGCTGTCATGCTGTGCGAATTGCCCAGCGACCAGTACCGGGTGTTCTCCGGCGTCTCGCCCCTGCCGCCTGCAGGCGCCAGCCATTTTCAGGCCCATACCGCACTGGTGCATGCCGATGCCAGCACGCCCGATGTGGCCGAACTGATAGCCGAGATGGCGCAGCGTACAGGCAGTGGTTATGTGTTTGGCGGGCTGGCCTCCAGCCGCAGCAGTGCAGTCCAGTTTGCGCTCAGCGGTAACGGCAATGTCAAGGGGCAGGGGGCGGCGGGCGGGGTGTTCAGCGGCGGCCTCAGTGGTGTCGCTTTTGCCCAGGGGGCCGCCCTGATGTCGCGCGTGACCCAGGGTTGCCAGCCGATATCGCGCGAACACGAGATCACCGCCTGTGACGCCAACGTCGTCACCGGGCTGGACGGCAACAGCGCGCTGGATGTCATGCTGGCCGATCTGGGGGTGTCACTCGACAGTCCACGGGAAGCGCTTGAAAAAGTGCGTACCACCCTGGTGGGACTGCGCAGTGCAGAGGCCGCTCTGCAGGACGGTCGTATCCAGCGCCCGGGGCAATTCAGTGCCGATGTGCTGGTGCGCCACATCATCGGGCTGGACCCGGCCCGCAAGGGCATCGCGATTGCCGAGCTGCCGCTGGTTGGCATGAAGCTGGCTTTTTGTGAGCGCAACGCTGTCGTGGCGCGCGCCGACCTGGTCCGCGTCTGCGCCGAAATCCGCGAAGAACTGGAGCCGGAGGAAGTGACCCTCGAAGTAGCCAGTGCACTGAGCGCCCCGGAGGCTGAATCGGCGCCGCACCCGGCCCGACGTATCGCCGGCGCCATCTACGTCAGTTGTGCCGGCCGCGGCGGCCCCCATTTCGGCGCCCCCAGCGCCGAGCTGCAGATTGTGCGGCGCGCCCTGGGCGACGTGCCTCTGGTCGGATTTTTTGCCGGTGGCGAGATCGCCAGACACCATGTCTATGGCTATACCGGCGTGTTGACGGTGTTTACTGCGGCGGCTGAATAGTCTCAGCAGTGGGCGGCGGCGCTGACCACTGAATTTCTTCAAAAATCCCGAGGTCATTCCATGAGCAAAGCATTGCGACTGTCCGAAAAATGGTTTCAGCGCGGCCTGTGGCTGGTGGCGCTGGTGTTTGCTGCTTTTCTGATTGGTCTGGGCGGCACCGTGGTGGGCGATCTGCCGCAGGTTGAAAAATCGCTGGGTGTGGACGACTTCATCGAGCAGCCAGCCGCCACGCAACTGCGCGATGGCCTGAAGGCGGCTGAGCGCAACGGGCGTGATGCGCAAGAGGCGCTGGAGCAGGCCAGGCTCAAACTCAAGGTGGCCCAGGCCAATTCACGCACGGCCAGCGAGACCTTCGGCAACTGGCTGGCCACGCGACGCGCCACTGCGCTGGCCGGGCAAGACCCGGAACTGGTCGAACGTACCCGGGTGCTCGACGGCCTCAAGGCGGCCGAGCGGCAAGCGCTGGCAGCCATGGAGACCCAGCAGCAAAAGGCGCTTGATGCCAGCCAGGGCGCCGGTCGCTCGCGCGAGCAGCTGGGGGAACTTGAGCGTGTGGCGCAAGACAAATGGCGAAGCGCGATGCGTGCCCAGGAGTTGCGCGTGTTTTTATACCGCCTGGCGCTGACCTTGCCGCTGCTGGTGGTAGCTGGGTGGCTGTTTGTGAAAAAGCGCAAGGGGACGTATTGGCCTTTTGTCTGGGGCTTCATCCTTTTTGCGTTGTTTGCTTTTTTTGTGGAGCTCGTGCCCTACCTGCCCAGCTACGGCGGCTATGTGCGTTACATCGTGGGCATTGTCGTCACAGTGCTGGTGGGCCGCCAAGCCATTGTTTCCCTGAACCGTTACCTGGAAAAGCAGAAGCTGGCCGAGCAGCTGCCGGATGCACAACGCCGTGAAGAACTCAGTTACGACACGGCGCTGACGCGGCTCTCCAAAGGCGTGTGTCCGGGTTGCGAACGGGCGGTGGATCTGAAAAACACCGCGATTGATTTTTGCCCGCATTGCGGCATTGGCCTGTTTGATAATTGCGGCGTTTGCAGCGCCCGCAAAAGCGCGTTTGCCAAGTTTTGCCATGCGTGCGGCGCCAGGGGCGACCATTCGGCAGTGCCGCCAACGCGCGCTGAAGGCGACGGTTCTTCAGGCTGAGAGCGCGCTGGCGGCCTACCCGCATCGGCCAATTGCGCCTACAGCGGCAGGCCGGCGCCGCGCGCAGAGTCGTCAAACCTAACTACAAGGTTTGACCATCATGAAAAAACATCTACGCAGTCAAGTTGCAGCCCTCTTCCTGCTGCTTCCCACCACCACCGTTTTGCTTGGACTGCCGGGCACGGCCCTGGCGCAACCGGCAGCGCCGCAGCTGCGCTCCATGCAGGTCGGCAGCGACAGCGGATTGCGCGCCGGCGCCCAGCTTGACTTTACGGTGGAGGGCACGCCCCGGGGTCAGGTCAGTCTGACGATTCGCGGCATTCCGCGCACGCTGGTCCTGAAGGAAACAGAGCGCGGCGTGTACACCGGCAGCTATACCGTCAGGCGCCAGGACCGGGTTGAAGAAAACAGTCAAATCCGCGCGACCTTGCGTGTGCGCAACCGGACGACTGCTGCCAACTACACCTTTCCGGCGGGCATGGGCGACACCAGCGTGGCAACTGCGCCCGCTGGCCTGAAAATTGACCGCTTCTCGGTAGCGCCGATCGACAAGCTGGAGCCCGGCGCCGAGCTGCGTTTCACGCTGAACGGCATGGCCGGCGGCGTAGCCGAGTTTGATATCCCGGGCGTTGTCAACAACGTGCCCATGCGCGAAGTGCGCCCTGGTGTTTATGAGGGCGCCTACACCATACGCCGGCTCGACAACCTGGCGCCTTCGCGCCCGGTGGTGGCCACGCTGCGCCTGGGCGACCGGGCCGTGACATCCACGCTAACGCAGGCTTTGCTCACCGATGCCAAACCGCCGGTGATCCGCAACATGTCCCCGCGTGAAGGCGAGGTGGTGGTCCGTAGCGCCAACACCTCGGTGTCGGGCACTTTTGACGATGCCGGTGGTGTGGGGGTTGACCCCAAAAGTGTTCGCCTCATGCTGTCGGGCCGCAACGTCACTGCCGAGACGCAGATCACACCGCAGTTTTTTACCTACCGGGCTGACCTGGCACCAGGCCGTTACACCATGGACGTCACCGCCAAGGACCTGGCGGGTAACGCCGTGCGTCAGGCCTGGAACTTTGAGGTCACGCCTGCCGTGAGTGCGGCGCCTGCCACGGTGCTGCTGCAGGTCAGCAGCCATACCAACAACGCATCGGTGGAAGGCAGCCCGGTGGTGGTGCGCGGGCGTACCGCGCCGGGTGCGGTGGTGGACGTCAAGGTCGGTGCAGTAGGCGCGCTGGCGGGTCTCTTTGGCCTGAACCAGGATTTGCTGACGCAGCGGGTCCAGGCCGACGGCAACGGCAATTTCTCCTTCAGCTTCGCGCCGCAGTTTCCGCTGCCTGGTACGCGGTATGAAATACAGATGACTGCCGGCAAAGACGGCATGACTGCCACCGAGACACGCCTGGTCTTGTTCCAGAAGTAAGATACACCAGGGTTGGGGTCTGAAACGGCCTCAGCCCTTGTGCAGCAAGCGCAAGCAGCTATGAATTAAATAGCAATCTTGTTCAATGGACGACCGAAAAAAGGATAACTCGGGTCGTTGTAGCCGTGGCTGGAGGCGTGGCCCGGGATGACGAGTTCGTTGACGAAAACCTCGTCCTCGCTGTCCAGCACCAGATCCACCGCGCCGTAAACATCTTCCAGGTGCGACAGCAGGCGCGGCCCGGCGATCACCGAGCTGACCAGCGGATTGGCCAGCACCCAGGCGGCTGCAAACTGCCCGGGCACCCAGCCTTTGGCCTCGCAGCGCGCCTTGATCTTCTGGGCAATAAGCAGCGACTCTTCGCGAAATTCGGTTTCCAGAATGCGTTTGTCGCCGCTGCCGGCGCGCGTATCTGCGGCTGGCGGCTGGCCGGGCGGGTATTTGCCGGTCAACACGCCGCGCGCCAGCGGGCTGTAGGGGACCACACCCAGTCCGTAGTGGCCGCAGGCCGGCAAAATTTCGACTTCGGGGCCGCGGTTGAGCAGGTTGTAATACGGCTGGCAGACCACGGGTTGTGGCGTGCCGGTTTTTTCACAGACACGCATGATCTCGGCGATGCGCCAGCCGCGGAAGTTGGACAGGCCAAAGCTGCGAATTTTTCCGGCGCGAATCAGGTCACCCAGGGCGCGCACGGTTTCGTCGTAGTTCTCGTCTGGATAGTCGCGGTGCAGGTAGAGGATGTCCAGGTAGTCCGTGCCCAGGCGTTTCAGGATGGCATCGGTCTGCGACAACAACCACTGCCGCGAATAGTGGCCCTGGTTGATACCCTCACCCGCCTTGTTGCCGAGTTTGCTGGCCAGCACCCAGTCGTGGCGCTGCCCGGCGAGGATTTTGCCCAGCACGGCTTCGGACCGGCCTTCGTTGTACACATCGGCGGTGTCGATGAAGTTGATGCCATGGTCTTTGGCCGAAGCGACGATGCGTGCCGCTTCGTCGTCCGGCGTCTGCAGGCCAAACATCATGGTGCCCAGGCAGAGGGCGGACACTTGCAGGTTGCTGGTTCCGAGGCGGCGGTATTGCATGAAATGTCCTGAGGTTGAAGCAGTACTAGACGCCGCGTTGCCGGTCCTGCCGGAACTGCAGCACAAAGGCGCCAAATTCTCCGGCATCGAGCGCACTGCGCACTTCCTGCATGAGGTTCAGGTAGTAGTGCAGGTTGTGGATGCTGCTGAGCATGGGGCCCAGCATTTCGCCGCAGCGGTCCAGGTGGTGCATGTAGGCACGGCTGAAATTCTTGCAGGTGTAGCAGCTGCAAGTGGCGTCCACCGGTGCGTCTTCGGTCTTGTAGCGCGCATTGCGGATTTTCAGGTCGCCAAAACGCGTGAACATGTGGCCGTTGCGCGCATTGCGCGTTGGCATGACGCAGTCGAACATGTCTACCCCTGCGCCCACACCTTCGACCAGGTCTTCCGGCGTGCCCACCCCCATCAGGTAGCGCGGCTTGTTGGCGGGCAGGCGATGCGGCGTGTGCGCCATGATGCGCAGCATTTCTTCCTTCGGCTCGCCGACGCTGACACCGCCGACGGCATAACCGGGCAGGTCGAGTTCGACCAGTGCATCGAGAGACTCCTGGCGCAGGTTTTCGAACATGCCGCCCTGCACGATGCCGAACAAGGCATTCGGGTTCTGCAACTTGGTGAATTCCTCAACGCAGCGTTTGGCCCAACGCAGGCTGAGCTCCATCGAGATCCGTGCTTCGGCTTCGGTGGTGATGTGGCCCTTGGTGTCGTAGGGCGTGCACTCGTCGAACTGCATCACGATGTCGCTGTTCAGGATGGTCTGGATCTGCATCGAGATTTCGGGCGTCAGAAACAGCTTGTCTCCGTTGACGGGTGAAGCGAACTTCACCCCTTCTTCAGAGATCTTGCGCATCTCGCCGAGCGACCAGACCTGAAAGCCGCCGCTGTCGGTGAGGATGGGTTTGTTCCAGCTCTCGAATTTGTGCAGACCGCCGAACTGCTGCATCACGTCCAGCCCCGGCCGCATCCACAGGTGAAAGGTGTTGCCCAGGATGATTTGCGCGCCCATCTCGTGCAGCGACTGCGGCATCACACCTTTGACCGTGCCATAAGTACCCACCGGCATGAAGATAGGCGTCTGCACCACGCCGTGGTTCAGGCTGAGGGTGCCGCGACGGGCGTGGGAGCCGAGGTACGCCCCGTCCGCCGCGTCGGTTTTCAAAACTTCAAAATTCAGCATGGAGCGATTGTCTCAGGGGTGCTGCGTTGCAGCAGCATGGCGTCGCCGTAGCTGAAAAAGCGGTAACGCTGCGCGATGGCGTGTTGGTACAGCGCCATGATGTGGTCGTAGCCGGCAAAGGCGCTGACCAGCATCATCAGCGTGCTTTTGGGCAGGTGAAAGTTGGTCAGCAGCAGGTCCACGACCTGGAAGTCAAAACCTGGCGTGATGAAGATATTGGTGTCCTTGCACTCAGGGCCAAACCTGGCCGCAGACTCCAGCGCACGCACACAGGTGGTGCCCACCGCAAGCACCCGGCCACCGCGCGCTTTGCAGTCGCGAATCGCCTGCAGGGTTGCTTCGGGCACCTCGAAACGTTCGAAATGCATCACATGGTCGGCAATGTTTTCCGCTTTCACCGGCTGAAAGGTGCCGGCGCCCACATGCAGTGTCACGTGGGCGCGCTGGATGCCGCGCGCTGCCAACTGATTCAGTACGGTCTCGTCAAAATGCAAGGCGGCCGTTGGTGCGGCAACCGCGCCGGGGTTTTTGGCAAACACGGTCTGGTAGCGGCGTTCGTCGTCGGCCGAGTCGCTGTGGGTGATGTAGGGCGGCAACGGCACATGGCCATGGCTTTCCATCAGTGCGTAGGGGTCGCTGCTGAGGGCAAAGTGGTACAGCGGGCCGTCCTTGTTGGGCCAGCGGCCGAGCAGGGTGGCGCTAAAGCCGCCGTCCATCTGCAAAACGGCGCCCGGCAGCGGCTTCTTGCTGACCTTCATGTGGGCCGCTACTTCGTGACCGGCATCCGGCGAGAGTGACAGCACCCGCTCGATCAGCAGCTCCAGCCGCCCGCCGCTGCTTTTTTGCCCGAACAGTCGGGCCTTGACCACTTTGGTGTCGTTGAGTACCAGCAGATCGCCGGGCTGCAGAAGGTCCGGCAACTCGGTAAAACGCCGGTCCACAGGGCTGGCGCTGCGGCCGTCCAGCAGGCGCGAGGCACTGCGTTCGGCGGCCGGATGCTGGGCGATCAACTCGTCGGGGAGTGTGAAATCGAAGTCACTGAGCTTGAAGGGCGTGTTCATGAAGGCACAATTGTCCCATGTCGCCCCCCGCTGCTTCACCCCGCAAGGCGCCACCTGCTGTGGGTGGGACGGGTAGCGCTTCGGTCGCCAAATCCCAGCCGCAGAAAGCGCTGGACAAACTGAGTCTGCGCCGCGACATCGATCTGGCGCTGCACCTGCCACTGCGCTACGAGGACGAAACACGCATCACTCGCCTGGCCGATGCGCGTGACGGCGACATGGTGCAGATCGAAGGCCAGGTGACCCACAGCGAGGTGACCTTCCGCCCGCGCCGGCAGTTGCGCGTCACGGTCGATGACGGCAGCGATACCTGTGTGCTGCGCTTCATCAACTTTTACCCCTCGCACCAGAAAACACTGAGCGTGGGTGCGCGCGTGCGGGTGCGCGGCGAAATCCGCGGTGGTTTTGTCAGCCGTGAAATGGTGCACCCGGGCTTTCGCGTCGCTGGCGGCGATCTTGCGACGGCGCTGACGCCGGTGTATCCCACGGTCGCTGGCCTGCCGCAGGCCTATCTGCGCAAGGCGGTACTTGGCGGGCTGGCCCGTGCGGACCTGTCGGAGACCATTCCAGAGCAGTTTTTGAATAAAAACATGCCGCAGCCCTTGTCCGGCCTGCGTGAGGCGCTATTATTTTTGCATCAACCCACGCCGGATGTGTTGCCGTCCACGCTGGAAGACCGCAGTCACCCGGCGTGGCAGCGGCTCAAGGCCGAAGAGTTGCTGGCCCAGCAACTGTCGCAACTGCAGGCGCGCCGTGTGCGTGCCGCCATGCGCGCGCCAGCCTTGCGCTCGCCTGTGCACGGCCCGCAATGCACGCTGCATGAGCAACTGCTGGAGCGCCTGCCGTTTCGGCTGACGACCGCTCAGCAACGTGTGGGCGCCGAAATTGCGGCTGACCTGCAGAAGAACCTGCCCATGCACCGCTTGCTGCAGGGGGATGTCGGCTCCGGCAAAACCGTGGTGGCGGCGCTGGCCGCGGTGCGTTGCATCGACGCGGGCTGGCAGTGTGCGCTGATGGCACCGACGGAAATTCTTGCTGAGCAGCACTTTCGCAAACTGATCGGCTGGCTGGAGCCGCTGGGCATACAGACCGCCTGGCTGACCGGCAGCCAGAAGGCCAAAGAGCGGCGCGAGGCGCTGGCCATGATTGCAAGCGGCGCAGCCAGCCTGGTCGTTGGCACCCATGCGGTGATCCAGGACAAGGTGGTTTTCCATAACCTGGCGCTGGCCATCATCGACGAGCAGCACCGTTTCGGCGTGGCGCAGCGGCTGGCTTTGCGCAGCAAGATGACGCAGGGCGGAGAGGAACCCCATCTGTTGATGATGACCGCCACCCCTATCCCGCGCACCCTGGCCATGAGTTATTACGCCGACCTGGACGTCTCGACGATTGACGAGCTACCGCCCGGCCGCACCCCCATCGTCACCAAAGTGGTGGCCGAAGCGCGGCGCGACGAGGTGGTGGAACGCATACGCGGACAGCTCGCCGAGGGCCGGCAGGTCTACTGGGTCTGCCCGCTGATTGAAGAAAGTGAATCGGTGGACCTGATCAACGCCACGCAGACGCATGAAGCCTTGACAGCGGCATTGCCCGGCACGCAGGTCGGCCTGCTGCATTCGCGCATGCCGCCGCTTGAAAAGAAGGCCGTGATGGCGCAGTTCACCGGCGGCCATCTCGGCGTGCTGGTCAGCACCACGGTGATCGAGGTGGGTGTGGACGTGCCCAACGCCTCGCTGATGGTGATTGAACATGCCGAACGGTTTGGCTTGAGCCAGTTGCACCAGCTACGCGGCCGCGTGGGGCGCGGTGCGGCCGCGTCAGCCTGTGTGCTGCTCTATTCCACCGGCGAAGCCCCGCGCCTGGGCGAAACCGCGCGGGCCCGGCTCAAGGCCATGGTCGAAACGCAGGACGGTTTCGAGATCGCCCGGCGTGACCTTGAGATCCGCGGGCCGGGTGAGTTTCTGGGTGCTCGCCAATCCGGTGCGCCGCTGTTGCGCTTTGCTGATCTGGCGACGGATTCGGAATTGCTGGCCTGGGCGCGGGAGCTGGCGCCAGTGATGCTGGACAAGTACCCGGACCTTGCGCATCGGCATATCTTGCGGTGGCTGGGCGGGAAGGCGGAGTTTTTGAAGGCTTGAGTAGCTGGTCGGTATTTGCATCACGCTGCGCCTACGGTTTGCTTTGGGCAGTAGGCGTAACTTCCCACTCCCAACCCCCCGCCCTTCTCTCGCCCCGCTGGGCGATGGAAGGGCGCCCCATTTGACCGCGTGCGCTGCGCGCGTGTGCAAACATGACGGACTGTTGGGATTCCCGTCGAAGAAGCGCTGCGCGCTTCTTCGACTCCGGATTGGGGTCCGTATTCGTATCTGGCTGTTTGTCTTCTCCTCCTCCACCCGTCGGGCTGGGCCGAGGAGCGCAGGTAAAAGCGGATCAGGGCTTGCGATTGTTTGAGCGAAGCGAGTTCGAGCAAGACCCCGCTTTTACCGAGCACCGCAGGTTGCCCGTAGCGAAGCGAAGGGACCCAGACCATCGGGTCGCCTTTCTTTTCCTTAGGTTTCTTTGGCGAAGCAAAGAAAAGTAAGTCGCCCGCCGGGGCGAGTCCCGGCTGGTTGGCAAACATCCGCCGCGGCAACTTATCCGCTCGAAAAGCCGCACAATAAGCCCATGACGCTCACCGAACTCAAGTACATCGTAGCCGTCGCCCGCGAAAAGCACTTCGGTAAAGGTGCAGAAGCCTGCCACGTCTCGCAGCCGACCCTGAGCGTGGCCATCAAAAAACTTGAAGAAGAGCTGCAGGTCAAGCTGTTCGAGCGCAACGCCAACGAAATCACGGTGACGCCGCTGGGCGAAGAGATCGTGCGCCAGGCGCAAAGTGTGCTGGAGCAAGCTGAAAACATCCGCGATATTGCCAAGCGGGGCAAAGACCCACTGGCGGGTGCGCTGCGGCTGGGCATCATCTACACCATTGGCCCCTACTTGCTGCCGGATCTGGTGCGCCAGGCGATTGCGCAGACCCCGCAAATGCCGCTGATGCTGCAGGAGAACTTCACGGTCAAGCTGATCGACTCCCTGCGCACCGGAGAGATTGATTGCGCGATTCTGGCCGAGCCTTTTCCCGACGCCAATCTGGCGATTGCGCCGCTTTATGACGAACCCTTCATGGCAGCCGTGCCCAGCAACCACCCGCTGGCGGCGCGCAGCAGCATCACCGCCGAGGAGCTGAAAAAAGAGACCATGCTGTTGCTGGGCAACGGTCACTGCTTTCGCGACCATGTGCTGGAAGTCTGCCCCGAATTTGCACGTTTTTCCAGCTATGCAGAAGGCATCAGCAAGAGCTTTGAGGGCTCGTCGCTGGAGACCATCAAACACATGGTGGCCGCCGGCATGGGGGTCACACTTGTGCCGCGTTTGAGTGTGCCCAAAGAGGCCCTCTTGCCTCCGGTCAAGCCTGCGACGAAGTCCAGAATTAATCAAGCCCCGGAACTGCCGTCGTATATCAAGTACCTGCCGTTTGAAGGCCATGTACCGACGCGCCGGGTGGTGCTGGCCTGGCGCCGCAGCTTCACGCGGTATGAGGCGATTGCAGCCTTGCGCAACGCGATTTACGCCTGTGAGCTGCCGGGGGTGACGCGGCTGTCCTGAGCGAAGTCATCGGGCATTTCATGATGCCTGTCAAGGCGATGCACTTTGACTGTTGCCGTGAGCCGCCTGATTGCTTAAAGTGAAATTCAACTTTGTTTGGAGGAAAAATCGCCATGCCCAAATCCGCCCCGAAAAAAAGCTCGACCGCCAGCCGCACCGGCGCTCCGCCCATCAACATCGGCATCAGTGAAAAAGACCGCGCGGCCATCACCCAGGGCCTGAGCCGCCTGCTGGCCGATACCTACACCCTTTACCTGACGACGCACAACTTCCACTGGAACGTGACCGGCCCGATGTTCAACACGCTGCACCTGATGTTCATGACGCAGTACACCGAGCTGTGGACCGCGGTGGACCCGGTGGCAGAACGCATTCGTTCGCTGGGTTATCACGCGCCCGGCTCTTATGCGGAGTTTGGCCGTCTGACCTCTTTGCCGGATGTGCCGGTCAAGCCGCCGCCGGCGATGGAGATGGTGCGTATTCTGGTCAAGGGCCACGAAGCCGTTGCCCGCACCGCGCGCGAACTTTTCCCGCTGGCCGACAAAGCCAGTGACGAGCCAACCGCCGACCTGTTGACGCAGCGTCTGACTGTGCACGAGCAGACCGCCTGGATGCTGCGCTCCTTGCTGGAAGAGTGAGTTCCGGCAGCGATTAACATCGCCGGGTGACAAGCCGACTGCGTCTTTACCTTGAACTCATCCGCTGGGACCGCCCGGCTGGCTGGCTCTTGCTGCTGTGGCCAACGCTGTCGGCGCTGTGGGTGGCGTCGCATGGCTTTCCGGGCTGGCACCTGATTGCGGTGTTCACGCTCGGCACCATCCTCATGCGCAGCGCCGGCTGCTGCGTCAACGATGTCGCCGACCGCGATTTTGACCGCCACGTCAAACGCACCGCCCAGCGGCCGGTGACGCGCGGCGCGGTATCCGTCAAAGAGGCCTTGCTACTGGGAGCGGTGCTGGCGCTGCTGGCCTTTGGCTTGGTGCTCACCACCAACAAGACCACCATTTTGTGGTCCTTCGCCGCGCTGGCCATTGCACTGATTTATCCGTACGCCAAACGCTTTGTGTCCATGCCGCAGGCTGTGCTGGGCGTGGCCTTCAGCTTTGGCATCCCGATGGCGTTTGCCGCCGTGCAGGCGCGTGTGCCTGCGCTGGCCTGGCTGCTGCTGCTGGGCAATCTGTTCTGGGTGATCGCCTACGACACGGAATACGCCATGGTGGACCGGGACGACGACCTGAAGATTGGCATGAAAACCTCGGCCATCACGCTGGGTCGTTTTGATGTGGCGGCGGTGTTCGTCAGCTACCTGATCTACCTGTCAATCTGGGCTGTAGCCCTTGTGCATATTGCGCAAGCAGCTATTTATTTGATAGCGGTTGTGCTTGCGCTGGCGCAGGCACTGTGGCATGTCTGGCTGATCCGCAAGCGCGAGCGGGAGGATTGTTTCAGGGCCTTCAGGCTGAACCACTGGCTGGGCTTCACGCTGTTTGCCGGTATTGCGCTGTCCTATCTGTTGGTCGGCAGCTAGAGACGAATTTGCTACAAAAAATATAGCTGCGAGCGCCCGCTGGATATGGGCTGAGGCCTCTTTTTATTCATAAATCTCAGCTGGTGCCGAACTCGTCGCCAAGTGCCGCAGCGCGTTGCCGGGCTGCGTGCATGGCCTGCATGAAGTGTTGCTTTACCCCGGCTTGTTCCATGGCGGTCAGCGCCGCGTAGGTGGTGCCGCCTTTGGAGGTTACGCGTTCACGCAGTGTCTCGGGTGGCTCGCTCGATGCTTTTGCGAGCGCCGACGCGCCGACAAAAGTCCCGACGGCCAGCTGGTGCGCCTGCGCGCGGCTCAGGCCCATCTCGGTGCCCGCCTGCACCATGGCCTCGATGAAATAAAACACATAGGCCGGGCCCGACCCCGAGAGGGCTGTCACGGCATCAAGCGCTTCCTCCTGCTCCAGCCACAAATACGCGCCGGTGGTCTGGATCACGCCCTCGACCGCCAACCGGTCCGCTGCCGTCACCGCTGGCCGGGCGAAGAGGGCGGTCATGCCCTTGCCAACCAGCGCCGGGGTATTGGGCATGGCGCGCACGATGCGCTCGCTGCCCAGCCAGCCGGCGATGCTGCCTGAGCGGATGCCGGCCGCTACGCTCAGGTGCAGGGCCTGGCCGGTGTGCGGGCCGGCCTGCTGCGCGGCTTGCTTGAAGGTCTGCGGTTTGACAGCCCAAACCACCAGAGTTGCTGCTGCCAGCGCGGCGTCGGGCTCTGCTTGCGCGGTGATGCCGAAATCAGCGGCCAGCTTGCTACGCTGCTCGGCCCAGGGTTCGACGATCTGGATCTGCCTGGCCGGCCGCCCTTGTTTCAAGAGGCCACCAATGATGGCGCTGGCCATGTTGCCGCCGCCGATGAAGGCGATGATCCCGGAAGATTCAGAGGCGGTGCTTGCGGTTGCTGAAGTCATGCGTGTACTCAATCAAGAAATTCAAAGGCCAGCCATTGGGTGATCTGGCGCGGACCGAAATTGTCGTCGCTGATAACGTGCAGGCTGCGGTTGCCGTTGGCAAGCCGTGGGCCCCAGCACATGCCCTCGCTATTGTCGAGGCGGTCCAGCCGCGGGCCCGGGCCTGCACCCGTGAATGCCGAAAAGTCCGCCAGCAATACCTTGACAACCGGCTGGTGATTGCCGGGCTGCAGGGCTGGCAGGTTCAAGGTGTCCGTACCGCCCCGTGTGTCAATCAAGTACAGACGCAGCGAATTGGCGGTGTCAGGCCCGTGCCCTGCCATGTAGGCCCGCTCCAGCACCAGCAGGCGGTGGTCATCCAGCATCAGGATTTCTGTCACGCCGTTATCGGCATGGGTGGCCGGGGGCAGCGGCGCACGTGGGATGGCGTCGGGCAGGTAAGCGATTTGCCGCAGCACCTTGCCGCTGGTCAGGTCAATTTCGGTAAAGCGGCATGGCCCGCCCGGTGCCTGCACGGTCGGCACCGGGCCGTCCTGGCGCAAGGGGCCTTCCATGGCGACCCAGGCGCGGTTGCCGTCCGGGCTCAGCGCCAGACCTTCCAGCGTCAGGTTGATACGCGGCCCCTGGGTGAGCTGAAAGTCAAACATGGGCGGCAGGGCGAACTCACGCAGCAACGTACCGTCGGTCCGGCTTTCACGCAGCGCCGGGGCTGCACCCGTCAGGGCATGGCCTTCGCTGGTCCATAGCAGTGTTTGGCTGGATGCGCGCCAGCGAATCGCTTCGGGGTCGGGCACCTGAATGCCGTGCAGCGCTGCGGGGTAAGTGCTGCCGTCGGCCTGGCGCAGGGTGGTCACGGCGGTCAATTCTGGCGCGCCCAGCCGGTTGGTTTCCAGTGCGATGCGCGCTGTGTAAAACCGCGCCGGGTTGAAGCTGGAGCCGTCGTCGCTGATCAGGTAATACAGGCCGCTCACCGGGTCATGATCTATGCCCGACAAGCCGCCCACGGTGGTGCCCTGAAACTGCAGCCGGTGCGGCAGGCGGGCCTCGCCAATCAGTCGCAGCCGCGCCCTGGGCCGCTGTGCTGCGGCGTGGCGCGGCAGACAAACGGCCAGCGCGGCGCCTGCGCCAAAACCCAGCGCCTGGCGCCGGGTCCATGGCGTGCTGACTGTCAGGGGCGCGGGGCGGCAGGGCATGGCGCGAGTCTAGCGCCCTAAACCACCGCGCGATGTGACAGGTCCCTAAAGAGAAACGGTTTGCCGCACCGCATGTTCCCACTGCGCCATCAGTTCCGCAGCGCGGCTTGCGCTGAGTGTGGGTAAAAAGCGGCGCTCGGCGCGCCACATGGCAGAGAGCTCATCGGTACTGGCGTACACGCCGCTGGACAGCCCGGCCAGGTAGGCGGCACCCAGGGCCGTGGTTTCGGTCACGGCGGGCCGCACCACGGGTATGCCCAGCAGATCGGCCTGAAACTGCATCAGCAGATCATTGATACACGCGCCGCCGTCAACCCGCAACTCGGCCACCGGCGCTGCGCCGGCGGCCACCGCGTCGCGGCTCATGGCCTGCAGCAGGGCCGCGCTCTGGTAGGCAATACTTTCAAGCGCGGCACGTGCAATGTGGGCCACGGTGGTGCCGCGTGTCAGCCCGGTGATGGTGCCGCGTGCTTCAGGCTTCCAGTAGGGAGCGCCCAGGCCGGTGAAGGCTGGCACCATCATTACGCCGCCGGAGTCCGGCACACTTTGCGCCAGCGCCTGCACCTCGCCACTGCCCTTGATGGCATGCAGGCCGTCGCGTAGCCACTGCACCACGGCACCGCCGACAAACACGCTGCCTTCAAACGCGTATTCCGTCTGCGGGGTTACCTGCGCCGCGCTGGTGGTCAGCAGGCCGTTGTGCGAGGTTTGAAATTTATGGCCGGTGTGCATCAGCATGAAGCAGCCGGTGCCGTAGGTATTTTTGGCCATACCTTCCTTGAAGCAGGCCTGGCCGAAGAGCGCGCTTTGCTGGTCACCAGCAACACCACCAATCGGTATGGCGGCGCCCAATATGTCAGGCGACACGTCGCCATAGTGGGTGCTCGAAGGCATGACCCGAGGCATCAGGCTCTCGGGGATGTCCAGCAAGGCCAGCAGCTCGGCGTCCCAGGTATTGCTGCGTACATTGAAGAGCATGGTGCGCGAGGCGTTGGTGACGTCGGTGGCATGCAACTTGCCGCCGGTGAGCTGCCACATCAACCAGCTGTCCACCGTGCCAAAAGCCAACTCGCCGCGCGCGGCCTGCTGTCTGGCCTGCGGCACGTTGTCCAGCAGCCATTTGAGCTTGGTACCGGAAAAATAGGCGTCAATCAGCAGGCCGGTTTTTTGCTGAATCAAGGTAGCCTTGCCGTCCTCGCGCAATTTGGCACAGGTGGCTTCGGCGCGCCTGTCCTGCCAGACGATGGCGTGGTGAATCGGCTGGCCTGTCTTGCGGTTCCACAGCACAGTGGTTTCACGCTGGTTGGTGATGCCGATCGCACGGACGTCCTGCGCCTTGATCTTTGCTTTGGCCAGCGCCTCGCGCGCGGTGGCCAGTTGCGTGCGCCAGATCTCCATCGGGTCATGCTCGACCCAACCCGGTTTGGGGTAAATCTGTGGCAGCTCCTGCTGGGCCAGGGCGACGATGTGGCCGCCCTCATCAAACACAATGCTGCGGGAACTGGAGGTTCCCTGGTCCAGGGCGAGCAGGTAGGTCATGGCGGTGGCGCGGAAAGTGGGGCTGGGTTGCTCAGGGGTGGGCGACGTCGCAGCTTACCCCGGCTTCGGCCAGCAGGGCCGGAAAGGGCTCGGGTGGGGGCTGGTCGGTAAACAGCCGGTCGATTTGCGACAGTGTGGCCAGTTCAACCATGGCCGGCCGGTGAAACTTGCTGCTGTCAGCGGCCAGCCAGACCTCGCGGGCATGTTCAATGATGACTTGGGCCACTTTCACTTCGCGGTAATCGAAGTCGCGCAGCGATCCGTCGGCCTCAATACCCGAGATCCCGATCAGCGCTATGTCCACGCGGAATTGGCGAATGAAATCGACGGCCGCCTCGCCGACGATGCCGCGATCCCGCGCCCGTACCACGCCCCCGGCCACGATCACTTCACAACTGGGGTTGCCGCTCAGGGTGGCCGCCACATTGAGGTTGTTCGTGATGACGCGCAAACCCTTGTGGTGCATCAGTGCGCGGGCAATGGCTTCAGTGGTGGTGCCGATGTTGAGGATCAGCGAGCAGTTGTCGGGCACCTCGCGGGCGACGGCCTGGGCGATACGTGCCTTGCCGTCGGCGTTGAGGCTTTCCCGCTGGCGGTGTGCCAGGTTTTCAATCGTCGAGCTGGGAGCCCGGACACCGCCGTGAAAACGCGCCAGCAGACCGGCTTCTGACAGGCGCTGCACGTCGCGCCGCACGGTTTGCAGCGTGACTTCCAGCGTGTCGGCGAGTTGCTCGACGGTGACAGACCCGCGTGCGCGGACCACTTCCAGAAGCTTGAGTTGGCGGGGATTGGAGTTCAAGCTCATGTTTTGTAGTGGATGTTTGGACTGTATATCGAAACAAAAAGAAACAAATAAGGGAAACTATCTATTCAAAACGGTCAGAAAGGAAGAAAAATCGAAAGAAATCGAAACAGGCAGATTTATTTTGTACTTACTTCCTTGCAGGATTCTGGCGCGGCTGTCCGCTTTGAAGGACGCGTGATGGAGCTGGTCCTCAACAACATCACAAAAAAAGTGGGGCCTGAGTGCTGGCTTCACGAGATGACGATTGCGCCGCGCGCGGGGGAAGTCACGGTGCTGCTGGGCGCCACGCAAGCGGGCAAGACCAGCCTGATGCGCATCATGGCGGGGCTGGACGTGCCGAGTACCGGCCGGGTCCGGGTTGACGGAACTGACGTGACCGGCATGTCGGTGCGCGAGCGCAATGTCGCGATGGTTTATCAGCAATTCATCAATTACCCCTCGTTGAAGGTGGCGGACAACATCGCGTCGCCGCTCAAGTTGCGGCGCGAGGCAGACATTGATGTGCGGGTGCGGGAGATTGCCACGCGCCTGCATATAGAGATGTTTCTGGACCGCTACCCCGCCGAGCTTTCGGGTGGGCAACAGCAGCGTGTGGCACTGGCGCGCGCGCTGGCCAAGGGCGCTCCCCTGATGCTGCTCGACGAGCCGCTGGTCAACCTGGACTACAAATTGCGCGAAGAGCTGCGCGAGGAGCTGACGCAGCTGTTTGCAGCAGGTGATTCCACCGTGATCTACGCCACCACAGAGCCTGGCGAAGCCTTGCTGCTGGGCGGCTACACCGCCGTACTCGACGGCGGGGAGTTGCTGCAATACGGGCCCACCGCCGAAGTTTTCCATTCGCCAAAGTCGCTGCGTGTGGCACGCGCCTTCAGCGACCCGCCCATGAACCTGATTGCTGCCACAGCCACTGCAAGAGGCGTGCGGCTGACCGGAGGAGCCGAACTTGTCATCGCGCTGCCCGCGGGCGCGTCACCTGCCTTGACTGTCGGTGTGCGCGCAAGCGCCTTGCGCGAAACCGCGCGCGACGACGACGTCACACTGTCCGGCAGGGTCGAGCTGGCCGAAATCTCCGGCTCGGACACTTTTGTGCATGTGAGTACGGCGGTGGGCGAGCTGGTGGCGCAATTGACGGGCGTGCATTACTTTGATCTGGGCGCGACCATCCAGTTGTATTTGTACCCGGGTCATGTTTACGTGTTTGATGCTGCCGGTGTATTGCTGGTGGCGCCGCAACGCCATGCGGGAGGTGCTTGTGGCGCGAATTGATCTCGACCTGGCGCACTCGTACAAGGCCAACCCCGCTGGGGATGCCGACTATGCCTTGCTGCCGCTGAAAATGACCTTTGAGGACGGCGGCGCCTACGCGTTGCTGGGCCCTTCGGGCTGCGGCAAGACCACCATGCTCAACGTGATATCGGGGCTGCTGGCGCCGTCTCAGGGCAGTGTCAAGTTCGATGGCCGCGACATGACGCTTGCCAGCCCGCAGCAGCGCAATATCGCCCAGGTGTTCCAGTTCCCGGTGATTTACGACACCATGACCGTCGCTGAAAACCTGGCTTTCCCGTTGCGAAACCGCAAGGTGCCCGAAGACCAGATCAGGAAACGTGTGGGCCAGATTGCCGAAATGCTGGAGATGAGCGGGCAATTGAACCAGCGTGCGGCAGGCCTTGCCGCCGACGCCAAACAGAAAATTTCGCTGGGGCGTGGCCTGGTGCGTTCTGATGTCTCGGCGGTGCTTTTCGACGAACCGCTGACCGTGATCGACCCGCACCTCAAATGGCAGTTAAGACGCAAGCTCAAGCAGATTCATCATGAACTCAAACTGACGCTCATCTACGTCACGCACGATCAGGTCGAGGCCCTGACTTTTGCCGAACAGGTGATTGTCATGACGCGTGGTCGCGCGGTGCAGGTCGGTTCGGCCGATGCGCTGTTTGAGCGTCCGCAACACACCTTCGTAGGGCATTTCATCGGGTCGCCGGGCATGAACTTTCTGCCGCTGCGTGTGACTGGTGATTCCATCTGTATTGCCGACCATGCGCTGACGCTGCCAGCCGGTCGTGAACTGCCCGATGGCGAGTACAAACTGGGAATTCGTCCTGAATACGTGAGCCTGGCGCAGGCTGGTGCGTCTGGCGCCCTGCCGGCGACGATCACGCGTGCTCAGGACATTGGTACCTACGTGATGCTGACGTGCAGGGTGGGTGAAGCCACCGTCAAGGTGCGCCTGAACCCGGAGGCTGCCGCGCCGAAGGCCGGCGACACGGCCTGGCTGCAGGTGCTGGGTGCACATACCTGCTTCTACAAAGATGAGGAGTTGGTGGCATGAGCACAACAACCAAACCAGTCAACCAGAAGGCCTGGCTGCTGGTGTTGCCCGTCATCATTTGCGTGGCCTTTTCGGCCATTCTGCCTCTGATGACTGTCGTCAACTATTCGGTGCAGGACATCATCTCTCCGGAAAGGCGGGTGTTCGTCGGCACCGAGTGGTTTGCCGCCGTCATGCGCGACGAAGACCTGCATGCCGCACTCTGGCGACAGCTCACGTTCTCGTTTGCCGTGCTGGCTGTGGAGATTCCGCTCGGTATTGCGCTGGCCTTGTCCATGCCTGCCGACGGCTGGAAAGCCTCGCTGGTACTGGTCCTGGTCGCACTTTCCCTGCTGATTCCCTGGAATGTCGTCGGCACCATCTGGCAAATTTACGGTCGCGCAGACATTGGGCTGATGGGCATGGTGCTGCAGAAGATGGGTTTTGACTACAGCTACACCGGTAACGCACTGCATGCGTGGATCACGGTGCTGGTGATGGACGTCTGGCACTGGACCCCGCTGGTGGCCCTGCTGGGCTATGCGGGCCTGCGATCCATACCCGACGCCTATTACCAGGCGGCGCGTATCGATGGTGCCAGCAAGTTCGCGGTGTTTCGCTATATCCAGCTGCCCAAGATGCGCGGCGTATTGATGATCGCCGTGTTGCTGCGTTTCATGGACAGCTTCATGATTTACACCGAGCCCTTTGTGCTGACCGGGGGCGGGCCCGGCAATGCCACCACCTTTTTGTCGCAATACCTGACCCAAAAGGCCGTGGGCCAGTTTGACCTGGGGCCCGCGGCGGCCTTCTCGCTGATTTACTTCCTGATCATCCTGCTGCTGTGCTTCATCCTCTATAACTGGATGCAGCGGGTGGGCACAGCCACCAAGGAGGCTACCGGTGAATAAGCCCCGCTTCCAGGCCCGGACGCTGTTCCTGGTTGCCTACATCGTTTTTGCGCTGTTGCCCATCTACTGGATGGTCAACATGAGTTTCAAGACCAACTCGGAAATCCTGTCGAGCTTTTCTTTCTTCCCGCAGGAGTTCACCTGGGCCAACTACCGGACGATATTTACCGATCCGTCCTGGTATTCGGGTTACATCAACTCGCTGATCTATGTGGCGATCAATACCGTGATTTCGATCACCGTGGCCTTGCCAGCTGCGTATGCGTTTTCACGGTACAGCTTCATCGGCGACAAACACGTGTTTTTCTGGCTGCTGACCAACCGCATGACACCTCCGGCGGTGTTTTTGCTACCGTTTTTTCAGCTGTACACCACGGTGGGGCTGATGGACACCCACATTGCCGTGGCGTTGGCGCACCTGCTGTTCAACGTGCCACTTGCGGTCTGGATTCTCGAAGGATTCATGAGCGGCATTCCGCGCGAAATTGATGAAACCGCGTATATCGACGGCTATTCTTTCCCGCGTTTTTTCATGCGCATATTTTTGCCGTTGATCAAGGCCGGCGTTGGTGTGGCGGCGTTTTTCTGCTTCATGTTTAGCTGGGTCGAGCTGCTGCTGGCACGTACGCTGACCAGCGTCAATGCCAAACCGATTGTGGCGACCATGACTCGCACGGTCTCCGCCTCCGGCATGGACTGGGCCACTCTGGCGGCCGCCGGTGTGCTCACCATCGTGCCCGGTGCGATCGTCATCTGGTTTGTGCGGCACTACATCGCCAAGGGTTTTGCGATGGGCCGGGTGTGAAGCGAGGGGCGAGGTGCGCCGCGCGCGGTGATAGCGCAACGGAGCACTCCGCGAATGAGGAGGCGCTATGCCTCCGACTGAGAAAAGGAGCTTCAAATGTTCGAATGGATGGCCTGGACTTTGCCGGTGGCGGTATTTTTCACCTGCATTGTCCTGACGCTGATTGGCATGACGGTCTGGGAAATCAGATCCCCGACTGCCGTGCGCCGAGGCTTTTTGCCGCTGGACACCACACGCGGCGACCGGTTGTTCATCGGCCTGCTGGGCGCTGCCTATATCAACCTGATTTTTGTCGGCCTCAGCGGCAAGCTGGGGGTGGCGCTCAGCCTGCAGGCAGATCCGTCGATCTGGATCAGTTTTTTTATTTCCATGGGATGGATTGCGCTGGTCATGCGCAAGGGTTAGCAGAGATACGGATCCGGCTCATTGCTTCCCCGGAGCCGGGCGAGTCATGGAAACCATTGGGGGAGGTAATTTATGAGGAGACAAGTCATGAAGATGCGTTACACAGCGCTGGCGCTGGCGGCGGCCCTGATGGCCACCCAGCATGCCGGTGCCGGCGATGCCGAAGCCAAAAAGTGGATAGACAGCGAATTCCAGCCTTCCACGCTGTCCAAGGACCAGCAGATGGCCGAGATGAAGTGGTTCATCGAAGCGGCCAAAAAACTGCAGGCCAAGGGCGTCAAGGAAATTTCGGTGGTGTCGGAAACCATCACTACCCACGAGTACGAATCGAAAACCCTGGCCAAGGCGTTTGAAGAAATCACCGGCATCAAGGTCAAACACGATTTGATCCAGGAAGGCGATGTGGTCGAAAAGCTGCAGACTTCCATGCAGTCGGGCAAGTCGATTTACGACGGCTGGATCAGCGACAGCGACCTGATCGGAACCCATTACCGCTACGGCAAGGTGATGAATCTGACCGACTACATGGCCGGCAAGGGCAAGGAATGGACCAACCCGGGCCTGGACTTGAAGGACTTCATCGGGACCAGTTTCACCACGGCCCCGGATGGCAAGCTCTACCAGCTGCCCGACCAGCAATTCGCGAACCTGTATTGGTTCCGTGCTGACTTGTTTGCGCGCAAGGACCTCCAGGACAAGTTCAAGGCCAAGTACGGCTACGACCTCGGCGTGCCGCTGAACTGGAGCGCATATGAGGACATCGCCGCTTTTTTCACCAATGACGTCAAGACCATCGACGGTAAGCCGATCTATGGCCATATGGACTACGGCAAGAAGGACCCCTCGCTGGGCTGGCGTTTCACAGACGCGTGGCTGTCAATGGCCGGTACCGCCGACAAGGGTATTCCGAATGGCCAGCCGGTTGATGAGTGGGGTATCCGCGTGGGCGCCGACAAGTGCACGCCGGTGGGCGCCTCGGTGTCACGCGGTGGAGCCACCAACTCGCCCGCAGCAGTGTATGCCCTGACCAAATACGTGGACTGGATGAAGAAGTACGCGCCCAAGGAGGCCACGGGCATGACCTTCGGCGAAGCCGGACCGGTGCCTGCCCAGGGCCAGATTGCGCAGCAGATTTTCTGGTACACGGCCTTCACCGCTGATATGACCAAAAAAGGCCTGCCCGTGGTCAATGAGGACGGCACGCCCAAATGGCGCATGGCGCCTGGTCCGAACGGCCCCTACTGGAAACAGGGCATGCAAAACGGCTACCAGGACGTGGGTTCGTGGACTTTCTTCAGCGCGCATGATGAGAATCGAACGGCGGCTGCCTGGCTGTACGCCCAGTTTGTCACTGCCAAGACCACATCGCTCAAAAAGACCATTGTTGGGTTGACGCCTATCCGCGAGTCGGACATTCGCTCCAAGGCCATGACCGACCTGGCACCCAAACTGGGTGGTCTGGTGGAGTTCTACCGCAGCCCGGCCCGTGTGGCGTGGACGCCGACGGGTACCAACGTGCCTGACTATCCGAAGCTGGCCCAGCTCTGGTGGAAAAATGTGGCCCAGGCAGTGACCGGCGAAAAAACACCGCAGGTTGCCATGGACACGCTGGCCGAAGAGATGGATCAGGTCATGGCTCGACTTGAGCGCGCTGGCATGGAAAAATGCGCGCCCAAGCTAAATCCCAAGGGCGACCCGGCCAAATACCTCAGCGACACCGGTGCGCCGTGGAAAAAGCTGGCCAACGAGAAGCCCAAAGGCGAAACCATCAACTATGACAAGCTGCTCCAGGCCTGGAAGGATGGCAAGGTCCGTTGATCGGGACCCGGCGGGTGTTCGCCCGCTGCCTGGTTGACCGATAAGGGTGCGTGCAAACCTGGGGGGTTTGCACGCACATACCACGGCCCGGAAAGTGCACCTGCAAAGGAGCCTTTTCGTGGAGATGGACAATGAAGCCCATGACTTTTGAAACCTTGCTGCTACCGACGCACCGCGCCGAACTGATCAATCGCCTCCGGGCGCCCCAGACCTATGACATTGCGATCATTGGCGGGGGTGCAACCGGCCTCGGTGTGGCTCTTGATGCGGCGGCGCGCGGATTCTCGGTGGTTCTTGTCGAGTCGCACGACTTTGCCAAAGGTACCTCATCCCGGGCAACCAAGCTGGTCCATGGGGGCGTCCGTTATCTGGCTCAGGGCAATATCTCTTTGGTGCGTGAAGCACTGCACGAACGTACGCGTTTGCTGGCCAATGCACCGCATCTGGCCCAACCGCTAGCCTTTGTGATGCCCTCCTATAAATTCTGGGAAGCTCCCTTTTACGGCGTTGGCCTCAAGATGTACGACGCGCTGGCGGGCAAGTCCGGCCTGGGCGCCACTGAGTTTTTGAGTCGCACCGAAACCTTGCAACTGCTTCCGACGGCGCATCAGGACGGGCTCAAGGGGGGCGTGAAATATTGGGATGGGCAGTTTGACGACGCACGTCTGGCCCTGGCCCTGGCCCGCAGCGCCGCCCGGGCGGGCGCCTTGCTGGTCAATTACTGCGCTGCGACCGGGCTGATTCACGAAAAAGGCAAACTGGCCGGTTTGCGTGTGACGGACGCCGAAAGTGGGCAAACACTTACGATAAAGTCCAAATGTATTGTCAATGCGGCTGGCGTTTGGGTGGACCAACTGCGTTTGCTCGATGGACAGGCCATAGGCCGCGAGGCCAAACCCATGGTGGCGCCCAGCCAGGGCGTTCATATTGTTGTGGATCGGTCATTTTTGCCGGGCGACCATGCGCTGCTGATACCCAAAACTGCCGATGGACGCGTTCTATTTGCCGTGCCCTGGCTTGGCAAGACCATCCTGGGTACCACCGATACGCCGCGCAACGACCTGGCGCGTGAGCCGGTGGCTTTTCGCGAAGAAGTCGATTTCATCCTGGGTGAGTCCGCGCGTTACCTGAGCAAGGCGCCCGGACCGGCTGACATTCGCAGTATCTGGGTTGGGCTGCGGCCACTGGTCAAACCCCCGGAAGATGATGGTGAGCGCACCCAGGCCTTGTCGCGCGAACACACCGTGCTTGTCAGCAAAAGCGGCCTGGTGACCGTGACCGGGGGGAAGTGGACCACCTACCGCGCCATGGCGGAAGACGTGCTGGACAACTGTTTTGCCGCCCACCTGCTGGCAAAACGTCCGGGCGGTGTGACGGCCGACCTGCGCCTGGTCGGTGCCCAGCCTTCGAGTCACAAAATCAGCGAGCCGCCGGGAATCCATCAGTACGGAAGTGAAGCGCCCGCTGTTCTCGCTTTGCCCGGTGCGGACCGGGTGTTGGGCGGCGGCTTGACCGAAGCCATGGTGCGTTTTGCCGCCAGGCACGAGTACGCCAGAACGGTAGAGGATGTGCTGGCGCGCCGGTCCCGGCTGCTTTTCCTGGATGCGGCGCTGGCGAAATCCTTGGCGGGCCTCGTGGCCGCGCTACTGGCTGAAGAAAATCAGGTTGATCCGCAACTAACCGCTTTTCTTGCGTTGGCAGACCGGTATCTGGCCCTCCCGACCTGATGGTGGGTAATGCGCCTGCGCGACGGTGGTACTGACGAGCTCCTTTTTTAAGAGCTGTCCGTGCAGCTTTGACTGGGGTCCGGGCGATTTTTTGACGCCAAATTTTCATCCTCAAAGACAGTCAAGCAGGTAGATTGCGGTTTCTTGGTTGACAGGGCAGGAAAATTTGGTAATAATCGTGGGCTTCGCTTTAAAAAGCTGAGAATTCTGCCTAACGGAGGCATCGCAAGTGGTTTGTGGTGCGGACGACGGGCCCAAGACTGACTGGTAAGTGGGTTTCCGGTGAAAACCGTAAAAGTACGCGCTGGTGCAAGTTGGGACTAATTTAAATGATTCAAACGCAATCCAAACTCGATGTTGCTGACAACACGGGCGCCAAATCCGTGATGTGCATCAAAGTGCTGGGCGGATCCAAGCGCCGGTACGCCAGCGTTGGTGACGTCATCAAGGTGAGTATCAAAGAAGCCGCTCCGCGTGGCCGCGTCAAAAAAGGCGAGGTTTACAGTGCTGTGGTGGTTCGTACCGCCAAGGGTATCCGCCGCGGTGATGGTTCGCTCGTCAAATTCGATGGCAACGCAGCAGTGTTGCTTAATGCCAAGCTGGAGCCTATCGGCACCCGTATCTTCGGACCGGTCACGCGCGAACTGCGCACCGAAAAGTTCATGAAGATCGTGTCCCTGGCTCCCGAAGTTCTGTAAGGACACGCCATGAACAAGATTCGCACAGGCGACGAGATCATTGTGAGCGCAGGTCGTGACACGGGTAAGCGCGGCACGATTTCGCTCCGCAAGGACGATAGCTACGTGCTGGTGGATGGGATCAACCTGGTGAAAAAACACACCAAGCCGAATCCGCTCAAGGGTACGACGGGTGGCATCGTTGAGAAAAACATGCCGATTCACCAATCCAATGTCGCTATTTTCAATGCGGCAACCGGCAAGGCGGATCGCGTTGGCATCAAGCTTCTGGCTGACGGCAAAAAAGTGCGCGTCTTCAAATCCAGTGGCGACGAAATCAAGGCTGCATAAACATGGCAAAAATCGCACCTACACAAGCTGCTCCTGCTCAGGCTCGCCTGCAGGCCCAGTTCCGCGAAAAAATCGCGCCGGCGCTGATTGAAAAATTCGGCTACAAATCGCCGATGCAGGTTCCCCGCATCACCAAGATCACGCTCAACATGGGTGTGAGCGAGGCTGTGGCCGATAAAAAGGTCATGGACAACGCGGTGAGCGACATGACCAAGATCGCCGGCCAGAAGCCGGTGGTGACCAAGGCCAAGAAGGCGATTGCCGGTTTCAAGATCCGCGAAGACCTGCCCATTGGCTGCATGGTGACTTTGCGCGGTGTGCAGATGTATGAGTTCCTGGACCGTTTCGTCACCGTGGCGCTGCCGCGTGTTCGTGACTTCCGGGGTATTTCTGGTCGCGCGTTTGATGGCCGTGGCAATTACAACATCGGCGTGAAAGAGCAGATCATTTTCCCTGAAATTGAGTACGACAAGGTTGACGCCCTGCGCGGTCTCAACATCAGCATCACCACCACGGCTAAGACCGATGAAGAGTGCAAGGCGCTCCTCACTGGCTTCCGTTTTCCGTTCAAGAACTGAGGCGGACATGGCAAAACAGGCTTTATTGCAACGTGAATTGAAGCGCGAGAAACTCGCGGCCAAGTTCGCCAAGAAATACACAGAACTCAAAGCAACGTCCAACGACGCCAAGCGCTCCGATGAAGAGCGCGCCCTGGCCCGTCTGGAGTTGCAAAAGTTGCCCCGCAATGCGAACCCGACACGTCAGCGCAATCGCTGTGCGATCACGGGTCGTCCGCGCGGTACATTCCGTCAATTCGGCTTGGCTCGCGCCAAGATTCGTGAGTTGGCTTTTGCTGGTGATATCCCTGGTATCACCAAGGCAAGCTGGTAAGCATAGGAGAACTACAAATGAGCATGAGTGATCCTATTGCCGACATGTTGACACGCATCCGCAATGCACAAATGGTTGAAAAAGCCGTTGTGCTGGTGCCGTCGTCAAAAGTCAAAGTCGCCATCGCGCAGGTGTTGAAGGATGAGGGCTACATCGATGGCTTCTCCGTCAAAACCGACGACGGCAAGCCCCAGTTGGAAATCGCCCTGAAGTATTACGCAGGACGCCCGGTGATTGAGCGCATTGAGCGCGTCAGCCGCCCTGGCCTTCGCGTTTACAAAGGCCACGGTGCCATCCCCCAGGTCATGAATGGCTTGGGTGTGGCCATCGTCACGACCCCCAAGGGCGTGATGACAGATCGCAAGGCGCGCGCTACCGGTACCGGTGGTGAAGTGCTTTGTTACGTAGCTTAACGGCGACATTGAGGAGTAACTGAAATGTCTCGTGTAGGAAAAATGCCAGTCATCGTGCCTCAGGGCGTCGATGTGGCGATGAAAGACGACCAGATCAATGTCAAGGGCAGTCTCGGCACCCTGGCGTTGACGCAGAATGCACTGGTAACCATCAAGAGCGATGCAGGGCAGCTGACTTTTGTGCCGGCCAATGACTCTCGTGAAGCCAATGCCATGAGCGGCACGATGCGCCAGCTTGTCAACAATATGGTGACGGGTGTGACCAAGGGCTTTGAGAAGAAGCTGAGCCTGGTTGGGGTGGGCTACAAGGCCCAGGCACAAGGCGCCAAGCTGAATCTGACGGTTGGTTATTCGCACCCTGTGGTGATGGATATGCCGGCTGGTATCCAGGTGGCTACCCCCACCCCTACCGAGGTGGTGATCAAGGGGTCGGATCGTCAGCGTGTTGGTCAGATTGCTGCAGAAGTTCGCGCAGTCCGTCCACCCGAGCCGTACAAGGGCAAGGGCATCCGTTATGCGGATGAGAAGATCACGATCAAAGAAACCAAGAAGAAGTAAGGAGCTGCACCATGTTGACCAAAAAAGAGCAGCGCCTTCGTCGTTCACGCCAGACCCGTATCCGCATTGCCACGCAAGGTGTTGCGCGTCTGACCGTCAACCGGACCAATTTGCACATTTACGCCAGCGTCATTTCTGGCGATGGCACAAAAGTCCTGGCATCTGCGTCAACCGCAGAAGTCGAGGTCCGCAAGGATCTTGGCGCGTCGGGCAAAGGTGCCAACGTTGCTGCTGCGCAGGCCATAGGCAAGCGCATTGCCGAAAAGGCAAAAGCGGCAGGTGTTGAAAAAGTGGCGTTTGACCGCGCTGGCTTTGCGTACCACGGCCGCGTGAAAGCGCTGGCTGAGGCTGCTCGCGAAGCTGGCTTGCAGTTCTAAGCAGACTGGAATTAAGTATGGCCAAGTTTCAAGCAAAATCAAACAACGACGCTCCAGACGATGGTCTGAAGGAAAAGATGATCGCGGTCAACCGCGTGACCAAAGTGGTGAAGGGTGGCCGTATTCTCGGTTTTGCCGCACTCACAGTGGTCGGTGATGGCGACGGTCGTGTCGGCATGGGTAAGGGCAAGTCGAAGGAAGTGCCGGCTGCCGTGCAAAAGGCCATGGAAGAGGCCCGTCGCAACATGACCAAGGTCTCGTTGAAAAACGGCACCATTCATCACAACGTATTCGGTCATTGGGGCGCAGCCAGCGTCATGATGATGCCTGCCGCAAAAGGTACCGGCATCATTGCCGGCGGCCCAATGCGCGCGGTATTTGAAGTGATGGGCATTACGGACATCGTGGCGAAAAGCCATGGCTCCAGCAACCCTTACAACATGGTGCGTGCAACGATGGACGCGCTGAACAACTCCACGACGGCTTCGGACATCGCGGCCAAGCGTGGTAAATCAGTCGAAGAAATCTTCGGCTAAGGCGGTACCCATGACGACAGAGAAAAAACTCACTGTGACACTGGTTCGCAGCCCGATTGGCACCAAGGAATCCCACCGCGCAACTGTGCGTGGTCTGGGCCTGCGTGGCATCAACAGCAAGAGCGAGTTGCAGGATACCCCCGCAGTGCGCGGCATGATCAACAAGATCAGCTACCTGGTCAAGGTGCTTTAAGCGGAGCCGATGATGGAACTAAATGGAATCAAGCCTGCTGCAGGCGCAAAACATGCCAAGCGTCGGGTCGGACGAGGTATCGGTTCGGGTATTGGCAAAACGGCTGGTCGTGGTCACAAGGGCCAAAAGTCCCGCGCTGGTGGTTATCACAAAGTAGGTTTTGAAGGCGGTCAGATGCCATTGCAGCGTCGCCTGCCAAAACGCGGCTTTAAATCACAGCTGCTGAAATTCAATGCCGAAGTAACTTTGGCCGCGCTGGAGCAGCTTGGGCTGGCCGAAGTAGACGTCCTGGCGCTGAAGACAGCTGGGTTGGTGGGGCAGCTTGCCAAAAATGTCAAGGTCATCAAGTCTGGCGAGCTCACCAAAGCGGTGAAGCTCAATGGAATCGGTGCGACCGCAGGTGCCAAGGCAGTGATTGAAGCCGCTGGCGGCACGCTGGCTTAATACTTCCATACGGATAACGATCAGTGGCAACCAGCTCTGCACAAATTGCAAAAACCGGCAAGTTCGGTGACCTGCGCAACAGGCTTGTGTTCTTGCTGCTTGCGCTGGTGGTATATCGGGTTGGTGCGCACATTCCTGTTCCCGGAATTGATCCGACCCAGCTCCAACAACTTTTCAAGGGGCAGCAGGGCGGCATATTGAGTTTGTTCAATATGTTCTCGGGCGGGGCGCTCTCGCGGTTTACTGTATTTGCGCTGGGGATCATGCCCTACATTTCGGCCTCCATCATCATGCAGCTGTTGACCTATGTGGTGCCAACATTCGAGCAGATGAAAAAAGAAGGAGAAGCGGGTCGGAGGAAGATCACGCAATACACCCGCTATGGAACTTTGGGTCTCGCGCTGTTCCAGTCCATGGGTATTGCAGTTGCGCTAGAGAGCTCGCCAGGCCTCGTCCTTGCTCCTGGATTCGGCTTTCGCATGACGGCGGTGGTAAGTTTGACGGCTGGTACGATGTTTTTGATGTGGCTCGGCGAGCAAATTACGGAACGCGGTTTGGGTAATGGCATCTCCATCCTGATTTTCGCGGGCATCGCGGCTGGTTTGCCCAGCGCACTCGGTGGGTTACTTGAATTGGTACGTACCGGTGCGATGAGCATCTTGGTGGCCATTGCAATCGTGTTGGTGGTTGTGTTGGTGACGTATTTTGTGGTGTTCGTGGAGCGTGGGCAGCGGAAAATTCTGGTGAACTACGCGAGACGGCAGGTGGGCAACAAGGTTTACGGCGGTCAATCCTCCCATTTACCCTTGAAACTCAACATGGCTGGGGTGATACCTCCCATTTTTGCGTCATCGATCATTCTGTTACCGGCGACTGTGGTGGGGTGGTTCAGTACGGGCGAAGGCATGCGCTGGCTCAAGGATATTGCCGGCACCTTGACGCCGGGCCAGCCAATCTACGTATTGCTTTATGCCAGTGCGATCATATTTTTCTGTTTCTTCTACACCGCTTTGGTTTTCAATAGCCGCGAGACAGCTGACAACCTGAAGAAGAGCGGTGCGTTCATACCCGGCATCCGTCCTGGCGACCAGACCGCAAGGTATATCGACAAGATTTTGGTTCGACTGACGCTCGCTGGTGCTGTGTACATCACCTTTGTCTGCCTGCTACCCGAGTTTCTGATTTTGAAGTACAACGTGCCGTTCTATTTTGGGGGAACGTCGTTGCTGATTATTGTGGTTGTCACCATGGATTTCATGGCGCAAGTGCAGAACTACATGATGTCTCAGCAGTACGAATCCTTATTGAAGAAAGCAAATTTTAAGACGTCGCCCGGTGGTTGATTCATGTCGAAAGATGATGTCATCCAGATGCAGGGGGAGGTCGTCGAGAATCTTCCCAATGCGACGTTTAGGGTGAAGTTGGAAAATGGTCATGTAGTTTTAGGTCACATATCTGGAAAAATGCGAATGCATTACATACGTATTCTTCCAGGAGACAAAGTGACTGTTGAGTTAACGCCCTACGATTTGTCGCGAGCACGCATCGTATTCCGCGCCAAGTAGGCGCAGTCAAAAGTTTAGGAGAAAGAAATGAGAGTTTCAGCTTCGGTCAAGAAAATTTGCCGTAACTGCAAAATTATCCGCCGCAAGGGCGTTGTACGCGTGATCTGCACAGACCCGCGCCACAAGCAACGCCAAGGCTGATTTTCACAAGTTTTAGAGGACGCATATGGCTCGTATCGCTGGTATAAACATTCCGCCGCAGCAACACGCCGAAATCGGCTTGACTGCTATTTTTGGCATAGGCCGCACTCGTGCGCGCAAGATTTGCGTCGCGTGTGAAATCGCCTATTCCAAAAAAGTCAAAGACCTGACTGACAGTGACCTGGAAAAGATTCGTGACCAGATTGCACAGTTCACCATTGAGGGTGATTTGCGCAGGGAAACCACGATGAACATCAAGCGTCTGATGGACATTGGTTGTTACCGTGGATTTCGCCACCGTCGTGGCCTGCCCATGCGTGGCCAGCGTACTCGCACGAATGCGCGTACCCGTAAGGGACCGCGCAAGGCCGCCGCGTCCTTGAAGAAATAATTGAGTAAGAGGTAGTTATGGCAAAAGCCCCCAGCAGTAACGCAGCACAACGCGTTCGCAAGAAAGTACGCAAAAACGTCGCCGACGGTGTCGCGCACGTTCATGCGTCTTTTAACAACACCATCATTACGATCACGGATCGCCAGGGCAATGCACTGTCGTGGGCGTCATCTGGCGGTCAGGGCTTCAAGGGGTCGCGCAAATCGACACCTTTTGCGGCCCAGGTTGCATCAGAGGTTGCAGGCCGTGCCGCCATTGAGCAGGGGATAAAGAACCTAGACGTGGAGATCAAAGGGCCAGGGCCTGGCCGAGAGTCTTCCGTTCGCGCGCTGGCGGCTCTTGGCATTCGAATCAACTCGATTGCAGATGTGACGCCCGTTCCTCACAACGGTTGCCGCCCCCAGAAGCGCCGTCGTATTTAAGTTCGACCTGTCCGGGCCAGGTTGCATCTAATGCGACCAGACCGGGCGGGTTTTCAACAAGCCCACCGCCGTTAGGTTAATTACCGAAGGCTCCTGCAGTTTCTGCAGCAGATGACATAAGGAATTCAAGTGGCACGTTATCTCGGCCCCAAGGCCAAATTATCCCGCCGTGAAGGCACAGACCTGTTCCTGAAAAGCGCTCGCAGGGCAATTGGCGACAAGGCCAAATTTGACTCCAAGCCTGGTCAGCACGGTCGCACATCCGGTATGCGTACCTCGGACTTCGGCTTGCAGCTTCGTGAGAAGCAAAAAGTCAAGCGTATGTATGGTGTTCTGGAAAAGCAGTTCCGTCGATATTTCGAGGAAGCCGATCGCAGAAAAGGCAATACCGGTGCCAATTTGCTTTTCATTCTTGAGTCTCGTCTCGACAATGTTGTATATCGGATGGGTTTTGGTTCTACCCGGGCCGAGGCGCGCCAGCTGGTTTCGCACAAGGCGATCACTGTCAATGGCGGGTCGGTGAACATTCCGTCATACATGGTTAAAGCGGGTGATGTCATTGCCGTCCGCGAAAAGTCCAAAAAACAGACCCGCGTGGCAGAAGCTCTTCAGTTGGCGCAGCAGGTTGGTATTCCGGCCTGGGTCGACGTCAGCATTGACAAAGGTGAAGGCACCTTCAAGAAGGTGCCTGATCGCGACGAGTTCGCTGCCGATGTCAACGAGTCGTTGATTGTCGAACTGTATTCTCGTTAATTTTCGTTCCTGCGTTTACGGGGCACTGGAATCGCAGGGTCGCTTCACCCGACCTTATCGGTGTAACGAGCCGAGGGTATTGAGAGGAAGAATGCATGCAAACAAATCTACTGAAACCAAAAACAATCAATGTTGAGCAGCTTGCTGCCAATCGCGCGAAGGTGACTCTGGAGCCTTTCGAGCGCGGTTATGGCCACACGCTTGGGAATGCCCTGCGCCGTGTGTTGCTGTCGTCGATGGTCGGTCATGCTGCCACTGAGGTCACGATCGCCGGCGTGCTGCATGAGTACTCGTCGATCGACGGCGTGCAAGAGGACGTAGTCAACATCCTGCTCAATCTCAAGGGTGTGGTATTTAAACTCCACAACCGTGATGAAGTGACTTTGAGTCTGCGCAAGGACGGCGAAGGGCCAGTCACCGCAGCCGACATTCAGACCCCCCATGATGTTGAGATCATCAATCCCGAGCACGTGATCGTCAATTTGTCGCATGGCGGCAAGATCGATATGCAAATCAAGGTGGAGAATGGTCGCGGCTATGTACCTGGCACGATGCGCCGCTATGGCGACGAGTCGACAAAGTCCATTGGACGCATTGTTCTTGATGCTTCGTTCTCGCCGGTCAAACGCGTCAGCTACACCGTGGAGAGCGCCCGCGTCGAGCAGCGCACGGACCTGGACAAGCTGGTGCTGGAAATCGAAACGAATGGTGCGGTGACTGCCGAAGACGCGGTCCGCGCGTCAGCCAAAATTCTGGTGGAGCAGCTTGCCGTGTTTGCCCAGCTGGAAGGCAACGAGCTGGCTGCATTTGATGCCCCAATTCAGCGCAGCTCGCAGCAATTTGATCCGATTCTTCTGCGTCCAGTGGATGAACTAGAACTTACCGTTCGATCGGCCAACTGCCTGAAGGCAGAGAATATCTATTACATCGGTGACCTGATTCAGCGCACCGAAAACGAACTGCTCAAGACCCCCAATCTTGGCCGCAAGTCGCTCAATGAAATCAAGGAAGTATTGGCATCCCGCGGTTTGACACTGGGTATGCGGTTGGAGAGCTGGCCTCCCGCAGGTCTTGACAAGCGTTAATTGAAACAAAACCTCCTTTGGGAGGAAGTGCACGGGCAGTACCTGATACGGCTGCCTGAAATACAAATGAAAGGAAAGCACTATGCGTCACGGACACGGACTTCGTAAACTCAATCGGACCAGCTCTCACCGGCTGGCCATGCTGCGCAACATGATGAATTCCCTGATTCAGCATGAAGCGATCAAAACCACGTTGCCAAAGGCCAAGGAACTGCGCCGCGTGGTTGAACCCATGATCACTCTGGCGAAAGAACCAACAGTTGCAAACAAGCGACTGGCGTTTGATCGCCTGCGCGATCGTGATATGGTGGTGAAGCTCTTTGCGGAGCTCGGACCCCGTTACAAGGCCAGGCCTGGTGGTTACACACGCATACTGAAAATGGGCTTCCGTGTTGGCGACAATGCGCCAATGGCGCTGGTTGAACTCGTAGATCGCCCGGAAGTTTCGGAAGACGTTTCCAATGACGGCGTTAAAGCAGCAGACTAGGTTATAATCCTTATATAACGCGCGGTGGAGCAGCCTGGTAGCTCGTTGGGCTCATAACCCAAAGGTCGTAAGTTCAAATCTTGCCCGCGCAACCAATATTCTGGCTATTAGAGTCAGAAACAGAATCGCCCACTTTATGTGGGCGTTTCTGTTTTCATTCCTCACTTTTTTCGGTTTGAGGGCAATCTATCTGTATCGGCAGGTGGGCGCGGTGATTGAGGGCTTGCTTTAATCCGCTGACTCTCTGTCGCGGATAAGCTTTGGATTTGACCGCGACCTGGCTATCGCCTTTCGCCGACTTCGCATGGACGGATCGTTTGATCGCTCTACGGGATAATTCTCGAATCTGGATTGCGAGGTGTCGCGTAAACTATCAATGCTTTTCTGGTCATGGCAACGTGTCCATAACGAGTGAGTGATCCCCGGGGCTGTTGCCATTGGGCCACCATAGAGTCGGGGTATGTCACTATAAATGTCGAAAAAGTTGTGGAACGGACTTGCAATCATGGCGGCAAGTGCTTGATTCTATTACAATTACTTACGCCTGCGCGGATCTCAACATGGGGTGGGTCGATCATCGAGACCAATAAGAATGAGTGACATGAACGTGCCCTTGCCAGCCGGTCAAAAAAGCGAAGCCAGCCATTTGGCGCAAGGCTTGCGCGAGGACTTGTTGCATCACGATCCTTTGCTCGATTGCTTGGTGGAGCTGACGCGGATCTATGCCCGACCTAGTACCCGTGCGGCGCTTTCCGCCGGGCTACCACTTCCCAAGACTGGCTTGCCGCCCTCTTTGTTTGCCCGAGCTGCAGCGCGTGCGGGTCTCTCCTGCAAGATATTGCGGAGACCGCTTCAAAAGATTGACGCCGCATTGTTGCCGGTGGTCCTGCTGCTCGAAGGCGACGGGGCCTGTCTTCTGTTGGGATGGGATGAAAGCGGCGAATCAGCAAATCTGCTTTTTCCTGAGGCTGGGCAAGGTGTGGTGGTGTTGCCTCGCGAACAACTGCTGGCTCGTTATGTCGGCATAGCAATTTTTTCTAGGCCCAACTTCCGATTCGACCAGCGAACCCCTGAATTGGCGAATACTTCTCAGCGCCACTGGTTTTGGGGTGCTTTTAGAGATCAATTTCCCCTCTATCGAGACATTCTTGCAGCGGCGCTCCTGATCAACTTATTTGCGTTGGCGTTTCCATTGTTCTCGATGAACGTTTATGACCGCGTGGTACCTAACTTTGCGGTCGAAACCTTGTGGATGTTGGCTTTCGGTTTGGTGCTGGTGCTCGTCATTGATTATTTCCTGCGGGTCATGCGCGGTTATTTTGTGGATCTGGCTGGATCCCGAATAGATATAAAGCTATCCACGCTCATCATGGAAAAAGTGCTCGGGATGCGGCTCTCAGATCGCCCACCGTCGGTCGGCTCCTATGCGGCTACTTTGCGATCCTTCGAGTCAGTGCGTGACTTTATCGCCTCCGCCACGGTGATTGCTGTTGTTGACTTGCCTTTTGCCCTCCTTTTTTTCCTGGTTCTCGGCTGGATTTCGTGGCCACTTGTCATTCCGCCCCTCGTGGGTGTATTTCTTGTCGTCGCTTACAGTTACGTCGTTCAGAACAAGATGCATGCGCTTTCTGAGACCACGTTCAGAGCTTCGGCCATGCGTAACGCTACTCTGGTTGAAACGCTCACTGCAATGGAGGCCATCAAGGCGCATGGAGCGGAAAGTCAGATGCAGGCCAAGCTGGAGGACACCGCCGCTTTTCTTGCGCGGGTTAGTGCTCAGTTGCGACTGCTTTCGTCGTCTGTGGTTAATGTCGTTTCCAGTCTGCAGCAGCTCATCAACATCGTGATGATTGTGGCGGGAGTCTATTTGATACACGAGGGGTTTCTGACAATGGGGGGACTCATTGCGGCCACGATGTTGTCAGGGCGTGCGATGGCGCCGCTGGGTCAGATCGTTGCGCTGTTGATGCAATATCAAAATGCCAAGACGGCCCTAGCTTCGTTGGAAGATACGATGAAAAAACCGGGCGAACGCTCTGGCGAAACAAATTTTGTGCACCGACCGGACATCGCTGGCGAGATCGTATTTGACGATGTGCATTTCACATACCCTGGACGTACGCAGGAGGCTCTACGGGGGGTGTCCTTCAGGATCAAGCCGGGTGAAAACGTTGTCGTCATTGGCCGCGTAGGGTCTGGCAAGACCACACTACAGAGGCTCATACTTGGGCTTTATACCCCCTCCAGCGGCGCGATCAGCATGGACGGTATCGATCTTCGTCAACTAGACCCCGCCGATTTGAGGCGTAATGTGGGATATGTCGAGCAAGACGCGATGCTGTTTTATGGGACCTTGCGTGACAACATTGCCATAGCCGCGCCCTACGCGGACGATGGAGCAATCCTTGCGGCCGCTGAAGTAGGTGGTCTGATCGAGTTTGCCAACCGCCACCCGCAGGGCTTCGACATGATCATTGGGGAGCGCGGAGAGTCTCTTTCGGGTGGGCAGAGACAAGGGGTGGCAATTGCTCGCGCGGTGTTGCTGGAGCCCCCTGTATTGCTGTTGGATGAACCCACCGGGGCTATGGATTTTTCCTCGGAGGCACAGTTTAAAGAGCGTTTGCGCAGCTACGCCAAACACAAGACTATGGTGGTTGTTACCCACAGAAACACGCTGTTGGATCTGGCAGATCGAATCATCGTGATTGATGAAGGTCGTATTGTTGCGGATGGACCTTACGAACAGGTCATTGAGGCATTAAAAGCCGGGCGTATCGGGAAAGCTTCATGAATCCACGATGGACCTCATGGACTCGTCCGATGATTTTCCTTTGGGCTACTGGCAAGAGGCTGCTTCAACCCGCCCTTGAACGCACTTCCGCGTCGTGGCAACGGGCAGATGAGCACATGGATGCGGGTTTTGGCGGCGACGCAGATCGTGCGATGCTGGATCAGGAGCCTCTGCGTGCCCGAATGCTTGTCAAGAGCCTTGGCGTGGTTTTTGTGCTGGCGCTTTTATGGGCTGGTTTGTCGGAGGTCGATGAAATTACCAAGGGCGAAGGTAAGGTAATTCCCTCCCGGCAGTTGCAGATCATGCAAAGCCTGGACGGAGGTGTCGTTTCAGAGATTCTGGTCCAGGAGGGGCAGGTTGTTGAGGCGGGACAGATACTCGTAAACATTGATACGACGCGCTTCGATTCTTCTGTAAAGGAAAATCGGGTCCAGTATTTGGCGCTGTTGGCCAAGGCGGCGAGGGTCCGAGCACTCGCTGAGGGGGTGCCGTTCATACCTCCGCCGGAAGCACTGGCTGAGGCGCCTAAAACAGTTCAAGAAGAGCGACGTGCCTATGAGGCCAGCACCTCTACGCTCAACGCTCAACTGGCCATAGCCCAGCAGCAGTTATCGCAACGCCAGCAGGAGCTTGTCGAAGCGCGAGCCAAGCGGGAACAGGCTTCAAGAGCGTATGAGTTGACTGCGAAAGAGCTGGGTTATACAAAACCGTTGCTGAAGGATGGGGCTGTTTCAGAGGTGGAATTGTTAAGGCTTGAGCGGGATACTGGGCGCTTCCTGGGCGAGCGGGAGATGGCCTCGGCACAAATCGCAAAAACTCAAGCTGCAGTGGCAGAGGCTTCCCGCAAAATTCAGGAGATAACCCTGAATTTTCAGAGCGAGGCCCGTAAAGAGCTATCCGAAACCCTTGCGAAGCTCAATGTGAGCTCTGCAGGCGGGGTCGGGCTTGCCGACAAAGTGGATAAGTCTTCGCTGCGTTCACCGGTCAGGGGCACTGTCAAGCGTCTTTTGGTGAATACGGTGGGTGGCGTGGTTCAACCAGGACGAGACATCATTGAAATTGTGCCCTTGGAAGAAAACCTGTTGCTCGAGGCAAAAGTCTTGCCTAAGGATATTGCTTTTCTCCGGCCAGGGGACAAGGCTTTGGTCAAATTCACCGCCTATGATTTTTCTATTTACGGTGGTCTGGAGGCTAAGCTTGAATTTATAGGGGCCGACTCGGTGACTGACGAGCGAGGTAATACTTTCTATACAGTACGTGTACGAACTGAGAAGTCCAGACTAGGTGAAGGACTACCCATCATTCCCGGTATGGTGGCGGAAGTTGACATCATTACCGGTCAGAAATCCATACTGTCTTACCTTCTCAAACCTGTTTTGAAGGCAAAGCAAGCTGCCTTTACTGAACGCTGATCGGCTTGGTTGTGGGAAATCAGGAGCCGCAGTGTCTATTTCTTTGCCTGCAAGGCCGTATGCTCCCACGTTGGATCGAAGCCTTTCAGACGGGAAAAGCCGGCAAGGTAGAGACGGCGCGAGCCAAGGCTGATGCAGCTAAGGTAAGTCTCGTTTGGTTGAGGCTGGAGCAAGGCATGGCTTTGGAGGCTCAAATTGAACGCGTGGGAGCGCAGTTCGGCCAAACTCCCTGTATTGTTCTTAGTGATCGACCGACGGATGAGGAGGCCCTTGCTGCTTTTGCTGCAGGTGTCCGGGGGTACTGCAATACTCACGCTGCGGCGCAGCTCCTGATTCAGATTGCCTCTGTGGTGTTGCAAGGAGGCCTCTGGATTGGCGAGCCATTGATGCAACGCCTAATCAGTGCGACAAGCCGCATTCAGGCGACTTCTGGCCGAATTGGCGCTGGACTCGACACGTGGTCTCAAAATCTGACCGAGCGCGAAAAGGAAGTGGCCTTGACGATTGCCCGCGGTTCCAGCAACAAGGAAATTGCCAAGGCGCTCGGCATTACGGAGCGCACTGTCAAGGCGCATGTTGGCTCTATTCTGGACAAGCTCCAAGTCAGGGATCGGCTTCAATTGTCCCTGATAGTCAATGGGCGGGCCTCTGAGGCGGGTTGAGGCCGCTTGAGGTAGTACCTCGGTACAATTTTTTTACCAGACAGAACGGACTATATTGAGTTCAATACAGTAACTCCGTTTGGGATTCGTCATGGCCAATGAAGGCAAAGTTGTTGGTAATGTAGTGGTGCTTGAAGGCATCGCTTTCGCTGAAAACGCAAGCGGTGAACGTCGACAGCTGAAATTTGGAGATCCCGTATTAGAAGGCGACGTGATCGTCACCAGCACTGGCGCACGGGTGGAGCTGGCATTTGACCAAGGGGGGAAGTTTCTTCTTCGTTCGCGGGAAACCGTTACCCTTGATTCCACGGTGTTCGGCAATTTGTTGCCTGATGGCGGGAGTGCCGCGCTTTTGCCAAGGGTGGAGGAGCTCACCCGGATCCTGAATGCGATCAGCGAAGGCAGCACGCTTGACAGGCTTTTGCAGGAAACGTCCTCGGGTGTGAGCTCATCCTCGGGTGTTGGTGTCTCCGGCATCAGGTCTGATGATGGCAATAACTTCGTTCAGTTGTTGAGGACAGTGGAGGCGCTGGCACCGCTGACATATGAATACACCTCTCTAGATAAAGCAGTGTTGGGCTATTTGCCTAACGGAGTTGCAGATGAACCCATTGCAGCGTCTGCTGCTAGTGTTTTGCCCGGATCGGTTGTCGACCGGCTTGCAGTGGTTGAGTCCGCTGTTGTTGCCGGATCTACTGTCGCAGGCGCCGCAGAGGCTCCAAGCCCAAGCTTGGGAGGCAATCAGGTCAAGGCATTGACAGAGGGTAATGCAGCGCTGACCACGGGTGGCGATTTTGCAGCGACGGTGGTGGCCCAGACCGGCACGGCCGGGACCTACGGCAGCTTCGTGATCAACGCCGCCGGTGCCTGGACCTACACCACCAGCAGCGCCCTGAACAACCTGAACGCCGGCCAGGTGGTGA
>NZ_JAUXUP010000039.1 GCF_030680935.1 Polaromonas sp. | reverse complement strand
TGTTTCTACAGAGCGTTCCAGCAGCTCCTTCTGGTAGGCGTCCACCGCATCCCATTTATTGACCGCGAGCACCACAGCGCGGCCGCTTTCCAGGATGTAGCCGGCGATGTGGGCGTCCTGATCGGTCACGCCCTGGGTGGCGTCGAGAAGCAGCAGCACCACGTTGGCGCTTTCGATGGCCTGCAGGGTTTTGACCACGGAAAACTTTTCAATCGCCTCGAACACCTTGCCCTTGCGGCGCAAGCCGGCGGTGTCTATGAGCTCGAACTTCTGCCCGGCCTTTTCAAAAGGGACGGAAATCGCATCGCGCGTGGTGCCCGGCTGGTCGAATGCGACCAGCCGCTCCTCACCCAGCCAGGTGTTGATCAGCGTCGATTTGCCGACGTTGGGGCGCCCGGCGACCGCGAGCTTGATCACGGTCGGGTCGGCGGGCTCACCCTCCTCCTCCGGGTCCGGCAAGTTCAGGGGCGCCAGCGCCATGTCCACCAGCGTGCGCATGCCCTGGCCGTGAGATGCCGAAACGGCCAGCACCTCTCCCAGACCCAGCTCAAAAAACTCGGACAACTGCACACCCTCGGTCATGCCTTCGGCCTTGTTGGCGGTCAGCACCGTTGGTTTACCCAGCTTGCGCAGGTATTTGGCGATGTCGTGGTCCTGGGCGTTGACCCCGGCACGTGCATCGACCACAAAAACCACCACATCGGCTTCGGCCACGGCCTGCCGGGTCTGCTTGGCCATTTCCTTGTAGATGCCATCGGCCGCCTTGGGCTCAAAGCCGCCGGTGTCGATGACGATGAATTCCTGTGCGCCCAGCCTGCCGTTGCCGTAGTGGCGGTCCCGGGTCAGGCCGGCATAGTCGGCCACAATCGCGTCACGCGACTTGGTCAGGCGGTTGAAGATGGTCGATTTGCCCACATTGGGGCGACCGACCAGGGCGATAACAGGTTTCACGAGATGGCATTCAAGACGGGGAAATCAGCCCCCTTGGGGCAATATGGACGGGTTTTACCGACACGGGCTGCGGAACCGGTCTTGGCCTGTCCTGAGCCTGACGAAGGGCCGGGCCGCAGGCGCAGCGCCCCTCTTCCTGGTGCAAGGGGCAGCGCACCGCCGAAGGCACGCGAAGCGAGGAGCGTGGGGGCCAACATTTATTCAGGTGCGAAGCCAAACACGTTCCCGGACCGCGTCGCGGCAATCAGGGTGTTGCCCGATAACACGGGGGTAGCAGCCACCGCAGAACCGTCGGTGGAGAGCCGGTTCAGCGTTGAGCCGTCCGCACGCGACAACAGGTGTACAAAACCGGCGGCGTCACCGATGGCAATCGAGCGACCCACAACCACAGGAGCGCCCAGGCTGCGATAACGCAAACTGTCGGTGCTCCAGGCGTTTTCACCATCGGCACGCAGCCATGCGATGACCCTGCCGTCGGCTTCGGTGCCAAACACCAGACGGTCGTCCCCCGCAATACCCTGTGCACCATTGGCCGGTTTGGTCCAGAGCAATGCGCCGCGCTGGGCATCGACGCAGCCCACGCTGGCCTGGAAAGCACGGGCGCAGACGGAGCTACCCACACGGCTCACACTGCCCACGAGATCGACCAGGCGTTCCACATCATTGATGCCGCGCGGAGATGCAATCGGCGCCTCCCAGCGGATGCTGCCGTTGAGCGGATTGATGCCACTCAGGCGTCCGGCCAGGCCGACCACCAACGTGTCGCCGACTGCAAGCATCACGCCCGCCTGGCGCAGAACCAGCGGTTCGCTGGGACGTTGCTGGGTCCAGAGCTTGCGCCCGGTCTGCCCGTCAAACGCATTGACCGAGCGGTCCGCCGCCAGCACAAATACCCTCCCCCCCGCAACAAAAGGTGAGGAAAAAGCCTGGGCGGCCAGTTTCTGGCGCCAGATTTCACGACCGTTGTCCAGCGCAACAACTTCATTGCTTCGCGTGACGACCGCGGCCAACTTGCCGTCGCTGCCGACGCCGGCGGCGATCGGTGTACCCACGTTTGTTCGCCAGCGGTCGCGGCCGCTGCGCGCCTCCAGCGCGGCCACTGTGCCGTCGCTGCTGGCAACAACAACCGTATCACCAGCAACCGTCATCTGCAGGGGAAACGCCACCTCACCAATGCGCGCACTCCAGACCTGTCGGGCCGGCACCAGGGCCACCACCGGTTGCAGTTCAGCCGGTTGGGGCTTTTTCACGGAGCTGCCAAAAAACCCGCTGACGGCTGAACAGCCCGTCAAAACCGCTATCAAAATAATAGCTGCTGGCGTGCGAAGGGTATGGGCCAGTGGCCGAAAAGAATTGAAAATCACGGCTTGACCTCCGGTTTGGACAATGAAGGGGCAGCGGTTGCGGACGGGTTCAAGCCAAGCGCATTGAGCTTGACTTCGACCAGACGCCGGTATTCGGCACGCTCATCCATGGCCTTGAAGGCTTTTTCGTACTCGGCCCGCGCTTCGGCGCGCTTGCCCTGCGCGGCCAGAATATCGCCCCGACGATCCGCTGCAAGCGCAACGAAGTCTTTGGGGAATGGCGCGGCCAGCATTTGCACCGCCTCGTCATGGGCCTTGGCTTCAAGCAGCAGACCGGCCAGACGCAGCCGGGCGATAGCCTGGTAGCCTTCGTCGGCACTTTTACCCGCCACCCAGGCCAAAGATGCCTTGGCCGAATCGATATTGCCCTTGTCGTAATAAACCTTGGCGGCCAGCAGTCCGGCCTGCTGGGCAAACGCAGTGCCGGCAAAGCGCTCTTTCATGTCGGCCAGTGAACGATCGAGGCGGTTGATCTCACCCGACGCGGCTGCACGTTCCACTTCGTCGTACATGAGCGCGGCCTTGGCAGCCTGGTCGCGCTTCCAGTAGTTGTAGCCGTTCCAGGCTGCAAACGTGCCCAGAATCGCAATCAAAACCCAGGTAATCAGGTTGCCATATTGCTTCCAGAAATGCTTGAGTTCGTCAAGCTGTTCCTGTTCTTCCAAATCGAGATGTTTTGCCATAAAGCTTTGTCTAGTCCACCAAATGAATGTTGATTGTAGGGGGCGGGTTTCGCCGCCCTACCGCAAGCTGTCGGCCCATGACGCCACCGCGTCCAGAGGCTGCAGTGTTTGGGCCTTGGCGACATCAAGCTTTTCACCACGCAGGCTCTTGACTGCGACGCACCCCTGAGCCAATTCAACCTCACCGAAGATCAGCGCATGGCGGGCACCGCTGCCATCGGCTTTCTTGAACTGCGATTTCATGCTGCCCATGCCCTCCCCCGCTGCACCGGCGGCCGAATGCATCTGTACGCTGATCCCCCGCGCACGCAAGGCCTGAAGGGTTTTCAGCACCAGCGGCAGCGCCGCAGCTTCGGGAACAATGGCATAGACATCCGGCACGGCAGGCGCGGTCGCCAGGCCCTGCTCACTGATGAGCTCAAGCACCCGTTCCACGCCCAGTGCCCAGCCGACCGCCGGTGCTGCCTTGCCGCCGACCTGTTCAATCAGGTAGTCGTAACGCCCGCCGCCGCAGATCGTGCCCTGCGCCCCCAGACTTTCGGTGATGAACTCAAACACCGTCAGGTTGTAGTAGTCCATGCCTCGTACCAGCCGGGGATTGATGCGGTAAGCCAGACCGTTGGCGTCCAGCATGGCCGTGACGCGGCTGAAATGCGCCAGTGAGGCTTCACCCAGAAAGTCCATTAGCCGGGGTGCACTTTCCACCAAGGCCTGCATCTTGGGATTTTTGGTATCCAGGATACGAAGAGGGTTGGTGTGCAAGCGGCGCCTGGCCTCCTCGTCGAGCTGGTCGCGGTTGGCCTCCAGGTATTCAATCAGGGCGGCACGGTGCAACTTGCGTTCTGCGGGCTCACCGAGACTGTTGAGTTCGAGCCGCACATCTTTCAAGCCGAGCTCTTGCCACAGGGCTTGCGCCAGCAGAATAATTTCGGCATCGACCTCGGCGCCCGCAAAACCCAACGCCTCTGCGCCAATCTGGTGAAACTGCCGATATCGCCCGCGCTGAGGTCGCTCATGCCGGAACATCGGCCCCATGTAGTACAGGCGCTTTCCACCTTCGTACAGCAGATTGTGCTCGGCAACCGCACGTACGACACCGGCCGTATTTTCGGGCCGCAGGGTCAGCGCCTCCCCATTGAGCCTGTCCTCAAAAGAGTACATCTCTTTTTCGACAATATCGGTCACCTCGCCGAGGCCACGCACAAACAGCGCTGTCGGCTCGACGATGGGTGTGCGAATGTTGCGGTAGGCGTAACGCGCCATCAAGGCACGCACGGTTTCCTCAAGCGCCTCCCAACCCGCTGACGCGGGCGGCAAAATGTCATTCATGCCTTTGACGGCAACTAATTTTTCAACCATGGAGGAGTTCAAGCAGCCTGGGCCTGTTTGCCAAAGCGCTTTTCGATGTAGTTTTCAACAATCACGCGGAACTCCTGCGCGATGCGGTCACCGCGCAACGTGATACTTTTTTCGCCATCGATGTACACCGGCGCGGCTGGCGCTTCGCCAGAACCCGGCAGGCTGATACCGATGTCGGCATGTTTGCTTTCACCAGGCCCATTGACGATGCATCCCATCACCGCGACCTTGAGTTTTTCCACACCAGGGTATTGCTCGCGCCACACAGGCATCTGCGCCCTCAGGAAATCATCAATTTCCTTGGTCAATTCCTGGAAGGTGGTGCTGGTGGTGCGGCCGCAGCCCGGGCAGGCCGTGACGCTGGGCACAAAGCTGCGCAGCCCCAGGGCCTGCAGAATTTCGGAGGCGATGAGCACTTCCTGGGTACGCGCCTCGCCGGGCTGAGGCGTCAACGAGACCCTGATGGTGTCGCCAATGCCCTCCTGCAGCAACACCGCCAGCGCAGCGCTGGATGCCACCGTTCCCTTGGTACCCATGCCCGCTTCGGTCAGACCCAGGTGAAGTGCGTAGCGTGAACGTTTCGACAGCTCCCGGTAAACCGAGATCAGGTCCTGCACACCGCTGACTTTGCAGGAAAGGATGATCTGGCTTTTTTCCAGGCCCATCTGCTCAGCCAGCTTGGCGGATCCGATGGCCGAGGTGATCAGCGCCTCGTACATGACCTGCTTTGCATCCCAGGGCTGGTCGCGACGGCTGTTCTCGTCCATCAGGCCGGCCAGCAACTCCTGGTCCAGGCTGCCCCAATTGACACCTATGCGCACTGGCTTGTTCCAGCGCATGGCCGCTTCAATCATCTGTCCAAACTGGCGGTCGTGTTTGTCGCCTTTGCCCACATTACCGGGATTGATGCGGTACTTGGACAGAGCCTCTGCACAGGCCGGGAAATCAGTCAGCAGGCGATGGCCGTTGTAATGAAAGTCGCCAACCAGGGGCACATCAATACCCATGCGATCGAGTTGCTCGCGAATATAGGGCACCTGCGCAGCAGCCTCTGGCGTATTGACGGTGATACGCACCATTTCCGAACCGGCGATGGCCAACTCCTTGACCTGGATGGCGGTGCCAATGGCGTCAACGGTATCGGTGTTGGTCATGGACTGGACACGCACCGGCGCATCACCACCCACGGTCACAACCCGCGAGCCCCAACTCACACGCGCCTGCAACGAGACACGCGCTTTCGGCGCAGCCGATTCAATGGGACCAGATGACTCCACTATTTCACCTCGAAACGCGCGACGTTGTCTTTGCTGACTGTTGTCAGATCGAAGGCCCGGCCGCGCACCTGCACCCGCGTCGCATCGGCCCGGCCAACGACCGCCGACAGCGGTAAAACCCCGGTGGCGCCAACTTCTTCGCCAGCCGCCAGCGTGCGCCGCAGCACCACCACATTTTTGGCATCTGTCACCTCCACCCAGGACTCGCCGCTGGCCCTGAACACGATGATTCCAGGCGCAACTGGCAAAGCCGCAACAGCTGGCACCGCTGCTTCCACCGGCAAAACCGGCGCTGTAGCGGAGGACAACGTGGGGGCCAGCGCCGGAGCGACGGACGGCGCTGCGAGCGACGCCGGGGTCTCAGCCACCGCAACAGGCGCGGGAGAAGCGACTTCGTTTGTCGGCTGCGGTGGCAGGGCAGCGGCAGATGAAGCCGGGCTGCTGGTCACCGCCGTGCTGCCTGCGGTCACCAGCGACAATGCCCCGCGTTGCTGGGCCGTGGGTATGAATATCAGCACCAGCGCGCCCATCACCAGCAAGAGACCCGCCAGCACAGCAGGCCTGGAAACTTGCGCCCAGAGGGAGGGCGCCGGGCCATCCCCGGGGGCCCGAAACGGCGTGTTGATGGCGGTTTGCGGCTGACCCAGGCGCGGCGTGCCGGTTTGTGGCAACAGGGCGAGAATCCGGCTGGGATCGACTTTGAGGGTACGGCAAACACTGGCCGCCAACGCACGCACAAACACTGCATCCGGCAGGAGATCGAGACGGTCGGCCTCCAGCGCCTCCAGCTTTTTGACAGGCACTTTCAAGGAAACCGCCAAGGCAGCAATGTGGAGGCCAGCCGCCTCGCGGGCTTGTCGCAACAGCAAACCAGCGCTGACGCCGATCTCGGCCAACTCGACATGGTCCACAGGGTCGTCGGTGCTTTCCGGGTGCGTCAGCCCGGGACCGTCGGCCAAGTGGCTGGCAAGTTCAGTCATTGAAAGCTCCTCGGTCATAAGCAGATGCCTCACGCGACTGGGCGAAGCGCTTCTTGAGTTGATTGGCCAGCTGTGCCATCGCTTCACGGTCGCCAAGGCCACGCTCGACCTTGATGCCCAGCCAGAGGGTTTCCGCATTGGCCAGGTTGCTGTTGTTGAGGCGACGTATATAGAACTGGGCCTGCGTTAAATTGCCGCGTTTGAACAGGACATCGGCCAGGTTGTAGCCGGTGACAGGATTGCCTGCGTCGAGCTCGTAAGACTGGAGCAGGCTACGCTCGCCCTCTGCCATCTGCCCGGCACGTATCTGGCACAGACCCTGCGTCATCAGCGTTTTAGGCTGTGCGCCGTAAGACGGCAAGGCAATCGCGCGAGCGAACATGGCAGTGGACTCGCTGTAGCGATTTTGCTGGCACAAAAGCCAGCCGTAGTTGTGCAGCACATCGCCATCACGAGGGTTCAAAGTCATCGCTCGGCGAAAACTCTCTTCAGCAAGCGCGTTGTCGTTGAGCCGCATGTAAACCAGCCCGCGCAAGTTGTGGGCATCGGCGAAGGTCGGGTCGGCGATGAGGGCCTGCTTGAGTTCGTCCAACGCCACATTGGTCTGCCCCTGCTGGAAGTAGTTGGCGGCCAATTCAAGGCGAATGCGCGCACGCTTGCGGTTGTCGGGTTCGTCGGACTCGGTCATGATCTCCGCTCGCGCGCCATTGGCCCCGACTGCCGCACCGGGATTGCCGGCGCAGCCGTAAAGCAGCAACGCTGCAGCGCAGGCCAAAAGCAGCGTCGCAATGCGGACGAATTTCATACACCGACCTCCCGGGTGACAATCTTGATGCCCTTGAGCATACCCTGCCGCTGTGTCGCCATGCGCTGCTGTACACCCGTGCGATCCTGCACGTCGCCGGCCAGTTGACCGCAGGCGGCGTCGATGTCGTCGCCCCGGGTTTTGCGGACAGTGGTCACGATACCGGCGTCCATCAGGATTTTTGCGAAGGCCATCACTTGTGGCATGGCAGAGCGCTTCAGGCCGGAAGCCGGAAACGGATTGAAGGGGATGAGGTTGAACTTGCAGGACAAACCCTGGGCGGCGTGATGACGCACCAACGAAATCAGCTGTAGCGCTTGCTCCGGCTGGTCGTTTACGCCTTCCAGCATGCAGTATTCGAAGGTCATGAAATCCCTGGGTGCAGCCTGCTGGTACCGGCTACAGGCCTGCAGCAGTTCGGCAATTGGGTACTTCTTGTTCAACGGCACCAGGTTGCTGCGCAGCTCGTCATCGGGCGCATGCAACGACACTGCGAGCGCGACCGGGCAATCCTGCGCCAGACGGTCCATCATGGGTACCACGCCAGAGGTGGATACCGTCAGGCGGCGGCGCGACAGCCCATAACCGTGGTCGTCCAGCATCATGCGCAGGGCCGGCAACAACTGCGCGTAATTTTGCAGTGGCTCACCCATGCCCATCATCACCACGTTGGAGACAACACGCTCATTCTTGCCCAGGTGCGCGCGCAGGAAGTGCTCTGCAAACCAGAGCTGACCAATGATTTCTGCCGTTGTCAGGTTGCGGCTGAAGCCCTGGTGGCCGGTGGAACAAAAACGGCAGCCGACAGCGCAACCGGCCTGCGACGAAATACACAGCGTTCCGCGATCTGATTCGGGAATAAAGACGGTTTCAATGACGTCGCCCGCCCCCACATCGAACAGCCACTTGATGGTCCCGTCGGCCGAGTCGTGACGAGAAACCACCTTCAGCCCCTGAATGTGCGCAGAAGCGGGCAGCTTTTCGCGCAGCGACCGGGCCAGATCAGTCATCTGGCTGAAATCGGTCGCGCCTTTCTGGTGAATCCAGCGAAAAAGCTGGGTTGCGCGGAAGCGTTTTTCCCCCAGCCCCTCGCAAAACGCAGCCAGACCTTCCAGATCGTAATCAAGCAGGTTGGCTGTCATCGGGTCAGAAACTCGCGATCTAGCGCGAATGGATATTCATGCCCGCGAAGAAGAAGCTGATCTCCACCTGGGCAGTTTCCACGGCATCAGAGCCATGAACGGCATTGGCGTCAATGCTTTCAGCAAAGTCGGCCCGGATGGTACCGGCGGCCGCCTTCTTCGGATCGGTGGCGCCCATCAGATCGCGGTGTTTCAGGATGGCATTTTCACCTTCGAGCGCAGAGATCATCACCGGGCCGGAAATCATGAATGAGACCAGATCCTTGAAGAAAGGACGGTCTTTGTGCACACCGTAAAAAGCCTCGGCTTCGCCGCGTGACAGATGCGCCAGACGAGCCGCCACCACTTTCAGGCCGGCAGCCTCAAAACGAGCGTAAATTTGACCGATGACATTTTTGGCCACTGCGTCGGGTTTGATGATGGAGAGAGTGCGTTCGATCGCCATGGGGGTTCCTTAACCTTGGATATTTTTGGATTTTTCCGGATCTATTCAAAACGAATAAAGCCTCTGATTTTAACCCGCTGCCAACGGCCCTGAGCAAACAATGGCCATCCTTTCCATCGAGCAGTCGTACTGTGAACAGGCTCCAGCCGCCTGGGCGGCCGAAGGGACGTCGGCTGCAAAGCGACCGAGACGGTCCACTTTCCGCCAGCTTTTGGCGCCATGGCTATGGCTATGGCTATGCAAACCCCACAAAAACTGTCCTCGCCGGGGTCACTTTTCGCTCCGACGCCATCTGCCGCTCAGACTCCTAGCGGTTTCCGCCCCGGTTACCGCCACCGCGATTGCCGCCGCCCCGGTTGCCGCCACCGCCCCCTCGGCGCTGGCCCCCACCTGCGTTGCCGCTGGCATTGCCGCCCCCGCCTCCTCCGCCAGCGCCAGCCCCACCGCCGCGCCGCTGCCCTTGTCCTGGTCCCTGGCGCTGCCGGGTGAAGGTGTCGGCGCCGATGTAGCCGAAAGAGGTCTTCATGGGATCGGGCTGTGCGCCACCCGGGCCCTTATCACCTCTGTCGCCCCGGTCGTCACGGCGTTTTGGCCCCTGCCCAGCACCGTTACCGCCAAACTGGCCCGGGAGGCCGGATCTCGGGCCTGCTCCGCCACTCCCACCGCTGCCTCGCCCGCCCTTGTTACCCCGGCGGCGGTTTCCGCCTTGTGACCCACCGTTGCGGTTCAGTGGCGGCTGTAAGTCCCGCGGATCGTGACCTTCCTGATCGTCCTGGCTTGACGGGTCGCGCAGCTCGACGTTTCCCGGTGTGGCACGCGTGCCCTGGCCAGCATCCGCGCGACCGCGACCACCCCTGGAGCGCTCATTGCGCCTGGGGCCACGGCCCTCCCTGGCCTCGCCAGGTCCACCGGCGCCCCCATCAGCGCTGCCCCGGTTGGCGCCGCGCGGATCGGCGCGCGACTCAGAACGGCTGACCGCACCGGTCAGGGCCAGAATGTCCCTGTCATCGAGCTCGACAAAGGCGCCGCGCTTGAGACCGCGCGGCAGCACCACCGCGCCGTAACGGATGCGGATCAGGCGACTGACCGCATGGCCCACCGCTTCAAACATGCGCCGCACCTCTCGGTTGCGGCCTTCGGAAATCGTCACCCGATACCAGCAGTTCGCGCCCTCACCTCCGCCAGCTTCAAGGGAACTGAACTGGGCCATGCCGTCGTCAAGTTGCACACCGTCGAGCAGGCGCTTTTTTTCTTCGTTGCTCAAGGCGCCCAGGACACGCACCGCATACTCGCGCTCCAGACCAAAACGCGGATGCATCAACCGGTTCGCCAGCTCACCCGAGCTGGTCAGCAGCAAAAGGCCCTCGGTGTTCAGGTCGAGGCGTCCCACCGACTGCCACTTACCCTGAAACAACTTGGGCAGACGGCGAAATACAGTGGGGCGATTTTGCGGATCGTCATGCGAGACCACCTCGCCCGAAGGCTTGTGATAAGCAATCACGCGCGGCGGCGGCGGGTCAACCCGCACCCGCACCGGCTTGCCATTGACCTTGACCGTGTCGCCAAACTGGATACGCTGGCCGATGTGGGCGGGCTCGCCATTGACGGATATCCGTCCTTCCAGAATCAGCTGCTCCATCTCCAGCCGCGAACCAAGCCCCGCCTGGGCCAGCACCTTGTGCAGCTTGGGCGTCTCCGGCTGCGCCGACAGGACGCGCTTGGGCAACTCGACTGCAGGGTCTTCCTCATCGGCATCGAATTGGCCCGTGACCACGTCGTCAAATCGGGCCTGCGACTGTGGCGCGGGCGCTGGGCGCTCCTGTCCACCCCGCAGTTGGGCAGGATCGATGTCCACTTCGGTCGCATCCGGCCCTTGATCCGCTATCAGTTTAATAGCTGCTTGCGCTTGCTCCTCCAGGGCCAAGGGCGGATTTGTTGCCTCAACCGGGGCTGTCGGCTCGGCCGGAGCCGGGTTGTCTTGTGGATTCATGCGGTGGCGTTCAGGCGTTGGGAAGGATGGCCGCGGTGCTGTCGGCCAAGTTAGGGTTCGCTGGCGCAAACACATCGTCTTCGGGGCTGTCAGCCGACTGCGGGGCTGGATCCTGCGCGGCCCGCACATCGGTATCCGCTGAAGCATTCAAGCCAAACTCGATCTGCCCCAGCATGGCCGCCTGTCCCGCCGTCGTGTCCATGGCCGGAAGCTGATCCAGCGATTCGACCCCAAGGTCATCGAGAAACTGTCGGGTGGTGGCGTAAAGCCCGGGCCGGCCGACGGTCTCCCGGTGCCCGATCACCTCGACCCAGCCGCGGTCTTCGAGTTGTTTGAGAATCAGGCTGTTGATGGTCACGCCACGGATATCTTCCATATCGCCCCGGGTCACAGGTTGGCGATAGGCAATGATGGCCAGTGTTTCCAGCGTGGCGCGGGTGTATCGCGGCGGTTTTTCAGGGTGCAGACGATCAAGAAACTCTCGCATTTGCGGCCGACTTTGAAAACGCCAGCCGCTGGCCACATGAACCAATTCGACCCCGCGACCGGTCCAGTCGTCTTGCAACTCTTCAAGCAGAAGTTTGAGTGTGTCGGCCGACACCGCCCCGTTGAACAAAACCCCCATATCGCGCACCGGCAGCGGCTGCTGAGCGCAAATAAGAGCCGTTTCGAGGACGCGCTTGGCATCCGTCGTATTCATGGTCTTGATTCCGAAATGATTCGAGGTAAAGGCGCCGGTCGGCGCCGGTCACATTCATGGGCAACCACCCGGTCGGGGGAGCGCCATGCGGCGGGTAGAAGAAAACTACTGCACTTAATTGTATCTCAGGCCCAGGCTGGCCGCCGCCGCCGCCAGGTCGGCCGGCAGCGGCGACTTGAATTCCAGTGGCTGCCCTGTTGCCGGATGCGCAAATGCAAGCCGACAGGCATGCAGGGCCTGTCGATCCAGACCGGCGGCAGGCTTGCCACCATACACCTCGTCTGCAACAAGCGGGTGGCCGATGGAGGCCATGTGGACGCGAATCTGATGGGTCCGACCGGTCTGCAATTTGCACTTGACCAGGCAGAAGGCACCTTCGCTTTGCAGCAAGGCAATGCCTGTCGATGCCGTTTTGCCTGCATTTTTCTCCAGATCAACCACAGCCATGCGCAAGCGATTGCGCGGATCGCGGCCCATGGGTGCATCGACCTGGCGCTTGGCCGGGCCTTGCCAGGCGCCATGCGCCAGCGCCAGGTATTCGCGGTGAACGCTGCGCTCGGCAATCATCGAAACCAGCGAGTCCATGGCTTGACGCTTGCGTGCGACGACCATCAAACCGCTGGTGTCCTTGTCCAGCCGGTGCACAATACCTGCACGCGGCAGCAACGCGGCTTGCGGATCCCGCGCCAGCAGCCCGTTCAGAAGGGTGCCGCTCCAGTTGCCCGGCGCCGGGTGTACCACCAGACCGGCAGGCTTGTTGATCACCAGCAGGTACTCATCTTCGAAAACCACGTCCAGCGCCATCACTTCCGGTTTAAACGCCTGGCTTTGCGGGGTTGGCTTGAGTTCTATCCTGAGAACATCGCCCGCCTTGACCTTGGCCGAAGCCTTGGTGAGTGCAAGGCCGTTGAGCTCCACAGCTGCGGCGGCTATCAGCTGCTGCAGATAACTTCGCGAGAACTCGGGCACGATGCCTGCCAGTGCGCGGTCAAGACGCTCGCCGTGACTGGCTGCGGGAACACTGACCTGACGCCATTCGCCTTCTGCGGAATCTTCTGCGCCAGCCTCTGCATCCTCCAGGACCTCGTCTGCAAGAACGCCCGGCAGCATGGCGCTCGATATAATCGGTTTGCTTTGTACTGAATCAGTCATCAAGAGGATCAATTGCGATGTTTCCCACCAAATTATCGGTTGTTCCAGCCAACTTGCCTTCCAGCGCGGCCTTGCTGGCCTGCCTGATCCTCCTCTCGGCCTGTTCGTCCACCGTCAAGGACCCCACTGTCGGCTGGAGTCCGAACAAGATTTATGCCGAGGCCAAGGACGAAGCAGATTCTGGCGCTTACGACAAAGCCATTCCACTGTTTGAAAAACTCGAAGGCCGAGCCGCTGGTACGCCGCTGGCACAGCAAGCCCAGCTGGAGAAAGCCTACGCCCAATTCAAGGGGGGTGAGCAGGCTCAGGCACTGGCCACGCTGGACCGCTTCATCAAGCTGCATCCGTCCAGCCCCGCCCTCGACTATGCCCTCTATCTCAAAGGCCTGGTCAACTTCAATGAAAACCTGGGTCTGTTCAGCTTTTTATACAAGCAGGACCTGTCCGAGCGGGACCAGAAAGCGGCGAAAGAGTCTTTCGAGTCCTTCAAGGATCTGGTCAACCAGTTCCCCGAGTCCAAATATTCCGCCGATGCCCGCCTGCGCATGACCTACATCGTCAATTCGCTGGCCCAGTATGAAGTCCACGTCGCGCGCTTCTACTACACGCGGGGCGCCTACATCTCTGCCATCAACCGTGCACAAACCGCGATCACGGAGTTTCGCGATGTGCCAGCCCTGGAAGAGGCCTTGTTCATCCTGTACAAGTCTTACGACGCCCTGAGCATGACCCAGTTGCGCGACGACACGCGGCGGGTCATGGAGAAGAACTATCCCCAGAGCGAGTACCTGTCCAAGGGCTCCAAGACGGTGGATGGGCCGTGGTACAGGTTCTGGTAAGCAGGTCCAGCCGCTCAAAGAGTTCTTCTTCGGACACCAGGCGCTGCATCGCGGGCAGTGCACGCATCAGGCGCTTGCCATAACCCATGGTCGCCAGGCGGCCGTCGCAGACAACCAGCACGCCCTGATCGGTCTCGCGGCGTATCAGGCGCCCGGCGCCCTGTTTCAAGGCCACTGCGGCCTCAGGCAGAAAATAGTCGTTGAACGCGCTGCCTCCAGCCGCCTCCAGCAGGCGTGAACGTGCCTCCACCATGGGATCATTCGGTGGCGGAAAAGGCAACTTGTCAATGATGACCAGTTGCAGCGCATCTCCGGGCACATCAATACCCTCCCAAAACGAGGCTGACGCGACCAGCACACACCCACGGCTTCCGTGTTGATCCGCCTGGCGAAAACGCTCGATCAGGGCGCGCTTGGGCATCGCTCCCTGCACCAGCACTTGCATGTCGGTTGAATTTTCGAACGTGGCCTGCAAGGCATCACCTATGCTGCGAAGGGCACGCAAGGTGGTGGTGAGCACCATGGTCCGGCCACCTAGACGCCGCGCCCAGTCCGCCGCAGATACTGCCACGGCCGCCAGGTGCGCCGGGTCGCCGGGCTTAGGGAAATTTTTCGGAACATAAAAAGCGGCCTGTCGCGCGTAGTCAAAAGGACTGCCCACACGAAGCAACTCCGCTTCTGCCAAGCCGCACGGTCGCGTGAACCAGCTCAACCTCTCATCGTCGCCCAGCGTGGCTGAAGTAAATATCCAGGATTTGGCGGCCTCCTGATCGGTTGGAAAGACGATAGCGGCAATCGATTTGGCAATATCCAGCGGGGCCTCTACCAGCCGCAACTGCGTGCCAACCTCCAGCCACCGCACGCCGCCCGGATCGGCAGCGCAGGAAAAGCCCAATGCCCGCTCCGCCAACTCAGTCGCGCGCTCGTTCAAGCGCACAAAGTCCGGCGCTATTTCGCTGACCGTGTTGAGGGCTTTGCCCGCAACATCCAGGCATGCAGACAGGCTTGACAACGCACTGGCCCATTCCTTCTCATGCAGCCCCTCGGGCGTAGCGTCAGTCCAACGCAACTTGCTGCCTGGGTAGGCCTGGCCCACATTCAGGCGCAGCTCGCGGGCTGTGTGTTCCACCGCACCGGCCAGTGCCTGCCAGTCGGCGAGGCCACGGGCCAGTTGCAGACCGGTCGCCAGCATGTCGCGAGAGAAATCCAGCAGTTGCCCGGTGGAAAGATTTTTTCCGAGAAACTGGACCCCGGTTTCATTAAGCTGGTGCGCCTCGTCAAAGATCGCAATACGCACCGTTGGCAACAGCTCAGCCACGCCGGATTCGCGCACCGCCATGTCCGCAAAAAACAGGTGGTGATTGATCACCACGACATCGGCCGCCAGCGCCTCTCGGCGGGCGTGGTTGACATGGCAGGCACGGAACCTCGGGCACGGTGCACCCAGGCAGTTTTCACGGGTGGAAGTCACCCAGGGAATGACCGGGGAACGTTCGTCCAGGCCGGGGAGTTCTGCCAGATCGCCACTGACGGTCAGGCGCGCCCATTCTTCAATTTTGGCCAGGGTACGGAGTGCGCTGCGCTCCGGAAAACCGGCATCGTGCCGGGCCATCTCCATGCGGTGCAGACACAGGTAGCTGCCCCGCCCTTTGAGCAAGGCCGTGCTGACTGGTACGCGCAGTGCCTTGACCAGCATCGGCAGGTCGCGGCCAAAAAGCTGATCCTGCAGCGCCTTGGTGGCGGTGGATAACAACACCCGTTCACCACTGAGCAGAGCCGGAACCAGGTAAGAAAATGTTTTTCCTACCCCTGTACTGGCTTCAACCACCAGCGGATAAGCGCCCTCGATGGCGCGCGCAACGGCAACCGCCATTTCTGTCTGGCCGCTCCTGGCCGCGAAATGATCCGTGGCACGCGCTATCGCGCCGTCAGGCCCAAACGCCTCCAGGACTTGAAACTCAAGTGTCATCAGGCAGGTTCGGGAGGTTGCAGCGCCAGTTCAAGCTGGGATATCTGGTCACGCAGAAGCAAGCGGCGCTTTTTTAGCCGCCGTAGCGTCAACTCATCAATCGGAACAGCATGCGAGGCAATATCCACCAGGGCATTGAGATCAGCATGTTCGATTTTGAGTTCAATCAGGCGCCGCTCCGGAGAATGTAGGTTAAGGTCCAAGGTATTACTATCGGGCGTGCTGCTTCATCTGATAATACGTTGGTTACGGAGATAAATCGAGTCCCCATGGCTCGGCCATTGAAAATGTCCAAAGGTTATCGAATCACAGCGTCTACGGGCATCCACAAGGGTGATCGCGACTACCAGCAAGACCAGGTGGCACTGCTCAGTCACCCCCACGTTGCCGAGTGCATGCTGGGCATCGTGGCCGACGGCATGGGCGGGCGAAGCGGCGGACGCAAGGCCTCGGACCAGGTGATGATGACGGCCAGACAGCTGTTTGAGCGTTACTCTCCCGCCACGGACGACCCGGTGTCCATGCTCAAACAACTGGTGGAAGAAGCCCACACGGTGATCAAGCTGACGGCCATCTCGGCGGAGCAGGAACCACACAGTACGCTGGCCGCATTTTTAATCAACCCCAGCGGCGACTGCCACTGGGTACACGCCGGCGATTCACGCATTTACCATTTTCATGGCAACAAGATGCTCAAGCGCACCACCGACCACTCTTATGTGCAGACCCTGGTGGACAAAGGGGAAATCACAGAAGACGAAGCGAATGTGCATCCGCAATCGAATATTTTGATGGGTTGCCTCGGCACCGAAGAAGGTCCGCCCATCAGCCAGCACTTTATTCCCCAGATGAAGCCTGGCGACTCGCTGATCGCCTGTAGCGACGGCGTTTGGCACTATTTCAGCCCCAACGAAATGGGCTCCGCCCTATCGATGCTCGCACCGCGCGAAGCGACGGAATTTTTGATCCAGAAGGCCAGATCGCGCGCCCGCGGCGGCGGCGACAACCTGTCACTGGTCATCGTCAAGCTGGAAGCGCTGGACTGACCTCACCGGACTTCGGGCAAAGGAGCGGCCGCAGGTTTTTTCTGCTCCAACAGCCTTTTCTCGCGAGTGGCTTTGCGCTCAGCCACCTCCTGCTGCTTGTCTTTGAACTTTTGTAACTCATCGGCACTGGCGGCCTGTTTTTGAACCCGGGACTGGGCTTTTTCCTGCGACCCAGCAACGCGCTTGGCGGCCTCTGAGGCGCTCAAACCTTCGTTCGCTTTCAGGTCGATCCTGTCCTGGATCTTCAGGCGCGACTGCTCTTCCCGTGCCCGCGTGTCCTCCAGCGCCTTGGCGCGACGCTCAGCCGCCTGTTGCAGGGCCTCGAGGGAGGACTTCTCCTCGGTCTTGCGAATCTGCTCGGCAGCCTTGATCTGGCGCTCCCTGGCGTCCAGCACGACTTCGCGGTTTTTCAGGTCCTTCATGATGTCGCGCCGTTGCGGCGCCAGTTCGTTCAGGCAGTTGTTGACAAAGAATTTTTTGTAACACGCTGCTTCCAGTGTGTCGAACTTCGCTTCCTGGGCGACTCTTTCGGTCAACACGCGGGTCCGCTCCGCTGTGACGGCGGCCAACACCTGTTCATCGCCAGTCTGGCTGGCCGCAGCCAGGGCGAGGGTGGAAAGCAGCAGGGAAATAATGCGTTTTTTCATGTCAAGGTGGTGTCCACGGTTCTGCGCTCCAGTGCCAGAAACTCAGAGGACTGCATTTCGTTGAGCCGGGAAACCGTGCGGGGAAACTCGTGCGCCAATGGGCCTTCTGTGTACAACGCTTCGGGCGCTACTTCTGCCGACAGGATCAATTTGACACGCCTATCGTAAAGAACATCTATCAGCCAGGTAAAGCGCCGTGCCTCGGACGCCATGCGCAGCGGCATGCGCGGCACATCGCTGAGCAGCACGGTGTGGAACTGGGTGGCAATCTCCAGATAATCGTTTTGTGACCGTGGCCCCCCACACAGGGTCTTGAAATCGAACCAAACCAGTCCGCCAGCCTTGCGCCGTGCATGAATCTTGCGCTCTTCAATGTGCAGAATCGGCGACTCGTCATGGGACTCAGCCAGTCGCGCGAAAGTTTCTGCCATCTCGGCGTCAGCCTGCTGCCCCAGCGGGGTGTGGTACAGCTTGACCCGCTCCAGGGTGCGCCGCCGGTAATCGGTGCCATTGTCCACACTGAGCACCTCCAGATGCTGCTTGAGCAACTCGATGGCCGGCAGGATACGGTCCCGGTGCAGACCGTTCGGGTACAGGTCATCCGGACGAAAGTTGGAGGTGGTGACAAAACCGACGCCATTGTCAAACAGCGCCGACAACAGGCGATGCAGAATCATCGCGTCTGTGATGTCTGCCACATGAAACTCGTCAAAACAGATCAGCCGGTAACGCTTGGCAATGCGTTTTCCCAGTTCATCCAACGGATTGACTGTGCCCTGCAGGTCACGCAACTCACGGTGCACCTCGCGCATGAACTCATGAAAATGCAGACGGGTTTTTCGCTGCAAGGGAACCGCGTTGTAAAAGCAGTCCATCAAAAAGCTTTTGCCGCGCCCCACCCCGCCGTGCATGTAGACGCCGCGCGGGATATCAGGCCGGTTGATGAGTTTTTTCAGTGGGTTGGAGCGCTTCTCCTTGAAGGCCGCCCACTCCGTGGCGCAACGTTCAAGAGCCTCAACTGCGCGTAACTGGGCGGGGTCACTGGTGTAGCCCCGCGCTTTGAGTTCAGACGCATACTCGGAGCTTACGGACATCGTGGTCTTGAGCGCGCGATCAGAAGTTCAGCGTGCGTTTGTCGACGGCCAAGGCAGCTTCCTTGGTCGCCTCACTGAGCGAAGGATGCGCATGGCAAATCCGGGCGATGTCCTCGGAACTGGCTCTGAACTCCATGGCCACCACACATTCGGCAATCAGCTCGCTGGCCATGGGGCCAACAATGTGCACGCCCAGAATTTCATCGGTGGCAGCGTCAGCCAGCATTTTCACCATGCCGGTGGTGTCACCCAGGGCCCGGGCCCGGCCGTTGGCCATGAAGGGAAAGGTGCCGGCCTTGTAGGCACGGCCCGCAGCTTTGAGCTGCTCCTCAGTTTGACCCACCCAGGCAATCTCGGGGTTGGTGTAAATCACCCACGGAATGGTGTTGAAGTTGACATGACCGTGCTGGCCGGCGATACGCTCAGCCACCGCCACACCCTCTTCCTCGGCCTTGTGCGCCAGCATCGGACCGCGCACCACATCACCGACCGCCCAGACGTTGGGCAGGTTGGTTTTGCAGTCCCCATCGACCACAATCGCGCCGCGCTCGTCGAGCTTCAGGCCAACGGCGTCCGGCGCCAGGCCAATGGTGTTTGCAACACGGCCAATCGACACAATCAGTTTGTCCACCTCAAGCGTCTGGGCTTCACCCTTGGAATTGGTCCAGGCGACAGACACGCCCTGTTTGCCGTTCTTGATCTCGCCCACCTTCGCACCGAGCTCGATTTTCAGGCCCTGCTTGACGAAGGCCTTGTGCGCCTCTTTGGCAATCTGCTGATCGACTGCGCCCAGAAACACCGGCAGACCTTCCAGTACGGTCACTTCAGCGCCCAGACGGCGCCAGACCGAGCCCATCTCCAGGCCAATCACTCCTGAGCCGATCAGACCGAGCTTTTTAGGAACGGCACCGATTCGCAAGGCACCGTCGTTCGACAGAATATTTTCTTCGTCGAACGGCGCACCCGGCAAGGCGCGTGCATTGGAGCCGGTGGCCACGATGACGTGTTTACCGGCGATGGTTTCTTCAGTAGCACCCGCCACCTTGATCTCGTACAGGCCGTCTTTTGCCGCGGCAAAAGAGCCACGGCCATGAAAAAAAGTGACCTTGTTTTTCTTGAACAGGTAAACAATGCCGTCGTTGTTCTGCTTGACGACGGTGTCCTTGCGGCCCACCATCTTCGCGATATCCAGACCCAGACCCTTGACCTCGATGCCATGCTCGGCAAAGTGGTGGCTGGCATGGTCGAAATGCTCGGACGACTGGAGCAAGGCCTTGGACGGAATGCAGCCGACGTTGGTGCAGGTGCCACCCAGCGCCGGGCCGCCCTTGGCGTTTTTCCATTCGTCGATACAGGCCACGTTAAAACCCAGCTGGGCTGCGCGAATTGCGGCGATATAGCCACCAGGACCGCCGCCAATGACGATCACGTCAAATTGTTTGGACATGCAGGTCTCCTTAGATGTCAAACAACAGACGAGCCGGATCTTCTAGCGCTTCCTTCATCGCCACCAGGCCGAGCACGGCTTCGCGGCCGTCCACGATGCGGTGGTCATAACTCATGGCGAGGTAGTTGATCGGGCGCACCACAACCTGGCCGTTTTCGACCACTGCGCGGTCTTTGGTCGCATGCACACCCAGAATCGCGGACTGCGGCGGGTTGATGATGGGGGTGGACAGCATGGAGCCGAAAACGCCGCCGTTGGAGATAGAGAAGGTGCCGCCTGACATCTCTTCAATGCCCAGCTTGCCGTCGCGTGCCTTGGCGCCGTACTCGGCGATTTTCTTTTCAATATCGGCAAAACTCATCTGGTCGGCGTTGCGCAGAATTGGTACCACCAGACCGCGCGGCGACCCGACGGCGATGCCGATGTCAAAGTAGCCGTGGTAGACGACATCATTGCCATCCACCGAGGCGTTGAGCACCGGGTACTTTTTCAGCGCATGGACCGCTGCCTTGACGAAAAAGCTCATGAAACCGATCTTCACGCCATGCTCTTTTTCAAACTTTTCCTGAAAGCGCTTGCGCATCTCCATCACCGGCGCCATGTTGACCTCGTTGAAGGTGGTCAGGATGGCATTGGTCGCTTGGGACTGCAGCAAACGCTCGGCGATACGCGCACGCAGGCGGCTCATGGGCACGCGTTGCTCCGGCCGATCGCCCAGGTCACCGACCTTCGCTGGCGCCGCCACTTGAGGCAAGGAAGTGGTTGGAGCCCCTGTGGGTATTGCGCTGGCAGCTACTGATTTAGGAGCGACTCCTGCGGCAACCGCGCCCAGCACATCACCCTTGGTGACACGGCCATCCTTGCCGCTGCCGGCGACGGAGCCCGCAGCGAGCTGGTTGTCGGCCATCAGTTTGGCGGCGGCGGGCATGGCCACACCGGCCATGCTGCCGCCTGAGGCGGCGGCAAGGGCTGGAGCCGATGCAGGCGCAGCTGCTGTAGCTGCGGCAGGTGCAGCCGCTGCGGCAGCCACTTTGCCCTCGGTGTCAATTTTTGCAATCAGCTGCTCGGCCATCACGGTAGCGCCATCGGCCACCAGGATTTCGGCGAGCACGCCTGCCGCTGGCGCGGGCACTTCCAGCACCACCTTGTCCGTCTCGATCTCGATCAGGATTTCGTCGATGGCGATGGAGTCGCCAACTTTTTTCTTCCACTGCAGCATCGTGGCTTCGGCCACGGATTCGGACAGCTGGGGGACTTTAACTTCTACGGTAGCCATGTGAATTCTTTCAATTTTTGAGTTCGGGGCAGGAACGCCATTGCGTCCGGTCGGCTCTTATTTGGTCAGGATGAAGCCCTTGAGCTTGGCAAAAGCGCCGTCCACAAGCGCCTTTTGCTGCTCCTGATGCAGGTGCGAATAGCCGACAGCCGGCGAAGCCGACGCCGCGCGGCCGGAGTAACCGAGTTTCTGGCCCTCTGCCATGTTTTCGTGGATGTAGTGCTGAACAAAAAACCAGGCGCCCTGGTTTTGCGGCTCATCCTGGCACCAGACGATCTCGGCGAGGTTGGGGTACTTCTTGAGTTCGGTGGCAAAGGCTTTGTGCGGGAAGGGGTACAGCTGCTCCACGCGCAGGATGGCCACGTCGTCCAGGCTTTTTTCCTCGCGCTTTTTGGCCAGGTCGTAATACACCTTGCCGGAGCAGGCAATCACCCGCTTGACCTTGTCGGCCTTGAGCGTGCCGCTGTCAGGGATCACCGTCTGGAAGCTTCCCTTGGTGAACTCGGACAGGGGCGATGTGGCGTCCTTGTTGCGCAGCAGTGACTTGGGCGTCATGATGATCAGCGGCTTGCGCAGGTTGCGTACCATCTGCCGACGCAGCACATGGAAAATCTGACTGGCCGTAGTAGGCTGTACCACCTGCATATTGGTGTCGGCCGACAGCTGCATGAAGCGCTCCAGCCGCGCCGAGCTGTGCTCCGGCCCCTGGCCTTCGTAGCCATGCGGCAGCATCAGCGTGATGCCATTGACCCGGCCCCACTTGACCTCACCCGAGGCGATGAACTGGTCAATCACGACCTGGGCACCATTGACGAAATCGCCAAACTGCGCTTCCCAGATCACCAGGGTGTTCGGGTCATTCGACGCATAACCGTACTCAAAGGCCAACACGGCCTCTTCCGACAGGATGGAGTCAATCACCACAAACGGCGCCTGGTTGTCGGCGACGTTTTGCAGAGGCACGTAGGTGCCGGTATCCCATTTTTCGCGGCTCTGGTCGTGAATGACCGCGTGCCGGTGGGTGAAAGTGCCACGTCCGCAGTCTTCGCCCGACAGACGCACCGGGTAACCGCTGGCCACCAGCGAGGCAAAAGCCATGTGTTCACCCATGCCCCAGTCCACGGGAATATCGCCACGGCCCATGGCAGCGCGGTCGTCGTACACCTTCTTGACCAGCTGATGCGCCGTCACGCTAGGCGGGATGGTGCTGACCTTGTCGGCGAGGCGCTTCCACTCGGCCATGGGAATGGCGGTATCGCCGGCATCCGTCCACTTTTTGCCGAGGTAAGGACTCCAGTCCACCGCATACATGCTTTTGAAGTTGGTGATGACCGGGTCAAACGTACTTTTGCCAGCATCCAGTGCGGCGCGTACCGCCTTGACCATGTCGTCACCCAGCGTTTCGCCCATGCCCTGCGCGGACAGCTTGTCGGCATACAGCTTGCGCGTACCGGGGTGCTGGGCAATTTTTTTGTACATCAGCGGCTGCGTCAGCGCCGGTGTGTCCTGCTCGTTGTGGCCAAGTTTGCGGAAGCAGATGATGTCCACCACCACGTCCTTCTGGAAGGCCATGCGGAACTCGAGCGCCAGCTGCGTGGCCAGTACCACGGCTTCCGGGTCGTCGCCGTTGACGTGCAACACGGGTGCATCAATCATCTTGACGACATCGGTGCAATACAGCGTGGAGCGGCTGTCGCGCGGGTCGCTGGAGGTGAAGCCAATCTGGTTGTTGATGACTATGTGCACCGTGCCGCCGGTGGAATAACCACGCGTCTCGGCCAGCGCCAGCGTTTCCATCACCACGCCCTGTCCCGCAAACGCGGCGTCGCCGTGCACCAGCACCGGCAGCACCTGCAGGCCTTTGGGGTCGGCACGGCGGTCCATGCGGGCACGAACCGAGCCTTCGACCACCGGGTTGACGATTTCAAGGTGGGAGGGGTTGAAGGCCAGACTCAAATGGACCGGGCCGCCAGGGGTGGTGACGTCCGAGCTGAAGCCCTGGTGGTACTTGACGTCCCCACTGGGCAGGTCTTCGGGCGCCGTGTGGTCGAACTCGGCAAACAGGTTGGCCGGTACTTTGCCCAATGAATTGACCAGCACATTCAGACGGCCCCGGTGCGCCATGCCGATGACGATTTCCTTGACGCCAATGCTGCCGCCGCGCTGGATCAGCTCGTCCATGCTGGCAATAAAGCTCTCGCCGCCTTCCAGCGAGAAGCGTTTCTGGCCGACGTATTTGGTGTGCAGGAAACGCTCCAGACCCTCGGCCGCGCTCAGACGGTCCAGAATGTGGCGCTTTTTCTCCGGTGTGAAATTGGGTTTGCTGCGGATACTTTCCAGTTTCTGTTGCCACCAGCGCTTCTGGTTCTGGTCGGTCATGTACATGTACTCGGCGCCAATGGTGCCGCAGTAGGTCTCGCGCAGCGCATTGAGCAGCTCGCGCAAGCTCATGGTGTCTTTGCCGAAGAAAGTGTTGCTGGTATTGAACACCGTTTCCTGGTCGGCATCGGTGAAACCGTAAAAGGACGGATCCAGTTCCGGGATGTGGTCGCGCTCGGTGCGCTTGAGAGGATCCAGATCGGCCCATCGGGCGCCGACGTTGCGATAAGCGGCTATGAGCTGCTGCACCGCTGTTCGCTTGCGCCCCATCTCGGAGTCGGCGCTCGCCATGACCACCTTGGTCTGGCCCAGCTTGGCGCGCTCGGCAAAAGCGTTGACGACCGGCAGATGCGGCACGTCCTTGGCATTGCTGCCATCCAAAGCGGGGACATGTTGCAAGGCATCGAAATACTCGCGCCAGTTATCCGGCACGCTGCCGGGGTTGGCAAGGTAGTTTTCGTACATCTCTTCGACATACGGCGCATTGCCGCCGAAGAGATAGGTGTTGCCTTGATAGGCCGTATAGACGGACGATGCCGCCGGTTGGGAACTCATTACGCTGACCTCCGTTTCCCTTTGGGAAACATTAGCTGGCCACAACGGGATGTGGCTGGTTGATTAACCTTCCGCGATCACGGCTTGACCGATTGGCGGATGCGACTGTGGCAAGGAAGGGCCTTCAGAAACAAGCTTGATTGTGCCACCGAATGCACAAACGAGAAAAACCGGGCGCCTTGCCGGCACCCGGTTTTGTCATCATGCGGTCACTATTTGGCCTGTATTTCAGGCCAAAGGACTCAGGCTACGCCGGGGTTGCCGGCGGTGCCAATCAGGCCCGGCAGATTGAGGCGGCGCGGCTTGAGCACCTTATTGGCAGCCAGGTAAGTTTCGACCACTTCCCAGACCGGGGGGCCGGCGTTTTTGCTGGCCTCCTGCACAGGCGCCCAGCCGGCCACCTTGTAGGTTTTGTCCGCCTCAATGCGCTTGCCCTTCAAGCGCATGTCCAGGATGCGTGAGCCCATCCTGGCACCCGGCTCGCAGCGGTAGCTCAGCCCGCCGACGCGCACCATGTCACCGCCCTGCTGGTAATAGGGGTCTGGGTTGAAAAGGTTGTCGCCGACATCTTCGAGGATGGTCTTGATCATGTCGCCACGCATGTTGGTCAGCGTGGTCCAGGGGTAGGTGATGGCGGTCTGGTCCATCAGGTGTTCGCGCGTGATGGTCTGGCCCGGCAGGAGCGATGTGCCCCAGCGAAAACCGGGCGAAAAGGCGATTTCCGCGCCCCGGACGTCCATCATGGCGTCAAGAATGAGCTGGTCAAACGTGCCGTTGAAGTTTCCCCTGCGGTACAAAGTACCTTCGGTTACGGCGAGTTTTTCTCCCAATTTAGCCTCATACGGAGCGCGGAGCCCGGCAATCAAGGCGGTCATGGCGGGGTCAGCGGGCAGCAGCTTCGAAAACACCGGCAGCAGGCGGTACTTGAAGCCCACCACCTTTTTGTCTTTGACATCCAGATCCAGCACGCCCAAAAACTTGCCATTGCTGCCCGCGTTGGTAACGATGGTCTGGCCGCCCGGGTTTTTGACGATCACCGGTACCGGCACGCCGTCGTGTGTGTGGCCGCCCAGAATGGCGTCGATGCCGCTGATGCGTGATGCCATCTTCAGGTCGACGTCCATGCCGTTGTGGCTGAGCAGCACCACCGCCTGCGCGCCTTTGGCACGCGCTTCGTTGACGGTCTCCTGCATCTCGTTTTCACGGATGCCAAAGGTCCAGTTCGGCGTGAGCCAGGCGGGGTTGGCAATCGGCGTGTAGGGAAAGGCCTGGCCGATGATGGCGACGGCCACACCGTTCATCTCCTTGATGACAAAAGGCTTGAAAACCGGGTCGCCAAAGTCGCTGGTCTTGACGTTTTGCGCCACAAAATCGACCTTGCCGGCAAAGTCTTTTTCAACAATCGTCTTGATGCGTTCTTCGCCATAGGTGAAGTCCCAGTGTCCGGTCATCACATCGACGCCCAGCAGCTTGGCCGCATCCACCATGTCCTGGCCCTGCGTCCACAGGGCCGTGGCGCTGCCCTGCCAGGTGTCGCCGCCATCCAGCAACAGCGCACCCGGCCGTCCGGCCTTGAGCTGCTTGACCAGCGTGGCCAGATGGGCAAAACCACCCACCTTGCCGTACTGCCGCGCGGCGCGTTCGAAGTCCAGAAAGGTGAAGGCGTAGGCCTCTGGGCTGCCGGCTTTTAGGTGCGCGGCCTTGAGCAGGTTCTTGCCCACCAGATGCGGCAGACGGCCCTGCATGCTGCCCACGCCCAGGTTGACGGATGGCTCACGGAAATAGGTGGGCATCAACTGCGCATGGCAATCGGTCATGTGCAGCAGATGCACGTTGCCGGTACGCGGCACGTTGTACAAGCCTGCAGCCTGCTGGGCACTGGCGTCACGGTGTAGCGGAAAACCCGCAGCCAGCGCTGCGGCCAGCACACTGGAAAACTCTCGTCGAGACAGATTCATGGCGTTGTTCATCCTGCCCGCAAAAGCGGGCATGTTTTGAATTTGCTACTATTTTTATAGCTGCTTGCGCCCGTCGGGTAGGGGCCGCAGGCAGAAATGACCATCAAGTTATTTATTGACAGGCGACTGGGGATCGAGCAACAGCGCCATCACATGCTGCAACTGGGTCTCAGTGAGAATGCCCGCGTGACCAAAACGCGGCATGCCGGAACAGGCGTTGTAGGCTTTGGAATTCCACAACTTGCCCCAGGTGTAATCCACAATTGGTTTGCTGCCTGCAGCGGCCGGGTCGGCCACGCCGCGCAACTTGCCGTAGTGGTAGAGGCTGGGCCCAATGGAGCCAAAAGACAGTTCTTCCTTGCTGATCTGGTGACAGTTGTAGCAGCTGCCACCGTTGGCGGAGCCGGCGGCATCGGTCCAGGTCATGCCCCTGCCGTTCTGGGCAATTTTTTCGCCCTCTTTCCAGTCACCGATGAACTTGCCGCTGGTGGGCATTTTCACGGTCTTGAGATTGGCTTCTTCGATGGACTTCGCGAGTTTGTCGTCCAGTGCAGCTCCCTGTGACTCGGAGCAGGCCTTGTTGGATGCGTCCTGCTCCAGCCAGGCGGTTTTGGCGATGCCCTGATCGCGGAAGGATGATTTCAGCACTCTTTGCGTGGCTTCAGCCACATCTTGCGGCGACGGGCCGGTGGCGCAACTGGCCAGCAACAGGGTCATGGCCAGAAAGCCGGCTTGTTTATAGGTTTTTTTCATCATGTTTCCTGTGTTCTGGTCAACGCTTGAGTGCGGGAGCCGTGGACATGCCCCCCTTGCCGTTCACGCCCATGAAAACACCGAGCGCGATGGTGGCGTCGGACGCATAACCGGGAAACGGAAAACGCTGCTGGCGGTAGCAGTCGTTCAGGCGGCGCTGCATGCCCCACAGGTCCCCACTGGAGACGCGGTAGGCCGGCCAGGCACCGAAGCCGTCGCCGGCCCCCGGGTTTTTAGTGAGGTTGGGAAGATCTTGCAGGCGCACGCGCTTGTTGTCTTCACCATGGCAGGATGCGCAGGAAAAATCGTATGGACCTGCGCGCTGGTAAAACACCTGTTTGCCCACTGCATACATGAGTTTTTCCTGAGTATGCGCCTGTGGCAGGTTGAACTTCATGCCGCGCGATTCGCCCGAGATGAAGGCCACCAGCGACTCCATGGTTTTCTGCTCGTCCCTGCCAAAGGGGGTTTTGGCAATGGCCTCGGCATTGAAACCCTGCAGGGTTTCCATGCAGGTCAGCAGGCGGGATTCCAGATCCTGCACCCGGCCGGTATCGGCAAAATAACGGGGCAACTCAACAAAAGCGCCTTTGGTCACCCCTGGCCCCTTGCCCAGGTTGCATTGAGTCAGGCTGGTGTTTTTGGGTCCTCTGGGCTGCTTCCACAGGGCTTCGCCTCTGGCCTCAAACAGCTCTGCCGGATTGCCATCGGCCAGCATGGCGCGGTATTCCGCGATACCCTCCGCCGTGGTTTTTTGCGCTACCGCTGCCAACGGCAACAGGCTCAAGGCCGCCAACCCAAGAAGATTCCATTTTTTCATCGCTAGTTCCTCGTAATTTTCTTCAAGGCCTCAGGAAACCACAGCTTCGTCGGTACGTTTTTCGCCCTTGTTGTCGGTCCAGCTGACGGCCAGCTTGTCGCCAGCTTTGGCGCCCTTGAAGCTGAACTGCAGGTAAGGGTTTTTAGACACTGCCGGGCCCCACTGGGCGCTCATGACGGTTTTGCCATTGTGCGTGGCCACAATGTTCTGGATAAACCAGGCGGGTACAGTTTTGCCAGCAGCATCCTTGCGCTGGCCGCTTTCCATCTCATGGCTCACCAGCACGCGCACGGTGGTTTTGTCGCCTTGGGCCTGGGCCCGGATTCTCATCGGATCTGACATGATTTATTTCCTTTCGATTCTTTTTTCGGGGTGGACTTAACCGCCGCAACCGCCGAGAGTGACCTTCACTTCCTTCATGGCGTAGAAAAACTTGTCGCCAACTTTGGCCAACGCATACACGTTCGACGACTGTCCCATCTTCAGATTGGTCGACACGTTGGCGTCGGTACCTGAAGGAATGTCAAACAACGCAGCCAGCGCATTGGGATTTTTTTCGACAACAAGCGCGATCTGGGTCGTGCCGGCAATGTTGCTCTGCGCCCCGACGCGCACAACGCTGCCGTTTTCGGCGATCTCCGGGGCCTGCAAAATCAGGTCTTTGCTTTCAACTGGTGCACCAGTGGCGCCCATCGCTTTGGCTGCCTCGGCCAGCGTCTTGCTGTCAAAAGCAGCCTTGTTCCAGACGGGCGCGGTTTGCGCGTAAGCTGGCGCCAGACCGGCGGAAGCGGCCAGAGCCAGCGCGGTTGCGCCTGAGCCGGTGGCCAGAAAATGACGACGTTCCATGGTTTGAACTCCTTTGGATATAACTTCTTCAACTAAAAACGATTGGACACAAAAAAACGATTTACCAACAGGGTAGTTCTCCCAAGGCTGGCAAGCCTCGTGAACTTGCGCCTGCCTAAAAATTCACCAGCCATTGCGCCAGCTGCGCTGCTTCGGCGTTGTTCAGGGCTTGCGCCGGCATCGGTATGTTGCCCCACACTCCTTGCCCGCCGCCCTTGATTTTCTCCGAGAGATAATTCACCGCGTCGGCGCGGGTTTTGTATTTCTGAGCAATGGCTTTGAACGAAGGGCCGACCAGCTTGCTGTCCATGCCATGGCAGGCAACACAGGCATTTTTTTGCAGCAAGGGCATGACCGCAGCCGTGGCGCCGGCTTGGCCAAACGTAGGTTTTGCTACTTTTTCAGGAGCTGCTTGCGCAATATTGGCAAGGGTTGGAGTCGTTTTTTGCATAAACTTCAGGGCCGCTGGCTGGCTGGTGTCAGCGCCACGGGTGGCACCCAGCAGGCGCGACTGCTCGCTGAGTTGTCCATGGGCATTGCGCGCGTAGTCGGGCAATGCGCTTTGAAGCGCGGGCTCCTGTTTGCAGTCGCGCTGGCAGCTAGAGCCCTGTACATCCGGCCTCGCATTGGTCCCGGGCAGCCCGGTGCCCGGCCACATCGCATGCGCAGTGGTCATGCCGTTGCGGTTGGGCAGTGTCTGCTGTACCTCACGGATCGTCGTGTCTGACAGCGAGAAATCGGCGGGAACAATATTGCCGAGGTTCAGGATGAAAGCGGTGACCGCATACACCTCATCGGTGCTGAGCGTTTTGGGTGCATTCCACGGCATGGCCCGGTTGATGTAGTCCCAAAGGGTAGAAAGTGTTGGCACCTTCATCAAGGTGGTGCGCTGCGGCTGGTTGGCGCCAGGCAGCAGGCTTGCGACCCGGCCGGCAGTGCGGTCTGCGGCCACAGTGCCACCTGCAATCGGCGTGAATATTTCGGAAGACTCGCCAAAACTGCCGTGACAAGAGGCGCACTGGGCCTCCCAAAGCACCTCCCCCTGGCGTACCGAACCTGAGCCTTTGGGCAGGCCCTTGAAATCGGGCCGCACGTCAATATCCCACGCCTTGACCTCCGGGACGGTGGCGGTGCGGCCTATGCCAGGGTATTTTTGGGGATTTTTTTCCTGCGCATACACCGCGCCAGCGCTGATTGCACTAGCCAGGAAAAGCACTGCGCAGACAGGCGAACGGGGGTTAAACCAGCTGGACATTGCCAACCTCGCCGTTTTCCATGAGCGCCCAGGACTGGATCGCGTTGTTGTGATAAATACTGCGGGACGCCCGCACCTTGCGCAATTCGGCGTAGGTAGGCTGGATCTGGCCAGTTTCGTCAACCGCCCTGCTCTGAAAAAACGCCAGCTTGCCGTCCCAGACAAAGTCGGTGTTGAAACGCGTCAGACATTTGGAAAGCACAGGCCCCTCCAGCCGAGCGGCCTTCCAGTTCCTGCCGCCATCGATGGAGACATCCACCCGCCGGATCTTGCCGCGCCCGCTCCAGGCCAGACCGGTGACGGTATGAAAGCCCTTTTCAAGCAATACCTGCCCGCCGCTGGGCGAAGTGATCACGCTTTTGACTTCCTGGATGCTCGTGTACTGGCGGTGCAGGCCATTGGGCATCAGGTCCACATAGTGAATGGTTTCGTCCTTGGTGCCGTAGGGCATGTCACCGACTTCGATGCGACGCAGGTATTTGACCCAGCTGACACCTTGCACGCCGGGAACCACCAGGCGCAGGGGGTAGCCGTTTTCAGGGCGCAGCATTTCGCCGTTCTGGCCATAAGCCACAAGCACTTGACCGTCCATCACCATGTTCATCGGGATGGTGCGCGTCATGCCGGAACCATCGGCGCCCTCGGCCAGCACAAATGCCGCGCGTTTGAAATCGGCACCACACAGCTCCAGCAGCGTACGCAGCGGCACCCCGGTGAATTCGCTGCAACTGAGCATGCCGTGGGTATATTGCACGGTGGGTACAGCCACATTGCCCCATTCCATGCCGGTGTTCGCGCCGCACTCTATAAAGTGCATGCGGCTGACACTGGGCAGGCGCATCAGCTCGTCCATGCTGAACACCATGGGCCGTTTGAGCAGACTGTCGTCAGAGCCGTTGACCATCAGCCGGTGTTTGGAGGGGTCGATGTCCCACCAGCCCTGGTGATGACGCTCAAAATGCAAACCGCTGGGCGTGATGATGCCGAACAAACCCTGCAGCGGCGCAAAACTGACGCTGGACTGCGGCACGCGGGTCAGTCCCGGGCTTTCGCGGCGTTGCAGATTTTTCTCCCACTCGCTGGGTACGCCGTAGCCACGCGCCGCCACCGGCTGGCCCAAGCCCTTGCTGTGCGCGGGGAGGTTCAATATGTCGGGGTCACCCTGAGCCCGGGCCCGATCCGTGGCCAGGGCACCGGCAGCAGCGGCCACCGCACCAGCGAGAAAGCCGCGGCGGCCGGACCTGACCGCCTGAATCTGATCGCGGTTCAGGAAGTTTTCGGGCGCGCGCCGCAGAAAGCGACTCAGCATGGCATGTCCTGGCAAGATTTAAATCTCATAACTGTTGACCCGGGAAATCTGGGTGGGTGTCAGGCTCTCGGACACTGGCAGTGCGCCTGGTTCATCGAGCTCGATCGCAATCTGGGTGCAGACGCTGCGGCACAGGGCTACGGCTTTTTCGCTTTGCACTCGGTAAATAACCTGCGTGCCTTCCTTGCGCTTGGCCAGTACGCCGGTGCGAAACAAAACCGCCAGATGCTGGGACAAGTTGGGTTGCGTGGTGTCTATCTCCTGCAACAGTTCATTGACGGACTTTTCGCGCTCGCACAAGGCACTGAGAATGCGCAGGCGCATCGGCGTCGCAAGCACTGCAAACAACTCGGCAGCGAGTTCAAAGACCCGCCCCTGCTCTGATGCGGCTCCGCCCTGGATCATGTGGTTCATGGTGCTGGACATTCGGTTTGGGAGGGATAGATCTATATATAAGCAATTACTGATATTAGACATCCGGGCGCGCCGGTCAACCACCGGGACTTACCCTTGCTCCTGTCCCATCGCGAACATTCAGGTGCAAATCCGTACAAATCGGTGCCACGCGACCGGGCGGGTCACCGACATATGTCACTGTAAAAATTCCCACTTTTGGCATACACCATGCTATAAAACCCCTAGCAACGAGCGGTTGTTACTCTTTCGCACCAAGATGTCTTTTACGCCCCAAAACGTTTTACGCTGTTGCCTGAGCCTGGCGTGTACGCTGCTGTTGTCGGTACTACCCGCGCAGGCAGAAGTAGACGCGCTGGTGCGCGAATCCCTGGCACTGGTCGAGCAGGGCAAGCCGCAGGAAGCCTTTGACCGCTTGGCTGCGGTAGAAACCCAACGCGCTGGCGACCCCGACTTCGACACCGTGCTGGGCATCGCCGCCAACGATACGGGGCAGTTCACACGTGCCGTTTTTGCTCTGGAGCGCGCCCTGACCGTTCAGCCCGGCAATGCGCGCGCCCGCGCCGAGCTGGGCCGCGCGCTGTTTGCCCTGAAAGACAACCTGGCCGCCAGGCAGGTACTGCAAGAGGCCAAACGAGAAAACATCCCACCTGAAGTCGCTCGAAAAATTGATGACTTTCTGCTGGCGATTGATCGCAACGAAGAGGCAGCCCGATCCTCGATCAAGGCCTATGTAGAAACCAGCTATGGCACCGACAGCAACATCAACAGCGGCCCCACCAACGCCAACGTGGCTGTGCCCTCCCTGGGTGGTCTGGTGTTGACCCTGAACCCCAGCGCCGTCAAACTGAAAGACAGTTTTTACACCTTGGGCGCGGGAGTCTCAGGGCGTTATGTGATCGATCCGCGACTGTCACTTATCGCCAGTGCAAGTGGCAATTTCCGCTTCAACAACGATTACAACGACTTTGACACCAACCAGATGGACCTCAGCGCCGGCGCGGTTTACCGGCTCGACAAGAATGAATTCAGTGCCATTGTCCAAGTAGGTAGCTATTCAGCCGACAACCGCGGGGTGCGGGATCAGGGCGGCGTGGTGGGTGAATGGACTTACCGGCCCGATGAGGCCAGTCAGTGGAGCAGTTATGTGCAACTGTCCAGCCTGCGTTACCCGGGGCAAACTGTGCGCAATGCGCATCGTTATGTGCTGGGCACTTCCTACGCCACTGCCCTGAGTGGCGGGCTGGTGTTGTTTGGCGGTGGTTACTTTGGCAGCGAAAACGAGCGCGCTTCTGGCGTACCGCATCTGGGCCACCGGATGGCAGGCTTGCGCGCTGGTGTGCAGCAATCGGTCAACGCCGATGTGGACCTGTTTGCCAGTGTGGGCTTTGAAAGACGCCATTACGGCGGCGCAGACCCGCTGTTTCTGGTGACCCGGCGTGACGACCAGAGCAATCTGAACCTGGGCCTGAACTGGGTTCCGGTGGTGAGCTGGCGCATCACGCCGCAACTGTCTTTGATGAAAACAAGCTCCAACATCGCCATTTCTGACTTCAGCAAACGCGTGCTGTCTGTCACGGTCCGCAAGGATTTTTAGGTCCCCTGCTTCCGTGCCGGGTGCCCCCATGCCACCATCCGGATTCCGACGATTCACCCATCGGGCAAGACCTTGATCATGAACACACATTTCCCCTTGAAACACGCCACCCTGCTGATCGCGCTATCGGCGGTGTACCCGCTGCAGGCACATGCGCTGGCGGGGGTGGCCCAGTTCACTGCCGGTGAAGTCAACCTGCGCCAGACCGATGGCCGCACCACGGCATTGACCAAAGGTGGCGACATCGACAGCGGCCACGCCATCGTGACGGGGCCCAACGGACGGGCCCAGGTCAAGTTCACCGACGGCGGCCTGGTTTCCTTGCAGCCCAACACTGAGTTCAAGATAGCCAGCTACGTGGACCAGAATGATCCCAAACAAGACCGCTTTCTGGTGGACCTGCTGCGTGGCAGCATGCGGGCCATCACGGGCCTGATTGGCAAACGCAACCGCGACAACTACAAACTCACCACCACCACCGCCACCATTGGCATTCGCGGTTCCGGCTTCAAGGTCGGCTACAACCCCGATGGTTCCCTGGGTATTACCAGCGAGCTGGACAAAATTGAGGTGTGTAACCTGAGCGGCTGTATTGGTCTCGTGGCGGGTGAATCGGTCAAGGTGGTGGACAGCGCAACGCCGCCCGTGCGTACCAGTGAACAGCCCAAAACCGACACGCCTGCTGCGCCTAAGGACTCGAATGCGTCGGGCGAAAAGGTCAAGGAGACTGGCAAGGCAGAGGTGGTGGAGGAGGTCAAACCCGTCACCACCAAGACCGTCGAGACGAAAAAGGTAGAGGAGGTCAAAACCGAAACGAAGGTGGTTGAGCCTGTAAAGCGCACCTTCACCGATGTCAGGGTGGCGGCTGTGGGTACCAACGGTTCCACCGCCTACAACATCACCAGCAACTCTGGTGCCACCACACAATTCAGTGACAACAAACTACTCATGACGGAGGACGCCAGTGGCGGCTTTGGCAAATGGTACGAAAGCGGCACGGTGCAGGCTGAAGCGAACTTCAAGTCCAGCGGTAATGTCAGTGACGCCAACTTCATTGGCTGGGGCATGTGGACCAGTGGCACGCGGGAATACCTGGGCACCACCCTGCTCAGCAATGTGCATTACGTGGCTGGGCGCCCCACTGCGCAGACCGAAATGAACACACTGATGTTGGCTGGGGGCAGCGCCACCTACAGCCTCATCGGCAGTACCCCTCCGACGCGGGGCAGCGGTACCGGCACGCTCAACAGCGCGACTTTTTCAGTCAGTTTCACCTCCACGTCGTTCACGGTCAGCAGCGCGGTCAACACCTCTTACGGTAACTTCACCGACTCAGCGACGGGCAATACGCCCAATTTCGCGGGCACCTACATTCGGGGCCTGTTTATTGGCACCAACGCCGCTTTTGCCGGTATGACCTACAACAAAGACTTCGGCTCCGGCCCGGTTGCGGGCGCTCTGGCCTTCAAGAAGTAAGCGAAGGCGCTGCACCGCAGTAAAGCGTCCGCAGCGTCTGAAGCGCCTCCCCGCCGTGCAGGGTCTGCGCGGCCCGCATTCCGGCTTGCCCCATGCTGGCGCGTAAAGACGGGTCATGCGCCAGCCGGTCCAGCGCCTCCCAGGCTTCCTCCTGGGACTGAACCAGAAACCCGGTCTCGCCCGGGCTCACAACCTCGGCATAACCGCCCAGATGGCCGGCTACCACCGGCAAGCCGGAGGCCATCGCCTCGGCTACCACCCGCCCGTAAGCCTCGACCGTCGACCCGGTCCGATAGAAAAATACATCGAGCGACTGGTAAAAATCCGCCACCTCTTCGGCGCCAGCGGCCAGCAGTTCCACACCCGCCACCCCTGCAAGCTGCGGCGCCAGGCAGGTGCCACCCATGATGCGTACACGCCAACCGGCTGCTGTCAGCATGCGGTAGAGGTCGGGGTCTTGCGGATGGTGTTTGTCCGGTGCATCGCGGCTGATCCGGCCCACGGTCAGTGGTGCACCCGCCGCCGGCCTGCGGGCCCCCGCGGCCTGTAAAAGCGGCTCGATGTCCATGGGGCTGTAAACCACATGGCCGGGCAAACCCGCTGTCAGCCGCAGGGCTTGAGATACAAACACCAGTTCGGGGTCCAGCGCGGTGCTATCCCGGAGTATCTCGATCAACGCAAAAAAGCGCTCCCAGCTGGCAAGGTTGCAATGCAGCATGACCCGCGCAAAACGCGTGTACTTCAGCCATACAGCGGGAGCTACATGAGCACCGCCCCAGACAAGCACCCCCGTGCGCGGAAAACGCCCACCAAAGGGCTGCACCGCCTGCACGCCCTGCCCGGCGTACCACGCATGCGGTGGCACCACCGACCACAGCTGAAGGGCGCAGCAGCCTTGCAGCGCATCCCTCAGGGCCAGCAGCTCCCGCTCGGCGCCCGCAAAACGGTCGTCAAAACGCCCTACCAGGTGAATCGGCGGGGCGGCAGGTTCAGGAGCGATCGGGTCCATAGGGGGGCAAGATGCGCGACAAATCGGATGGCTGAGTCTGTCACATAATTTCCCCATGACATCGCCGCCCCCGCTGCAAGCGCATGCCTTGCCACCTTCTTTTGCGCTGCAGATGGCGCAAGGCAGCACAGCCCACGCTGCAGGTGATCGCGCTGCGGCCCTGACGGCGTTTCAGTCGGCCGTGGCGCTGGCACCAGAAAACGTCCACGCGGCCTGCGCCTGCGCCGCCTTGCTGCACGAACTGGACCGCCCCCAGGCAGCGCTGCGGCTCTTGCGCCGCGTGGAGGCGCTGCTTCTGGGCGATCCCGAGGGCGCCACCAACCTCGCGGTGGCTGCGGCTGCCTGTGGCCTGTTGCCGGACGCGCAACACTATCTGGACCGCGCCCTGTCGCTTCAGGCCGATCATTGGTACGCGCTGGCCCAGCACAGCGTGATCGCCCAACGCCTGGGCAACTGGCCAACGGCCATTGAGTACGCCAAACAATGGGTGGCCGCCACGCCTGAACGCGCCGATGCCTGCTTGCATCTGCTCGACTGCCTCCTCGGTGCCCGCCAAGCCGACCAGGCCCTGGTGCATATGGGCGAGGCGCTGCAACGCTTTCCTGACGACCCGCAGATCGCCTGCCGTCAGGTGATGGCCCTGGCGCTCCACGGCGATTTTGAAGCGGCCGCGCAGGCATTGGCCGGGCTGAATCCCGCCGCAAGCGCTGCCTGGCGACAGTTTTTGGGCTCAGCGGCCAGCCATAACACGGATGTCCATGGACAGAACGGCCCCGACGCGCGCAGCCTGTTTCTTCGGCAGACGTTTGAGGCGATGGACGAAGGCGACTGGCGCAGCGCACCCCGCGCCGCCGCGCTGCTGCGCCAGTTGAGCGCCGGGCCGACACACGGCGGACGCACGGCAGAGCTTCACCTGGCGATGTATTACGGCCTGGCACTGGGGCTGACAGAAGAAGAAACGCAGCGCCTCGGCCAGCTGGCGTGGTCCGGGCTGGCTGCTGACCAGCGGCCTGCCCTGCCGGCCTTTTCAGTCAAACCATCCTTTCGTGTAAATGACAGCCGCATTCACGTCGGCCTGGCCGTACACAGCCTGCACGACCAGGCTGCCACTCTCAACCTGGCCGCCCGGCTGGCGCTGCATGACGCCACGCGTTTTGCCTTTCATCTGTACTCGCCCACGCCGCAGCCGCAAGCCGTGTTGGCCGAGCCCCTGATGGCGCACAGCGTCGTCGAAATAGCGCACTTCAGCGACGACGAGGCGGCGCAGCGCATCCGGCTCGACCGCCTTGATTTGTGGATCGACTCGACGTTTGGCACGCCCTGGTGGCGGCCAAACATCGCGCTGCGGCGTGTCGCACCGGTGCAGGTCCAGCTTCTCCCCTGGCAGGGGCACGTACCGGGCGGACCATTTGACTATGCGCTGTCCGACCGGATCATTCATGCTGGTGCGCAGCCAGGCAGCACCTCCAGTGCGCTGGTGCGGCCGCCCTACACCTGCTGGATGGACGGTTTCATCCGAGCTTTGCCAGGGCCGGTATTGCACCGTCGGGGCCTGGGTCTTCCTGACAGCGCACCCGTTCTGTGTGCCTTTGTGCCCGCCCTGCACATAGACCCAGACACCCTGGATCTGTGGCTGCAGTTGCTGCTGGACCAGCCTGACGCGGTCTTGTGGCTGCCCGCCTTTGCAGCGGCAACCCGGCAACACCTCCAGGCGGCGGCGCAGTTGCAGGGCGTGGACCCTGCTCGCCTGGTTTTTGTCAGCGCGCAATCGGCCCACCCCTCCAGTGCGCTGCTGCCGCTTGCCGATTTGTTTCTGGACCCATTGCGAATATGCGGCGGCCGCTACCTCGCGCAAGCGCTTCACAGCGGGCTGCCAGCCGTCAGTTGCGCTGGCCAGCATGGTGCCATGCGACTGGGCGTCAGCATGTTGCATGCGGCCGGTCTGTCCGAAGGAGTGACCCACGACAGGGCCAGCTATCTGGCCACTGCGCTGGCGCTCCTGCGCGATCCGCCGCGACTGACCGCCCTGCGCGCGCAGCTGCAAGCTGCGCAAAACACTGCGCCCCTGTTTGACCTGCAGGCGCGACTGAGCGATTGCGAGGCAGCTTGGACCGCCATGGTTGACCGTGCCCGCGCTGGGTTGCCACCTTGCCGGCTGGAGCTTGACCCCGACTGATCAGAAAGCGCCTCAAACCTTCACGTCGCTATACATTTTATAGCTGCTTGCCCATATGCAGCAAGGGCTGGATGCCAATTTAAACTAATCAATCATATCAGGCGGTCATCAGCTCCCTGATCTGCTGCAAAGCCGCCGGATCATCCAGCGTCGTCAAATCGCCGGCATCGCGGCCCTCACACACGGCCTGAATTGCGCGGCGCAGGAGTTTGCCGCTGCGGGTTTTGGGCAGCACCGACACAAAACGCACCCTGGCGGGCCGCGCCAAGGCCCCCAGGTCCTGGTCTACGCGTTTCATGATCTCGCCTTCGAGCTTGAGCGCGTCGGCGCTGTCGGCCAGCACGCTGCCGTCTTTGGGCACCACAAAAGCCATGGCCACCTGGCCCTTGAGCGCATCGGCCACACCTACCACCGCCACCTCAGCCACGCCCGCATGCCCTGAAATACTCTCCTCAATCTCGCGTGTGCCCAGCCGGTGCCCGGCCACATTGATCACGTCGTCGGTGCGGCCCAGGATGAAGTAATAACCGTCTTCGTCGCGAATGCCCCAGTCAAACGTGCTGTACACCATCCTGCCGGGCACACTTTTCCAGTAGGTGTTGACAAAACGCGCGTCGTCTTTCCAGATTGTTTGCATGAAACCCGGGGGTGTAGGCCCCTCCAGCACCACCACGCCTTTTTCATTCGGCTGGGTCAGCTCTTCCCCGGTGGACTCGTGCACCAGCTTGATCCTGTAGCCGTACATAGGTATGCCAGGGCTGCCGAACTTGCTGGCTTTTTTCTCGACCCCGTTGGCAATCGTCAAAATCGGCCAGCCGCTTTCAGTCTGCCAGTAGTTGTCAATGATCGGCACATTCAAACCCTCGCTGATCCAGCGCGCCGTCGGTTCGTCCAGCGGTTCGCCGGCCAGGAACAGCGCCCGCAGGCTGGACAGGTCGTATTTTTTCAACAGCGTCGGGTCCTGTTTTTTCAGCACGCGCACCGCCGTGGGCGCGCTGAACATGGCGGTGACCTTGTACTTTTCGACCAGGCGCCACCAGATGCCGCCGTCGGGCTGCTTGTCCAGGCCTTGGGTCGGCAGGCCCTCGTACATCAGGGTTGCCATGCCGGCAATCAGCGGGCCGTAAATGATGTAGCTGTGGCCTACCACCCAGCCAATGTCGCTGGTAGAAAAGTAGGTCTCGCCGGCACGGCCGTCAAAGATGTGTTTCATGCTGGCGGCCAGCGCCACCGCATAACCGCCGGTATCGCGCTGCACACCCTTGGGCTTGCCGGTGGTGCCGCTGGTGTAAATCGTGTAGCTGATGTCGGTGGATTGCAGCCACTCACAAGGCACTTTCGCATCCAGGTGTTGCGCGCGCAGGTCTGACCACAGGTGGTCACGGCCTGCCACCAGCTGCATAGGCGACAGGCCGCGATCGGCCAGCAGCACCGACTCGGGTTTGTGGCTGGACAGGCGGATCGCCTCATCCAGCAGCGGTTTGTAAGGGACGATCTTGCCGCCGCGCGAGCCCGCGTCGGCACTGACAATCACCCTGGGTGTGGCGTCTTCAATGCGTGAGGCCAGCGAACCGCTGGCAAAGCCGCCAAACACCACGCAATGAATGGCGCCAATACGTGCGCAGGCCAGCATGGCAAACGCCGCTTCGGCAATCATGGGCATGTAGATCAGCACCCGGTCTCCCTTTTGCACGCCCAGCGCCTGTAGGCTGCCCGCCATGCGCTGAACCTCTGCGTGTAGCTCGGCAAAGCTGTAGGTCTTCTCGATACCGGTTTCGGTCGAGACATAAATCAGGGCCGCCTGATCAGCCCTGTCCTTCAGGTGCCGGTCCACCGCGTTGTGGCACAGGTTGGTGGTACCCCCTTCAAACCAGTGCACAAACGGCGGTTTGCCGTTGTTGCACACCCGCGTGAAAGGCTGCTGCCAGTCAATCAGTTTGGCCTGCTCGGTCCAGAAGACGTCAGGCTCTTCAATGGATTGGCGGTAGAAGTCGGCGTAGCTTGTCATCGGGTGTCTCCGGTTTGCTTTTTTTGCTGCATGTATCTTCACCAGGGCGCGCGCTCAGTCGCAGCCCGTCCCCAATACAGAGCCGCAACCTTTGCAGCGTATGGCATCGGGCGAGATTGTGAAGTTTCAATATTTAGCATGAATGAATTGAATTTATAATTATAAATAACAGGCTTTCACTGGACTGACGCCCCGTTCGCGACAAACGCTGGCACGTTCCCCAGCCGTGCGCGCCCCTTTGCGGCGCAGGTGCGTCGCTGCCCCAACTTCAATGACCGCACTGACCCCAGCAGAACCCCATCAAGCTGTGATGAAAGTATTGGAACAGCAGCGAGGAAAGAACCCGCAACTTTTCTTACCTTAAGGAGTGCGCCGATTCAAAGAGCGACAAACAGCACGGCTTCGTAGTACAAGCTCATTTAAGGCCGCTGGCATTGAGGATTTTCGGTTTCACGATTTGCGCCAACCTGGCCTTCGAAACACGTCAGGCAGGAACGTCTTGCGATGCGATCAAGGACCTGAGGACTGGAAGGCAAGACTGATGGTAGGCCGATGCGAAATACGCGACGGAACATCTGGATTTCGCTGCAAACCGGATCCAGCGGGCCCGCGATAAAACATGGTCAACTTGGACATGTTTTTCTCAGATCCGAAAAAAGAAAATGGCCTAGCCTTGCGGCTAAGCCATTGATTTTATTGGTGGGGCCTGCGGGGGTCGAACCCACGACAAACGGATTAAAAGTCCGCTGCTCTACCAACTGAGCTAAGGCCCCGAGACTCATCGTTGGATGAGTCCGGTTCTTGCTGCATCGTGTGCAGCAAAGCCTTGAATTATAGCGTCATTTTTTGGTGCTTTGCAAACTCACTCTGCAATTTTGCACAAGGTCCACCCCGCTGCACACTGACCAAAGGTGGCCGTCACGCTGACGACCGATCCATAGCCGTGACAATTGAGGCTACCGTCGACTTGTGCACCATCCGGGACCTCGCATTCCGCCAACGCCACTGGCTGCATGACGGCCTCGCGGCTGAATACGCAGGCAACGCCGATTTTTCCGGTGCGTGCAGCGCCCTGCTCTTTACGCAGGCGGTAGCGCAATTGCGCCAGCAGGGGATCGTGCGTGACCAATGACAGGTCTTCAATATCAACCTTGTGCGCGTGCCGTTTGCCGCCTGCAGCGCCTACGCTGATGAAGTTGATTTTGTTCTGGATAGCCCAGGCGGCCAACGCGGCTTTCGCCTTGACCTGGTCACAGGCGTCGATCACTGAAATTTCGGCACCAACTGTCAATCCGGCCAGCGCCGGCCAGTTGGTCGCATCCACAAACTCTTCCACACAACAGACTTCGCAACCAGGGTGGATGTGGGCGATACGCTCCTGCATGGCCAGCACCTTGGCCTGGCCCACAGTGGTGTCGAGCGCGTGGATCTGCCGGTTGATGTTCGACTCCGCGATGTGGTCCAGGTCAATCAGCGTCAGCCGCGCCACGCCACTGCGCGCCAGGGCTTCAGCAGCCCAGGAGCCGACCCCGCCCAGGCCCACCACCACCACGTGCGATGCGCGAATTTTTTGTGCGCCCACTGCGCCGTAAAGGCGCGCCAGCCCGCCGAAGCGGCGCTCCAGATCAGCATCCACTAGACACTGCGCTCAAGGCGCCACACCTGATAACGCACACCGGCCACGCAGCCGGCCACAATCGCTGCCACCGCGACAAAGCTGGTGGCGCTCAGCGTCGAAATACCGGACAGGCCTTGCCCGACGGTGCAACCCATGGCTGCGACGCCGCCTACGCCCATCAGGACAGCACCCACGAGATGGTTGCCGGTGTCTTCGGCATCACGGAAACCTTCCCAGCGGAAGCTGCGTGACAGCAGCGCATAAAGCGCCGAGCCAACAACCACACCAAACACAGACACGATGCCAATGGTCAAGAGCTTGGCCTTGTCACTGAAAAACATGAACCAGTCCACTGTATAGGCCACGGGCGAGACAAAACTCAACGCTTCCATGCGACCGGAATTGGTGGCGAGGAAAGCCTCCTGCAAGGTATCGGGGTGCTCGGCCACATAACCCAGGTGGCCGCTGACCCACCACATCCCGGCAATCACGGCGCCAATACCCAAACCTGCGAGCAGATTGTCCGGGCGGCGGAAATCCGGGCCTGCCAGGGCCCAGACAATCAATCCCCCACCTAGCACCAGAGCGATGACCAGTCCCGCCACCGCCGGCGACCAGCCAGACACCGCGGCGGCCCAGTTGGACAGAGCAGCGTTACTGGAGAAATCAATCGCAACACGGTCCACCGTGGCGACACGCAGCACAGCCGTGATGCCCTTAAGGGTTGCAAACGCCGCCACACCCATCACCACGAAAACCACCAGTGACTTGAGACTACCGCCACCTATGCGCACCAATGTCTTGCTGCCGCAGCCCGATGCCAGCACCATGCCAAAGCCGAACATTCCGCCACCCACAAGCGCCGACAGCCAGATAAACCGGTTTGAGGCATACAGGGTTTTGGACGGGTCAATCAGCCCGGCCGCAGCCATGCCGTAAAAACCAATCATGGCGACACCGATGGCCATGCCCCACATGCGCATGCGCGTCCAGTCGCCCATGTTCAGGATGTCGCTGACGGCGCCCATGGTGCAGAAGTGCGTGCGTTGTGCAATCGCGCCAAACAGTGCGGCAAGAATGAAGGCCGCCCAGAGAACCTGGGTGGTAAGCGTATTGAGCTGGGTAATGTCCATCCACCGATTTTAGGGGCTGTCTATCGGCGATGCGCCACAACTGCCTTCCCATCGCGGCGCCCCTCTTCGTCGTGCAAGGCGCCACGACCGCCGAAGGCACGCGAAGCGACAAGCGTTGGGGCTCTATTTCAGCTTCGTCAGGCGGTCCTTGGCCACCAACGAGGCTTCCGACTGGGGGTAGGCCTTGATCAGGTCTTCCAGGGTCTTGCGGGCGCCCCTGGTGTCCTTGAGCTCGACCTGACAATTGGCAATCGCCAGAACCGCCTCAGGCGCGCGCACGTGCTCTGAGTCGGTGGCCACCAGCAAACGAAAATTGGTGATTGCGTCTTTGTAATTGCGCAAAGCGTACTGCGCATTGCCAAGCCAGAACAGGGCTGGAGCCTTGTAGCCGCTCTGCGGATAACGCTTCAAAAAATTGAGGAACGCCGTTTGCGCGGGTCCAAATTCACCCTTGCGCAGCACCGCCAGCGCGGCGTCAAACTCCTGCTTTTCTGCCGGATCGGCCACAAACTCCCTGCCGTCCACCGTAATTTTGGAGGGCTCGAACTTGCTTAGCCGGGCGTCCACGCCTTGCGACAGATCCTTCTGCGTCCGCTGGACCTCAGCGAGCTCGCGCGCGTACTGCTCACCCTGGCCGCGCATTCTGGCCAGTTCACCGCGCAACATCTCGATCTGACCGGACAAGTCCAGCATGCTGCGGCGTAGCTGCGCATTGTCTTCATTGGATTTGCGCAGTTCTTCCGTCAGGCGAAGCTGCGAGGCGTCCAGCCGCTGGCGCATATCCAGAATGGCCTTGCGGGCCTCGTCATCCTCGAACAGGCCGGCGTGGGCAAGCGGCGACACGGTACATGCCAGCGCGCAGGCAACTGCGCCAAAGGTGCTCCGTAAGGTCTTCAAGATCAATGCTCCGGCTTAGCGGTAGTTGAACTCGGCGCGGCGGTTCTTGGCGAACGCATCCTCGTCGGAGCCCGACACCGCAGGCTTCTCCTCGCCAAAACTCACGGCTTCGATCTGGCTGTCGGCGGCACCCAGAAGCGCCAGCGCACGGCGCACGGCCTCTGCACGCTTTTGACCGAGCGCCAGGTTGTACTCGCGCCCCCCACGTTCGTCGGTACTGCCCTCAATGACCAGTTTTCTGGTTTTGTTGGAACTCAAAAAACGGGCATGGGCTTCGACCGTACCCTGCGCTTCTGGCCTGATGACGAAGCTGTCGTAATCGAAGTAGATCACCTTGGCGGCGCCGGCCGGCCCAGCCAGGGAAGGGTCGGTAGCGCCAATCAGCACGGGTGCCACGTCGCGCGCAGCTACGCCGGTCGAATCGCCTCCGCCCGCTGGTGTGACAGCGGTGGCCGTCCTGTTTTCGACAGGGGTCTCATTGAGTTTGACGCCCGAGCTGCAACCAACCACGGCGACGCTGAGGACAAGGGTACTGGCGAGGGAAAGGAGGATGCGTTTCATGAGGAACTCTTTCTTCAAAGAAAATAAAAGGATGGAGCCAGATGTGCATGGGCTACCTCTGGAAAGGTCCCCAGTCAGGTTCGCGGATGTCGCCGATGGCGCCTGTCAGACGGGCTTTGATCTTGCCGTCCAGCGTGGTGGTGAGCAGTGCTTCCTTGCCCTGCTGCTGGGTGGCATAAACAATCAGCCGGCTGTTGGGCGCAAAACTCGGACTTTCGTCGGCGTTGGTGTCGGTGATGGCCACCGCAGTTCCCTTGGCCAGCTCCATCAGATGCAGCTTGAAAGCGCCACCTATGCGTGAAATATAGGCGAGCCAGCGCCCATCAGGGCTGACGGCAGGCGATATGTTGTAACTCCCGGTAAAGGTCACGCGCTCCACATTTCCGCCGCTGGCGCTCATGCGATAGATCTGCGGCGATCCGCCCCGGTCGCTGACAAAGTAAACCGATCGCCCATCCGGCGAATAGGCCGGCTCGGTGTCTATGCTGGAGGACTGGGTCAAGCGGCGCGGCTCACCTCCGGCTGCGGAAATCGCATACAGCTGCGAGCCGCCGTCACGACTCAAGGTGGCGATCAGCTGGTTGCCGTCGGGTGCCCAGGCCGGTGCGCTGTTGGAACCGCGAAAATTGGCCAGCAGCCTGCGCTTGCCGGAGGCCACATCGTGGGCATAAATCACCGGCTTGCGCGATTCGAAAGACACATAGGCCAGTTGGGCACCGTTGGGTGACCATGCCGGGGAAATGATGGGCTCGGGACTGGTTAGCGCGGACTGCGCCCCCTCGCCGTCAGAGTCGGCCACCCACAGGTTAAACCGCTGACCTGCCTTGGTGACGTAGGCAATCCGGGTGGAAAAAACGCCCTTCTCGCCGGTCAGTTTTTCGTACACAAAATCCGCGATGCGATGCGCCGACAAACGCAAATCCCCCGGGGGCACCACGTAACTCTGCCCCCCCAGGTCGGCGCCACGCACTACATCCCACAGACGGCAGCGTACGTCAAAGCGGCCGTCGGCCAGCCGCGTCACGCTCCCGGTCAGCAAGGAGTCGGCAGCGCGTTGGCGCCAAAGGGAGAGATCGGGTCTGGCACTTTCATCGAGGGTGTTACCGCTGGCATCGACCGCGCGAAACTGGCCGCTGCGCTCCAGATCGGCCTGCACAATCGCAGCGATTTTTTGTAGCGATTGCGGGTCTCCCCGAAAGGGGGCAATGGCGATGGGCAACTGGGTCAAGCCCACGCCCGACACCTCGACCCGGAATTGGGACCAGGCGGGCAGCGCTGCCAGGGCGCCCACACCCCCTGACATGCCAGCAAGAAAGCCGCGTCGCCTCGACGGCAGTCGGGTCCACAAATAAAGGTCAGGATTTTTTGGATACATGTTGCTGATTCAGGCAGTAAAGAGTGAAGTATTTGCCAAAGGCGGCCTGGGCCTGCATGGCGCACACGGCAAAGCCCATGCTGCCATCGAGAAAACCAAGCCGGAAAAAATAACTTTTGATGAACGCGATCAGCCCCGATATTACCGCCCGTGGCATGGAGCTGGGCTTGCCGCGCGCGTGGGCTTGTTGGGCCCAGGCCATGCTGTATTGCTCCAGTTTTCGCCAGTAGTGTGCGGGGGTCGGGTAGCTGTAGTGCAGCAGGCGTCCCTTCAGGCGCGCACGCGCACCCGAACTCAAAAGCACGCGCTCGTGCACCAGGTCGTCGCTGAACCTCGCCTGCCCGCGCCGAAACAGTCGCAGCACAAAGTCAGGGTTCCAGCCGCAGTGGTGAATCCACTGCCCGCAGAACTGTGTCAGGCGAGGGATCTCCAGCGCATCTGTACCGCGATCAGCAATGGCTTGCAGGATCTCAACGGCCAGCTCGGGCGTGACACGTTCGTCGGCGTCTATCGACAGCACCCACTCACCAGTGGCCAGACTCAGGGCGAGATTTTTTTGTGCGCCGAAACCTGGCCAAGTCTGGGTCTGGGTCACTTCTGCGCCGAACGCCGTGGCAATTTCGCGCGTGTTGTCGCTGCTGCCGCTGTCAACCACAACCCACTGGTTGGCGAAACTGACGGACTCCAGACATGCCTGCAAATTGGCCTCTTCGTTTTTGGTGATGATGATGACGGACAGGCTCATGGGTGGGGTGCTGTGGTTGAGCCCGGAGCCACATTGGTGATCACGTCCCATTGTGGGAGCCGGACCCAGGCTGGTTTGTAGGAATTGGCCGCCAATTGTTCCACGATAATGCAGGCTTGCTTACTCTACCGGGCCTCCGGCGGATTCCATGCCAACTTCGATGTCAGCTTTATCAGCCTGTTTTACCCGCGCCCCGGCGGCTCTGTCAGGGTCTGCCGCTTGACGAGCACCGGCACGCCGGCTGGCGAAAATATTTCGCCGGCGCCCATAGGCCAACGCCTGCGCCGTATCTGGCCCTATTTCAGCCGATCCCCCAGCGCCTGGGCCGTTGCCATTGGCGCCACCGTGGTCGCGTCGGCCACCGAGCCCTTGATACCAGCCCTGCTGCAGCCCTTGCTGGACAAGGGTTTCCGCAAGGGCGGCATTGATATCTGGGTGGTGCCGGTGTCGCTGATGCTGCTGTTCGGAGTGCGCGGCTTTGCCGGTTTTCTGGCACAAATTGCATTGGCCAAGGTCACCAATCTTGGCTTGCTGGAACTGCGACGAGCCATGTTCAAAAAGCTGCTGACCGCGCGGCTGGACCTGTTTTCCAGCCAGTCCGCCAGCACGCTGGCCAATACCGTGGTGTACGAGGTGCAAAACGGCTCCTCCATGCTGGTCACTTCGGTCATGGGCTTGACCCGCGATACCCTGACCTTGCTGGCGCTGTCGAGTTACCTGCTGTATCTGAATTGGCGCCTCACGCTCATCGTCACGCTGCTCATACCTGCCATTGCCTGGGTGATGCGGGTGCTGTCCAGCCGCCTGTACCGCCTGACCAAGGCCAGTCAGGCTGCCACCGACTCACTGGCTTACGTAGTGGAAGAAAACGTGCTGGCGCACCGCGATGTCCGGCTGCATGGCGCGCAGGAGGGGCAGGCCTTGCGCTTTGCCCAGCTCAGCGATGCACTGCGCAGGCTGTCGATGAAGTCAATTGCCGCATCGGCCGCCATGACACCCGCCACACAAATGCTGGCGGCTGCGGCCTTGTCCGCGGTGATATCGGTCGCCTTGCTGCAAAGCGCCAGCGACGATACCTCGGTCGGCTCTTTCGTGGCCTTTGTCACCGCCATGCTGATGCTGGTGGCGCCCATCAAACATCTGTCAGAGGTTGCCAGCCCGATCACACGCGGGCTGGCGGCACTGGAACGCGGCCTGGACCTGATGGAAAAAACGCCAGACGAGCCCGGCGGTGATTTCTCCAAAGTGCGGGCCAGCGGCGATATCCGGTTTGAGAACGTACGTGTGACCTTCAGCGAAGACGGCGCACCTGCCGTTGACTCTCTCACGCTGCAGATTGCGCCTGGGGAAACGGTAGCACTGGTCGGCGCATCGGGTGCCGGCAAAACCACCCTGGTCAACCTCCTGCCACGTTTCATTGAACCCAGTGGCGGCTTGATTGCGCTCGATGGCCACGAACTGCGTGACTGGCAGCTCGACTCGCTGCGCAACCAGTTTGCACTGGTCAGCCAACATGTGGTGATGCTCAATGACACGGTGGCCGCCAATGTGGCACTGGGCCTGGAAATTGACCGGGACAAGGTGCTGGCCTGCCTGAAGGCCGCCAACCTGGAGCGTTTTGTGGCCGAGCTACCGCGCGGCATAGACACGTTGGCCGGCCACAACGCCACCCAGTTGTCAGGGGGCCAGCGCCAGCGCCTGGCGATTGCCCGCGCGCTGTACAAGGACGCGCCCATCCTCATTCTGGACGAGGCCACTTCGGCACTGGACACCGAGTCGGAGCGTGCGGTACAGGAAGCCTTGCAGCGCCTGATGCGCGACCGCACCACGCTGGTGATTGCGCACCGGCTGTCCACCGTTCAGCATGCCAGCCGGATTGTGGTGATGGACGCAGGCCGGATTGTCGAGACCGGCACACATGCCGGCCTGATCACACGCGACGGCCCCTACTCCCGCCTGTACAAGCTCGGTCTGTACGACGCAGATCTTTCGCAGAAACCGGTTACAGCGCAACTGTCATGACAATTTCCATCAGTGGTTTTACCTTTATCCGCAACGGTGTCGAACTGGGTTTTCCGTTTGAGGCTTCTATCCGCTCGCTGCTGCCGCTGGTCGACGAGTTTGTGGTGGCCGTGGGCCGTGGCAACGATGACACGCTGGCGCGGGTGCTGGCCATTGGTGATCCCAAAATCCGCGTGATTGAAACCCTCTGGAACGAACGCATGGCCGACCGGGGGTTTGTGTATGCCCAGCAAAAAATGATCGCCCAGTACGCCTGCACCGGCGATTGGGCTTTTTATCTGGAAGGCGACGAGGTGGTGCACGAGGAGGACCTGGCCGCGATACGCGCCAGTGTGGAGCAGCACCATGGCAATCCAGCGGTGGAAGCTCTGGTGTTTGACTACCACCACTTCTACGGCTCTGCCCAGTGGGTCTCGGTCAGTCCCGGCTGGTACCGGCGCGAGTGCCGCCTGATCAGAAACACCATCCGCAGCTACGCGCCCGACGGCCAGTACTGGCTGGTGACCACCGACCACAAACGACCCCGCAACCCGCAGGCGGCGCTGGCCAACGCCCACATCTACCACTACGGCTGGATCCGGCGCAACGAGGACATGCAGAAAAAGCTGGATCAGGTCAGCAAATACTGGGCAAGCTCGACCACGCTGAAAATTCAGTACAGCCAGTTCGACGCACGGGCGCTGGAGGCTTTCACCGGCACACACCCGCAGGCGGTGCAGGCATGGCTGCAAACCGGTGCCGAGCAGGAGCTGCGCATAGACCCGGCTTACCGGCCTACCCGCAAGGAAAACAAGTACCACCTGATGCGCAGGCTGGAGTTGTGGAGCGGCCTGGACTTCAGCCGCAAACACTTCAAGCTGGTGG
>NZ_JAUXUP010000030.1 GCF_030680935.1 Polaromonas sp. | reverse complement strand
TCGGTGCTGTCGGGCCGGCGGTTGAACAACACATCCTCGACCCGTTCCAGCAAATCCTTGGGAATCTCCGCGTATACCCCAAGTTGTCCGGCGTTGACGATGCCCATGGTCATGCCCGCCTTGATGGCGTGGAACAGGAAGGCAGTGTGGATCGCCTCACGTATCGGGTCGTTGCCGCGGAAAGAGAACGAAATATTCGACACACCGCCGCTGATCTTGGCGTGCGGCAATGCCTTGCGGATGGTCCGTGTCGCCTCGATGTAGTCGATGGCGTAGTTGTTATGCTCTTCGATGCCGGTGGCAACCGCAAAAATGTTCGGATCGAAGATGATGTCCTCCGGCGGAAAGCCGACTTCGTCAACCAGGATGCGGTAGGCCCGCTCGCAGATCTCGATCTTGCGCTCGTAGGTGTCGGCCTGGCCTTTCTCGTCGAAGGCCATCACCACGGCGGCGGCGCCGTAGCGGCGCACCAGCCGGGCCTGGCGCTTGAATTCCTCCCCGCCTTCCTTCATCGAGATCGAGTTGACGATGCCCTTGCCCTGGATGCAGCGCAGGCCGGCCTCGATCACGCTCCACTTGGAGCTGTCGATCATGATGGGCACACGCGCGATGTCGGGTTCGCTGGCGATCAGGTTCAGGAAACGCACCATGGCGGCCTGGCTGTCCAGCATGGCCTCGTCCATGTTGATGTCGATGATTTGCGCGCCGTTTTCGACCTGCTGGCGCGCCACGACCAGTGCCTGCTCGTACTCGCCGTTGAGGATCATGCGCGCAAAAGCCTTGGAGCCGGTCACATTGGTACGCTCGCCGATATTGACGAACAGCGTGCCCGCGCCGATGGCGACCGGCTCAAGGCCGGACAACTTCATGGGGGGAACCTGGATTTCGGACATTCACTCACCTTAACAATCAAAGGTGAGCGCCGTTGCAAGGGCAGGCGGTGGGCACTGCTGTCACCCAAGCCTGACGAAACGGGGTTTCGCTGCAACGCTCCTTGGGTTGGGAGTATTTTAAACCAAGCTGCGGGTCGCTGGCTCAGGCCGTCAGCCGCGTCAGCGCTTCCTGGTACTTGGCGGCGGTTTTATCGACCACGTCCTGCGGCACGCGCGGTGCCGGTGGGGTTTTGTCCCAGTGCTTGCCGTTGACCAGGGTCTGCTCCAGCCAGTCACGCACAAACTGCTTGTCGTAGCTGGGCGGGTTGGCCCCCAGCGCAAAAGCCGCCTCGTAACCCTCGATAGGCCAGTAACGCGAGGAGTCGGGTGTCAGCACCTCGTCCATCAGGGTCAGCGTGCCGTTTTCGTCCAGGCCGAACTCGAATTTGGTGTCGGCAATGATGATGCCCTTGGTCAGTGCAAAGGCCGCTGCCTCTTCATAGATGCGGATGCTGATATCGCGGATTTGCGCGGCCAGTTCCGGACCCACCACCTTGACCACCTGCTCGTAGCTGATGTTTTCGTCGTGTTCACCGACCGCCGCCTTGGCGGCTGGCGTGAAAATCGGCCGGGGCAGTTTCGAGGCGTTTCTCAGGCCGGCCGGCAGCGACACGCCACACACCGCCTGGCTGTCCTTGTATTCCTTCCAGCCGCTGCCGGCCAGGTAACCGCGCACCACGGCCTCGACCGGGATCGGCTTCAAACGCTTGACCAGCATGGAGCGGCCGGTGACCTGCGGTACTTCGGCGGGCGTGACCACACTTTCGGGCGCCTCGCCGGTCAGGTGATTCGGGCAGATGTGACCCAGCTTGTCGAACCAGAACAGCGCCATTTGTGTGAGCAGCGCGCCCTTGCCCGGGATCGGCTCGCCGAGGATCACGTCAAAGGCGCTCAGGCGGTCACTGGCGACCATCAGCAGCCTGTCCTTGCCGACGGCGTAGTTGTCACGGACCTTGCCCCGCGCCAGCAGCGGCAGGGAGGTCAAGGCGGAGGTGTGCAGGACTGTAGTCATGGTGCTTGCAAATCAAAAGGCCCGCGCAACTCAGGGCGAGTTGCCTGCGGGCCCTGAATTATCGCCAATCGGGATGTCAGTGAACCACCTGGGCCAACTCGCCTTTGGCGTAGCGGGCAGCGACGACCTGCAGGGAGTCGCCCTTGATTTTCGCGCCCTGGCCTTCACAGCCGAACTCTATGTACCGCTGCTTGCAGATCGCCTTGGCGGCTTCGCGCGCCGGCTTGAGCCATTCGCGGGCGTCGAACTTCTCGGGGTTCTCGGCCAGGAACTTGCGCACCGCGGCCGTCATGGCCAGGCGGATGTCGGTATCGATGTTGATCTTGCGCACGCCATGTTTGATGGCTTCCTGGATTTCCTCGACCGGTACGCCGTAGGTTTCCTTCATGTTGCCGCCGTACTGGCGAATGATCGCCAGCAGTTCCTGCGGCACGCTGGACGAGCCGTGCATGACCAGGTGCGTGCTGGGGATGCGTTTGTGGATTTCCTTGATGCGGTCAATCGCCAGAATGTCGCCAGTGGGCTTGCGCGTGAACTTGTAGGCGCCGTGGCTGGTGCCGATGGCAATCGCCAGCGCGTCAATCTGGGTCTGCTTGACGAAGTCTGCCGCCTGCTCGGGGTCGGTCAGCAATTGCTCACGCGTCATCGTCGCGTCGGTGCCGTGGCCGTCTTCCTTGTCGCCCTTCATGGTTTCGAGCGAACCGAGGCAGCCAAGCTCGCCCTCGACCGTGACGCCGACCTTGTGCGCCAGTTGCGCCACTTTTCTGGTCACATCGACGTTGTACTCGTAACTGGCAATGGTCTTGCCGTCACCTTCGAGCGAGCCATCCATCATCACGGACGAAAAACCCAGGTTGATCGCGCCCTGGCAGACATCGGGGTTCTGGCCGTGGTCCTGGTGCATCACCAGCGGAATATGCGGGTACATCTCAAGGGCCGCCTGAATCAGGTGCTTGATGAAGGGCTCACCGGCGTACTTTCGCGCCCCGGCGCTGGCCTGCAAAATGACCGGTGCGCCAGTTTCTTTGGCGGCTTCCATCACGGCCTGGACCTGTTCGAGGTTATTGACGTTAAATGCCGGAATGCCATAGCCATTGACCGCTGCATGGTCCAGCAGTTCGCGCATGGAAACAAGTGCCATAAGAAAATATCCCAGGAAGGTTGAACAGATTCGGTGGTGAACCGGTAACTAACCGGTAACTTTTGGCATTTTACGCGTGTGGCTCTCTGCGTCGGGTTGCGCACCCCCACGCTTAAGTCAGGGTTAAGACAAGGAGGACTAACGTTGGCCCTTCTTCTGCCCACGCCCACCATGACCAATCCCAAGCCAGCCGGCACCAGCCCGCGCACCCCTGTGCTTTTCATCTCGCTGATCGGGCTGTTTCTACTCATGGCGTGGGATCATTCCAGCCTGGACCTGGGCATGGCGCGCTGGTTCGGCTCGGCCACGGGTTTTGCCCTGGAGAACCACTGGTTCTGGCGCGGCGTGTTGCACGATGGCCTGCGTCCGCTGCCATGGCTTCTGGAACTGGGTCTGTTGCTGGCCATCGTCAAGCCCGTCGGTGCACTGAACCAACTGACCGCACTGCGGCGTACCCAGCTCGCGTTGACAACGCTGGCGGCGCTGCTGGTGGTGTCCAACATCAAACTGCACAGCCGCACCAGCTGCCCGTCCAGCCTGCAGGAGTTTGGCGGGATGGCGAGTTACGTCTCGCACTGGGCTTGGGGCATCCGGGATGGGGGCGATGGCGGCTGCTTTCCCGCCGGTCACGCATCGGCAGGTTTTGCATTTCTGGGAGGGTTTTTTGCCTTTCGCCAGCGCCTGCCGGCTACGGCTACGCGTTGGCTGGCAGGCGCGATGATGGCCGGATTGCTGCTGGGCGTGGCGCAGCAAGTCCGCGGCGCCCACTACATGAGCCACACCTTCTGGACCGCCTGGTTCTGCTGGGTCACTGCCGCCAGCCTGGACCGGGTGTTCAGCCAGATCGAACGCTGGACGTCACAAAGGCTGCCACGCGATCCAGCACCGGCGCTTGACCTCTGAGCACGGACGCCAGCGCCGCCACCAACGTGACATGGCCCACGCTGTCAAACAACTCTGACTCGACCCGCACGCCGCTGTCCCTGAGTTTGCGGGCCAGGGCCACCGTGCTGCGCTGCGTGTTGACGACGCTGTCCTGCGTGGGTGCCAGCAGCAGCGCCGGCGGGGACGCTGCCGAGGCATGCATCATCGGCTGGCTGTCCGCAGGTGTGGCTGGCCAGTCAAAGGCCACCCGGGTCTGACGGTCACCGATAGGCAGAAAATCATAGGGGCCGGCCAGCCCAACCCAGCCCGCCAGCTGCGCAGGTTGCAGCCCTTCGGCTGCGAGCCATCGCGCATCCAGTGCCACCATGGCGGCGTTGTAGGCCCCTGCGCTGTGGCCCATCACAAACACACGCCCCCGATCGGCACCGTAATCGGCCGCGTGCGCCAGCGCCCAGCGAACCGCCTGCGCGCTGTCCTGCACAAAAGCCGGGTAACGGAAGGCGGGGCTAAGGCGGTAGTCGGCCAGCACCGCCACAATGCCCCGGGACGCCAGCGCTTCTCCGACAAAGCGGTAGTCGGCACGCTGGCCCGACGACCAGCTGCCACCATAAAAAAACACCACCAGTGGCGGCTTGTCTACCTCAGTGCGGGGCTGGTACACATCGAGCAACTGCCGATCCAGCGGGCCGTACGCCAGGCCTTTTGTCAGGCGATAGCTGTCGGTAGAAACCGTCGCGTTCAGCAAGTCCACGCCCGAACAGGCAGTGAGCAGCGCCGGCAGCACGGCGAGAAGGGAGCGTCTGGGCAAGGGCAGATTGGGCAGGGTCATGGACTCACTGATACGCACGGGGATGCCCAACCAGATTCAGAATCCCAGGGTTCTTTGACAAACCAGCCGGGGCGCAGGCGCAGTGGCCCCCTCGGGGCTGGTGCCTGCGGCTCCGAACCTGCTTGAGCAGGTTTGGACAGGTGCCAGAAGCGAAACCTCTGGCGAGCGGCGGCCAGCAAGGTGCAGGAAGCTACACGCCAGTAGAGCGACCGTGGGGGCTATGCCACGCGGCAAATCTTGAGCATATTGGTGCCGCCCGGCGCGCCCATGGGCTCGCCGCAGGTGATGGCATACACGTCGCCGCTTTGCACAATGTTACGGCGCAACAGATGGCCTTCGGCCTGCTCCAGGGCGGTGTCGCGGTCAGCACTGGTGTCCATCAGCAGCGGTCTGACATTGCGGTACAGCGCCATCTTGCGTTGGGTGGCCAGGCGCGGTGTGAGGGCGTAAATCGGCACGCGGATGTCGTGGCGACTCATCCACAGCGGGGTCGAGCCGCTGTCGGTCAGCGCCACAATGGCTTTGGCGCCCAGGTGGTGCGCGGTGAACAGCGCACCCATGGCAATCGACTGGTCGATACGGGCAAAGGTCTTGCCGCTGAAGTCGGCGTCGAGTGCGGCGTATTCGGCTTTTTCGGCTTCCAGACAGATGTTGGCCATCTCTTCAATCGTCTCCAGCGGGTATTTGCCGGCAGCGGTTTCCGCGCTCAGCATGACCGCGTCGGTGCCGTCGAGCACGGCGTTGGCAACGTCGCTGACCTCGGCGCGGGTTGGCACCGGATTGAGAATCATGCTTTCCATCATTTGTGTGGCGGTGATCACCACCTTGTCCTGCGCCCTGGCCATCTTGATCATGCGTTTTTGCAAGGCCGGTACGGCGGCGTTGCCAACTTCCACCGCCAAGTCGCCCCGCGCCACCATGATGCCGTCGCTGACGCGCAAAATATCTTCCAGGTTGGGAATGGCCTCGGCACGCTCGATCTTGGCAATCAGGCCCGGCTTGTGTTTGTAGGGCGCAGCGGCCACGTTGCAGAGCTGGCGCGCCATCTCCATGTCCGTGGCATTTTTCGGAAAACTCACCGCCACATAGTCGGCCTGAAAACTCATGGCCGTGCGGATGTCTTCCATGTCTTTGGCTGTCAGGGCTGGTGCGGTCAGGCCGCCGCCCTTTTTGTTGATGCCCTTGTTGTTGGACAGCTCGCCGCCCAGCTTGACGGTGGTGTGCACCTCTTCACCGCGCACCAGATCGACGGTCAGCACAATCAGGCCGTCATTGAGCAGCAGCACATCGCCCACCTTCACGTCGCGCGGCAACTCCTTGTAATCAAGCCCGACGCCCTTGATGTCGCCCAGCTCCGTACGGGACGCATCGAGTACAAATCTGGCCCCCGGCAAAAGCTCCACCTTGCCCTCGGCAAATTTGCCGACACGGATTTTGGGGCCCTGCAGGTCAGCCATGATGGCCACCTCGCGCCCGGCGCGCTGAGCGGCTTCACGCACCAGGCCAGCCCGGTCGATGTGGTCCTGCGCGGTGCCGTGGCTGAAATTGAGCCTCACCACATTCACGCCCGCGCGAATCATTTTTTCAAGCAGAGCCGGATCGCTGGAGGCAGGACCGAGGGTGGCAACAATTTTGGTGGCGCGGCGTGGCATGGATGTCTCCTGTTAAGTCGCCGATTCTCACACGGAACTTCGGCCGCACCGGTTACAGAGCGGGTACAAGCACGCGGAACTCGGGCTGCTTGAGCCCGCTGCGTCCCCAAAGGGTAAAACCGCCACGCGCGCCAAAACTTCAGGAGGAAATGGCCTCTGGCCCTTATTGGACTTGCGTAAGCAGCTATAAGATTTATAGCAAATCGCTTGTCAAACCAATCCTCACCCGGCGGCCCGTTTCTGCAAAATTTCAAACGCTGGCAGGGTTTTACCCTCCAGCACTTCCAGAAAAGCGCCGCCGCCGGTCGAGATATAACCAACGTCTTTCTCAATGCCGTATTTGGCGATCGCGGCCAGTGTGTCCCCGCCGCCGGCGATGCTGAAGGCGTTGCTGGCGGCAATGGCCTGCGCAATGGTTTTGGTACCGCCCTCAAAGGCCGCAAACTCGAACACACCGACTGGTCCGTTCCAGACAATCGTTCCTGCAGCCATGAGCTGCTGTGCGAGTTTTTGTGCGGTCTGCGGGCCGATGTCCAGTATCAGGTCATCGTCTGCTACGTCAGCCGCTGACTTGACGCTGGCTGCAGCGTCGGCGCTGAAGCTCTTGGCCGTCACCACATCGGTCGGGACCGGCACCTCTGCGCCGCGCGCTTTCATGGCGGCCATGACGGCCCGGGCTTCTTCAAGCAATTCACGCTCGGCCAGGCTTTTGCCGATGGGCAGACCATTGGCCAGCATGAAAGTGTTGGCAATGCCGCCGCCCACGATCAGCTGGTCGACCTTGCCGGCCAGCGCCTTCAGGATGGTGAGCTTGGTCGACACCTTGCTGCCGGCCACGATGGCGACCAGCGGGCGTTTAGGGTTCGCCAGCGCTTTGGAAATCGCGTCCATCTCGGCGGCGAGCAAAGGGCCGGCGCAGGCGGTTTTTGCAAACTGGGCAATGCCATAGGTGGAGGCCTCGGCGCGGTGTGCGGTGCCGAAGGCGTCGTGCACAAAGATGTCGCAAAGCGCGGCCATCTTGCGAGCCAGCGTTTCATCGTTCTTTTTTTCGCCCTTGTTGATGCGGCAGTTCTCCAGCAGCACCAGCGCACCGGGCTGCACGTCCACGCCATCGACCCAGCCGGATTTGAGTGGGACCTCACGCTGCATCAACTCACCCAGGCGTTTGGCCACCGGCGCCAGCGAGTCTTCGGGCTTGAATACGCCTTCAGTCGGCCGGCCCAAATGCGAGGTCACCATCACCGCCGCGCCGGCGTCGAGTGCCATCTGGATACACGGAATGGAGGCCCGGATGCGGGTGTCTTCGGTGATGTGGCCGGCATCGTCCTGCGGCACGTTCAGATCGGCACGTATGAACACGCGCCGCCCCTTGACGAGGTTCTGGGCACACAGATCGGAAAAACGGATGAAGTTCATGCAGGCTCACAAAAGAAAAACGACGGCGAAGAAAGAAATCAAGCGGCACCAATTGTAAAAGCGGCGCCGGGCACATCACCAGCCAAGTCCGATATGCAGTGGCAGGTACACCGCCATTCCGGCCAGGATCGTGCCCAGCACGCCCCCGCGCCAGAAAAACCAGGCGCCACCGGCCAGCGCCGCAAACACACGCGCGTCCTGCCACGTGTTGATCAGCGTCCCCTGTGTCATGACGATCTCGGGCAAGATGACCGCCGCCAGCGCGGCAATCGGCGCATAGTGCAGACCGCGCTGGGCCCAGTCCGGCAGCGTCCACGGTTTGCTGGACAGGAAAAAAAACGAACGTGTGAGGACCGTGACGATCGCCAGGCCGAAGATGGTCAGCACGGTCCAGCTGTCGGTCTGCATCATGCCGCGTCTCCGCCCTTGGCCAGGCCCGCACCGGGTTTACCGGGTTTTTCAAGCACCAGGCACACCGCCACAGCCGCCGCAATGCCCACCAGGATGTTGAGTTTGAGCGGAAGGGCAAACGCCGCCACCGCAGCCGCACCGGCCACCCCGGCCGACACCAGGCGCAACCGGCTGCTGGCCAGCGACAGCGTGATGCCCAGCAGCGCCAGGATGCCCGCAAAACCCAGGCCCCAGTGCAAGGGGACGGCATTGGCCATCGCGATGCCCAGCAAGCTCGGCACGACCCAGGCCACCCAGGTAACGGCGCAGTTGCCAGCCAGGCTGGCTTCCTGCGCACGCAGCGCCTTCAGGTCGTCCGGCGCCACTGGGTGCGGGTGGCGGTTGGTGAACATCACATAACTGAGGTCGGTGGTGAAATAACCGCCGGCCATGCGGCGCCACAAGGGCTGGTGCATCATGTACGGACGCAGGTGGGCGCTGAACACCACAAAGCGCAAATTCACACAAGCGGCCGTCGCCAGAATGACCCACATGGGCGCGCCCGCAAGAATCAGCGGCACCGCCGCCAGTTGCGAGCTGCCGGCGAAAACGATGACACTCATCAGCACCGCCTCAAACACACTCAGGCCGGACTTGACCATGGCCACGCCGGTCATCAAGCCCCAGGCCGCGGTGCCGGCCGCGACAGGCGCCATGTCGCGCACGCCGCGCCGAAATTCCGGATGGCGCCACAGGGCTTCTTTCATGGCGTCACCTCCCGCCCGGATCCAAAAACCATGCCAGGCGCCAGTGCAAAACCACGCAGAAAATCGGCCACCGGCAGGCGCTTGCCACCCATGCGCTGCAACCCGGTCAGGCGCAACACACCCTGCCCGCAAGCCACCTGCACACCCGCCGAATTTACAGACAAAATCGTGCCGCAGCCCACATTGGACGGGCGCATGCAGCTATCAATTTCATAGCTCCAGAGCTTGATGGTCTCGCCGCCCAACACCGAGTGGGTACCAGGAAACGGGTCAAAGGCCCGGATACGCCGGCCTATGGTTTCGGCCGTCTGGGACCAGTCAATCACGCCCTCCGCCTTGTCGATCTTGTGGGCGTAAGTCACCCCGGCCTCGGGCTGACGGACAGGCCTGAGGCCGCCGCTGGCCGCCAGCGCCAGCGCATCGACCATCAGGCGTCCGCCCAGGGCAGCCAACCTGTCGTGCAGTGAGCCGGTGGTGTCCTCCGGCGTGATGGCCAGCTTGCCGACGAGCAGCATGTCGCCGGTGTCGAGGCCTGCGTCCATTTGCATCACGGTGATGCCGGTCTCTGTATCGCCCGCTTCGATGGCGCGGTGAATCGGCGCCGCGCCGCGCCAACGTGGCAACAGCGACGCATGGATGTTGAAACAACCCAGTCTGGGCAGACCCAGCACCCATTGCGGCAGGATCAGGCCATAGGCTGCCACCACCATGGCGTCGGCGCGCACGGCCAGCATTGCAGCCTGTGCGGCAGCCGCGTCCTCCGGGGTTTTGCCGTCGAGCCGCAGACTGCGCGGCTGAACCACAGGTATGTTTTTTTCCAGCGCGAACTGCTTGACGGCCGAGGCCTGCAGCTTCATGCCGCGGCCGGCCGGGCGGTCCGGCTGTGTCAGCACCAAGGGAATATCAAAACCAGCGGCGTGAAGTTGCGCCAGAGCCACACGGGCGAATTCAGGGGTACCAGCAAAAATGACGCGCATCGGTGTATTTTCGCCGATGCCGCAGACAGACTCAGCGAACTGCGTCGCGTTCTTCGTCTTTCTTTTGCTTGATCATCTTGGTCTTGATGCGGTTGCGCTTGAGCGGCGACAGGTACTCGACAAACACCTTGCCCATCAGGTGGTCCATCTCATGCTGGATGCAAACCGCCAGCAAGCCTTCGGCGCTGTGGGTCCGCAGCTGTCCGTCCAGATCAAGCGCCTGCACCCGGACCGCACTGGCACGCTGCACGCCGTCGTAAACGCCCGGCACCGACAGGCAACCCTCATCATTGACCTGCGTCTCGGGGCTGGCCCAGACAATCTCCGGGTTGATCAGCACCAGGGGTTGGTCGTGGCCTTCACTGATATCAATCACCACCAGCCGCTCATGCACGTCGACCTGGCTGGCCGCCAGGCCTATGCCCTGGGCTTCGTACATGGTTTCCAGCATGTCGCGGGCAATGGCACGAATACGTGCATCCACCGCTGCCACAGGCTTGGCGACGGTATGCAGACGGGGGTCCGGGTAGCGAAGAATAGTCAGTAAGGTCATGGTGGCGTGCAATCAGATGTCGCTATTTTCGCTAATTTTCGCAAGTTTTCAGCGATCGCCCGCTTTCGAAATGGCATATTCGTTGCCTAATCAAGGGCTTAAGTACAGAATCGCTAGTGATTTATCAAGATAAAAGCACGGCCACGGACCTTCCAGTCCCACGCCGTGAAAGCCCCAAGGGCCTCAAGATGCAAACTATTTTTGGTCGATTCAGTCAGATTTCAATAGCCGCAGCGTTGCTGGCCACATCGGCCAGCCTGCAAGCGCAGAACTTTCCGATCACCACCGGACAAAGAGCCACCGCCAGCCAGGTGGCCCAAACGGGCGTTCCCCTGGCCGATCTGGCGCCGAACGCCCCCGACGAGTACACCATCAAGCGCGGGGACACGCTGTGGGCCATATCCGGCGTGTTCCTGAAAACACCCTGGCGCTGGCCCGAACTGTGGGGCATGAATCTGGAAGACATCCGCAATCCGCACCGCATTTACCCAGGTCAGCAGCTTTACCTGGACAAATCCAGCGGGCGGGCCATTTTGCGCACCCGCCAGCAGGCCGGCGGCGGCGCCCCCGGCACGGTGCGGGTATCACCGCGTACCCGCTACGAGTCACTGGCCGACGCCGCCATTCCCACTTTGTCGCCGCAGGCGATTGAGCCCTTTTTGTCCGAGGCCCTGATCGTGGACGATGCGGCCTTTGCCTTGGCGCCACGTATTGTGGCGGCCCAGGAAGGGCGGGTTTTGCTGAGCCGCGGAGACCGCGCCTACGCGCGCGGCGCCTACAGCAGCAAGGAGGGCGGCAAACCGCTCAGCGACGCCAGTGGCGAGCCGGTGTCGTACCGGGTGTTTCGCAACGCGACCCCGCTGAAAGACCCCACTACCGGCGAAATCCTTGGTTATGAAGCCGTATTTCTTGGCAAAGCCGATCTGGTACGCGGTGAATCCACGGTCACCGTCAAAGACAAGGACGGCAAGGATTCGACAGAGTTGGTGCCAGCAACCCTGGACATCCTGATCGCCAAGGAAGAAATGCGCGTCGGCGACCGGCTGGCACCCGAGCCACCGCGCGAACTGCTGAGTTATGTGCCGCGCGCGCCCGCCACACAGATTGAAGGCCAGATTGTCTCGATTTACGGCAGCGCGGTGCTGTATGCAGCCGGCAACCAGGTAGTGGTGGTCAACCGGGGCGCCAGAGACGGGCTGGAACGTGGGCATGTGATGGCCATCCAGCGCAGCGGCGAACGCCTGACCGACCGCACCGACTCCGCCCGGACGCAGATGAGGCTGCCGAATGAGCGCAATGGCCTGATGATGGTCTTCCGGACCTTTGAGAAGCTGTCCTATGCACTCATTCTGGAAGTCACCGAAGGTGTGAAAGTGGGCGACCGCTTCGTCAACCCCAACTGAAACGCCGGCACGCGCCGCAATTGCCCGTCTTGCTGAACGTGATCTCCAAAGCCTGAGCACCGCAGCCCCATGGAAGCCGCTGAACTTGGCGCCTGGTTACGCCTGTCCCTCACGCCCGGCGTTGGCAATGCCGGGGCCCGCCAGCTGTTGGCGGCCTTCGGCTCGGCGCCGGCCATTTTTCAACAAAGCGCCACTACACTGAGCCAGGTCGGTACCGCGCGTCTTGCCGATGCACTGCTCACCGAGCCGCCGCTGCTGGCCGCACAGCTGCAAACCACCCTGAACTGGCTAGCAGCCGCCGACAACCGGCATGTGGTGACTCTGGGCGACGCAGCCTATCCCGCGGCGCTGCTGGACATCGAAGACCCGCCGTCCATGCTCTACATGCTTGGCGACCTTGACTCATGCGCGCTAGCTGCCTTAAATAACCTGGCGCCCTGCCTGGCCATCGTAGGAAGCCGTAACCCGACGCCGCAAGGCGAAAACAATGCCCGGCAGTTCGCCAGGGTGTTGGGCGAAGCCGGTATCTGCGTGGTGTCAGGGCTGGCACTGGGGGTGGACGGCGCGGCCCATGACGGCGCCTTGCTCGGTGGCGGGACCACCATTGCCGTGGTCGGCACCGGGCTGGACCGGGTTTATCCCAAACAGCACCTGGCGTTGGCGCAGCGGATTGCGCAGCAGGGCCTGATCATCAGCGAGTTGCCCCTGGGCACGCCGCCGCTGAGCGCCAATTTCCCCAAGCGCAACCGCATCATCTCCGGCCTGTCCCAAGGCACCCTGGTGGTTGAGGCGGCGCTCCAATCGGGCTCGTTGATCACCGCCCGCCTGGCCGCAGAACAGGGCAAAGAGGTGTTTGCCATTCCCGGCTCCATCCACTCCCCCCAATCACGCGGCTGCCACGCGCTGATCAAGCAGGGTGCCAAACTGGTGGAGTCCGCGCAGGACGTGCTCGAAGAGCTGAAATTGCCAGGCCGCGCGACACTCTCCCCAGCTGAAGGGCGAGACGACCCGGCATCTCCCGACGGCCCGCTACTCGCCGCCATGGGCTTCGAATTGGTCGGTCTGGACGCCCTGCAAGCGCGTACCGGGCTGCCCACGGCAGAACTTCAAGCGCAGTTGCTGGCGCTTGAGATGTCCGGCACGGTCGCCCGGCTTCAGGGGGGGCTTTTTCAGCGCCTTGCCGCGGCCTGACTCAAAACCCGGCCCCAGGGAGCCTGTTGAACGTGGGAATCCTGGGCTGCAAATCGACCGCAGCGGTCTATTTATCCCCGTCTTTTTGTCCCATGGCTGGGCTAAAGGCCTGCAAACCCGGCTAAAGCCGTCCTTGCCCGGGCCGATTTTCGCTCTCGACGCCCCAAGCCCGACAGGCTCCCAGAACTGCGTTATATTGGATGCATGTTCGAAGTGCTGGTGTATGTTTACGAAAATTATTGGCAGGGCGATGCCTGCCCCGAGTTACACCAACTCAGCCGCAAACTGACGGCTGTGGGCTTTGAAGCTGATGAAATTCAGGCAGCGTTGGTCTGGCTCAACGGCCTGAATATTGCCGCCCAGAACACCCAGGCGCGGCAAGCCGGCGATCCAGCTGCCAGCACGGTAGATGCAACGCCACTGCCTCCCACCCAGTCCTTTCAGGCGCAGTCCACCGACAGCCTGCGTGTCTATTCGGTTGCCGAACAGGAACATCTGGGCGCGCAGGCACTGGGTTTTGTGAGTTTTCTTGAGTCTTCCGGTGTGCTGCCCCCCCTCATGCGCGAGATTGTCATCGACCGCGCCATGGCCGCCCCGGGCGACCCGCTGGCGCTTGATGACCTCAAAATCATTGTGCTGATGGTGTATTGGAGCTTTGGCGAAGAGCCCGATGCACTTGTGCTCGACGAACTCTGCGACGATGCGGAATTTCGCGTGGCTCATTGATAAAGTCCCCACGTTCGCTCACTTCGTGTAGCTCTCTGCACCTTGCAGGCCGCCGCTCGCCAGAGGCTTCGCTTCTGATGGTTAGCCTAGCAGGCGCTCCGGGTTTGCATCGAGTTTGGCCAGCGCATCGCGGGTAGCGCGCACGGTGAGTGCTTCCTCTTCGGTTGGCACCAGCAGCCCGGCCTGAAGGTAGGCGGCCAGGCGACGCGCCTGGATCAGGAAATTGCGGCCGTCGGTAGAAGCAAACAGGTGCAACTGCTTGCGCTCGCTGCGCCACGCAAACTGGACCTGGCTGACTTTGCCGTTGTGGTCCAGGCTGAACCAGGCGCCCAATTGCAGCTCCTGGGCCCAGGAGCGCATGGCTTCGCTGGGCTGACTGCCGCCATCGGCTATCACCTCGATGTCTGAAGCATCAATGCCAATCATCATGACGAGGTTCTCGCCGTCCAGCGGCAGATCGCCCACATCTTCATCGGAAAGGTAGTCCTCCAGGTTGGCCAGCCGGTTGGCCATCTCCTGGATGCGCTCCTGCGAGATCGAATCGGTCTTGGACATGAAGGCGTCGGCCAGCGTGTCGCTGATGATTTTCAGATGCTGGTCCTGCACCGGTTGCGTCATGCCCAGCATGGTCATGCCGAGACGCAGCAAGTGCAGCAACTTGGGCAAGTCAGCAATCACCTTCGCCCGGTCATTGCGGTTGGGTTTGGCGCTCGCCGCCCACACCAGATCGGCCGCGGCCTGCTTGAGGGTGATCGTTTCTTTGTGCTGGGGACCATTTTTCATGGCGGCAATGGCCAGCACCTCGGCCCAGATCTTGAAGAGAAACTCGCGAATTTCCTCCCGTACCGGGATGTCATTGAGCATGCTGCGCATCTCGATGGTGTACTGGATAGCCATCGTTTCCTTTTGCTCTAGCTGCTGGGCCACACCCACCACGCGCGCCGCGCTGCCGTGCTCGGAAAGGAAGCGGGACAGGAATTTCTGGAATTCGTCGTACACCAGCTGAAAAACGCGCCTGCCAGTCTCAGGATATTGCTCGATCACCTGCACCACACGTTTGATCTCCACCTCCAGCGCGCCGCCCGACACATTGGCATCAAAGCCCAGCACACAGGAACCCATGCGATCGATCAGGCGCCTGGCCGGATGCTGCAGGGAACCAAAAAATTCCGGTTCGGAAATCGCAACGCGCAGCACCGGCATCTGCAGGCGGGCAAACCAGACGCGGACAGCGGGAGGAATGCGGTCTTCGGCCAGAATGCTCTGAAACATCAGGGCCACGATTTCGATGGTGGCTTTTTCACTGGATGTGGAGGCGGCCTGCTTGAGCTCGGTGCTGCGCTGGCGCAGCGTGCCTGCGGCCTGCGCCACCTCCACCGCGCCGTACACATGATCCGCCGCATCAACCATTGTGCCTTCGTAGGCGGCATCGTCAGGGCCCGCAGTGACACGCGCGGCCTGAACCCGGGACATGGCCTGCGCCAATTTAGGGGATGGCTGGTTGTCGTGGGCGTGATCAAAATCCACCGCATGATCGGACAGCAAACGCTTGAGGTGACCCATCACCCCTTGCGCCCGCATTCGCGCACGCGCCAGAGGGGAAGTGCCGGTTTGCATCCGGGTTTCTTCGAGAATATCGCTTCTCGCCTGCGCGGTATCCGAAGGCCTTGCACCGCGCCCTGCCGGCCCGGCACGCCCCCCTTTGCCCGCTGCGCCTGCGGAACTCCGGCCGCTGCCACTCGAACCGCCTGCGCCGGACGCGCCACCCGCACCCCGCCCACTGGACCCGGAGGCGGAAGGCACCGATGAGACGCCGACATCGGACTCGTAGCCGAGACCTCCAAAGTTGCTCGCTGTAGAGCCCCCACCGTAGGAGGCACTCCCGGAGCCCTGCTGCGCCCCTCCGCCGCCACCACCGCCCTCCGCCGGCGCCATGTCGCTCACCGAAGCGCCGCTTGGCCGCGAGGCAGCCGCCTGCTCAGCCGGCGCCGCAGAAGGTGTGCGTTTGACCAGGGAGCGACGGTCGATTTCCACCATCACGTTTTCCTTGATCAGGAACTCGTTGGCTGCACGATAGGCTTCGAGCAGATGTGTCATCAGGTGCTGCTGGATCAGGTCCTGCACCACCAGCCATGACTCTCGCGACAAGGGCGTCAGCGTCCACTGTTCCACCAGGTTTTGAGACAGCACTTCGGGGCGAAGAATATCCTCTTTGGCAAGCTCAGACCCGCCTTCCAGACTTTGCACGCGCAAGCGCAGATCGTTGAGCTCCCAACTGGCGCTGTCCAGCAGGCGTAGAGCCAGTCGCGAGGCAAGAATCCTGTTTTCCATCACCTCGTTACCCATGAGCTCGAACTTGCCGCTGTCCAGCGACAGCCGCACCGAGGTGGTGGTGGTGGGAGTCAAGGCTTTTTTCCAGGCAGCTGCGGTAGCCTGAACCCAGAGGGTCTGGTTGCTTTGAAAGGAAATCCAGGCATCGCGGCGGTCCTGCATCTCGCGCGCATTGCCGCTCTGGTCCATCAGTCCCGACAGCTTTTCCTTGATGCTGTCGGCCAGCTCGGGCAGAACACTCGATGCGTGACTCACAAATCGTTCACGCGCCTGCCTGGCAAGCAAAATGTCCCTTTTGGTGTTGGCGGCCACGAGTATGAAGTCTTGTTGGAGTACTGCCTAAACCGTCGCTCCGGCGTTGGGATCGCTCGGATCCTCGTCCTTTTTTCCGGCGGGCTTGATCAGGTCTTCCCGTTTGATTCCCAGCCACATGGCAATGGCAGCGGCTACAAATACCGAAGAGTAAATGCCAAACAGGATACCAATAGTCAGCGCCAAAGCAAAGTAGAACAGCGTCGGACCGCCAAACAGCAGCATGGACAGCACCATGATCTGGGTCGAACCGTGCGTGATGATGGTCCGGCTGATGGTGGACGTGATCGCGTTGTCGATGATCTGCACCGTGTCCATTTTGCGGTAACGCCGGAAGTTTTCGCGGATACGGTCAAAGATCACCACCGACTCATTGACCGAGTAACCCAGCACAGCCAGCACTGCGGCCAGAACCGAAAGCGAGAATTCCCACTGGAAATAGGCAAAAAAGCCGAGGATGATCACGATGTCATGCAAGTTGGCAATGATGGCTGCAACCGCATACTTCCATTCGAACCGAAATGCCAGGTAGATCATGATGCCGACCACCACCATGGCCAGCGCCTTCAGGCCATCCTGGGCCAGCTCTTCACCGACCTGGGGCCCCACAAACTCGGTACGCCGCAGCACCACCTGAGGGTCCCCGGCTTTGAGCGCAGCCATGACCTTGTCGCTCTGCTGCGCGGTGGTCACGCCTTTTTGGGCCGGCAGACGGATCATCACATCACGCGCGGTACCAAAGTTCTGTACCTGAACGTCGGTAAAGCCCAGGCCAGCGACCGTACCGCGAATTTTCTCGACATCGGCAGGTTGTGAATACCCCACCTCCATCACCGTACCGCCCGTGAACTCCACGGAAAGATGCAAGCCGCGTGAAAACAGGAAAAACACCGCGAGTACAAAGGTACTAAGTGAAATCGCGTTGAACACCAGCGCATACCGCATGAACGGTATGTCTTTATGAATTTTGAAAAATTCCATGAGGCGCCCGATTCGTTGTTAGGTCTGGTTGGTCGAGGGGGCGGACTTGACCGACTTGGTCGGCAAGCTTGAAGCGCCAGCTGGCCGCCACACAGTGCCGATGGACACCGATTTGAGTTTTTTCTGCCGTCCGTACCAGAGATTGACCAGCCCACGCGAGAAAAACACCGCCGAGAACATGCTGGTCAAAATGCCGATCACGTGGACAACAGCAAAGCCTCGCACCGGACCGGAACCAAAAGCCAGCAATGCCAGACCGGCAATCAGGGTGGTGATGTTCGAGTCCAGGATGGTCGCCCACGCGCGCTCGTACCCGGTGTGAATGGCCGCCTGTGGCGCCGCCCCGTTACGCAGCTCTTCCCGCACGCGCTCATTGATCAGCACGTTGGAGTCAATCGCCATGCCTAACGCCAGGGCCATGGCCGCCATGCCGGGCAGGGTCAGCGTCGCCTGCAGCATGGACAGCACCGCCACCAGCAGCAGCAGGTTGACGGCCAGCGCCAAACCGGAAAACAGGCCGAACAACATGTAGTAAACCGCCATGAAAGCCACGATCACCAGGAAACCCCAAGCAACGCTCTGGAAACCCTTGGAAATGTTTTCTGCGCCCAGGCTGGGGCCTATGGTGCGCTCTTCGACGATCTCCATGGGCGCAGCCAGCGAGCCGGCGCGCAGCAGCAAGGCCAGATCGTTGGCTTCGTTGACGTTCATCGATCCGGAAATCTGGAAGCGGTTACCCAGCTCACTCTGGATCACAGGCGCGGTCAGCACTTCGCCCTTGCCCTTTTCAAATAGGACGATGGCCATGCGTTTCTTGACATTTTCACGACTGGTGTCGCGCATGATGCGGCCACCCTTGGCATCCACCGTGAGGTCCACCTTGGGCTGCTGGTTCTGCGAGTCAAAGCCGGGCTGGGCATCAGTCAGGCTTTCGCCCGTCAAAATGACCTGCTTTTTGACGATGACGACCCGGCCATCGCGCTCCAGAAAGCGCTCTGAACCAAACGGTACCGCGCCAGCGCCGCTTTCTGCGGCGCGGCCTTCGGCGCTTTCGTCAACGAGGCGCATCTCCAGTGTGGCGGTACGCCCCAGAATGTCTTTGGCCTTGGCGGTGTCCTGCACACCGGGCAGTTGCACCACAATGCGGTCCAGTCCCTGCTGCTGAATAACCGGCTCGGCCACGCCCAGCTCGTTGATGCGGTTGTGCAGCGTGACCATGTTCTGCTTGAGCGCCTGCTCCTGCACCAGGCGCGCCGCCTCGGGTTTGATACGGGCAACCAGCCTGAACTCGCTACCGTCTGGCGACTCAGTGGGCAGCAAGTCGGGAAACTGATCCTGGAAAACACCTTTGGCGGCCTCCAGCGTCGCCGTATCGCGCAGCCTGATCTCGATGGTCTGTCCAGCCCGGCTGATGCCGCTGTGTCTCACGTTTTTCTCGCGCAGGGCCAGACGGAGGTCACCTGCCAGCGACTCTGCTTTTTTGGTCAGAGCCGCCTGCATGTCCACCTGAAGCATGAAATGCACGCCGCCGCGCAAATCAAGCCCAAGGTACATGGGACGCGCATTCAGTGCCGTCAACCAGGCCGGGGAGCGCGACAGCAAGTTGAGCGCCACAATGTACGAAGGCGCAGCCGGATCAGTGATCAACACCTTTTCGATGGCGTCCTTGGCTTTGAGCTGGGTGTCGGTGTCACCAAATCTCGCCTTCACCGAGCTGCCTTCGAAGCTGACCAGCTCCGCCTTGATATTCGCGTCCTTGAGCGTCTGCTCAATGCGGGCGGCTGTTGCAGCATCAATCTTGACACTTGCCTTTGCGCTGGATACCTGCACTGCGGGCGACTCGCCGAAAAGATTGGGCAAGGTGTAAAGAGCCGCGACCAAGAGGGCGACAAGGATGACCGCGTACTTCCAGGCCGGGTAACGATTCATGAGCGTGCTGTTCCTGGGAAAGGGGGAAGGAGAGAAAGAAAATACCGGCCTGCGCCGGTCAGCAAAAAACGCCTGTGTGCCTGCTTATTTGATGCTGCCCTTGGGCAAAACCTGGACAATGGCACTGCGCTGCAACTGCACCTCGGTTCCGGTGGCGACTTCAAGGCTCAGGTAGGCGTCGCCCATCTTGGTCACTTTGCCCAGCAGGCCACCAGCGGTCACCACTTCGTCGCCCTTGGCGAGCGCATCAATCATCGCGCGGTGCTCTTTCTGCTTTTTCATTTGTGGGCGAATCATCACAAAGTACAACACGACAAACATCAGCACCAGCGGAAGCATGCTGGTCAGCGAAGACATCATGCCGCCTTCAGCGGCAGCGGCAGGGGCGGTTTGGGCAAACGCAGTAGAAATAAACACGGCAGACTCCACAATAAGAAATGGGCACCCCCTATCAGTTCCGGGGCACGGAGCCTTTGATTGTATGCGGGCACTGGCTCTGCGGGCTGGCCAGTTCCACGGACTGGCACACTCCCGACCCGGGCACGCCATCTGTGCCCATGCAACCAATGTGAGCAGGCACTCCGAAAGCGGTTTTACACGAAAATGGCGCCTGGAGAACCGTCACTCATGCCGCGATCTGCTGCACGGCAGAAACCGGCTGCCGAAAGGCCGTCAGCGCCTCAGACCATTGCTGCTGCGCCTGCTCAACATGGCGCGCCTTGACGTGGCCGTAACCCCTGATGAGTTCGGGGATGCGGGCGACTTCAACCGCAGCCGCGTGGTTGTCCGCGTCCAGCGTTTGCAATAACTCCTCAATGCTGGCCTGGTATTGCGTGATCAGCGCACGCTCCATGCGACGCTCTTCGGTCCGGCCAAACGGGTCCAATGCGGTTCCCCGCAAACCCTTGAGCCTGGCCAGCACCCTGAAGGCCGCAAGCATCCACGGACCGAATTTCTGCTTTTGCAGTTCGCCCTTGTCGTTGGTTTTGGCAATCATGGGCGGCGCGAGATGGTAGTTGAGCTTGAAATCTCCCTCAAACATCGCGCCCAGCTTCTCATGGAAGCCGCGGTCGGTGTGCAGGCGGGCGACCTCGTACTCGTCCTTGTAGGCCATCAACTTGAACAAATAGCGGGCCACGGCCTGGGTGAGCTGCGTCTTGCCCAGGGCCGCCTCGGCCTGCTGCACCCGGCCCACGAAAGTTTCGTAGCGCTTTGCATACGCCGCGTTCTGGTAATCCGTGAGAAAGGCCACGCGGCGCGCCACCAGTTCCGGCAAGCCCTGGCGCGGAGCTGGCATGGCGATCACCTGCGCGGAGCCCAGCAAGCGCTCCACCGACGCAGGGTCGTGGGCGGCGCGGCGCCCCCATTCGAAAGCCGTCTTGTTGTTATCCACCGCCACCGCGTTGAGTTCGATGGCGCGCATCAGCGAAGCGTATTCCAGCGGGATCCAGCCTTTTTGCCAGGCGTAACCCAGCATCATGGGGTTGGTGTAGATGCTGTCGCCCATCAGTTTGGTGGACGCCGCGTCGGCATTGAAGGCGCCGACACTGTCCACGCCCACCGCCTTGACAATTTCCGCAGCGCAGGCATCGGCCGGGTTCTGCCAGTTGGCGTTGTGCACAAACGCGGCGGTCGGCGTGCTGTAGGAGTTGAGCGCCACATGGGTACGGCCCTCGCGCATGCGCAGCACGGTCTCCTTGCCGGCGGCCACGATAGGGTCGCAGCCGATGATCAGGTCGGCCCCTGCCATGCCGACGCGGGTGGTGCGGATGTCGTCCTGCGTCGCACCGATGAGCACGTGGCTCCAGGTCGCACCGCCCTTTTGCGCCAGGCCGCCGGCGTCCTGCGTGACGATGCCCTTGCCCTCGATATGGCCGGCCATGCCCAGCAGCTGGCCGATGGTGATGACACCGGTGCCGCCGACGCCAGCCACCACAATGCCCCAGACCTTGCCGTCGACGCTTTCGGTGGCGGGAATGCGCGGCTCGGGCAGTGCGCCCATCTCAAAGGGCGAAGTTGCCTTGCCTTTGGCCTTTTTCTTGAGCTGGCCGCCTTCGACCGTCACAAAACTCGGGCAAAAGCCCTTGAGACAGGACATGTCCTTGTTGCAGGTGGACTGGTTGATCTGGCGTTTGCGGCCAAATTCGGTTTCCAGCGGCTCCACGCTCAGGCAGTTGGACTGCACGCCGCAGTCGCCGCAGCCTTCGCAGACCAACTCGTTGATGACCACGCGGCGCGCAGGGTCCACCATGGTGCCGCGCTTGCGGCGGCGGCGTTTTTCAGTCGCACAGGTCTGGTCGTAAATAATGACCGTCGTACCCCTGATCTCGCGGAATTGCCGCTGGATGGCATCGAGTTCGTCACGATGCTGCACGGCCACGCCGTCCACCAGCGCTACGCCCTCGTATTTCTCCGGCTCGTCGGTCACCACCACAATTTTTACGGCGCCTTCGGCGCGCATGGACTGGGCAATCTGCACCACCGAATGGCCTTCGGGGCGCTCGCCAACCTGCTGGCCACCTGTCATGGCTACCGCGTCGTTGTAGAGGATCTTGTAGGTGATGTTGACACCGGCGGCAATCGCCTGGCGCACCGCCAGCGAACCGCTGTGGAAATAGGTGCCGTCACCGAGGTTGGCAAAAATATGCTGGTCGGTGGTGAAAGGCTGCTGACCGACCCAGGGCACTCCCTCACCACCCATCTGGGTGAAGCCGGAGGTGCTGCGGTCCATCCACAGCGCCATGAAGTGGCAGCCGATACCGGCCATGGCGCGCGAGCCTTCGGGGACTTTGGTGCTGGTGTTGTGCGGGCAACCCGAGCAGAACCAGGGTTGGCGGTCCGCCTTGATTTCGAGCACCTGCAGCGAACGCTCCTTGGCTTCCAGGATCGCCAGCTGGGCTTCAATACGCGCCGTCATGTCGCTGTCCAGCCCCAGTTTGCGCACCCGCTGGGCGATCGCTTTGGCGATCAGTGAAGGTGAGAGGTCGGCATTGGCCCGCAGCAAGGTGTTGGCAGCCGGGTTCGGCATCGACCATTCGCCACCGCTGAAATCACCCTCAACCTCGTTGAACTTGCCGTAGATGTTGGGGCGCACGTCTGGCCGCCAGTTGTAGAGCTCTTCCTTGAGCTGGTATTCGATGACCTGACGCTTCTCCTCGACCACCAGGATCTCACGCAGGCCGGTCGCGAACTCGCGTGTGCCTTGCGCTTCCAGCGGCCAGACCACGCCGACCTTGTGCAGGCGGATGCCGAGCTGGCGGCAGGTGGCGTCGTCCAGCCCCAGATCGATCAGGGCCTGGCGCGTATCGTTGTAGGCCTTGCCACTGGCGATGATGCCGAAGCGGTCGTTCGCGCCTTCGATCACGTTGTAGTTGAGCCGGTTGGCGCGGATATAGGCCAGCGCGGCATACCATTTGTAGTCGAACAGACGCGCCTCCTGCTCCAGCGCGGCGTCCGGCCAGCGGATGTGCACACCGCCGGGTGGCATCTGGAAATCGGTCGGAAGTTTGATCTGTACGCGCTCCGGATCGATCATCGCGGTGGCACTGGACTCGACAATCTCCTGGATGGTCTTCATGCCGGCCCAGACGCCGGAGAAGCGGCTCATGGCAAACGCGTGCACGCCCAGGTCCAGGATCTCCTGCACATTCGCCGGAAAAAACACCGGCAGGCCGCATGCCTTGAAAATGTGGTCGCTCTGGTGCGCGGCGGTCGAGCTTTTGGCCACGTGGTCGTCGCCAGCCACCGCAATCACGCCGCCCCAAGGGGTGGTGCCTGCCATGTTGGCGTGTTTGAACACGTCCGAGCATCGGTCCACGCCCGGCCCCTTGCCGTACCAGATGCCGAACACGCCATCAAATTTGTTGGTACCGGGCGGCGAAAAGCCCAATTGCTGGGTGCCCCACAGTGCCGTAGCGGCCAGTTCCTCATTGACACCGGGCTGAAACACGATGTTCTGGGCCTTCAGATAGCTGGACGCCTTCCACAGTGCCTGGTCGTAACCGCCCAGCGGCGAGCCACGGTAGCCGCTGATAAATCCGGCGGTGTTTTTGCCCTGCAGGGCGTCGCGCTGCCGCTGCAGCATGGGCAGCTTGACGAGGGCCTGGACTCCGCTCATAAACGCCTGCCCAAAATCAAGCGAGTATTTGTCGTCCAAGGTCACCGTTTCGAGGGCCTTGCGGATGTGTTCAGGCAGGGGGGCGTTCATCTTGTCTCCAGTCGTGGGGCTGAAACCGCCCTGTGGGCGGGAAAAGAAGCTGGTCGCCCGGATAGGGAGCCGCCTCTATATATTGCCAAAGTGTAGGCGCGATGACCGGATAAGTCTTTGCTTTTTATGCCTTGTTTCTCTGTCTAAAAGAAAGATTCTTGCTCATAATAGCCAATTATGGAAACACTCGACAAGTTTGATATCGCCATTCTGAATGAATTGCAAACGGATGGGCGCCTCAGCAATGCCGAACTCAGCACCCGTGTCGGCCTGAGCGCCGCGCCCTGCTGGCGGCGCGTGCGGGCGCTGGAGGAAAGTGGCTTCATCAAAGGTTACCGGGCCGAGATAGACCGGCACAAGATCGGCCTGGGTGTGCTGGCTTTTGTGCGGCTGGACGCTGACCGCAACACCGGCGACGCGACCGGCGCGATGGAAGAAGCCATCCGCAAGCTGCCGGAAATCATTGCCTGTCACTACATCAGTGGCACTGGCACCTTTGAGCTGCAGGTGGTGGCGCGCGACCTGGACAGCTTCTCGCGTTTTGCGTTGAAAAGCCTGCTAAACCTGCCCAATGTGAAAGACATGCACACGAGTTTTTCACTCGGGGAAGTCAAGGCAAGCAGTGCGTTGCCACTGGGCCATCTCAAGAACCCAGCGAGTTGATGGGTCCATCTGCATCCAAAGCGGCCCTTTGCGTGTTTTTAGCAGCGTTTTAAGGCCTCAGCCCTTATGGGGTGGGCGCAGTTAGCTCCTGATTTAATAGCAATCCAGTCGGTAACAGGACGGCAACGATGCGAACCGAGCGCCCTCACCGGGGCCACAACACCCACAGCCGCAGCGGCTGATTCACGCGGCTGGCCAGCAGGCCGGCATCAAAGCCGGTGCCGGCAAAATAGTCGGCACGCACGGCCCCGACAATGGCGCTCCCCGTGTCCTGCGCGATCACCAGTTTCTGCAGGTCGGCCGCCGGCCCGCGCGACGCGAGCCAGACCGGCGTGCCGTAAGGAATACTCTGCCGGTCCACCGCGATCGAGCGGCCCGGCGTCAGAGGCACCCCCTGCGCACCGCGCGGTCCATAGGCAGCATCCCGGTCGCTAAGCGCTTCTTCGCGAAAGAAGATGTAGCGCGGATTGCTCCAGAGCAGCTGCGGCACCCGCTGCGGATTTTGCGCAGCCCAGGCCTTGGTCGATTCTGTCCACGGCGCATTAATGCGCCCCTGCCCCTGCTCGGCCAGCCACTGCACGATGCTGCGAAAGGGCTGCTCATTGGAGCCGGCAAAAGCCACCCTGACCGTGCGCTGGGCACCGTCGGCCTCGCTGATCGCCAGGCGGCCCGAGCCCTGGATGTGCAGCGACATCGCGTCAATCGGGTCGGCCAGCCAGGCGATCTCGCGGCCACGCAGCGCGGCCATGGCCTCGGGCAGGGTGTCGATCTCCTGGCGGGTGAACCACGGTTTGCGACTGGCCAGCCCGGCTGGCGGCTGGTACAGCGGTACCGCGTAGCCAGGCGCAGCCTGTCGGCTGGCCTTGAGCACGGGTTCGTAATAGCTGGTCAGCAAGCCTTCAGCCGCACCCTGCAACGACTCCACCCGGTAGGGCTGCAGGCGCGACACCATCCAGGCGCGTTGCTCGGGGGCCGACGCGATGCTCAAACGGCGCACATCGGTGCACAAAGGCGCAAACACCGGCCCTGGCCGCTCACAACTTTTGAGCCAGGCGTTCCACGCCTCAAAAAGGCTATCGCTCTCAAAGCCTGGCAAATCCGCCCACGACACAGGCACCCAGCGACTTTTACCCTGAAGCAGCACGCCCGGCAAACCCCCGCTGTCGCTGGACGCCGGCCGGGTGGACGCGGTGGACGGTGCGGTGGAGGGTAGAGGTGCTGACCCGGCTGGCGGGGGGGGCAAACGCGGTGCGGCGCAAGACACCAGGCCCAGCACACCGACAAACATCGCGGCACGGCAAAATACGGCCATGCTTTTACTTTTGCTTGAAGCCCTGGCGGCTTTACTCATACTGGTTTTCATTGTGTGGTGGACGATGTTCTCGGGCCGGAAAAACGGCGAGCTCAAAACGGATACCAAGCCCGGCGCTGAATCTTTCACGCCTGCCAAACCAGACGATTCTCCATAACGCTACAAATTACGTAGCAGGTTCGCCAGTTCCACCGCCGACTTTACCCGCATTTTGTCAAATACCCGGGCGCGGTGAACCTCCACCGTGCGGACGCTGATATCGAGCTGATCGGCAACCAGCTTGTTCGGCAAGCCCTCTACCACCAGCTTCATCACATCGCGCTCGCGCTCGGTCAGGCCGTCCAGGCGCGCCTGCAGGCCGGTGTGCTCGCTGCGCTGGGCCAGCGCCGAAGCCGACTGGGTCAGCGCCTGCTCGATGCGATCCACCAGCGCGTTGTCGGAAAAGGGCTTTTCACAAAAATCAAAAGCGCCGCGCTTGACCGCATCCACCGCCGTAGGCACGTCGGCATGGCCGGTCAGGAAAATAACCGGCAAGGTCGGCAGCAAGCCGCAGCTTATCAACTTCTCGAACATCACCAGGCCACTCATGCCGCCCATACGCACATCGAGCAGTGCGCAGGACGGCGACTCCACCCTGAACGCCCCGGAGATACGCGCATCGAAGGCTTCTGCGCTGTCAAAGGTCTCGCTGGTCAGCCGCCGCGAGCGCAGCAGCCAGGCCAGTGCATCGCGCACACTCGCATCGTCATCAACGATATAAACCGTGGCATTCTGGATCGGTTCCATCAAATCTCCTGGGCCGCAGGCGGCTGGTCTGTGGACCTTACCGACACCGGCAATGTGAATGTGAAAATCGTACCGTGCGGCTGCACCGCCTCAAACCCGAGAAACCCGCCGTGTTGCTCGATGACCGTACGGCACAAACTCAGGCCCAGGCCCATGCCTTCGGCCTTGGTGGTAAAAAATGGCGTGAAGAGCTGGCGCGCGACCTCCTCGGGAATCCCGTCTCCGTGGTCAATCACCGCAAACTCCACCCAACGGCTCACTGCATTGGAGGCGGCGGGACGTACGCGCAGAACAAGGAGTTTTTCGCCGCGCCGCGCCTTGTCCATCAGTTGCATCGCCTGCATGCCGTTACGCGCCAGGTTCAGCAACACCTGCTCGACCATGGTCCTGTCGCACAGCACCGGCTCGCAGTTGTCGTCGATCTCCATCTGCACCCGCACGGCAAGCTTGCGTGCCTGCAGGCTGACCAGTGGCATCACGGCGTCGAGCAAGGCGCGCGGCGCAATCGGCTCACGTACCTGATCGCGCCGGCGCACAAAGTCATGCACGCTTTTGATCACCTTGCCGGCACGTTCTGCCTGCTCGGCAATGCGGCGCATGGCCAGCTGCAGGTCTGCGCTGTGCCCGGGCGGCTGCGCGATGGCGTCAGCGCTTTGCAGCAAATTGAGCGAACCGGTGGCATAACTCGAAATAGCGGCCAACGGCTGGTTCAGCTCATGGCTGAGCAGCGAAGCCATCTCGCCCACGGTGGCGAGCCTGGCCGTGGCCTGCAATCGGTCCTGACTGGCGCGCGACAATTCCTCGATGCGGCGTTGTTCGCTGACATCGAGAATCGCGCTCATCCAGCCGGTCTGCTTGCCCACAGCGTTGATCAGCGGCGCCTCAATGATCAGCACCGGAAAGCGCGAGCCGTCGCGCCGCATGAACACCGATTCGAACCCCTCACGCGGCAAGTTCGCGCCTATCTCCAGCCGCCGTGACTGGCGCTGTTGGTATTCGGTGGCCTGTTCCGGCGGCCAGTAGGGCGGCAGTGCAGCGGGCTTGAGCAACTCGCTGGCGTCCAGCCCCACCATCTGGCAGAACGCCGGATTGACATAGGTCACCCGCCCCTGCAGATCCCGCGCCCGCATACCCGTCACCAGCGAGTCTTCCATCGCCTTGCGAAACGCCAGCGCATCGGCCAGGTCATGCTCGACTTTGAGCCGGCGCCGCATGTCGCGGCCCAGCAGCGCCAGCACCGCCGCCAGCGCCACCGTCATCGCAGTGACCAGCGCCGTCAGCAGGTTGGGAAACAGGGCCGGGGTGCCCAGCCGGCTCTCCAGCCGCAGCACCATGGTGTTGCCGGGCAAATCCAGCAGTTGCTGGGCAATGTAGGTGCGGCTGCCGCGTGCCGGGTTTCCAAACATGGCCAGCCGCGTGCCGTCGGCCTCGGTGAGCGCCAGGCCACGACCGCCGGCCAATTGCTTGCCAACCATCTCGGATAACACATCCGGCAGCGAATAAGTGGCCACCAGATAACCTGCCAACCGCCCGCCAACCTGCACCGGCAGACACATGTCCATGACCTCCAGCCCGAGACCGTCCGACTGTGGCAGAAAATAACTGATGGAATAGGCTGGCCCGCTGAATCGGCGTGCCGTGGCACAGGCAAAACTGATGTCGGTCTGCGCACTGTCCCGGCCCAGGCGCTCAAACACCGAACTGCGGTAAGGCGTTTCAGCCAGCGAGACGATCGCCAGAGCTGCATCACGCCACTCCACTCGTGCGATTTCCCGGTTTTCCCGAAGCAGCTCTGCGGCCGGGAAACGCCAGCCCTCCGGGCTCGGGCTGCCGGCCTGCAAGGCCTGCAGGCTCTGGACGTTGCGTGTCAGGCCAGTGCGAATGTCGGTTGCCATCTGGGTTGCGTCTTCTTCCAGCAGGCTTTGCACCAGACCCGCCTCGTAACGCCCGGCCAGCCAGACCAATGTGGAAAGGATTCCCAGCAACAGCGCCACCAGCAAGCCCCAGAGCACCCAGCGGCGGCTCCAGCGCCGGGGGGACGCCAAAAATGGCGCACCGCTTGTCGCCATTCGGTGCAGGCTCACAACACCCCGTGGTTCAAAGCCGGCAGTTGCCTGCGCCAGGCATTCAGGCGTCCACGCTCGACATCCGCCAGCACCAGCGCAGGCCCCTGGGCGTGTTGTGCCAGAACCTCGCCCCAGGGGTCCAGCACCAGGCTCTGCCCCCATGTACGGCGCCCGTTCTCATGGGTACCGCCCTGCGCTGCGGCCAGCACATAGGCCAGGTTTTCTATCGCTCGCGCGCGCAGCAAAACCTCCCAATGCGCCTGACCGGTGGTCCAGGTGAAGGCGCTGGGCACCAGCAGCAGGTCGGCTTTCATGCCCCGGTAAAGCTCGGGGAAACGCAGGTCGTAACAGACACTCAGGCCGACCCGGTACACCTGGCCATCGCTGGACGGCAGATCAAACGTCACTGGCGCGGCGCCGGCTTCAATCACGCGCGATTCGTCGTAGTGCTCCACGCCGTTGGCAAACCTGAAAAGGTGAATCTTGTCGTAACGCGCCACACATTGCCCTGACGGCGCATACACCAGCGCGCTGTTGTACACATGGCGGTCGTCGCTGGCGCGCAGCGGCACGGTGCCGCCCACAATCCACAACTGGAGCTGACGCGCACACTGCGCCAGAAAATCCTGCACCGGCCCGTTGCCAGGCACTTCTGCGATGTCCAGCTTGTCGGTATCCTTGTGGCCCATCTGGCAAAAATACTCCGGCAATACGGCCAGCTCGGCACCCGCCGCACTGGCCTGCTCCAGCAGCTTCCGGGCAGCATCCCGGTTGGCCTGCCACTGGGTACCCGAGATCATTTGCACGGCGGCGACTCGCATGTTGACCCTTATCTTCTGGCTTCTGCGCTGCTGCTGGCAGGGCTGTTGGGGGTGCCAGGGGCCGCTGGAAGCGCCCTGCGGTCCACCTTGGTGATTTTAGGGTTGGTCCAGGTGCCGTCAATGTGAAACTCCTGGGTCGCCGCCTGCGTCAGCGGCTGGCGCAAAAAGTACTGCGCCAGGAAAGTACCCAGGCCGATGGCCGGATTGATGACGGTGGCAATCAGCGAAGCCGTGCCGGCATTGATCTCTGGCACCACCACCACTTTGAGGTCCTGCGTTTCTTTGGCGATGTCGGCCGTGCCTTCCATCAGCACCGCCGCATTGACACCCTTCATCTGCAGGTTGTTGGTGAAGGCCAGCCCCTGCGTGATGTTGACATCGCCGCGCACAAAATCAAAAGAAAACCCTTCCGAAAACACGTCCCGAAAGTCAAGCGTGAGGCGCCTTGGCAGGGCCTGCAGGCTGAGCACGCCGAGTAGCTTGGCAATACCCGGGTCGGCCTTGAGAAACTGGCCCGAGGCCACATTGACGTTGAACTGGCCATTCAGGCTGGGGTAATCCAGACTCAAGGGCGAACCTATCCAGGCAATCTGGCCTTCAAGCTTGCCTTTGCCGCGCCGGATGACATCGCTCATGCCAAAACGCTTGAGAAGTTCGCCCGAATCGGCAATGTCCAGCTTGAAGTTCATCACCGTGCGCCTGCGCTCGGCCTGCCCTCTGGCGCCGCCAGCCACTGGCCCCTGTTGCGCATTCACCGCCACCCAGTTCCCTGTCGCGGTCAAGGTGGCCTCCGGCACGATGACGTTGAGCTTGTTGAGCCGCCATTCGCGCACGCCGCCGTCACGCGCCACGGTGGCGGCATTGCGGTTGATGGCCTCGATCTCCACCCGGCCGAGTTTTTTGCCGCGCAACTCGACATCCTCGACCACAATGTCCAGCGCCGGGATATTGGCCGGTTGTTCGTTGAGAATGGCCTCCACTTCGTTGGCACTGCTCTGCCCCAGGCTGAGGCGGGACAGGCGTGCATAGACCCGCCCCGCACTCGCGCCAGCGGGCTGGCCAAACTCAAGGTAGCCATTGAGCTCAGCGGCATCAATGTTTGCGCGCCAGTTCAGGCCATCGCGCGATCCGCCAACCACCACGCTGTTCAGCTTGCGCCCTCCGACCAGCAGCTCGCGCGCGCGGATGGCCATGATGGTGGGTAAATAGCTGAGCAGCGCGCTGGCCTGGCCCGGGCGCACAGCCGTGGTCGCCACGGGTGGCGCTGCGCTGCTGCTGTCGAGCACTTTTTCCCAGGCGTCGATATCGACCGTCGCCAGGTTGATGTTGGCAGCCACGCCGACGGCCGGCATGGGCGCAGTTTCTCCCGCTTCCAGGCCAATGGCCATGCTGCCCCGCAGGACCCGGGGCTCGGGCCCGGTGATATCGCGCACATAGGCCACAGACGCGAGGCGGCCCACCGTCAGCGACAACTGGTCCTGGGTGGGGGAGGCGCCCGCCACGGTCTCGCGTACCGCGATGTTGTCAAAACGCACCGGCAACACAGTGTCTGCGCTTTTGGTCAGCGGGGCTGGCAGGCTCAGGGCCATGCCTTGCAGGTTGCTGGCCAGACTCAGCTCGGTCGCGCCTCGGCGAAAGCCCAACGTGGCCGTGTAAGCCGCCGAGCCGTTGGCGTACGTGCCCAGCCGGGAGAGCATGCCCAATTCTTTGGCCTGGCGCAAACCTTCTCCAGTGAGGGTGCCCTGTGCCCGTATGACGACACTGGCATCGGGAAACTCCACGACGCCTGAGGCTGCGCGTGCCGGCCCCTGCGCAAGCGGGCGCATGCCGCCCTCCAGCCGGACATCGCCGCCCAGCATGCGCGCCTGACCGCCGGCAATCGCAAAACCGTTCTCGGTGAAGTTCACCACGCCTTTGAGCCGCGAAAGCTGCGGCGTGTCCGGCGTAAATTGCACGTCGTTGCCGGACAAAGTGACCGCCCCCTGGACCCGCGTTTTGTCCATGTCGCCCAAGGGCAAGGTCAGTTGCAGCTTGTAGTCGGCCACGCCGTTGGCCACTGCTTTGGCCAGCGCCTGACCCGTCAGGCCAGCCAGCGGCGATGAGTTGACAAAACCCAGCGCCTCCCCGAGGGAGCCCTTGATGTCCGCGCCGACCTGCACGGTGGCGCCATGCATCAAGTCCGGTACGCGCGCGTCTGCCTTGGTCAGGCGCAGCCCCGGAAACCCGGCCACCCGGCCGCTGGCCCCATTGACCTGTAACGACGCGCGGTCAAACACCAGCTCGCCGTCAAGTTCCGCCAGCGCTGGCCAGGCATTGCTTTCGCGCGGCTGCACCAGCTTGGGCACATAGGTAAAACCGACCTTGCTCACTTTCGCGGATACCCGAAACTCGCCTTTGGATGGATCGGAAAACGGCATGTCAAGCAGGTTTCCCTTGAGCTTGAACTTCACGTCGCTGAGCGAGCCCTGCGTCACCGCATCACGCACGTAATGCCGAACCCGGTCTGGCAGGATCAGCGGCAGGTAGCGGTGCACCCTGCTGCCATCGCCGCGGCTCAGCGTGCCCTGCAAGTCCAGAACACCAGGAAAACGTGTATCACGCGCTCCAGCGGCGGCCCCGCTGCCAGCCGCGGGCCCCGGATCGGCGGTGCGCCAGCTGGCCTGTGCGTTGCCCTGCGCGTCTGCATTGGCAAAGACCATGTTGCGTAGCTGCAAATCGATTTTGGGGCCAGCCAGCTTCCACTGCGCATCTGCCGAGAATTGGTCCAGCAGCAGGCGGGGGTCTTCAAAAATGCCGGGCAAGGCAATCTCCCCGTTGGCGATCTTCACCTTGGCCTGACCGCCCTGCTGGGTGAAGTCAAAGTCCAGCGTGGCGCCGCGCAGGCCGGGTCGGTCGCGGTGAGCGGGACTGGCCGATTGCGACGCCACTTCAAGCTGCGACACGCGGCCCCTGGCGGCATACGCCGAGGGTGCGTCCAGCGCGCCTTGCCACCTCGCATCGACCACTTCCACCATTCCTTTGGGCGCAACCCCGGCAATGATGGCATGTGCCGCGCCCCCCAGTGGCAGACGATCAGCGATCAGCGCGAGCGCCGCCAGGTCCAGCTTGTCGGCCTTGATCTCCCCCCGCGCCGGCAATTTTCCTTCTGCACCGACATACACCAAAGAAGCATTGCCGCCTGGCCAGTGCAGCCCGTCGCGCGTGCGAAATTGCAGGCCTTCTGTCGCCACATCAAAGCCGTTGGCAAACTGCCGCCCGGCCAGACGCCCGCTCAGCGCCTGCAGCGCCAGCGGCTGCAGGGCCTTGCCCAGTTGCGCATCCACCTGGTGTAGCGCCACGTCCGCCGTGCCACCCGTGACCAGTCCACCTTTCACATCTGCCCATGCGCGCAGCGCGCCGTTGCCGCTCGCCAGGCGAATGCCCAGGTGTTGCAGGCTGGCGTGGCGCTGAACCTCCAGCAGGTCTACCTGCGCGAACTCGGCATACAGCTGCCCGGCCCAGCTTTTCCAGTCCCCCGCGCTGCCGGACCACAAAGGCTCACGAAATACCCCGCGCAGGCTGAAACGTTCCCCCCAGCTCGCCGGCGGTGTGGCGTCCAGACGCAGCAGATGGCGGCGCCCCGGATTACGCATCGTGAAGTCCACGCCGGTCAGGGCCAGTGGCGGCATCTGGCGAAAATCGTCGGTCCAGCGCAGCGCGCCGCCTCGAATGACAAACTCGGTTTGCGAGAAGAACCAGTCGGCAAAAGCACTGTGGCCGTCGCTGTGCACCTGCGATACATCCAGTCCGGCGACAAGAATTTTCCCGTCCAGCGTGCGCCGGATATCGAGCTCGGGCCGGTCGATGTAAAGCTGCTCAAAGCCAAGACTCCACAAGGAAGACGGAGACACCGCCGCCAGCAGACGCGGCAGGCGCAAGGCTTCACGTCCCTGGCCATCCAGCAGGATCACATCGCTGAGTTCAAAGGAAGGAATCAGGCCGCCGGAGCGGGCCGCAATCGCGCCAATACGCACTGGTACCCCCAGCGCCTGACTGGCCAGAGTTTCCAGGCGCGGGCGAAACTCGCTGATTCGCGGCACAATCCAGCCGTGGAGCAGGCCCCAGGCCAGACCAAACAGCAGCCAGAATGCAAGCACCAGACCCAGCAGCCAGCGCGCAGCCAGCGCGGCAATTTTGAGGCGTGGGGAGGCAGGCGCAGGCAGGGGCAGTATCGATTGATCCATTGGCATGAGAATTATGACTGTCGGCGCCTTCGTCCGTTCAACGCAACACAGGGAAGTTTTTGTTAACTAATGTGCTTCCTGCCGTGGGCGCTGCACCGGCTTCCCCCGATTATTCGCGCTTTGTCCGGCGGATACGCCGGCGCTATGCCGCAGAGCTTGCGCTTTTGCCGACCGGTGCGCCTGTGCGCTCCTCCATGCAGACGTGTTTCGCCGCGTTGCAGGCGCAAGGGCTGGACACCGGCGCCGCGCTGCGTGTGCTGCGCCAGCTGGTGCTGGAGCGCCTGGTCGAGCTCGATTGCGGTCCGCCAACACAAGCGGCCACAACACCGGCTGCGTCCGACGCAAACACCGCACTGCGCATGATCACCTGCGCCATGACCGATCTGGCAGAGCTGTCGCTGGACATCGCGGTGCACGAATCCCGCAAGTCGCTGGATGCCCTGCACGGGGCGCCGCAGGCTTGCGAGCCGCCAGCCTTGCCGGGCCAGCGCGCGCAGCTGTGGGTCATCGGCATGGGCAAACTGGGTGCCAGGGAACTCAATGTATCCAGCGACATTGACCTGATTTACGTTTATGACCAGGACGGCCAGACCTGTGGCCGCAGCGATGGGCGGGGCGCGATTTCAAACCATGAATACTTCGCCCAACAGGTCAAGGCCATCTACAACCTGATCGGCGAAACCACCGAACACGGTTTTGTCTTCCGGGTCGACCTTGCGCTGCGTCCAAATGGCAACTCCGGGCCGGCGGCGGTCTCGCTGGGTGCGCTGGAGGACTATTTTCAGGTGCAAGGCCGCGAGTGGGAACGTTTTGCCTGGCTCAAAAGCCGGGTGGTGGCGCCGCGCGAGTGTATTGACAGCGGCTCGGCCCAGGACTTGCGCGCTTCGGTCCTGCCCTTTGTGTTCCGGCGTTACCTGGACTATGGCGTTTTCGATGCGCTGCGTGTGTTGCAGCGGCAGATCCGCGAACACGCGGCGAAACGTGCGGCAGGCCACCCCGAGCGGGCCAACGACGTGAAAATGTCGCGCGGCGGCATTCGCGAAATTGAGTTCACCGTGCAATTGCTGCAGGTGGTGCGCGGCGGGCAATTTCCGGAGCTGCGCACCCGCTCCACGCTGGCGGCACTGCAGCGTATCGCCAGCGCCGGCCTGATGGCACAGGACACTGCCCACGCCTTGGCCCGCGCCTACGTTTTCCTGCGCCACGTCGAACACCGCATCCAGTACCTGGACGACCAGCAAACCCATGTGCTGCCGACGCGCGACGACGACCTTGCCTGGGTGGCGCAAACCATGGGGTACAGCAGTTGCTGCCCGTTTCTGGGCGAGCTTGACACGCACCGCGAACTGGTAGCCCAGGAGTTTGACACCCTGCTGGGGAAAAAGTCCGATTGCAAGGGCTGCGGCAAAGGTGCGGTCACCGCTCCGCAGGAGATTGACGAACTGCTTGAAAAACTGTCTGACCGCTGGCCCGAGGGGTTTCGCGCCCGCATCGAGCTCTGGCGTGAGCACCCGCGCGTGCTTGGCCTGCGCGACGAAGCCCGCGCCCGGCTGACCCAGCTGGTGCAACGCACTGCGCAGTGGCTGCTGGAAGGCAAGGTGGGCGAAGAAGCGGCGCTGCGTGTGGTGGACTGGATCGAGCCGCTGCTGCGCCGCGAAAGTTACCTTGCGCTGCTGATCGAGCGCCCGGCTGTGCATGAACGCCTGCTGCGGCTGCTGGGCGCAGCCCGATGGCCGGCGCGTTACCTGTTGCAGCACCCCGGCGTCATCGATGAGCTGGCCAGCGATGCGATGCTGCATGAACGTTTTGATGCCCGCGCCTTCATGGAAGAGTTGCAGCAACGCCTGGCCGCACTGCGCCGCACCGGCGAAGACGACGAGGAAAGCTGCCTGAACCTGTTGCGCCGCGCGCACCATGCCGAAGTGTTCCGCACGCTGGCCCGCGATGTTGAAGGTGCGCTGACGGTCGAACAGGTCGCCGACGACCTCAGCGCCCTGGCCGAAGCGGTGCTTGCCGTGACCACAGACTGGTGCTGGCAGCACCTGAAAAACCGGCATCGCGAAATCCCGCTGTTTGCCATCATTGCGTACGGCAAGCTGGGCGGCAAGGAGCTCGGCTACGGCAGCGACCTGGACATTGTGTTTGTTTATGAAGACGAGGACGAGCGCGCGCCCGAAGTGTATGCCGGCTTCGTGCGCAAGCTGATCAACTGGCTGACCATCAAAACCGCCGAGGGGGACCTGTTCGAAATCGACACCGCCCTGCGGCCCAACGGAAACTCCGGGCTTCTGGTCACGCGTTTTGAAGCCTATGCCAACTACCAGCAACAGCGCGGCAGCAACACCGCCTGGACCTGGGAACACCAGGCCATCACCCGCGCGCGTTTTGTCCAGGGAAACCCGTCGCTTCGTGCGCGTTTCGACGCAGTCCGCCTGGCCGTGATCAGCGCAACGCGCGACATCCCCGCCCTGCGCCAGGAAATCGGCGCCATGCGCGAAAAAGTGCGTGCTGCCCACCCCGTCAAAGGGGAAAAGTCAGCTGGAAAGTTTGACGTCAAGCACAGCCCGGGTGGCATGGTGGACGCCGAATTTGCGGTTCAATTTCTCGTGCTGTCGCAAGCGCGCAACCACGCAGGGCTGGCCGCCAACGTTGGCAACATCGCCCTGCTGCAACACGCCGAAGCGGCCGGTTTGCTGCCCGCAGGCATGGGCCAGGCCGCCGCCGCCGCTTACCGCGAGCTGCGGCGGGTACAGCACCAGGCGCGTCTGAACGAGGAACCGACGCAGGTCACGCTGCCAGCGTTACAGCCCGAGCGCGACGCCATCCTGGCCCTGTGGCGTGCAGTGTTCGGCGCCTGAGCCCGCGAACCCTGACCGGTAGCAGCGCTGTGGCGCACCCGGTGATGCATCCGGCTTTTTGAAACACTTGTTTTAATTAAATCAATCGTTTGATTTATGTGCTCTAATGCGGCGCATGCCCGCCACCCCCTCTTTGCCCATCCCCCCTGCGCCCGGCGACCTGCGCAAGCAGCGCTCCGACGGCGTCGAAGCCAGGGGCCAACTGCTTCGCACCGCCCTGCGCCTGTTTTCCGAAAAAGGGTTTGCCAAGACTTCCACCCGTGAAATAGCCCTGGCAGCCGGGGCCAACATCGCGGCCATCAGCTACTACTTTGGCGACAAGGCCGGGCTTTATCGCGCCGTCTTCAACGAGTCACTGGGCCAGCCGTGTGACGACATTTCGCGCTACCAGCCGCTTCACCTGAGTCTGCGCGAAGCGCTGGCGGGTTTTCTGGGAGGCTTTGTGCAGCCGCTCAAACAGGGCGACCTGGCGCAGCAGTTCACCCGGCTGCATTTTCGCGAAATGCTGGAGCCAACCGGCCTGTGGGCCGGGCAGATTGAAAGCAGCATCAAACCCGCCCATGCCGCGCTGGTCGAGGTGTTGTGCCGCCATCTGGGTGTCACCAAAGCGGACGACGATGTGCAGCGGCTGGCTTTTTCAATCACCGGGCTGGCCATGCAGATGTTTGTCAGCCATGAAGTGATTGACGCGGTGCGGCCTCAGCTGATCGCCACGCCTAAAGCCATCGATTTGTGGACCAGCCGGCTGGTGGACTTTGCCGAGGCCATGGTGGCGGTGGAGCGCAACCGGCGGGAGTCTCTTGCCAATTTGAAAAAGACCAAGCCATGAAAGCTGTACGACTCATAGCCTGCGCCGCGCTGCCGCTGCTGCTGCCAGCCTGTGCACTGCAAACGCCACCCGCATGGGTGACTGCCACAAGCCCGTCCCAGTGGTTTGCGCCCTTGCCCGCGCCACAGCCGGTGGAAGGGCTGCCGCACAAGGGGACGCTGACCGACCTGACGCGCTGGTGGCAGCAGCAGGGCGACCCGCTGCTGGTGGAGTTGATCGCAGCGGCGCAGGCAGTCAGCCCGACGGTGGCCAGCGCGCGCGCGCGCATTGAGCAGGCGCGCGCCACCCGGGTGGCAGCTGGCGCCGCCCTGCTGCCCGCGCTCGATGCCTCGGCCAGCGTCAGCCGGGGCCGTTCGCAACAAAGCTTCGGACCGGGACCTGTGCCCATCAGCACCAGCAGCCAGGCGGGCCTGCAGGCCAGCTGGGAAATCGACCTGTTCGGCGGCAAGCTGGCGGGCCGCGATGCCGCCAGCGAACGCCTGGCCGGCGCCCAGGCCTTATGGCATGACGCGCGTGTTTCAGTCGCTGCCGAGGTGGCCACCCAGTACCAGAGCCTGCGCACCTGCCGCCAGCTGGAAGCCGTCACTGCGGCCGACGCCACCTCGCGCGGCGAGACCGCCCGCCTGTCGGGCCTGAGCACCGGCGCCGGTTTCACCGCACCGGCCACCGATGCGCTGGCACGCGCCAGCGCCGCAGAAGCCAGCAGCCGCGCCACGCAACAACGCGCGCTGTGCGAGCTCGATATCAAGGCGCTGGTCGCCCTGACCGGCCTGGCCGAGCCGGATATAAGGCAAAAAGTGGCTCTAGCCCATGCCCCACCTGCGCAAGTAGCTATGATTTATATAGCGTCTTTGCCTGCCGATACGCTGGCGCAACGCCCCGACGTGTTCAACGCCGCACGCGAGGTAGCCGCTGCCAGTGCCGAGGTCGGCAGCGCGCAGGCCGAACGTTACCCGCGCCTGAGCCTGAGCGGCTCGATAGGCAACACGCGGGTGCGCAGCGGCGGCGTCAGCAGCACGCTGGACACCTGGTCGATTGGCCCGCTGGCCTTGACGCTGCCGCTGTTTGACGGCGACCGCCGCGCCGCCCATGTGGACGCCGCCGTGGCACGTTATGAAGAAGCAGCGGCGCTGTACCGCGCCCGCGTGCGCCAGGCCGTGCGCGAGGTCGAGGAAGCGCTGGTCAACCTGCAAAGCACCGAAGCGCGCAGTGAGGATGCGCGCCTGGCCGCCGAAGGTTACCGCGCGGCCTTCACCGGCACCGAAGCGCGCTACAAAAGCGGTCTGGGCAGCCTGTTTGAACTCGAGGACGCACGCCGCACCCTGCTGGCCGCAGAAACCGGGCTGCTGTCGCTGCAGCGCGAACGCGCCAACGCCTGGGTAGCGCTTTACCGGGCCACGGGTGGCGGCTGGAGCGCCGCAGACAGCGGCCCCGCGTCAGCCACAGCCGCCCGCCCCTGAAACACGCCAGCCCTTGACCAGATCTGACTGACCACACCACCATCATGACCACCAGCAAGCCCAAACCCATCGTCCTCGTTTTGATCGCCGTTGCCGCAGCTGTGGCCGTGGCCATAGGCGTCATTTCAATGGGAAACGGCGACAAAACCCCGGCCACCAGCGCAGCCCCCAAACCGGCGCTGACGGTGGCAGTGGCGCAACCGACCCAGACCAGCCTGCCGGTCACACTCAATGCCAATGGCAACATCACCCCCTGGCAAGAGGCGGTGATTGGCTCCGAGTCCAACGGATTGCGCCTGACGCAGGTGCTGGTCAATGTCGGTGACACGGTCAAGGCCGGGCAGCTGCTGGCGCGCTTCTCCGGCGACCGCGTGTTGGCCGATGTGGCGCAGGCCAGAGCCAGCCTGGTCGAGGCGCAGGCCACCGCCCTCGACGCCGCCAGCAACGCGGCGCGCGCCCGCACCCTGCAAAACTCCGGCGCCTTGAGCACACAGCAGATCAACCAGTACACCACCGCCGAGCAGACCGCCCAGGCCCGCGTGGCCGCCGCGCAGGCGGTGCTTGATGCGCAGCAACTGCGCGGCAACAACACGCGGGTAGTCGCGCCCGACAGTGGCGTAATCTCCTCGCGCAGTGCCACGGTGGGCGCGGTGGTCGGCAGCGGGACCGAGCTGTTTCGGCTGATCCGCGGCGGCCGGCTGGAGTGGCGCGCCGAAGTCACCAGCAGTGAAATCACCCGCATCAAGCCAGGCGCCACCGTGCTGGTGACCGCCGCCAGCGGCGAAAAAGTCCGGGGCAGCGTGCGCATGGTGGCCCCTACAGTGGATCCGCTGACGCGCAACGCACTGGTCTATGTCGATCTTCCACGCAATACGGGGGTCAAGGCCGGCATGTATGCGCAGGGCGAGTTTGCGCTGGGCTCCATCAATGCGCTGACACTGCCGCAGCAGGCGCTGGTGCTGCGTGACGGCTTTACCTACGCCATGCGGATTGAGCCCGGCAACAAGGTGGTGCAGGTGAAACTGCAAACAGGCCGCCGTCTGGGTGACGCGGTGGAGATTGTTCAGGGCGCCAAACCGGGCGAACGTTATGTGGCGGTTGGCGCAGCCTTTCTGGCGGATGGCGACACCGTGCAGCTGGCGCCAGCCGTTGCGGCCACTGCGACATCTACAGAGGCAAATCCGGGACCAGCCCCTATCAGTCCTGCGCAAGCAGCTACTAAATAAATAGCAGATTGCCGGAGAAAAGCATGAACGTTTCCGCCTGGTGCATCCGCAACCCGATTCCCGCCATCATGTTTTTTGTCATGCTGTGTTTTGCCGGCGTGCTGAGCTACCAGGCGATGAAGGTGCAGAACTTTCCCGATCTGGATGTGCCGAACATCGTGATATCCGCAAGCCTGCCCGGCGCATCGCCGGCCCAGCTGGAAACCGATGTGGCGCGCAAGTTGGAGAACGCCATCGCCTCGCTGCAGGGTCTGAAAAACATCTACACCAAGGTGCAGGACGGTGCAGCCACCATCACGGCCGAGTTCCGCCTGGAAAAATCAACCCAGGAAGCGCTCGACGAAGTGCGCTCGGCGGTGCAGCAGGTGCGCGCCGACCTGCCCGCAGACGTGCGCGACCCCATCGTCAGCAAGATCAACCTGGCAGCGTCTCCGGTGCTGGCTTACACCATACGCAGCAAGGCGATGGACGATGAAGCCATGTCCTGGTTTGTCGATGACACCCTGACGCGCCGCCTGCTGGCCGTGCCCGGTGTGGGCGCGGTCACCCGCGTGGGCGGTGTCAGCCGTGAGGTGCGTATCGCGCTGGACCCGGCCAAAATGGCGGCGCTCGGCGTCAGCGCCGCGACCGTCTCGCGCCAGCTCAACCAGGTGCAACTCGACACCGCCGGTGGCCGCGCCGACGTCGGCACCGGCGAACAACCGGTGCGCACCCTGGCCACGGTGCAGTCTGCGACCGAGCTGGGGCTGATTGAGCTGGCTGTTGGCGATGGCCGCAAGGTGCGCCTGAACCAGGTGGCCGATGTGCAGGACACCGTGGCCGAACAGCGCTCTGCCGCGCTGCTCAATGGCGTGCCGGTGGTGGGTTTTGAAGTCGCGCGCAGCAAGGGCGCCAGTGAGGTCGAAGCCGGCCGGGGCGTGCGCGCCGCCTTGCAGGAGCTCAAGCTGAGCCGCCCCGATATCGAGCTGACCGAGGCCTTTGACTTTGTGACGCCGGTGGAAGACGAATACAGCGCCTCACTGACCCTGCTGATTGAAGGCGGCCTGCTGGCGGTGCTGGTGGTCTGGCTGTTTCTGCGCGACTGGCGCGCCACCTTTGTCTCTGCCGTGGCCTTGCCGCTGTCGGTGATTCCGGCGTTTATCGGCATGAATTACCTGGGCTTTTCCATCAATGTGGTGACCCTGCTGGCGCTCAGCCTGGTGATAGGCATTTTGGTGGACGATGCGATTGTCGAAGTGGAAAACATCGTGCGGCACCTTCGCATGGGCAAAACGCCCTACCAGGCGGCGATGGAAGCCGCCGATGAAATTGGCCTGGCGGTGATTGCCACCACCTTCACACTGATCGCGGTGTTTTTGCCCACCGCCTTCATGAGCGGCATTGCCGGCAAGTTTTTCAAACAGTTTGGCTGGACGGCGGCACTGGCGGTTTTTGCATCGCTGGTGGTGGCGCGCATGCTCACGCCGATGATGGCGGCCTACATCCTCAAGCCCATCGTCAACTACGTCGAGAAGGATGGTGCGGTGATGCGCTGGTACATGCGCGCCAGCCGCTGGTGCATCAAACACCGGTTTGTCACCGGGCTGGCGGCCGGCGCGTTTTTTGTCGGCTCCTTGATGCTGATTCCGCTGCTGCCCACCGGATTTATTCCGCCCGACGACAACTCCCAGACGCAGGTGTATCTGGAGCTGCCGCCCGGCACCCGGCTGGCCGAAACCACAGCCGCTGCCGAAATGGCGCGTGGCCTGATTGCGAAAGTGCCGAATGTGAAAAGTGTGTACACCACCATAGGCGGTGGCGCCGCCGGCAGTGACCCATTTGCGCCCGGCGGCGCGGCTGAAACCCGCAAGGCCACACTGACCATTTTGCTGACCGATCGTGGCGAACGCCCGCGCAAGCAGGGCATTGAAAACGACATCCGCAAGGCGATGGAAAGCCTGCCGGGGGTGCGCAGCAAAGTCGGCCTGGGCGGCTCTGGCGAAAAATACATTCTGGCACTGACCGGGGAAGACCCGTTGGCGCTGGCCGGTGCAGCCGCTGCCCTGGAAAAAGATCTGCGCACCATCCCCGGCCTGGGCTCGGTCGCCTCCAGCGCGTCGCTGGTACGACCCGAAGTGACGGTCAAGCCCGACTTTGCCCGCATGGCCGACCTCGGCGTCACCAGCGCCTCGATTGGCGAAACCCTGCGCATTGCCACGGTCGGTGACTACAACGCCGCCCTGCCCAAGATGAACCTGTCGCAGCGCCAGATACCCATCGTGGTGCGGCTGGCCGACAACGCCAAAACAGACCTGGCGACGCTGGAACGTTTGATGGTGCCCAGCACCCGGCCGGGCGGCCCGGTCATGCTGGGCCAGGTGGCCAGCATCACCATGGCCGGCGGCCCGGCGGTGATTGACCGCTTCAACCGCTCGCGCAACGTGCAGTTTGAAGTCGAGCTGTCGGGCCAGGCCCTCGGTGATGTGACGGCTGCGGTGCAGAAGTTGCCGGCCATCGTGAATCTGCCCGCAGGCGTGAAGCAGGTCGTGATTGGTGACGCCGAGGTGATGGGCGAGCTGTTTGCCAGCTTTGGCCTGGCCATGCTGACCGGCGTGTTGTGCATCTACATTGTGCTGGTGCTGCTGTTCAAGAACTTCCTGCACCCGGTGACCATCCTGGCCGCTTTACCCTTGTCTTTGGGCGGCGCCTTTGTCGGGCTGCTGATCGCGCAGAAGAGTTTTTCCATGCCCTCGCTGATTGGCCTGATCATGCTGATGGGTGTGGCCACCAAAAACTCCATCCTGTTGGTGGAATATGCGATTGAAGCGCGGCGCGGCCGCGCCGCCACCGACGGCCAGCCGGCCCAGCCACCGATGTCGCGGCTCGAGGCCCTGCTGGACGCTTGCCACAAACGCGCGCGGCCGATTGTCATGACCACCATTGCGATGGGCGCAGGCATGTTGCCGATTGCCCTGGGTTGGGGTTCGGCGGACAGCAGCTTTCGCTCACCGATGGCGGTGGCGGTGATTGGCGGGCTGATCACCTCCACCTTCCTGAGCCTGCTGGTCATTCCGGCGGTGTTCACCTATGTCGATGATTTTGAGCAGGGCTTCAAACGCATGGTGAACCGGCTGCGCGGGCGGCGCCTTGAAAATACAACTCAAATCAGCTCTTAGCCCTTATTTGGCGGGCGCAATGAGCTATTACTTTCATAGCAGAAGACCCTGTCCGCTTCAAGTGTCGTGGCGAATTTTCCTGACCAGGGCGCTTGTCGAGTAGCCATCGACAAAGGCAAGCGCCAGCGCCCTGCCGCCATAACTTTCCACCAGCGCGGTCTCGGCCAGTTTGCGCATGTCGTAGTCGCCGCCCTTGACCAGGATGTCGGGCCTGAGCTCGCTGATCAGGCCCAAGGGCGTGTCCTCGTCAAACCAGGTGACCAGACTGACCGACTCCAGTGCGGCCAGCAGCACGGCGCGGTCCTGTTCGTTGTTCAAGGGCCGGTCCGGCCCCTTTCCCAGGCGCCGGGCCGAGGCGTCTGTGTTCAGGCCGACCACCAGGCTGGCGCCCAGCGCGCGCGCAGCGGCCAGGTAGCTCACATGGCCGCGGTGCAACACGTCGAACACGCCGTTGGTAAACACCAGCGGGCGCGGCAAGGCGGCCAGGCGCTCGGCGACTTGCGCGCGGGCAGTGATTTTTTCAGTGAAATGCAAAAGAAGTGGCGCGCTGGACATCACGCCACTTTAACGGAACGAGGCAACCACCACCGCAGGGTGCCCGGCCAGCAGGCGGGTCGCGTCAAATGGAGGCAGGTACCGCCTTGGCCGCGATTGATGCCGCAATTTCCCGGCTCAACTCCTTGCGGTAGCGGTTGAGCTCCTGCACGGTCTTGAAGCTCTGGTTCATCAGCAGGCTCATGTTGTGCAAAATGCGTTCGACCACCTTGCCCTCCCAGACGGCGTCAAAGTTGATCTGCTTGTCCAGCCAGTGCTCCAGCCACTCAGGGTCGGGCAGGCGCGACTGGATGGTGTCGCGCGGAAACAAGCCCTTGTTCACATGCAGGTTGGTCGGGTGCAGCGCCTGCGCGGTGCGGCGCGCGCTGGCCATCAGCACACCCACTTTGGTGAATGCGGCCTTGGCATCGTTGCCAAAGTTGTTGATCGCGCGTTTCATGTAGCGCAGGTAGGCGCCGCCGTGGCGCGCCTCGTCCTGGCTGAGCTGGGTATAGATCTGCTTGATGACCGGCTCGGTGTGCCATTCGCTGGCGCGCCGGTACCAGTGGTTCAGACGGATCTCGCCGCAGAAGTGCAACATCAGTGTCTCCAGCGCTGGCGCAGGCTCAAACTCAAAGCGCACCTCGTGCAACTCCTTTTCAGTGGGTGCCAGCTCGGGGCGGAAGCGCCGCAGGTACTCCATCAGCACCAGCGAATGTTTTTGCTCTTCAAAAAACCAGATCGACATGAAGGCGGAAAAATCGCTGTCGTCCTTGTTGTCGCGCAAAAACATTTCGGTGGCTGGCAGGGCAGACCACTCGGTGATGGCATTCATCTTGATGGTCTGGGCCTGCTCATCGGTCAGCTTGGCCGCGTCGAAGCTGGCCCAGGGAATGTCCTTGTCCATATCCCATCGGACCGACTCCAGCTGTTTGAAAAGTTCTGGGTAAAGCATATGCATTCCTTACGCGGTACATACCGGATTAGATTCAGCGCGATTTTAGGGGCTGAATGTGACAGCCGTTGGATCGGCGATGTTTGGCCCCACTTCGGGACATTTCAAGCGCGTTCCCTCGGAGTTCACCGTCTTTGTGACTCTTCACAACTTGTACACCGTTCCAGCCGGCTTGAACAGCAGCCAAAGTCGGCACCTTGTGTGCGCTCACGCCTGCGCCAGACGCCACTGCTGCACTTGCTCCCGAATGGCGGCAAAGCCCGCCAACACACGCACGCCCGGCAAGACCCGCCGGCGCAGTACCGGGCAGGCGCCACCGACCCAGATCTCTGTGTCGGTCGGCAGCTGACGGCGCAAATCGGCAAGGCCCTGCGTCACGTCCTTGGCATGCAGGCTGGCGCTGAAACTCAGCGCCACGATCTGCCCGCCGTGCGCCCGTGCCGCGTTGGCGATCTCGGGTATCGGCGTCTGTACGCCCAGGGACAGGCAGTGGCAGCCTTCAAGCGCAAAAGTAGCTTCAGCCATCAACAGGCCCAGCCCGTGCGACTCCTGCGGAAAGGTGGTCAGCAGCACGCGCGGCGCGGCCGCGTCCGCCATGCCCAGGGCGCTGATGCCGTTGCGCAGCACTGTGGTCACCGCCTCGGTATAAAAATGCTCTTCAAATATTTCAATGCGGCCTTGTAGCCAGGCGTCGCCAATCAGGGTATTGAGCGGTGCCACCAGTGAGCCGACAAAATCCGCCAGGCCCAGTGCCTGCGCGGCGGCCGACAGGTTTTGTCGCAGGCCGGGCGCGTCGTGGCGTTTGACCAGGTCAAAACACTGCTGAACCTGCATGGACCAGTGGTCGGCCAGCGGCTCGCCGCTGCCTCGGCTCAGGGCCAGCAGTTCCGCATGCGCCAGCCCCACCACCTGCCCCGCGCGGTAGCCGCCGTCCAGCAGTCGTTTGAGAAGCCGCAGCCGCGCGACCTGCTCGGGTGGAAACAGGCGCTCACCATGGGCATCGCGCCCGGGCTGCGGGAAGTTGTAGCGCCGCTCCCAGACGCGCAGGGTGTCTTTGGACAGCCCGGTATCGCGCTCGACCGCCGCAATGGAAAACCCTTGCGCCGTGTCGGCAGACGTGGCACTCACTGCCGATCTCCGCAAGCCGTGTTTGATCTGGGGGAAATGAACATGTTTGAATTGAATCTGCCCAGCGCGGGACCGCGTATTCTGACGGGGGCAAGGCCTATTCAGCCACTTGTCGCCGCCTGGCGGAGTCTTGACATTATTGAACAGGGAGAAAAACCATGCCTCACACCACCGCATTCCGCGCCTGCCTGGCCTTCCTGTTGTCCCAGCTGGCGGGCGCCGGCTTGGCGCCCGCCTACGCGGCCACCGGCGCTGCCAGAACGGTTTCCGCCTGCGCGCCGCTGCTGCAACACAGCTTTTTGCGCCTGCAGGATGAAAAGCCGCAATCACTTTGCCAATACAGCGGCAAGGTAGTTGTGGTGGTGAATACCGCGAGTTTTTGCGGCTTCACGCCGCAATATGCCGGGCTGGAAGCGCTGCATGCCCGCTACAAGGACAGGGGGCTGGTAGTGCTCGGCTTTCCTTCCAACGACTTTGCGCAGGAGTCCGGCAGCAACCAGGACATCGCCGCTTTTTGCGAGAACACCTTTGGCGTGAAATTTCCGATGTTTGCCAAATCAAGTGTCGCGGGTAAAACCGCGAATCCGCTTTTCAAACAGCTGGCCGACCAGACCGGCAGCCCGCCGCGCTGGAACTTTCACAAGTATGTGGTGGCGCGCGACGGCCAGAGTGCCAGCAGCTTCAACACCGCTGTGGACCCCAAAGACCCCGCATTTTTGAGGGAGATTGAAAAGCAGCTGTTGGGCAAATAAATACTAATCGGTAATAATTTGACCACTAAGTAATTTTTAGAACACCTTCGACGTTCACCTGATCTACCCCGCCCGACAACCCCGCACTCCTCGAATGCCCGCCTTGCTTCTAACAAATCTTTACTGGCAGTCCCCTCGAAATAGCGGGAACTGCCTGGCACGGCGCGGGCTCCTACAGACGTTGGTGCCATACCCGGTTACGTTATCGATAACAGGCATCCACAACCACAGTTTTTTGTTGCGAAGACTTCCCGGCCCTTGCGGTCAGGATGCAATCCCGGGGCGGTTCTCCTCCTCCCTCCCTCCCTTGTTCGCTTCGGGGCGCTTCGCAGCATTTTTGTATTCGGGCCACTGAAATGGCCCAGCCTGAACGCCGTCCGCGTGTCGCCATCATTGGCTCAGGCATCTCGGGTCTGGCCGCCGCCCATGCGCTGCGCGGTCACGCCGAGATCACCCTGTTTGAAGCGGGTAGCTATTTTGGCGGCCACACCCACACGGTGGACATCACGCTGCCGACGCCGCAAGGCCCGCTGACCCATGGTGTTGACACCGGTTTTCTGGTCTTCAACGAACGCACCTACCCCGGCTTGATTGCACTGTTTGCAGAGCTGGGTGTAGCAACCGCGCGCTCGGACATGTCGTTTTCAGTCAAGATCCCCGGCGTGCGCCGGGGCGCTGCGCTGGAATGGAGTGGCTCCAGCCTGAACACTGTTTTTGCCCAGCGCAGCAACCTCCTGAGCTGGAAGTTTTTGCGCATGCTGCGCGACGTCGTGCGCTTCAACCGCGAGGCCACGGCCCTGGCCGAAAACGGCGCCGAGGCCGCGATGCTGCAGCCGCTGGGCGACTTTTTGCGCGCCGGCAGCTACAGCGCGGAGTTTCGGGACTGGTATTTCCTGCCCATGCTGGGCTGCATCTGGTCTTGCCCCACCGACCAGATGCTGGCGTTCCCGGTGGCAACGATGATCCGCTTTTGCCACAACCACGGCCTGATCCAGGTGGCCAACCGGCCTCAATGGTGGACAGTCACTGGCGGAGCCAGGCACTACGTCGAAAAAATTGTGGCCGGTATCGCCGACAAACGCCTGAACACAGCGGTCAAAAGCATACGCCGTGACGGCCTTGCGGCCAGCGGTGGCGTGACTGTGGTCACCGAAGGCCGCGAGGAACGCTTCGACAAGGTGGTGCTGGCAGCCCACTCCGACCAGTCGCTGGCCTTGCTGGAGCAAACCACTTTGGCCGAAAGCGCGGTGCTGGGCGCGATCAGTTACCAGCCCAACCGCGCGGTTTTACACACCGACACCTCGGTACTGCCCGCCAACAAGCTGGCCTGGGCCGCCTGGAACTACGAACGTGCGCTGGACCCGCAGCGGGAGTCCAGCCGGGTCTGCCTGCATTACCTGCTGAACATGTTGCAGCCCCTGCCTTTTGCCCAGCCGGTGCTGGTGTCGCTGAACCCGGCGCAGGAGATTGCGCCGCAGCACATCATGGGTGAGTTCGACTACGCCCACCCGGTGTTTGACGGCGCCGCCATCCGTGCGCAAAAAGAAGTCCCCGGCTTGCAAGGCCAGCAGCACAGCTATTTTTGCGGCGCCTGGACCGGTTACGGCTTTCATGAAGACGGCCTGAAGTCGGGCCTGGGCGTAGCCCGTCAACTGCTGCAGGATTTGGCCGGAGCCAAGACGTGAGCGCGCAAGCCATGCAAGCTTTGATCGGCTTCGGTGAAGTAAGGCATACACGGCTGAAGCCTGCGCTCAATGCTTTCAACTACCCCACCTATTTCCTCATGCTGCCGCTGCGCAGCATGCGCCAGCATGGCAGCGGCGCGCTGGCGCACAACCGCCGCGGCGCACTGAGCTTTTTTGATAGCGACCACGGCGATGGCGGCAACGATTGTCTGGTCTGGCTGGACACGCTGCTGGCGCGTGAAGGTATTACCGACGCGGGCGGTGAAGTCTGGCTGCACACCTATCCGCGGGTGCTGGGCTACACCTTCAAGCCGGTGAGCTTCTGGTATTGCCATACCGCGGCGGGCGCCCTGCGCGCGATTGTGGTCGAGGTCAACAACACCTTCGGCGAGCGCCATTGCTACTTGCTCGATGCGCCGCACTACGGTCAAGAGCTGCAGGCCGCCAAGGTGTTTCATGTCTCGCCTTTTTGCACCCTGGAAGGAAGCTACCGCTTTCGCTTCATGCGCAGCCAGCACGATGGTGTGGAGAAAACCGTGGCCCGTATTGACTACGACGATGCAACCGGCCCGTTGCTGCAAACCAGTGTCAGCGGCACCTTGCTGCCCTTGAGCCAGGCCACGCTGCGCAAAGCCCTGTGGCACTACCCGGCGATGACGCTGGGTGTGGTCGCCCGCATCCACTGGCAGGCCTTCAAGCTCTGGCGCAAACGCGTGCCTTTTGTCAGCAAACCCCAGCCACCCGAAATTTTTGTGAGCCGATGAACACTGCCACCAACTCCTCCGCTACCAGCGCCTCTTCCGCCACCGGTATGCCGTTGGCATTGCCACATGGCGCCCCGGCCGCAGCGCGCACAGCCTTCAAACTGCTGTCGCGCCTCAAATACGGCACACTGACCCTGCAACTGCCCGACGGCAGCATGCAGCGTTTTGGCTCGGGCGACGGCCCCACCGCCAGCATGCGACTGGTGAACTGGAACGTCTGCAGCGCCTCGTTGCGCTCGGGCGACATCGGTTTTGCCGAGAGTTTTATTGCTGGCGACTGGACCACGCCGCACCTGACCGAGCTGCTGCGCGTGCTGATCGTGAACCGCAAGGAAGTCGAAGACGTGATCTACGGCACCTGGCTGGGGCGCCTGGCGTACCGCGTCAAACACCTGCTGAACCGCAACACCAAGGCCAACAGCCAGAAAAACATCCACGCCCATTACGACCTGGGCAATGCTTTTTACGAGTTGTGGCTGGACGGCACGATGAACTATTCATCGGCGATTTTCGAAACGCCCCAAACCAGCATGAAAGACGCGCAAAACGCCAAGGTGCGCCGCGCCCTGCGCATGGCCGGCGTGCAGCCCGGCGACCGCGTGTTGGAGATCGGCTGCGGCTGGGGCGCGCTGGCCGAGATGGCGGCCAGCGAATTTGATGCATCCCTGGTGGGCGTCACGCTCAGCACCGAACAACTGGCCTGGGCGCAAAAGCGCATGGAACGGGTTGGCGCCGCAGACAAAGCAGATCTGCGTCTGCAGGACTACCGCGATATCGGCACGGTCAGCCAGGACGCACCGTTTGACGCGATCTGCTCGATTGAAATGATCGAAGCGGTGGGGCGCGAGTACTGGCCCACTTACTTTCAGGCGGTGGCTCGCCTGCTCAAACCCGGTGGCCGGGCTTGCGTGCAGAGCATCGTGATTGCCGACGAGTTGTTCGAGCGTTACGTCTCGTCCACCGACTTCATCCAGCAATACATCTTTCCCGGTGGCTGCCTGCCTTGCCCCAAAGAGTTCCGGGCCCAGGCCAGGGCCGCCGGGCTGGAGGTGGTGGACGAGTTTTCGTTTGGCCAGGACTATGCCCATACGCTGCGGCTATGGCGCGAGCAGTTCATGGCACAAGAGTCACGGGTGCTGCAACTCGGGTTTGACAAGAGGTTTATCCGCATATGGGAGTTCTATCTGGCATATTGCGAAGCCGCCTTTGCCCAGGCCAACACCGACGTGGTGCAGTACACGCTGCGCAAGCCTTGAGCGCCCGGCTGCTGCTGGCCCTGCTGCTGGGCGCGGGCATGATGCCTGCGGCAGTCGCGCAGGCGGTAGGCACCAGCTCGGTCAGCAGCGCAGCCGACAGCGGTGAGCAGCGCGCAGAGTTGCAGACGCTGTTGCCACAAGGCCGGCTGGTCGGCAGTGGGCGCCTGACCTTCTGGGGCTTTCAGGTGTATGACGCGCGGCTCTGGGCGCCGCCCGGTTTCAAACCTGAAAGTTTTGGCACGCAGACGCTGGCGCTGGAGTTGAGCTACCTGCGGGCCTTTGCCGCCAGCGACGTGGCCGAACGCTCGATCAGCGAAATGCGGCGCTCGGCGACCATCAGCGCCGAACAGGCCGACAAGTGGAAGGCCGCCCTGCGCCAGGTGCTGCCTGACGTCAACAAGGGCGACCGCGTCATGGGGGTGCACCGCCCCGGTGTGGGCGCGTCCTTCCTGATGAATGGCAAAGCGATCGGTGAAATCCGAGATGCCGAGTTTGCGCGGCTGTTTTTTGGCATCTGGCTGTCGCCCAAAACATCGGAACCGGCCCTGCGCAATGCGTTGCTGGCTGGAGCAGGCGCTTGACATCTGTCGCTGCCAGCGCTTTTGCGTCGCGCTTCGGCACGCGCAACGGCCTGGCCTACGGGCTGCTTGGCCTGCCGCTGGCCTTTGTGGCCCTGCCGCTGTACGTGATTTTGCCCAACCACTACGCGCGTGAGTTTGGCGTGCCGCTGGCCACACTGGGTGCGGTGCTGCTGGGTGCACGCCTGTTCGACGCGCTGATTGACCCGCTGCTGGGGCGGCTCAGCGACCGGCTGTTTGCGCAGTCTGCGCGCGCTGTGCTGGGTCTGGGCGCCGGCGCCGCTGTGCTGCTGGCACTGGGTTTTGCCTTGCTGTTTTTTCCGCAGGTCAGCGCGCCTTCAGCACTGGTCGTGTGGGCCAGCCTGATGCTGCTGGTCACCTACACCGGTTACAGTGCGCTCAGCGTGGCGCACCAGTCCTGGGGGGCGATGCTGGGCGGTGACGAGCGCCAGCGCAGCCGCATTGTGGCCTGGCGCGAAGGGCTGGGGCTGGTCGGGGTGGTGCTGGCCTCGATCACGCCGGTGCTGTTGGGTCTGCCGGCCACCACCGCCCTGTTTTTTGTGGCCTTGGGTCTGGGCTGGCTGGCCTGGAGCCGGGCCGACCGGCCAGTGGCCCGCCAGCGCGGGGCAGGTCATGCGGTCTCCATCTGGTTGCCGTTTCAGCAAAAAGGCTTTCGCCGCCTGCTGGCCGTTTTTCTGCTCAACGGTACCGCCAGTGCGGTGCCCGCGACGCTGGTACTGTTTTTCATCCAGGACCGGCTGCAGGCACCGCAAAGCATGGAGCCGCTTTTTCTGGCCAGCTATTTTGTCAGCGCTGCGCTGTCTATCCCGCTGTGGCTGGCGCTGGTCAAACGTTTCGGTCTGGCGCCCACCTGGCTGGTGGGCATGGGTCTGGCCATTGCCACCTTCGGCTGGGCCACACAAATCGGCGCCGGCCAGACGACGGCTTTTCTGGTGGTCTGCGCGCTGTCGGGCCTGGCGCTGGGCACTGATCTGGCCTTGCCTGGAGCCCTGCTGGCAGGCGTGATCCAGGCCAGCGGCCACTCGGGTCGTGCCGAGGGCGCCTACTTCGGCTGGTGGAATTTTGCGATCAAGCTCAATCTGGCGCTGGCCGCCGGTCTGGCGCTGCCACTGCTGGGCCTGTTTGGCTACGCGCCTGGCGCGCGTGACGCCCAGGCGCTCAATGCCCTGCTGGTGGCCTATTGCGTGCTGCCCTGCGTGCTCAAGCTGGCGGCGGCGGCCTGCCTGTACTTTCTTGTCATCAAACACCCGGAAGGGGTCAAGCCATGAACCATTTTTTTCGCAGGGGCAGCGCCACGCTGTTGTTGGCGCTGGGCCTGCTGGCCGGCTGTGCCAGCCCGCAAGTCAGCGACTACGCGGCTGAAAAACCGGTCCTCGACCTGCGCCAGTATTTCAAGGGCACGGTCGATGCCTATGGTGTGTTCACCGACCGTTCCGGTCGGGTGGTCAAGCGTTTTACTGTGGTCATGACCTGCAGCTGGCAAGGCCCGCCGGGGCAGGAGACCGGCGTGCTGGATGAAGTGTTCACTTACTCGGATGGCACGACAGACCGCCGGATCTGGACACTTAAACGTAGCCCTGATGGCCGCTACACCGGCACCGCCGCCGACGTGCTCGGGGAAGCCGCAGGGGAAGAAAATGGCAACGCCTTTCGCTGGGGCTACACCCTGAAGTTGCCAGTGGACGGAAAAATTGTGGAGGTGCAATTTGACGACTGGATGTACCTGATGAACGACAAAGTCATGCTCAACAAGGCGGTCATGAGCAAGTTTGGCATCCGGCTGGGCGAAGTGACCCTGACCTTCGTCAAACCTTGATCCACTGCAAACCACAAGCCAAATTGGCCTGCAGCCCTTACCGCATATGCGCAAGCAGCTATCATTTTTATAACAAATTGAACCATGACTTACAACCCTCCCCTGCGTGACTGGCACGGAAAAACCGTCTGGCTGGTGGGCGCCTCCAGCGGCATCGGCCAGGCCACCGCCCATGCGCTGCATACGCGCGGCGCCAGGGTGGTGGTATCGGCCCGCAATGCCACCGCGCTGGATGCTTTTGTGCACAGTCATACCGGCGCCGTCGCCCTCCCGCTGGACGCGGCCGATCCGGCTGCAGTGGCGGTCGCGGCGCAAACCGTGCTGGCCCAAGGGCCTGTCGACCTGATGCTGTATTGCGCTGGTTATTACCGCGAGATGCGCGCCACCGAGTTTGACCTGGCCGAGATGCTCAAGCACCAGCAGGTCAACTACACCGGCGCGCTGTACCTGCTGGATGCGCTGCTGCCCGCCATGCGCCAGCGTGGCGCGGGCCACATCAGCCTGGTGGGCAGCGTGGCAGGTTACCGGGGCCTGCCAAAAAGCCTGGCCTACGGGCCGACCAAGGCAGCGCTGATCAACCTGGCTGAAACCCTGTACCTGGACCTGCAGGCCAGCGGCGTGGGTGTGAGCCTGGTCAACCCGGGTTTTGTCGAGACACCGCTGACCGCACAGAACCAGTTCAGCATGCCGGCCCTGATCAGCCCTGCGCAGGCGGCAGAAGAAATATTGGCGGGCTGGGCCGACGGAGAGTTTGAAATCCATTTTCCGAAACGCTTCACCCGCTGGATGAAAACCCTGCGCGTACTGCCCTATGCGCTGTATTTTCCGGCCATCCGCAAATTCACCGGACTGTGAGCAGCCCCATGGAGCAAACGATTGATCGGCTGGTGCAGTATTTTGAAACCCTGAACCCCGCCCGCGTGGCGCGCATGGGCGAACTGTACGCGCCGCAGGTCTGGTTCAAGGATCCGTTCAACGAGGTGCAGGGCCTGGCGGCGGTGCAACACATCTTCAGCCACATGTACGTGGCGCTGGACCGGCCGCGCTTTGTGGTGACCGAGCGCATCGTTGAGGGTCAGCAGTGCTTTCTGACCTGGGACTTTGAGTTTTACTTCAGGGGCCGCCGCAATGCTGCGCTACAGACGATTCGCGGCACATCACACCTGAGGTTCAATGCCGCCGGTCAGGTGGTGTACCACCGTGACTACTGGGACGCGGCTGAAGAGTTGTATGAAAAACTGCCTTTGCTGGGCAGCCTGATGCGCTGGCTCAAGCGCAGGGTGGCCGGATAAGGCGCACGGTTTGCTACTTTTTTAATAGCTGTTTGCACCTGCCCGACAAGGGTTGCAGGCCATTTTACCCTCAAGAATCTCAGGAAGGCACGGTATCCACGAAGCTGGGCCGCTGCATCAGCTTTTCATACAGGCGCGCCAGATTGGGGTGCGGTGTGCGCCAGTCAATCTGCGCAAAACGAAAATCCAGGTAACCCAGCGCGCAGCCCGTCGCAACATCCGACAGGCTCAGGTGAATGCCGCTGCAAAAAGGCTTGTCGCCCAGCCCGGTGCTCATGGCCTGCACGGTGTCGTTTATTTTTTTCATCTGGCGGTCAATCCAGGCTTGGCTGCGCTGCTTGTCGGTGCGGCCGGACCAGGTCGCTTCGAGCCGCGCCAGAATGGCCGCATCCATGAGGCCATCGGCCAGCGCCTCCCAGGTTTTTACTTCGGCGCGCTCACGACCCTGCACCGGGATCAGTTTGCCCACGGGCGACAGGGTGTCGAGGTATTCCACAATGACACGCGAGTCAAAAACGGCTTCTTCCGACCCATTGGGGCCCTCCATGACCAGGCAAGGCACTTTGCCGAGCGGATTGGATTCGGCCATGGCGGTGCCGGCAGCCCAGACGTCTTCAATGACGAACTGGTAGTCGAGTTTTTTTTCCGCCATGACGACGCGCACCTTGCGCACGTATGGGCTGCCGTTGGATCCAATGAGTTTCATAGCTGTTTCTTTTATCGTGAGCCCTGGGAGCCTGGCGGACTTGGGAATCGCCGCTTGCAAATCGGACAGGCTGTAGGTCAAATGCATTCTATCGAGTAAGGCGGGGCGGCTGGCAAACGGCACAAAAAAGACAGGAAACCGCCGTCCGGCACGCCAGGGTAGCGTCAAGGTAGCGCCAGATGGCCCGCCTACAATGTCGCCCATGACCCCGTCCACCAGCTTCGCCATCACCGCCCTGTCCCCCCTGGATGGCCGTTACGCCACCCGTCTGGCCGCCTTGCGCCCCCTGATGTCAGAGCTCGGGTATATGCACCGCCGGGTGCAGGTGGAGGTGGTCTGGCTGATTGCACTGTCGGATGCAGGGTTTGCCGAGTTCAAGCCGCTAAGCCCGGGAGCACGCACCTATTTGCTGGGCTTAAGCAAACACTTCTCTGAAAGTGACGCCGCAGCCATCAAGGACATCGAAAAAACCACCAACCATGACGTCAAGGCGGTGGAATACTGGATCAAGTCCAAGTTTGACGCCCGGCCGGAGCTGATGGCCGCCGCCGAGTTTGTGCACTTCGCCTGTACCAGCGAAGACATCAACAACACCAGCCATGCGCTGCAGCTCAAAAGCAGCCGCGAGCAGGTGCTGCTACCGGCACTGGACAAGGTGATTGCCCAGCTGCGCGAGATGGCGCACCGCTACGCCGACGAGCCCATGCTGAGCCGCACGCATGGCCAAACCGCCAGCCCCACCACCGTTGGCAAGGAGATTGCCAATGTGGTGGCGCGGCTGGATGTGGCGCGCGAGCGTATCGCCAGCGTGAAAATCATGGCCAAAATGAACGGCGCGGTCGGCAACTACAACGCCCACCTCTCGGCCTGGCCTGATTTTGACTGGGAGGCGCTGAGCCGGCGCGTGATCGAGTCGCCCGAGCCACTGGGCCTGGGCCTGAGTTTCCAGCCCTACAGCATCCAGATCGAGCCGCACGACTACATGGCCGAGCTGTTTGACGCGGTGGCACGCACCAACACCATCCTGATTGACTTTGCGCGCGACGTCTGGGGGTATGTCAGCGTTGGTTACTTCAAGCAGCGCCTGAAGGCCGGTGAAATTGGTTCAAGCACCATGCCGCACAAGGTCAACCCGATTGATTTTGAAAACGCCGAGGGCAATCTGGGCCTGGCCAACGCGCTGCTGCGGCATATGAGCGAAAAACTGCCCATCAGCCGCTGGCAGCGTGACCTGACCGACAGCACCGTGCTGCGCAACATGGGCGTGGCTTTCGGCTACGCCGTGCTGGCCTACAGCTCGATGGGGGTGGGCCTGGGCAAGCTGGAGCTGAACCACGACGCACTGGCCGACGATCTGGATGCCGCCTGGGAAGTACTGGCCGAGCCTATCCAGACCGTGATGCGCCGTTATGGCGTGCAGGGCGCCTACGAAAAACTGAAAGAAGTCACGCGTGGCAAAACCGTGACGGCTGAGGCCTTACACGGATTGATTCGCTCACTGGAGATCCCGCAGGCCGAGAAAGACCGGCTGCTGGCCATGACGCCGGCCAGTTACACCGGCAAGGCCGCCGAACTCGCCAAAAGGGTTTAGGCAGGCGCCGGCATATCCGCGCTGCAGTTCCAGCACTGCTCAAAACCACCTTCCACGGTTTCGCCGCAAGCGCAAAGCCAGTGCCGCTGCGGCCGGTTTTGCAGACTGTGCAACAGCGCCTGTGCCTGCGGCTTTTCATGGTCGTGGGTCAGCCAGATTTCTGGCTGGCACTGGTCGGGCGGCAATTCACCCGCCACGCTGCCCAGAAAATAACGCTGCACCGTCGCAGAAAACCCGGCCTGTTGCAACACGTCGGCCCACAGCGCTGCAATGGCAATGTTGGGCGCGCGGGCGAGTCGGAGCATAAAACCAGTTTACTCCTGAATTGATAGCTGCCTGCGCATATCAGACATGGGCCAGAGGTCTAAAAGGCATGATGTTTCGGGCGCCACCGGGTTCAGGCTACTTCCGGCGGAGCATCCCGGTTTTCCAGCGCCCGGTCGGCATAACGGCCAAAGCGCCAGGCCGTCGCCTCCTGGGTGATGCGCCGCCAGGTCGCGCGTTTTTCGACCGGGCTCATCTCGGGCCACCGCTGCACCTCTTCAAAGCTGCGGCCACAGCCCTTGCACAGCTCGTCGCCCTGGCTGGTCGAGCATATGGCGATGCAGGGTGTGTCTGCTGTTGTGTCGTACCAGGTGCGCCACGCGGCCAGGGCCTTGGGTGGAAAACCGGCCTCGTCGGCCTCTTCCTCGTGGTAGAAAACCAGCAGGGCATAGACCTCGGCCAGTGCGCGCAGTTCGGGGGCCAGGGTGACGCCGTCCGGCGACGGTTTTTTCTCGCGCCAATAGTTGATGGCTGCTTCGATATCGGTGATGTGGATGCCAGGCATGGGGTAATGAGTAGGACAAAGGATGCGGTCACCTGCCAGCAATGCCTGCCGGCTCGACCGACAAGGAGGGGCCGGCACGTGCAATTATCGGCGAAGCAGCTGTTGGCCCGGCAACGCCGGGCGGTGCTATTCTTCAGGCCATGAAACTCATACTCAAATGGCTTCTCAGTGCGGCCGCCCTGCTGGCGGTGGCTTATTTGTACACCGGCGTCACGGTGACCAGCTTCACGTCTGCCCTGATTGCGGCAGCGGTGCTGGGCGCCTTGAACGCGGTGGTGCGGCCGGTGCTGGTGCTGCTGACCTTGCCGGTGACCCTGGTCACGCTCGGGCTGTTTCTGTTTGTCATCAACGCCCTGATGTTCTGGGCGGCGGCCAGCCTGCTCAGCGGCTTGCACGTCACAGGCTTTGTGGCCGCGCTGATTGGTTCGCTGATTTACTCGGTGCTACAGCTTGCGATCGAGTTTCTCCTGGAGCGCCTGCTCCCGAAGTAGCTGGTCGATCTCCCGGGCACGAGTGTCGATGATGGAGCCGTCAATGTAGTTGCTGGCTGCGGCGCCACTGGCGCGGTTGCTGCGCATGAAATCCTGCGCGGCCTTGAAGCGGTCGCGCGCCGCAGGGTAATCGAGCTGGGCCACGCGGCTTTCGGCATCGGCCCTGATGGCGCGCAAAGTCTGCCCCTGCTTGCCATACGCTTGCGCCAGCAATTGCCAGGCCAGGGCATCCCTGGGATGGTTGCTGACCCAGCCCTGCAAGGGGCTGGATGCCTCCTCAGCCCGTCCCGCCGCCAGATCGGCCCTGGCCTGCAGCAGCAGCGCAGCGCGCGCGCGGGTGTTTTTCAGCCGGGGCAAATCGGTGCTGTTGCCGGCCGCCAGTTCAATCTCCAGCGCCAGCGCTTGCGCCGTATCCGCAAGTTCGGCCTGCTGGCGGGTGGCGGCAGCCACAGTCAATCGGGCCGCCAGGCTGCGAGCCTGCGCATGGTCGCGCAGCCGGCTGGCCGCCAGCGCACCGCCGTACAAGGCGCCGGCATCCCTGGGCGTCCAGGCGCCAGAGGCCCCGGCCGTCACTGGCACGCGCTGGGCCTCAGCCAGCAGCGGGCGCAGACCGTCCACGCCGGGGTCACCCAACACGCGGGCACGCGCGGCCATCCAGGCATGCAGCACCCGCTCGCCGCTTGCATCCGGGGCAGTGGCGGGGGGCAAGGCGGGACCGGGCGCTTCCAGTTGCAGCCGGCCCTTGACTTCGGCGATGCGCTCGGTGGTCAAGGGGTGGCTGCGCAGGTAAGGAAAAGCACCGTTGTCATTGAGCCGCGCCGCCTGCTGCAACTTGTCAAACATGCCGGCAAAACCCTGTTTTTCAAAACCGGCGTCCAGCATGATGGCAAAACCGATGCGATCGGCCTCGCGCTCCATGTCGCGCGAAAAATTGAGCTGGTTTTGCATCGCCGCCGCCTGCCCGCCCACAATGGCCGCGTTGGCAGCGTCGGGGCTTTTGCTGGCGGCCAGCACGCCCAGCACCATGGCGGCGATGACCCACGGCATCTGATCGCTCTGCTTGGTCATCAGGCGCGAGATGTGGCGCTGCGTGACATGGCTGAGCTCATGCGCCAGCACCGAAGCCAGCTCATCGCGCGAGCTCACCACCGCCATCAACCCCATGTGTACGCCCAGGTAACCGCCGGGCAAGGCAAAGGCGTTGATGCTGCGATCACGGATCTGCATGACCTCCCAGGCAAAACGCTGCTCCAGCTCGGGTGCAAGCTCCCCCCGGGCGCGCGCCGCCGCCATCAGCGGCAACCAGATGCCCTGCAGGTAGTCGCCCAGCACCGGATCGTCCAGATAGTCCGGGTCGCGGTAAATGCTGGCCGCGATGCGGTCGCCCAGCCGCCTTTCTGCACTGACGGACAACTCGGAGGTGTCCCCCAGCGTAGGCAGGGCAGGTCCGGAACGGGCCGGCGCCTGTGCCGTGGATGAAGCGCAAAACGCTACAAAAATAATAGCTGCCAGCGCAACGCGGGTATGGGTCAACCGGCTTTTTTGCTGAAAACTTTTGGGGAAGATCGATGAAAGCAAACGAAGACCCTCGGCGCTGCAAAGATGAAATGGAAAGCCCGGCGCGCTTTAAGACGCCGCAGCAGTCCCGGACATACTCTTATGATGAGGGATGCTCGTAAAGGTTTCGTAACAGAATGACCATGACCTCACCACTGACGCATTTTGACGCACAGGGGCAAGCGCATATGGTGGATGTGGCGGCCAAACCCGCTACCCACCGCGTGGCCCTTGCGCAGGGCCGCATCACCATGCACCCGGCCACCCTGGCCATCATCCTGGCAGGCAGCGCAAAAAAAGGCGACGTGCTGGGTATCGCCCGGATTGCGGGCATCATGGCCGCCAAAAGGACCAGCGACCTGATTCCTTTGTGCCACCCACTGGCACTGACGCGTGTGGCAATTGAGTTCAAATCCGAAGCAACAGACACAAGCATTGTTTGCCAGGCGACCGTCGAAACCGTAGGCCCGACCGGCGTCGAGATGGAAGCCCTCACCGCTGTCCAGGTCGCATTGCTGACGATCTATGACATGTGCAAGGCTGCCGACCGCGGCATGACGATTACCGACGTGAAATTGCTGGAAAAGCATGGCGGCAAGTCGGGCAGCTACCGCGTCGCGGACTGAAGCGGCTCCATGGCTTTCACCTAGGCTGTAGCGGCCCCAGGCCAGTGGCGCTGCGCCACTTCTCATGCTCCTTCGGAAAGGCTGCGCGGTAACGCAGGAGGTGTTGCAAGGCTTCATCGTCGCGACCCAGCATCACCGCACTTTCAATCATTTTTTCGATCACGCGGGGCTCTGGCGAATAATGCAGCAGCAGCGCAGCGGTAGCGTAGGTCCACTGCGCGTTGTCACCGGTCAGGGGGATCGTGCTTAACTCGGCAAAACGCACCTGGTTTCGAAAAAGCCAGGACCCGCGAATTTTATTCAGGGTGTCCTCGCGGTAAGTTGCCGAGCGGGCAGCCGGGGCCAGGTAAATCTGGCTGACGCGGTGGTAGTCAAACGCAGCGTAACCCGCGCCCACTAAAAGTGCAGCAGCGAGGCCGGCCCGGGCCGAGCGGGCCAGGAGAGATCGGACTGTGGGTCCGGCTGCGCTCTCCAGCGACGGGCGCCACAACAGCAGCAGGCAAACCCCGGCCGCCATCTGGAACGGCCCGTACGACAGCGGGTACTCCAGCATGCTGTGCAGCAAAATGACCGCCAGCACGCCCCACGCCATCTGGCGCGCCGGATCGGTTTCGCGCCAGGGCTGCGTATGCACGAGCAGCCACACAAAAACAGCACCCACCAGCGCCGCCAATGGAATACCCAGCTCGACCGCAAGGTGCAAAGGCAGGTTGTGCGCGTTGTCCAGAATGTCGCAAAACCGGTCGCCTGGATAAAGCGTCATGTAGTGCGCGTAATCGAGCTCACCCCAGCCCCACCCCAGCCAGGGCTTTTCACTGATCAGTTGCAACACATTGGACCAGAGGGTCAACCTGCTGGAACAGATATCGTCCCCGGCACGCATGCGGGCGGCCATGCCGTGGCCCCACAGGTCAAAGCCAGCCAGCCAAGGGAGTCCAGGGGCAGCTACAGCGTACGCCAGAATGGCAGCCAGCAACACACCGCGTACGGCTTGTTGGCGCCACCCACCCCAAACCCAGAACAACACACACAGACCAAGCAACTGCAGCAATCCGGTCCGCGAAGACGATGCGGCGTTCCCGATCGCCAACAGGCCGGCCACAGCCCACACCACACCCGGTGGTCGCCCGGCGAGGCGGCCGCTTGCCCCTAGCCACACCAGGGCGACCAACGCGATGTTGGTCAGACTGGCGAAATGATTACGCTGGCGCAAATTGGCAAAGGCCTCACCCGGCAAAGTCTGGCTGACCCCCGGTTCGAGACCGCCAGCTGCCCCGAAATATTGCAACAGGCCAATGACGCTGCTGGCTGCGCCGGCAAACACCCAGGCCCAAGCCGCGGGGGCGGCCCAGCGCCCCACAGGAAATGCGCCGCTGGTCGCTTCGCCCGATGCCGGGCGCAGCGATCCCGTCAGGATCAGGCCCGCACTCGCGGCCAGCGCGACCAGCCAGGGCACAACGGCGGGTGAGGGGCCGGGCGCAAACGGATTCAGCCAAGGCAGCGCCAGGAGTGCAAAAGCAGCGGTGAACCGCGCTGGAGTAAAAAGTACAGACACTGGACGGGGACGCGCTGGGTGATACCCAGTTAAAAGAAACCCTCTACCGGCAGGTACGCAACGATGCGAGCCCCGGGGGCGGCTAGCAGCGCCACGCCACTGGCATGGCGCGAAGTCATTGGCAGGAAGCGCAGACTTTCTGACGCCACCCCATCGCCAGCGGCTGCGGCCTGGACCTGCCCAGCCAGCTCAGGGTATTTTTCAAGCAGCAGTTTGACGGGACGTGCCTTGGTAAAAACCGCTTCAGCAAAAGAGGCGTAACTGACCCAGCGCTCGGGTTGCATGGAGATATCGAGCCCTTGTATTCCCAAATCGAGGCCGCGCAACATCTCTTCCTGATTGACGGGTTTACGCGCGGCAAGCAAAGTCGGTCCGGTCCAGGGCAGTTGACGATATTCCGGAAGCGCTTTGTCCAGTTGCGAGGTCTCTATATCGGCGGCTGTCACCACCTGGAGCCGATCAACTTCAAACACCAGGTGCACGGGGCGGGCCATGGCGATGGTGTACATGCCGTAGCCGAAAGCCAACAGTTGCACCAGCGCAATCAAGCCAATGTCGCGCCGCAGCTCGGCACCCGGTTTGTCAGGGCTGGCCACCAGTGCGGTTAAAACCGGGCCCAACACAACGTCAATGCCCACCAGCATGGCGAACAAAGCCAGGCCTCCGGAAAACGTGGCGTACGGCGATGGATACCAAACCAGAAAAACCAGCAAGCTCGCCAGCAGTGCAATGCTGGCGCTTATAAGAAAATGCAGTCCTGAAGCACGAACGCGGAGACTCATTCAGTCACCCCCCCAAGAAAAAAACAGGGCTTGAGTTTGCCATGCGTGTGTGCAGGTCAACCAGAGCCCCAAAGCAAAAAGGCCGCAACAGCGGCCTTTTTGAAGGGTGTGAACCCTGACTATGTCAGCTTAGCGGCACTCAGCGGGCGCGTATTTGCCCAGCATGGTGGCGCCGTTGGTGGCACCGTTGATCGCAGTTTTGCCGGCGGTGTAGCAAGTCCACACGATTGCGCCAGTAGGTGGCGTACCAGCGGCCAGCACTGCGCCGTTCGCGGATGGCCACAGTTGAAGCAGATTGGATGCTGCGGGCACCAGTGCCGCTTGATATGCAACCGCAATCAGCCCGGTAGCCGTTGTACCGGTGATGGAAAGTACGTTTTTTGTCACGCCGGTTGCGGCATCCACCGGAACCTGCATCGCGCATGTGCCAGCGGCAGCGCAAGCCGTTGGTGCGGCGCCGGTACCTGTTGTCAAGCCAGCAAATAAGCCGCCCGAGGCATCAAGGGTAGCGTTGGACGCGTTGTCCGCAACGACCACTTTCATTGAACTGCCCAACACGATACCTTCCGTGACTTTCGCCCGGATCGTGTAGTCCTGATAGGCGGGCAAAGCCACCGCAGCCAAAATACCGATGATCGCGACAACAATCATCAACTCGATCAGGGTAAAACCCTTTTGCATGGAACGCTTCATGAAATACTCCTTGGTTGGAAAAAATGCCAGGTGTATCAGCACCTTCCGTGCCAGCCCCTGGGATGCAAAAAAAGTCCGGATTCGGCCTCTGAACCCCACGAAGCGCCGGGCAAATTGACCTTTCCTGTCAGCCCGGAGGCAGGAAGCGACAGTTTTGTCACTTGATGCAAACCGACCGAACCATTTTCAGATCGGTCAGCCCCATGAGCACCTTTTCCATCCCGTCCATCTTCAAGGTCCGCATGCCACTGTTGACGGCCGCAGAAAACAACTCTGCCACCCGGGCTCGTTCCTGAATCAGTTTTTTGGCGGCATCGTCGGCAATCATGAGCTCATGCAGGCCAATGCGCCCTTTGTAGCCGGTCTGGTTGCACTTGTCGCAACCCTTGGCGCGGTAAAGGGTGAGGTGACCGTCTTTGCCGTAATGGGTCATCCAGTCATCCAGCAGCTGTTGTGCTTCACCTCCTGGATCGGCCTTCCAGACTTCCGTGTTCCGCAGTTCTTCCGAATATTCCTTGACGAAGTCCTTGACTTCCTGGGCATTCGGTTGATACGCCTCTTTGCAGTCACACAGTTTCTTCGCCAGGCGCTGGGCCAATATGCCGAGCAGCGCATCGGCAAAGTTGAAGGGGTCCATGCCCATGTCCAGCAAGCGGGTGATCGATTCCGGCGCTGAATTGGTATGCAGGGTGGAAAACACCATGTGACCTGTGAGCGAAGCCTCTACCCCCATCGAAACCGTCTCTTTGTCACGCGACTCGCCCACCATGATGATGTCCGGGTCGGCGCGCAAAAAAGCCCGCATCACCAGTGCAAAGTCTATGCCGGCCTTTTTGTTGATCTGTACCTGGCGCAAACCCTTCTGCGTGATCTCCACCGGGTCTTCGGCGGTCCAGATTTTGGTGTCCGGCGTGTTCAAGAACTTCAGGATGGAGTGCAGCGTGGTGGTTTTGCCCGAGCCGGTGGGACCGCACACATAAAACAGTCCATAAGGTTTGGAAACCGTTTTCTCCAGACGCTCTTTGTTGTGCGCTGTCAGGCCCAGCTTCTCCAGCGGTATGGGTTCACCCGCCGCCAGGATACGCATGACCACGTCCTCCACACCGCCGGCTGACGGAATGGTGGCTACCCGCAACTCAATGTCGAGTGGCCCGTATTTCTTGAACTTGATCTTGCCGTCTTGCGGTTTGCGCTTTTCAGAAATGTCCAGGTCACACATGATCTTGAGCCGCGTCACCATGGCCTGACGAAACTGCGCTGGCACTTCAATATAGGGCTGCAAAGTGCCGTCGATGCGAAAGCGGATGCCGGTCTTGGCCTTGCCCGGCATGGGCTCAATGTGGATATCGGACACCTTCTGCTTGTACGCATCAATGATGACTTTGTTGACAAACTTGACCAGCTCGTTGTCCGCAGCGGCTGACTCCAGTGCCGAGTCGTCACTGGCATCGTTTTCAAGCGGCGAATCCATGTCGGCCAGTAGCTGGTCGATGGAGCCACCTTCGTTGCCCGCGCCAAAGAGCTGCGCCAGGGTTTCGTCAAACTCGGTTTGTGTGGTGACGCGATAGGCAAATTTCGTGTTTTTGGAAAACACCTGCGGCACCACCCTGGCGCCGCGCACGGCCTCTGGGTCCACACACATGATGACCAGCCCATCGGGTGTTTCTTCCAGCGGCATCCAGCTTTGCTGCTCAACGAAGTGGCGCTTGAGAAGGCCGTGCAGCATTTCAGAACGAATGCGTCCGGCATTGAAGCCCTCGTAGGGAACGCCAAAAAACTTGGCTAACGATGCACCAATTTGCGGGGGCCGAATCCGGTAGTCGGCCATCAAGAGGTGTTCTACCGACTGGCCTTCCTCCCGCGCCTTCTGGATGCACTGCTGCAGCTCGTCCTGAGACAGCACCCCTTCGGCGACCAGTCCGTCGTATTTGGTGGCCCGGCGTCGCTGGCCGTCCTCAGCCCTTTGCATGCGCTGTCGAATGGCAATACCCAGTGTTTTGCAGAGTTGCTGCGCGCCATCTTCCTCAAGCTTGGCAAAGGGTTGGTCACTACGGTTGTTGATGACCTGAAGAACACCATACAAGGTGTTGCCATCCATCACCGGCGCAACCAGCATTTGCTTGGTGCGGTAGCCTGAGCGCTTGTCCACCTCTTGCAGGAAACTCAGGTTGGGATGGATTTTCTTGAGCGCTTCCTCGTCATAGACATCGGCGATGTTCACCATGGCCTTCGACAGCGCCACATAACCCGCGATGCTTTGCGCACTGATGGGCAGCTTCAGATCGCGACTGGTGTTCAGGCCGGTTTTGACCTTGGAGACGATGGAGCTGCGGTCTTCATTGACCGCATACAGGGTCAACCTGTCCGCATTAAAGAGCTTGCAGATGTCCTGGCTGGCTTCCAGCATGATCTGGTCAATGTTTTCAGTCTCATGAATACGATTGGTCACCAGTTGCAGCTGGCGAAAATACAGAGCTTCAAAGGTCACGCCCCGCTCTTGCGGGGGCAGCATTTGCGAGTCAAAAAACTGGTCTTCGGGGTCGCGCTGGAGAACGGCACTCATAGTTCAAACTCCTGACCTGCGCGCAGCCAGCGTATGTCGTGGGTGACGTTGGGGCCGAAAGGCGCTGTCTGGTCGAAACGCTGTATTTCGGCCATGATCAAGTCGGTTTCTGCTGGCTTGGTGTGGGTGATGTAGATTGGGTAATTCCTGCCCTTGTCGATGCAGTCCAGCTCAATGGCAAGCGCATGTGGAGACAAATGCAGACTGCGCTTGGCCAGGTCACGCTCACGGTTGCTAAAGGCAGTTTCAATCACCAGCATGGCCACATTGAGCTGGTTGATCCTTGCCCAAAGCGCTGGATTACGCTCAGTGTCCCCGGTAAAGACCCAGTAGCCGGCTCCGGCAGCCACCGCATAACCGACCGCAGGCACGGTGTGAACCGCCGGCAATACCTCGACATACTTTCCTGCAAGCAAAAGAGTCTGGCCAATGGTCAGAGGGTGAAAGCTCACAAAAGGGGCTTCCGGCGTGGGGATTCTTGAAAAGTCCGGCCAGATGGTGTCGTTGAAAATATGCGTCTTCAGCGCATCGATGGTGCCCTGCAAGGCGTGAACCTGAATGGGGGAGGTTCGCTGCGAGGCAATCGCATCAGCCATCAAGGGCAATGCCGCGACGTGATCCAGATGGGAGTGGGTCAGCAAGACGTGATCAATGCCGCGCATCTCATCAAGCGTCAGGTCGCCCACGCCAGTCCCCGCGTCCACCAGTACATCGTGGTCGAGCAGGAACGACGTAGTCCGGCAACCCTTGGCAATCGCTCCTGAACAACCGAGTACACGGACTTTCATCGTTTTGGGGGCCTGATGTACGGGCAGGCTGTTATTTGGTTTCGAAGTTGGTCGCGCCGTCCCACTCTGGGTCGAACGGCAACACCCTCAGGGAGGCTACACGCTCAGCATACAGCCGGTAAAGGTACTTTTGCGCATTCATGCGCTGTAAATTGAGCAGGTGCACGTCGCAAGCATCCCAATCCTGGTCGCGGTAGGCCTTGAGCGCCAGGCCCCACTCCTTGAGTTCAGCGGCATACTCTTTGCCCGGCCGGCCTAATGCGGCCACAGGGCAAAAGATCGCCACGGCCTGGTCTTTTCCCTTGACCCGGACCTTGTCGAGCTCCTGCCATGCAAAGTCGGTGGAAAGTCGGCGGGTTGATTCGCTGACCACCGTATCAACGCCATAAGTTTTTGAAAGCCCCTCCAGGCGCGAGCCCAGATTGACCGCGTCGCCGATGACGGTATAGCTGCGCCGGATGTCAGACCCCATGTCGCCCACACACATGCTGCCGGTGTTGAGCCCGATCCCAATGCCAATCTCGGGCAGACCCTTGGCCCGGTGCTCTACATTGAGCTCGCGCACGGCCAACACCATCTCCAGCGAAGTCTTGACGGCCAAGCTGGCATGATCCGGCGTTTCTACAGGCGCGCCCCAAAAGGCCATGACGCAGTCACCCATGTATTTGTCGATCGTGCCACGATTGCCGCGGATCAGATCGGTCAGGCGGCTGAACACGCTGTTGAGCAGGGCCTGAAGCTGCGTGGGCTCCATGGTCTCTGACATCTTGGTGAAGCCGCGCATATCGCAGAACATCACCGTCAATTCCTTGGCCGACGCCTTCATCGTGTAACTGTCGGGGTCCTTGACCATTTCATCAACCAGTTCGGGCGGCACGTAGGTCCCGAACAGATTGGCCAGCTCCCGCTTGGAACGGCTCTCGACAAAGTAGCCGTAACTCATGTTCAGCGCAAACGCGGTGAACGCCATGACCAGGGCGGTGGCAAGCGGCAGCACCAGGCCGTAAACCGAGTAAAGCCAGAAATCAAGGCCAACCAGCGCCGCAATCACGCCCGCACTGGTCGCCACCGCCTTGGGCGCTGACAGCGCCGGCAACGCCAGGGCAAGGGTCAGCCCCGACAGAAAAAGAATGACCACTTCAAATCCAACCGCATAGTCCGGCTTGACAAACACCTTGCCATCGAGAAATCCGGAAATCATGTTCGCGTGGATCTCCACACCGGGATAAGCCTCTCCGACAGGCGTGACCCGCAGATCGAGCAAACCCGGCGCGGTGGTGCCCAACAGCAAAATTTTGTCCTTCAATTGACCCGGTGCCACCCGTTTGGCCAGTACATCGGACGCCGACACATATCTGAAAGAGCCTCCGTTGGGTCCGCCCGGTCCCCGAAATGGCACCAGGGTTGTCACCCGTTGGTCCACAGGAAGAGCCATTGTCTTGTTGCCCTGCTTGAGCAAAATGCTCTCCAGGCCCTGATAGTTGCGAGACAGGAATTTTTCCTGCGGGAAACCTGGCTCTACGCTTGGCAACCCCGTCAGCAGGCGAAACATGGCCAGCGACAAAGACTCGTAATACTTGTCCTTGTATTCCGCAATCACGGGGATGGAGCGGACGACGCCGTCGCCCTCCACTATCGGGTTGGTATGGCCCGCCAGGGCAGCCACGCCGGCCAGCGGCTCGATATTGGAGCCATAACCACTGTAGCTGACGAACCGGATAGGTCGTCCGCGCAACGCCTCCTGTTGCATGACCGGGGCAGGCAGGACACCACTGACGAGTCCTCCGCTGTCACTGGTGAAGTAATAACCCAGCACCACGGGCTGCTTTTCCAGGGACTTGGCAAAAATCGCGTCGTAGTCCAGCGACCCCTGCAATTGCGCCAGTCTCTCGCTGAAACCGGGCTGGTCACGCAGTTCATTCCTGGCGAGTTGAAGCAGTCGCTTCAGCCCCGAACTCTCGTCCGGCTCGGGGAAAAATACATCAAAACCCAGCAGTGCGGCTTTTTGCTGCTCCAGCAGCTCCTGCACCAGTGCGGCCAGCTTGTCGCGCCCCCAGGGCCAGCGACCGACTTCAGCAAGGCTTTTTTCGTCGATATCGACGATGACGATACGCTCGTCCAGCGTCCGCGGCATTGTGGCGCGCAGCCGCGCGTCATACAGGATGTCGTCGAGGCGCTGCAAAACGTCGAGGCGCACGACACCACCAGCATGCAGCAGGGCGAAAACAAGCGGGATCAGTGTGACGGCAATGCGAGGCCAGTGCCGGAAAAAGAGTCGCATAAGGCCTCTTGAAGTGCCGCGCTTGCAGTGTACTTTCCGGGCCGGGACGGGAGGACCTGCCGGTCAGCGCTGTACGAATTGCATTTGTGTGCCTGCAAGCTCCAGCAAATCACCGTTTTTCAGGGAGACCGGCTCCACACCTATCGGCGTGCCGTTCAGTGTCGGTTTGTTGCTGCCTTCCACATGCGCCACCACAAAACCCTGGGGCCGCTTGGTAATGGCAGCGACTGCCACCCCGGGCTTGCCAATGGTGGTGACCACCTTGACCAGCGCGACCTCCCGACCAGCCGCCGCGCCCGACATGACCTTGATCGCCGCTGAGCCGCCAGCACCCGTAGCAGGCGTCGGGGTGCCCGCAGCTGTGGCTCCACCGGCAGGGGCCACCAAGCCGGCGGAGCCGGCCTTGATGATCATGGTTTTTTCGAAGCCAGGACTTGCCGCCTCGTTCACGTACTTGATCTTGTACTTGCCAATCTCCACGGTATCGCCGTTGCTGAGCTGCTGTTTTTTGACCGCTTTGCCGTTCAGGTACGTGCCATTGGTACTGTTCAAGTCCTCTACAAAGACCTCGTTACCAGACATCTGCAAGACAGCGTGTTCTCCGCTGACGGCGAGGTTGTCAATCACTATGTCGTTGTAAGGCCTGCGTCCCAAAGACGTGCGGTCCTTGGTCAGCTGGATCTCCTTGATCACGACACCGTCAATCGAGACGATCATTTTCGGCATGGCCGACTCCTGTCTAGTTTTAATGGGGCACGCGATCCGGCTACTTCCCCAACATCCTCGATAGTAGCCCGCGTTTGACCGAAGCCTCACCGGCTTGGGCCAGCAACACCGAAATATTGTCCCGGCCGCCGCCCTCGTTGGCGGCAATCACGAGCTCCCTGGCGGTCTGATCGAGTGATCTTGCGCCCAATAGAATAGCCGCAATCGCCTCGTCGCTGATCATGTCCGACAAGCCGTCGGAGCACATCAGGTAAATATCGCCCAGCTCCACGCGGTGTTCGTTGACTTCCAGCAACACTGCATCCTCCACACCCAGGGCCCGCGTCACCAGGTTTTTGTTCAGTGAGGTCAGGGCCTGCTCCGGCGTAATCAGCCCCGCGTCAAGCTGCTCTTGCAACAGGGAGTGGTCCTTCGTGATCTGCTGTAGCTGTCCTGCCCGCCAGCGGTAACAGCGCGAATCCCCGATATGGCCCAGCATCAGGCGCGTATTCTGGAAGACACCGACCACCAGCGTTGTTCCCATGCCTGAATACTGAGGGTTGGAGTTGGCAGCGTTAAAAATGGAATGGTTGGCGTTTTCCACGCAGATCTCCATGGCACGCCGGACCTCCTTGCTGTTGGCATTTCTACCCGCCTGCGACAGCCAGCGCCCAAGCTCCGATTTGATGAAGGCTGTGGCCATGCCGCTGGCGATCTCGCCTGCGTTGTAGCCGCCCATTCCGTCGGCCAGTATGCAAAGCCGCGTGGCGGCATCAAACGTCACCGAGTCTTCATTGTTGTCGCGCGCCAATCCAGGATCAGTCTGGGTGCAAATCTCGTAAATCATCGTATTGTTCTTATGCCTTCGAATCTGTTGGGGCCTGGGCGGCTATTGTTTTTTCAAATGAAGCCTGCCCGGTCGTGGAAAATGCCACCGTCTTTTCAGTGTCTGCAACCGGCGCACCAGGCGCCGGAGTGCTTACATTGGCAGCCACCGGGCTTGCGGCCAATGCTGCAACCATATCGCGCAGGTCCTTCGCGAACTGGTCACCATCCTGATACCGCGTCTCGGGTTTTTTGCCAATGGACAAGGCCACGATTTCAGCCAGCCGGACCGGCAGCTCGGACCGGATGACACGGATATCCGGCCCGGTTTCGTTGGCAATCTTGTACATCAACTCGGCCATGGAATCGCCCCGGAAAGGCAGTACGCCCGCCAGCATCTGGAACAGCATTACACCCAGCGAATACAGATCCGAGCGCCCATCCACTTTTTTGCCGGCAATCTGCTCGGGCGACATGAAACTCGGCGTACCCAGTACCAGACCCGTTTTGGTTTTACTCGAATCGGTGATGCGCGCGATGCCGAAATCGGTGACCTTGACCGTGTCACTGTCAGGGTCGTACATGATATTGGCGGGTTTGATGTCCCGATGCACTACGTTTTGCTTGTGGGCGTACGCCAGTGCTTCGGCCACCCGCGCCACGATCGACAGCACCTTGGGAATGGGCAGCAAGTGGCCGTCTTTGGTCACATCGGCCAGGTCCTTGCCCTTGAGAAACTCCATGGCGATGTAGGCCAGGTCGTGCTCCTCGCCGGCATCAAAAATCGTCACGATGTTCTGGTGCTGCAGGCGCCCCGCCGTTTCGGCTTCCCGGAAGAATCGCTCACGGGCATCCGTCAGCTCATCGCCCTCAAACTCCTGACTGAGGGCCATGGTCTTGATCGCCACCACCCGTCCAATCTTCGGGTCTTTGCCCAGATACACCACGCCCATCGCACCCTTGCCAAGCTCCTTTTCAACCTGATAACGACCGAGCATCGGCTTTTCAACCCCGCCGCCATCGAGCAGCATGGTCCCGCCAGGATGCGCGCCGCCACCGCCCAAAATGACGGTTTCAGACAGGTTTTTGGCGCGGTTGAGTCTGGATTGAAGGTCTTTGTGGTTCTTGTTGTATGTGGCCATGTATTCATACACGGCCTGGGCCTTGTTGAACTGCCGCTTGCGCTCGAAATCGAGTGCCAGGTTGTTCATGTTGTCCATCAACGCATCGGTAAACGGTACGCGGCGGAACCGGTCAAAGGCCATGTCCAGCTGGCCCTGGCCCTGTAAGGCCAAGCCCATCATGCGGTTTGTTTCAGCCGACTCTTCATCAGATTTGAGTTTGCCGGCCTCGGTCATCAGGAAACGCTTGGTGGTCAGCGCCAGATGCCCGATCACCAGCAGCGCCGCCGGAAATACCAGCTTGAGCCAGGTCGCCGCTGCCGACAACAAGCCGAACTCAAGCACCAGCAGCAACACGAACAGCATCAGCGTCACACCCGCCGCCTTGCCGGCAGACAGGCGCGGCAGGCCGACGATCAGATACGCGGCCACCACCAGCAAAACAAGCAGCATGGCCCAGATACCCCAGGCGGGCTGAACGATGAAGTGCTCGCTCAGAATGCTTGATGTAATGTGGGCAATAGTCTCAGCCGGCGAAAGTCCGGCACCGGCCGGCGTCGGGAACTGGGTACCAACACCGGCAGCTGTCGCGCCGATGATCACAATCTTGTCGGTGTACTTGCTGGCCGGGATCTTTCCGGTCAACACGTCGTAAAAAGAGTCCACCGCGAAGGCGGGCTTGCCATCGCGGCCCTTGTAGAACTGCGGCAGCATCAGCGCGGCCTCGTCGGTGGCGATACGCAGCTTGCCGATCTGGACCGACTCACCGCCGTTAAGCCGGACATCAGCGACCGACAGGTTCAGGCTTTTGATCGCCGCCAGCAGCCCCATGGAGGGCACTGCCTTGCCGTAGTAATTGATCAGCAGGGGCTCCTGGCGTACCGCGCCATCGACATCGGTCAGTTGGTTCAGATGTCCGACGCCCGCGGCGCTGCTGCCAATGATCTCGATGGGCTGTTGCCCGCGAACGGCTGGCAGGGAAAAGCCGCGAGGCTCATCAACCGCGCTTTTAAGGGCGAATGCCGGCAGGGGGTTGTCTGCCTTGCCCTGCGGCTCACCCAGCACAAACACCGACGGAACCAGCACATTGCCGGCCTTGGTCATGCTGGTCGCCAGCTTGGCGTCAGTATCCAGGGCTACCTCGGCGTCTTCAATCACCTTGCCGAGTTGCTCATTGAGCCCGCCCGGGGAAACCGCGGGGTCAACTGTCTGGCCCAGAGTTTCCTTGATCTTGCGAATGAACACCAGTCCGCGGTCGGTTTGCGGCTCAAAAAAGAAAGCGGTGTGCGCAATCGTTTTGGCTTTGGCGGTAGCCAGCTTGTCGATCAGCTGGGCGTGCACGTCGCGGGGCCAGGGCCAGCGACCTATGTTGGCAATGCTTTGGTCGTCAATCGCAATAATCGCAATGCGGTCAGAGGGCTGACGGGAGGTGCTGGTGCTGGCAAAGTCGTAATAACGGCGCTCCAGGGTGGCAAAAAAATCGCTGGCACTGTGCAAGACCAGCACCGCCAGCACCACAAGAACGCCAACAAACCAGTCGGCCCGCCAGAATTGCCTGCGCTTACTTGATGATGTGGCCACGTCCCGCCCTTTGTCCTGGTTTGCTAGCTGTCCGTCTGCATGCCGACTCTTCTTTTGTACTCAATTGGCACCCACCGACGTCACCGGCCAGTTACAAATCCTCGATTGTGGACATTAACAGACAGCTTCAAGGCGGACAAGGGACTTTTGCACAAAGCCCGGCCACTCAGACCGGGTCAGCCGGTTTTTGGCGCGCCTGCATCAATTTGCCCGCCGCCAATACCAGCAACGCGCCGACCGCGGCCGCCGCATACCCCCAAAACGCCGATGCCGGCACATAGGCCTTGATCGCAGGGTCGGTGTAAGCCATCTGACCAGCAATCCAGCCCAATAACATGGCGCCCAGGGTGATGATGACTGGAAAACGCCCCATCAGCTTGAGAACCATCGTACTGCCCCAGACGATGATGGGAATACTGACCAGAAGACCGAAAATAACCAGCGCCAACTGGTGATCCTGGTGGGCGCCCTGCGCCGCGCCGGCAATCGCCAACACGTTGTCCACGCTCATCACCAGATCGGCGATGATGACCGTTTTGACGGCGCCCCAGAGCTTGTCGCTGGAGCTGATGTTGTGCGCATCTTCGCCTTCAGGCTGCAACAGCTTGATACCGATCCACAGCAGCAAAACGGCGCCCACGATCTTGAGGTAAGGCACGGCCAGCAGGGCAAGTGCAAAAGCAATCAGGATCACGCGCAGCACGATCGCGCCCATGGTGCCGTAAATAATGCCCTGGGTTCGCTGCTTGGGAGGCAGGTTTCGGCAGGCCAGGGCAATCACTACCGCGTTGTCGCCACCCAGCAGGATGTCGATCATGATGATCTGACCCACCGCAAGCCAGAAGCTCGCCGTCATGAACTCTTCCATGGAAACCTCTCGAGAGAAATGAAAAAGACCGATTGTCAGCGATGGCAATCGGCCTGTCTGTTGTGGCTAACCGCAATACGCCTCTATTTCAAAGCAGTGCTTTCAGCAATTTGGCCATTTCAGAGGGATTGCGCGTCACCGTAAAGCCGCATTCTTCCATGATGGCGAGTTTGGCATCGGCCGTGTCGGCGCCACCGGAGATCAGCGCACCGGCATGGCCCATGCGTTTGCCGGCCGGGGCGGTCACGCCGGCGATGAAGCCAACAATCGGTTTTTTCATGTTGGCCTTGCACCAGATGGCTGCTTCGGCTTCATCCGGACCGCCGATTTCGCCAATCATGATGACGGCGTCTGTGTCCGGGTCGTCATTGAAGGCGCGCATCACGTCGATATGCTTCAGGCCGTTGATCGGGTCGCCGCCAATACCCACGGCGCTGGATTGGCCGAGGCCAATTTCTGTCAGCTGCGCCACGGCTTCGTAGGTCAGCGTGCCGGAGCGGCTGACCACGCCAATGCGACCCTTGCGATGGATGTGACCGGGCATGATGCCGATCTTGATTTCTTCCGGCGTGATCAGACCGGGGCAGTTGGGGCCCAGCAGCAGGGTGCGTTTGCCGCCCGCGGCTTCCTTGGCCTTCATGCGGTTGCGCACTTCCAGCATGTCGCGCACCGGGATGCCTTCGGTGATGCAAATCGCCAGATCGAGGTTGGCTTCCACGGCTTCCCAAATAGCGGCCGCAGCGCCTGCGGGCGGCACGTAGATCACCGACACCGTGGCGCCGGTGGCCTTGGCAGCCTCGGTCACGTTGGCAAAAATCGGAATGCCTTCAAAGTCTTCACCGGCTTTTTTCGGGTTCACCCCGGCGACGAAACATTCCTTGCCATTGGCATAGTCGCGGCACATGCGGGTATGGAACTGGCCGGTCTTGCCGGTGATGCCCTGCGTGATGACTTTGGTGTTTTTGTTGATGTAGATGGACATGTTCTTGGCTCCGGGCTTATTTGACGGCGGCGACGATTTTGGTCGCGGCTTCGGCCATCGTGTCTGCGGCGATGATGGGCAGGCCAGACTCGGCCAGCATCTTCTTGCCCAGGTCCTCGTTGGTGCCCTTCATGCGCACCACCAGCGGAACCGACAGGTTCACGGCCTTGCAGGCGGTGATCACGCCGTCGGCGATGGTGTCGCACTTCATGATGCCGCCGAAGATGTTGACCAGAATGCCTTTGACATCCGGGTTTTTCAGCATGATTTTGAAGGCTTCGGTAACTTTTTCCGCCGTAGCGCCGCCACCTACGTCCAGGAAGTTGGCCGGCTCGCCGCCGAACAGCTTGATGGTGTCCATGGTGGCCATGGCCAGACCGGCGCCGTTGACCAGGCAGCCAATGTTGCCGTCCAGGCTGATGTAGGCCAGGTCAAACTTGCTGGCCTCGACTTCGGCCGGGTCTTCCTCGTCCAGGTCGCGGTAAGCGACGATTTCAGGGTGGCGGAACAGAGCGTTCGGGTCGAAGTTGAACTTCGCGTCCAGCGCCTTGATGTTGCCGTTGCCTTCGAGGATCAGCGGGTTGATCTCGGCCAGGCTGCAGTCGGTTTCCATGTAGCACTTGTAGAGCTTTTGCAGCACATCCACGGCCTGAGCCGTGGAGCCAGGCGGCACGGTCATGCCATCGGCCAGCTCTTTGGCTTGGGCATCGGTCAGGCCCAGCGCCGGGTCGACAAACACCTTGATGATTTTTTCGGGCGTGGCGTGCGCCACTTCCTCGATGTCCATGCCGCCTTCGGAAGACGCCATGAAAGCCACCTTCTGCGTGGCACGGTCGGTCACGGCCGACACGTAGTACTCTTTCTTGATGTCGGCACCGTCTTCGATCAGCAGACGGCGGACTTTTTGCCCGGCTGCGTCGGTCTGGTGTGTGATCAGCTGCATGCCGAGGATTTCACCGGCGAGCTTTTTGACTTCTTCAATGCTGCGCGCCAGCTTGACGCCGCCACCCTTGCCACGGCCGCCCGCGTGGATTTGCGCCTTGACCACCCAGACCGGACCGCCCAGTTTCTGGGCAGCTTCCACAGCTTCCTGCACGGTGAAGGCGGGAATGCCGCGCGGCGTAGGGACACCAAAGTTGCGCAAGATTTCCGTGCCTTGGTATTCGTGAATTTTCATGAAAATTACTTCCAGGAGTCGGTAAAAAGGGGCGTTCACCGGGACGTGATGTCTATCTGCCACATTTCGCAGAATTCACCAAAATGTAACGCCTTCGATCACTGCAGGCAGCAGCGCAGAACTGTATCATGTTGCGATGCACAATTATTGTGCGCGCCCGACACCTTCGTAATTAGCAATTTCCACAGGAAGAAGCCTCCATGGTCAAGGTTTTTATCGACGGCGAAGCGGGAACCACGGGTCTGCAGATCCGGGAACGCCTGCAAGCCATGCCCGCCATTGAGCTGGTCAGCATCGCGCCCGAGCTGCGCAAGGATGCTGCCGCCAAGCGCGCCTTGATGGGCACGGTCGACCTGGTGGTGCTCTGCCTGCACGATGACGCGGCACGCGAATCGGTCGCCATGATTGATGACTTGGCCCGCGTCAGCGGCAACAAGGGTCCGAAAATCATCGACGCCTCGACAGCCCACCGCACGGCGCCAGGCTGGGTGTTCGGTTTCCCTGAGCTGACCCCCAGCCAGCGTGACGCTGTCGCGGGTGCCGATCGAGTCGCCAACCCGGGTTGTTATTCCACTGGTGCGATTGCGCTGATCCACCCGCTGGTCGATGCCGGCCTGTTGCCCAAGGACTATCCACTGGCGATTCCGGCAGTTAGCGGTTACTCCGGTGGCGGGCGCAGCATGATCGAGGACTATGAAGCCGGCAAAGCGCCGCTGTTCCAGATCTATGGCCTGAATCTCACCCACAAACACCTGCCGGAGATCATGAAATACACCGGCCTGACACGCCGACCGGTGTTCACGCCTTCGGTGGGCAACTTCAAGCAGGGCATGCTGGTTCAATTGCCGCTGCACCTGGACCTGTTGCCGGGGCGGCCGACGGCGGCGCAGTTGGAGGAAGTTTTGAGTCGTCACTACGCTGGCAGCCCCTGGGTCACGGTGGAGGCGGTCGGCGAGAGCACCTCTATCGATGCCTTGGGCCTGAACGACACCAACAAAATGGAACTGCGGGTGTTTGGCAACGAAGAGTTCCGCCACGCCGTGCTGATTGCCCGGCTGGACAACCTCGGCAAGGGCGCGTCTGGTGCAGCGGTACAGAACCTCGAGTTGATGCTGGGGCTATAAATGGCCCCCACGGGCGCTCACTGCGTGTAGCTCCCGAGGCCTTGCAGGCCGCGGCTCGCGAGACGCTTCGCCTCTGTCGCCTGTCCAAAGCTGCTCAAGCAGCTTTGGAGCCGCAGGCTCCAGCCCCTCGGGGCGCTGCGCCTGCGGGCCGGCGAAGCCGGACCCGCGGCCCCTGCTGAAAGGAAAAGGGCCGCCCCCTCAGTCCTCGTCGGCCTGCGACACCACACGGCGGATCGCGTCCGCCCCGAAACCCCGCGCCGCCAGGAAACGCATCTGCTTGCTGCGCGCTGCCGCGTCCGCTGCCGACGCGCCGAATTTTTTGCGCCAGACTTCGCGCGCGCGCTCGACCTCGCTGGCTTTCAGGCTGTTGATCGCCTCCAACACCGCTTCGGGCGCCAGGCCCTTGCCCTGCAGTTCGTGGCGGATGCGCGACGCGCCCAGCTTGGCTTGCCGGCGATTGACCACGGACTCAATCACCCGCGCTTCGCTGATGAAGTCTTTGGCCTGTAGCTCGTCCAGCACTTGCCCCAGTTGCTCGGGCGATTCGGCATGGGCGGCAAGCTTGCGCTCCAGCTCTGCGCGCGAATGTTCGCGCTGAGCGAGGTAGCGCAAAGCCCGTCCTTTCAGGGACAGGCCGAAGCCTGGGGCGGCTGGTTTGGCTGGGTTCATGCTGGAACTTTGCGCTTGGTAGCTATCGCTTTGATAGCTGTTTACGCTTGTCCGCCAAGGGCTGGAGGCTGATTTGATGCCAAGCCTGCTTCAAGCCAGGGCTTTGGGGGCTTTTTCAGCTTTCTCTGCCTTTTCAGCCTTTTCAGCCTTTTCAGCTTTCTCCGGCTTGCCGCCCACCGCATCCTGGATCAGCGGGATGCCCAGCGACTCGCGCACCTTGTTTTCGATCTCAATGGCGAGTTCCGGGTTTTCCTTCAGGAATTCACGCGAGTTGTCGCGGCCCTGGCCAATCTTTTCGCCGTTGAAGGCGTACCAGGCACCGGCTTTCTCGACGATGTGGCCGGCCACACCGAGGTCCAGAACCTCACCCAGGCGGCTGATGCCCTCGCCGTAAAGAATGTCGAACTCCGCCATCTTGAACGGTGAGGCGACCTTGTTCTTGACCACCTTGACCCGGGTTTCGTTGCCGACCACCTCTTCGCCCTTCTTGATCGAGCCGATGCGTCGAATATCCAGCCGCACCGAGGCGTAAAACTTCAGCGCATTGCCGCCGGTGGTGGTTTCGGGGCTGCCGAACATCACGCCGATCTTCATGCGGATCTGGTTGATGAAAATCACCATGCAGTTGGCCTTCTTGATGTGGGCGGTCAGCTTGCGCAGTGCCTGGCTCATCAGGCGGGCCTGCAGGCCGGGCAACGAGTCGCCCATTTCACCTTCGAGCTCGGCCTTGGGTGTCAGTGCCGCCACAGAGTCGATGACGATCAAATCGACCGCACCGGAGCGGGTCAGGGAATCCACAATCTCCAGCGCCTGCTCGCCGGTGTCGGGCTGGCTGATCAAGAGGTCTTGCAGATTCACGCCGAGCTTTTGCGCGTACTGGATGTCCAGCGCGTGTTCGGCATCGACAAAAGCGCAGGTGCCGCCGAGTTTCTGCATTTCGGCAATCACCTGCAGGGTCAGCGTGGTTTTGCCGGACGACTCCGGGCCGTAAATTTCAACCACCCGGCCGCGCGGCAAGCCACCGACACCGAGCGCGATGTCCAGGCCCAGTGAGCCGGTGGAGACAACCTGGATGTCCTCGATCACCTCGCCGGCCCCCAGTTTCATGATGGTGCCTTTGCCGAACTGCTTTTCAATCTGGGCCAGCGCGGCCTGCAGGGCTTTGGCTTTTTCGGTGTTGAGGGCGGGATTGGTCTTGTTGGGCATGTCCATGGAAAGCTCCTTGAGGTTGGAAGTTTTTTGCTTGTTCCGGCTCTGCTTTTAACCACAGCGCTGGATGCATGACCAGTACTTTATGGGCGCCATTGAAATAAGTAAACCCTATTTATGGTCAGTTTGCCTGACCAATTAGCTGTATCATTTTTGGCATGGATTCCAGCCCTGCTACAGCCCCCGGCGCTCCACTTGCCGACGAAGAAAACTGGCGCCTGACACACCTGGGTCGTCTGCTGGGCCACGCTTTGCGACGTTTTGACGAACGCGTGCTGGTACTGATGGCCCGCAATGTGGACGTGCCGCTGACGCTGTCGAATCTGGCCGCGCGTGGGCAGGTAGGCGCAGCGCACATTCACATCACACGCCACCTGGCCGTCAGCGGCTCGCGCCTGACCGACCTGGCGCAGAGCGCCGGCATGAGCAAACAGGCCATGGCCGACCTGGTGGACCAATGCGAAGCCTGGGGCCTGGTCACACGCGAGCCCGATCCGTACGACAAACGCGCGCGGGTCGTGATGTTCACCGCTTCCGGCCTGCACTGGCTGCAGGCCTTTCGCACCGCGGTCAGCCAGGCCGAAGCCGAGTTCCGCCAGGCCGTCGGCACCGAGGTGGCGACCGTGGTGGCACTTGGGCTGGAGGCGTATGCAGGGTAAACATGCCCCACGCTCGCTCACTGCGTGGAGCTCCCGCACCTTGCAGGCCGCCGCCACAGGTTTTGCTCCTGGTGCTTGGCCAAACTCGCTCAAACAGGGTCGACGTCGCAGGCACTGCCTGGTAAGGCTGAAGAAAGACATGGGCCTCGCGCGTCACACGCAGCGAAAAGCGGGGGGCGCCGGGCTAGTAAGCAATCCAGGAGGGATAAAAGCCTAGAATTTGGAAAACAGGCCGCAGAGCCGTTTCACCTTGCACGCTCCGCCGGACCGACCAAGGACTCTCATCAGGAGACAAGCATGCGTATTTTGATCGCCGAAGATGACCAGGTTCTGGCTGACGGCCTGCTGCGCACACTGCGTGCTTCCGGGGCGGCGGCCGACCACGTGGCCAGCGGCACCGAGGCCGATGCCGCACTGATGACCAACACCGAGTTCGACCTGCTGATCCTGGACCTGGGCCTGCCGCGCATGCATGGTCTGGAGGTGCTCAAGCGTTTGCGCGCCCGCGGCTCGGCCATGCCGGTGCTGATCCTCACGGCTGCGGACAGCGTGGAAGAACGCGTCAAGGGCCTGGATTACGGCGCCGACGACTACATGGCCAAACCATTTTCGTTGCAGGAGCTCGAAGCGCGCGTGCGGGCCCTGATCCGCCGCGGCATGGGCGGCGCCAGCAGCACCATCAAACACGGCCCCCTGGTCTACGACCAGGCCGGACGTGTGGCGACGATAGACGGCCTGATGGTTGAGCTGTCTGCACGGGAACTCGGTTTGCTCGAAGTATTGCTGCAGCGCGCCGGCCGCCTGGTCAGCAAGGACCAGCTGGTCGAGCGCCTGTGTGAGTGGGGCGAAGAGGTCAGCAATAACGCCATCGAAGTCTATATCCACCGGCTGCGCAAAAAAATCGAAAAAGGCCCGGTGCGGATTGCGACGGTACGGGGTCTGGGTTACTGCCTTGAAAAAATCCCTGGGTGATGTTGCCCCCACGGTCGCTCACTTCGTGTAGCTCCCTGCCCCCCAAGGGGGCCACTGCGCCTGCGGCCCGGCAAAGCCGGTTCCGCGGCCCCTGCTTGAATGAAAACAAGGCGCCTGCGCTTTTCGAGCTGTGGCATTAAGACTCTTCCAGCGCGAGCGCCGCAGCCTCTTCGGGGAAATCCTCGACTGGATGCTCACGCCGCTGCTGCTGCTGTGGCCGATCAGCCTGGCGCTGACCTGGCTGGTGGCGCAGAACATTGCCGGCAAACCCTTTGACCGCGCGCTTGAATACAACGTGCAGGCGCTCAGCAAGCTGATCGTGGTCAAAAACAAGCAGGTGCAGTTCAACCTGACCGCGCCAGCGCGCGAGATCCTGCGTGCCGACGACACCGACCTGGTGTTCTACCAGGTGCTGGGCACACGCGGCGAACTCATCAGCGGCGAGCATGACCTGCCACTGCCGCCTAATGAGGACCGCTCCCCCCATGGCGAGGTCCAGCTGCGCGAGGACGTCGTGCAGGGCCAGGACGTGCGCATAGCCCACACCTGGATCAATGTGGATGTCCCAAACGGTCAACCAGTGCTTGTGCAGGTGGCCGAAACACTGGAAAAACGCAAAACGCTGGCCACTGAAATCGTCAAGGGCGTGATGGTGCCGCAGTTTGTCACGCTGCCGCTGGCGGTGCTGCTGGTCTGGCTGGCGCTGGTGCGCGGGATCAAGCCGCTGGACCAGCTGGAAAAACGCATTCGCGCGCGCAAGTCCGACGACATGAGCCCGCTGGACGAAACCATCGTGCCTGAGGAAGTCGCGCCGCTGGTGTCCTCCATCAACGACCTGCTGGGACGGCTCAAGGTCTTGCTGACCACCCAGAAACGCTTTCTGGCCGACGCCGCACACCAGCTCAAAACGCCGCTGGCCGGGCTGCGCATGCAGGCCGACCTGGCGCAGCGCGAAACCGATGCCGACGAGCTGAAAAAATCGCTCAAACACATAGGCCGCGCCAGCATTCGTGCTACCCACACTGTCAACCAGCTGCTGGCACTGGCGCGGGCCGAGGCCACTGGCCGCAGCCTGGCCAAGCAGCGACTGGACCTGGTGCAGGTCCTGTCCGAGGCGATTCAGGATTCGGTGCCGCGTGCACTGGAAAAACACATCGACCTGGGCTACGACGGCCCACCCCCCGGCGAGCCCGCCAGCATGCTGGAGGCCAATCCGACCCTGCTCAAGGAACTGGTGCGCAACCTGCTGGACAACGCGCTGAACTACACGCCGGACAGCGGGCAGGTGACCGTGCGGCTGCTGACCGATCGCTTCAGCGGGGTGATTGTGTTGCTGGTCGAAGACTCGGGACCGGGTATTGCCGCGGCTGAACGCGAACTGGTGTTTCAGCCTTTTTACCGCGCCCTCGGTACCAATGTCGATGGCTCCGGTCTGGGGCTGGCCATCGTGCACGAAATTGCGCGCCAGCATGGCGCTACGGTCTCGGTCGACGACGCGCTGCCCGGACACACGCCGCCTGGAACCCGTGTGGCCGTTCGCTTCATGGGGTTTGCCGAGCTGGCTCAGGAATAATTGCGGCCGTATCACTACACTGAAACCCTGCCCCTCCCGACGAACCGATAACCCGCCACTGAACCCGCGATGCGCAAAACCACAGACATGAACAGCAGCCGGCGCCACATGCGCACCCGTCTGAAAATTGGCCTGTCGGCCTGCTTTTCCCACGCCGACCCGGCACGTTCGCTGTTCACGGGCAAAACCCTGCAGTATGTTGAGCAGACGGTAGCGCACTGGATCATGTCCTCCGGTGCCATGGTGGTCATGGTGCCCTGCCCGACCGGCGAAACGCAGCGCGGCGACGTGAACTTCGACGACTACGCCGAGTGGCTGGACGGCCTGGTGTTGCACGGCGGCGCCGATGTCTGGCCCGGCAGTTACGGCGAAGACCCGCTGGAGGAACGCTGGTCAGGCGACCGTGTCCGCGACGACTACGACAAGGCGCTGGTCGCCTCTTTCGAAAAAGCCGGCAAGCCGGTCTTCGGCATCTGCCGGGGGCTGCAACTGCTCAATGTGGCCTATGGCGGCACCCTGTACCAGGATATCTCCACCCAGGTGCCTGACTCTTTTGTTCACCGCGACGCGGTGAGCTACGACCAGAACTTTCACAGCGTGGAGATCGTGCAGGGCTCACAGTTGTCGCGGCTGTATCCCGGCGTGGAGCGGGTGCGTGTCAACAGCATCCACCATCAGGGTATCAAGGCCCTGGCGCCCGAGTTCGAGGCCGAGGCCTTCAGTGTGCCGGACGGCATTGTGGAAGCGATACGCCGCAAAGACCCGGCCAAAAGTTATATCGCGGCACTGCAATGGCACCCCGAATTTCACAAGCCAGGCTCGGACACGATTGACGACGCGGCGGTGCTGGAAGACTTTCTGGCGGCGGTGGCGGCCACAAAAAAACGGCTGTCAGCCTGAACTGTCGTCGGCTATAAAAAAAACGGTGTTTTGCCCATACCGGGCTTGCGCAAACAGCTATAAAAACCGTAGCAATCTGCATCAACCCCACGGTCAGCCCTTATCGGCTGCGCCAGTAGCTGGCATGGCCAGCGTGAAGTAAATCGTAGTTCCCTGCCCGGGCAGCGCCTGCGCCCAGACCCGCCCGCCATGGCGCATGACAATGCGCTGCACCGTGCTCAGGCCCGCGCCAATGCCCGGAAAGTCCGAGGACACATGCATGCGCTGAAAAATGCCAAACAGCTTGTCGGCGTGCGCCATGTCAAAGCCTGCGCCGTTGTCGCGAAAAAAGTAGACCGTCTCGCCATCAGGCCCGGGCTGGCTGCCAACGGCGATCTGCGCATCGGCGGTTTTGGAGCTGAACTTCCAGGCGTTGCCGGCCAGATGTTCGACCAGTTGCCTGAGCAGGGCCGGATCACCGCGCACCCGCAACGCCGGCTGGATGCTGAGCTGCACCTGGCGCTCAGGCTCGGCCTGCTGCAGCGTTGCAAATACCTCTGCGGCCAGCGCCCCCAGATCCACCGCCTGCGGCGCCATGGGCGCACGCAACAGGCGCGACACCGCCAGCAGGGCAGCGATCAGTTCATTGATATTGCCCACGCCCAAGCGTATGCGCTGCAGGTAGTGCGTGCTGCGTTCCGCATTACCCTTGGTCACCGCGCCTTCCAGCAGGCGGCTGAAGCCGTCGATGGTGCTCAGCGGTGCGCGCAGGTCGTGTGAGACCGAGTACGAAAAGTTTTCCAGCTCTTTGTTGGCCGCCACCACCTCGGCACTGCGCTGGTTCAGCTCGTCCTCCAGCAAACTGGTGATGCGCAGGATTTCCTGCTCGGCGCCGGCGGGGTCAATGCCCTCACGTATTTGCTCCAGCAACGCCGCCATGGCGGGTACGGCGCTGATTTTTGGAGAGTCGGCAGAGGCGGTCATGTGGGAGTGGGCGTCTGCAAACCCCGCCTGAAGGTATGGCGGGCTGCCATGAGTCTCGATGTCATCGTTGTGCTTTCCTCGCAAAGAGTCTATGCATCACTATGCACTGCACCATGCGGGCCCGTCAACCCGCCGCCGCCCGGACCAGCCGGTCCCGCACACCGTCCCATGCGGTATCGGCCGGCGGGTGTTCCACCCAGATCAGCTTGACGCCTTGCGCATCAAAGCCGCGCAGCACCGCAAACAGCTGCTGCGCGGTGGCTGGCGCGTCGGCGGGCATGCGCCGGTACAACACCTGCGTGGATTTGATGCGCACGATGGTGCGCGCATACACCGCAATGTGTGCGGCCTCAGGGCCCAGCAGGTCAAGTGCAGTCTGTATCGCAGTGGCGTCCATCAGCCGCACCCTGGCATCGGGTGCGTAGTGTGATTCCAGGGTACCGGAGGCACGCGGGGCCCCGGCGCCGGTGAACTCCTCGTTGCTCAGCACCGCCTCGCCGCAGGCCGCTTCGAGCTGCGCGCGGGTCAGCACGCCAGGTCGCAGCAGCACCGGGCGGCTGCGGGTGCAGTCCACGATGCTGGACTCGATACCGACCTCGCAAGGCCCGCCGTCCAGCACCAGCAGGCCGTCGCCAAACTCCTGGGCCACATGTTGTGCAGTCGTCGGACTGACGCGACCAAAGCGGTTGGCGCTGGGCGCTGCTACACCTGTGGCGCAGGCCGCCAGCAAGGCGTGCGCCAGCGGGTGCGCGGGGCAGCGCAGGCCAATCGAGTTCTGGCCGCCAGCGGCCGCAGCTGCGACGCCAGGCTTGCGCGGCAGGATCACGGTCAGAGGCCCGGGCCACAGCGTTTTCATCAGCCGCTCGGCAAACGGCGGAACGTCGACAGCGTAATCGCTGACCTGTGCCGGCTCGGCGACATGCACGATCAGCGGGTGGTCGCTGGGCCGGCCTTTGGCCACAAAGATACCGGCAACCGCGCTGTCACTGGACGCATCGGCGCCCAGGCCGTACACGGTTTCGGTGGCAAAGCCGACCAGGCCGCCAGAGCGGATCACCCGCGCGGCCTCGGCAATCGCCGCCGGATCGCTGCCATCGCGAATCATCGCAGCGCGTCCAGCCCCGGCAGTCCCAGAACCTGTGCAGCCTGGCGCGCCACCGCCTGCACAGACGCCACATCGGCCCCTGTGATGGTGAGATGGCCCATCTTGCGGCCGGGGCGCGCTTCGAGCTTGCCGTACAGGTGCAAATGGGTGCCGGGCAGGGCCAGCACGGTTTGCCAGTCGGGCGTGCGCGCCTGGCCCGCGGCGTCCAGCCACACATCGCCCAGCAGGTTGAGCATGATGGCCGGCGAATGCTGGCGCGGCACCGGCAGCGGCAATCCCGCCATGGCGTGCACCTGCAGGTCAAACTGCGAGACGTCGCAGGCGTCCATCGTGTAGTGGCCGCTGTTGTGGGGGCGTGGCGCCATTTCGTTGACGACCAGTGCGCCGTCGGCACTGCCGTCGTCTATCACAAAAAACTCGACACACAGCACACCCACATAGCGGATGTGATTTGCTATTGATTCAGTAGCTGCCCGCGCCCGTTGCGCAAGGGCTGGAGGCATATTTGACGCATAAGCCGCGGTGAATGCAAGAATGCCGTCCACATGCACGTTGTACTGCGGCGCAAAACCCACCACCTCACCGCCCCAGCCGCGCGCGACGATGACCGAACACTCGGCCTTCAGCGGCAGCAGTTTTTCCAGCACGCAGGGCACGCCCTTCAAATCAGCCCACGCCACCGCCAGCTCGGCCATGTTGGCAATACGCACCTGGCCCTTGCCGTCGTAACCCATACGTGCGGTTTTCAAAATGCCGGGCAGCAGATCGGTCGGCACGGCGCGCAGCTGTTCTGCCGTGGTGATGACCGCATAGGGCGCGCAGCTCACGCCCGCCACACCGGCGCTGGCGCTGAAGTGGGCTTTTTCCTCGATGCGGTTTTGCGCAATGGCCACCGCCGCTGCGCCAGGCGCCACCGGCCGCTGCGCTGCCAGCGCCTGTAACGCGTCCGCCGGGACGTTTTCAAATTCGGTGGTGACGGCGGCGCAGATGGACGCCAGTTGCGCCAGACCTGCTGCGTCGCTGTAACCGGTCTGGATATGGTGGTGGCTGACGCGGCCAGCCGGGCTGTCTGCGTCGGGATCCAGCACCGCCGTGAAATAACCGAGGCGCTGCGCAGCATGCACAAACATGCGGCCCAGCTGGCCGCCGCCCATCACACCCAGGGTGGCGGGCTGGCCCGAGGCGTCAACACCGCCAGGGAAAATCGGCGAAAAATTCATGCCGGCGGCAGCGTCATGGCGCGCGCCGCTGCGGTTTGTTCGGCGCGGAAGGCCTGCAGTTTGTCGGCCAGGGTTTTGTCATGGGTGGCCAGCATGGCCACGGCAAACAACGCGGCATTGGCGGCCCCGGCGTTGCCAATGGCAAAGGTGGCCACCGGCACGCCCTTGGGCATTTGCACAATGCTGTGCAGCGAATCAACACCCTGCAGGTGGTTGCTGGCCACCGGCACGCCCAGAATGGGCACGGCGGTTTTGGCGGCCAGCATGCCCGGCAGGTGGGCAGCGCCGCCGGCGCCGGCAATGATGGCCCGCAATCCGCGCCCCGCAGCCTGTTCAGCATAGGCAAACAGCTCGTCGGGCATGCGGTGGGCCGAGACCACCCGCGCCTCATGCGCCACGCCGAACTGCTGGAGAATCTGCACGGCATGCTGCATGGTGGTCCAGTCGCTGCTGGAGCCCATCACCACGCCCACAAGCGGCGCCTTCTGATCTTGGGTTGTTGTCATGTTTGCCTTCCGGGCCGGCTGTGCCGTCAATCGTTCGGTGTCAGCGGTGATTTTACGGGCTGCTCAAGGCGGTGACGCTGCCCGCCCCGGCCGCCGCGTGCTATCGTGCCAGCGCAGCGCGCTCTGCGCCTGTTGAAAATTGCCTCACCCACCCCTATTTGTCCAGCACCATGATCGACGTCACCATTGCCAATTTTGAAGAGGAAGTCATAACGGCTTCCATGACCATCCCCGTGCTGATTGATTTCTGGGCGCCCTGGTGTGGACCCTGTAAATCACTCGGGCCCATCCTCGAGAAAGTTGAAGTGGCTTACGGCGGGCGCTTCAAACTGGTCAAGATCGATTCAGACCAGGAGCAGCAACTGGGCGCCGCTTTTGGCATCAAGAGCATTCCGACCTGCATCCTGATGGTCAACGGCCAGCCGGTCGATGGTTTCCAGGGTGCGCTGCCCGAAGGCAAGGTCAAGGAATTCCTCGACAAACACCTGCCGCCAGCCGAAGAACTGCCGCCGCCTGAAGAGGCCAAGCCGGAGCCCGAAGACACCAGCCCCGCCGCCGTGCTGGAAAAACTCAAGGCTGCCGTCGCCAACGACCCGTCCAACGACGGCGCGCTGTTCGACTATGTGCGGCGGCTGCTGCAACACGGCCAGCTCGACCATGCGAAGGCGGCGTTTGCGCCCGCGTTGCCGAAAGTGCCTCTGGTACGCAAGTTCGAAGCCTTGCAACACTGGTTCAATGCTATTGAATCAGGAGCTGGTCACGCAGATGTAGCGGCGGCTAAAGCCGGATTTGATGCCAAACTTCTGACCAACAAGCGTGATTTCGAAACGCGTTACGCCCTGGCGCAGTTGCACATGAGCCAACTACAGTGGGTGGCAGCGATGGACGAGTTGCTGGAGATATTGATGCGCGACAAGTCGTGGAACGAGGAGCTGGCGCGCAAGACCTTTGTGTCCATCCTCGAAATCATCGAGCCACCCAAAGTCAAGGTCGCTGACGGGCAGATTCCGCCGAATGATCCTGTCGTGGCTACTTACCGGCGGCGGTTGAGCAGTGTTGTATTGAGCTGACGACCTGCTTTGTCATCTCGGGCCTGATCCCCCATGGCACGATGGTTAAGCCTAGACGGCGCATGTTGTGCCCCGGAGCGGCGGATCATTTCAGGTCGCTTTGCTCGCGTCGCGGGCGGAAGGTTTCGCGCGGGGTATGGACGCCGGATGACCGCAGCAGCGAATGTCCCCCGGCGCCGGGAGGGCGCCTCCTCCTTTATTTCGCCACTGCGGCCATCCGGCATCCCTGTCCCGGGGACGGGCCGTGGTTTTCGACACCTCGGCAGCCACGGCAGTGACTGATCGGGGCGGTTGGGCACTCTGCGCAGCGAAATAAAGGAGGAGGCCCTTCCCGGGCCGGGGGACATTCGCTGCGCAGAGTGCCCTGCCGGCCCGATCCCGCCAGCGCGTCTCGTCGGCGGCATCATGCCGTCGAGGCTTAACCTGGTGCCATGGGGGCTCAAGCCCCGGATGACAGCCCCTCAGGCAGCTTCCTTGTAAAAGAATCCGCGCTGAATCCCGCGCGGCGCCAAAGGCTTGACGGCGTCATGAATCGCGCCAATGTGCTCCGGCGTCGTGCCGCAGCAGCCACCCACGATGTTGACCAGCCCTTCAGCCGCAAACTCGCGCACAAGCCGGGAGGTCACGTCCGGCGTTTCGTCAAAGCCGGTGTCGCTCATCGGGTTGGGCAGGCCGGCGTTGGGGTAGCAGCTGATGAAGGTGTCGCCCGCCACGCGCGCCAGCTCCTGGATGTAGGGGCGCATCAGCGCCGCGCCGAGCGCGCAGTTCAGCCCCACGGCCAGCGGCTGCGCGTGGCGAATGCTGTGCCAGAAGGCGGTGACGGTCTGGCCGCTCAGGATGCGGCCCGAGGCGTCGGTCACGGTGCCGCTGATGATCAGCGGCAGCCGCTCGCCACTGTTGTCGAAATACTCGTCAATCGCAAACAGCGCGGCCTTGGCGTTGAGCGTGTCAAAAATCGTCTCGACCAGCAGCACGTCGGCGCCGCCCCTGACCAGGGCTTCGGTCTGCTCGTAATAGGCCTTGCGCAGCTCCTCAAAACTCGTGTTGCGCGCGCCGGGGTCGTTGACATCGGGGCTGATGCTGGCGGTTTTGGGCGTGGGGCCCAGGGCGCCCACAACAAACCTCGGTTTGTCGGGCGTCGAAAATTTGTCGCACGCGGCGCGCGCGATACGGGCGGATTCGTAATTCATCTCGATGGCCAGCTCGGCCATGTCGTAGTCGGCCTGGGCCACGGTGGTCGCGCCGAAGGTGTTGGTCTCAATCATGTCGGCGCCGGCGGCCAGATACCCCTCGTGGATGTCCTGAATCACATCGGGGCGCGTCAGGCTCAGAAGCTCGTTGTTGCCCTTGACGTCCTTGTGGAAATCCTTGAAACGCTCGCCGCGGTACTGCACCTCGTTCAGTTTGAAACGCTGGATCATGGTGCCCATCGCGCCGTCAAGAATGGCGATGCGCTGTTCAAGTACGGCTGGGAGCGCCGCTCCGCGGGTGTAGATGGCTTGCTTCATGCATGCATTTTAGGGGGGCCGGCTTTTGCCTGCCAAAATCCTGCTGATTTCCCTCGACAATAGCCCTAGCCATGAAACACCTTCAACCCAAAGCAGCCTGGGACTACCTGCAGCAGCACCCCGACGCGCTGTTTGTCGACGTGCGCATGGAAATCGAGTCGCTGTACGTGGGGCGCCCGCCCGGCGTGGTCAATGTTCCCTGGTATGAATACCCGGACCTGATGCCCGATGCGCAAAAGTTTGCCGAGGCGGTCACCCGCGAGGCCAGCGGCAAGGACCAGCCGGTGCTGCTGATCTGCCGCTCGGGCAAGCGAACGCTGGATGCCGGCCAGGCGCTGGAAGCGGCAGGTTTTTCCGAGGTGATCAACGTGGTGCACGGTTTTGAAGGTGATCTTGACGAGCAGTTCCAGCGCTCCACCCTGAGTGGCTGGCGTTTTGACGGCCTGCCCTGGGAACAGATGTAGCCGGCTTCCCAAGCAAAATCGGGCTCCAGCCCATACCCAGCTTGCGCAAGCAGCTATTGATTCAATAGCAACACGTTCTCGCCCTGACCCCATTCCACTTTGCCGCACACCTCGACCCACCCCACCCCGCTGGACATTCTGGGCCAGGTTTTCGGCTATTCGGACTTCCGCGGCCCACAGCAGGCCATCGTCGAGCATGTGGTCGCCGGCGGCGACGCGCTGGTGCTGATGCCCACCGGCGGTGGCAAGTCGCTGTGTTACCAGATCCCCGCGATCGCGCGGCAAAACGCCGGACACGGCGTGACGGTGGTGATCTCGCCACTGATTGCGCTGATGCACGACCAGGTCGGTGCGCTGCACGAAGCCGGTGTATCTGCCGCCTTCCTGAACTCAACCCAGACCCAGGAAGAAAGCAGTGCACTTGAAAAGCAGTTGCTGCGCAACGAGCTGACCCTGCTGTACGCCGCGCCCGAGCGCATCAACACGCCGCGCATGAAGGGCCTGCTCGGCTCGCTGCACGAGCGCGGCCTGCTGAGCCTGTTCGCGATTGACGAGGCGCATTGCGTGAGCCAGTGGGGCCACGACTTCCGGCCCGAGTACCGGTCTTTAAGCCTGTTGCACGAAACCTTTCCCGATGTGCCGCGTATCGCGCTGACGGCGACCGCCGATGCGCTGACACGTCAGGACATGGTCGAGCGGCTCAAGCTGGAAGATGCGCGCGAATTTGTCAGCAGCTTCGACCGGCCCAACATCCGCTACACCATCGTCGAAAAGACCGACGCCACACGCCAGCTGCTGCGTTTCATCGAAAGCGAACACGCGGGCGAGGCCGGCATTGTCTATTGCCAATCGAGGAAACGCGTGGAAGAAGTCGCCGGCATGCTGGAAGACGCCGGCCTGAATGCCATGGCCTACCACGCGGGCCTGGACAGCGCGCTGCGCCAGCAGCGACAGGACCGCTTCCTGCGTGAAGAAGGCATGGTGATGGTTGCAACTATCGCCTTCGGCATGGGCATCGACAAGCCCGATGTGCGTTTTGTCGCGCACCTGGACATGCCGAAAAACATCGAGGGCTACTACCAGGAAACCGGCCGCGCCGGCCGCGACGGCCTGCCGGCCAATGCCTGGATGACTTACGGCCTGCAGGACGTGGTCAACCAGCGCCGCATGATAGACACCAGCGAGGCGGCTAGCGAGGAGTTCAAGCAGGTGATGCGCGGCAAGCTCGACGCGCTTTTGAGTCTGGCCGAAGACACGCGCTGCCGGCGCGTCGCCCTGCTGCATTACTTCGGCGAAGGCAGCCAGCCCTGCGGCAACTGCGACAACTGTTTGTCGCCGCCCAAAGTCTGGGACGCGACCGAAGCGGCGCGCAAGATGCTCAGTTGCATCTACCGTGTGCAGCAGGCCAGCGGCATCAGCTTCGGCGCCGGTCACTTGATGGACATCCTGCGCGGCAAGGCCACCGAAAAGGTGCTGCAGCACAGCCACGACAAGCTCAGCACCTTCGGCATCGGTGTCGACCTGACGGAAGTGCAGTGGCGCGGCGTGCTGCGCCAGCTGATCGCCAAGGGCATGGTGCGGGTTGATCCCGACGCCTTCAACACCCTGCAACTACTGCCCGACGCGCGCCAGGTGCTCAAGGGCGAGGTCAGCGTGCACTTGCGCGAGCAGGCCGCAGGCGGAGCGGGCGAACGGCGCAAAAAAAGCACCAAGACTTCCGTCAAAGGCATGGCAGAAGCTTCACTCAACGCCGGTGCGCTGGAACGCCTGGCCCGGCTCAAGGCCTGGCGCGCTGAAGTGGCGCGCGAGCACAACCTGCCGGCCTTTGTGATTTTTCACGACGCCACATTGCGTGCCATTGCCGAGCGCGCGCCGCAGACCCTGACCGACCTGGAAGGCATCAGCGGCATTGGCAGCAAAAAGCTGCAGGCCTATGGCAATGAGGTCTTGCGGGTGTGCCAAACCACCTGAGCGAAACGGGTACCCCGGGCCACTGCTGCACAATACGCGCGTGTCGTCAGTTGTCCAAGCCCTCACCCTCCGGCATACCGCCCTGGCGCGCGGTGCACGGGCGTTTGCTGGCGCCCTTGTTTTGCAGACGCTGCTGTTGGCCGGCCCCGCCTGGGGCGTCGACGCCCTGACCCTGGGCCGCGACAACGGCCCGGTGGCCCTGACACAGGCGCTGGAATTCTGGGTGGATGCTGGCGGCAAAACCCCGGTGGGAAAAGTCGAAGCCGACGCCAGGCAGTTGCCTTTTGCCGCCATCGTCGCCGATACAAAATACCAGCTGGACGACGCGGCACTCTGGCTGCGCTTTGACGCCACGGTGCAGGACCCCCGAGTGCACTGGAAACTGGAGCTGCCGATGTCCGGCGTGGACAAAATCGCGCTGTATCACCGCGACAGTCTGGGCCGCTGGGTGGTGCAGCAAGCCGGCGACAGCCTGCCCATCAGCGCATGGCCACAGCCTGCCCGTTATCCGATTTTCTCCCTGAGCCATGAAGTCGGGCCCAGCGTGCGTTACTACCTGCGGGTCGAGCACGCGCGCATTCCTTTTTCGGCCCTGCCCCGGGTGCTGAGCGCCGAGCGGGTGACCAGCTCGCGCCAGCTGGAGCACCTGTTCCTGGGCGCCTATTTCGGACTGGCACTGCTGGTGACCGTCCTGGCACTGATCAACGCAGTGGCCTACCGCGACCGTGGTTTTGCAACTTACGCGGCTTACCTCGGCACCTTTGCCGGCTCCCAGGCCGCCTTCAAAGGCCTGGGCGGCCTGTACCTGTGGCCCGAGCTGCCACAGTTCAACAACATCGCGATTGTCCTGCTGCCGCTGCTCGCCGCCGCAGCCGCGCTGTGGTTTGTGCGTACCGTGACCACGCCCGGGCGTTTCTTCCGGGCACTGGACTGGCTGATCCTGGCCTTGATGGGGCTGATACCGGTGGTCGGCCTGCTCGATGCCTCCTTCCCGACGCCCGAAAGTTTTGCGCTCATCAACATTCTGGTCAGCGCCGGCTTGGTGACGCTCCTGATGGTGGTGGGGGTCTCGCTGGTGGAAGGCGACCGCCACGCACGCTGGATAGCGCTGGGATTTTTGCCCATCATTGTCGCCACCCTGTTCCCTCTGCTGCGCAATTTCGGCCTGATGGCCTCAGGCTTTCTGACCCAGAACGCGTTGATTCTGGGCTCGGCCGTCGAAGCTCCGATTCTTTTTTATGGCCTGCTGCGCCGCGTCACCCGGCGCGTAGAACCCTCTGCCCGGGCCAGCAGCTTGCGCACCACCGATCCGCTGACCGGTCTGCTCACCACCCGGCCGCTGCTGGGCAAGCTGCGCCAGGCGCTGAGCACTGCCGAGCGTTACCAGCAGCCCTGCGCGCTGATGGTCATCGACCTGAGCAACCAGGCCAGCCTGCAACTCAAACATGGGCGCGAAACCGGCGACCGGGCCATGGTGCTGGCCGCCGCGCGCATTCAGGCGGTGGCCAAGCAGACCGACACGGTGGCACGCATCGGCGACAGCCACTTTGCCTTGTTGCTGGAAGGCCCCATGACCAGTGACTCGGTGAACCGGCTGGCCACCAAAATCCTGGCGAGCGGCCTGCGAACCACGACTGAATTGCCTGATGCAGATCCGCTGCTGTTCCACATCGCCATCGGTTACCTCGCCGGGCCGGTACGCCTGGCGCCCGAGCGGGCGCAGGCCTGTCTGGACAGCATGATGCAGGCGGTCAAGGAGATGAACGATGGTTCGCGCAAGGCGATACGCCTGATCCAGCTCTGACTTGCAGCATCAAAATGGCCTCTGGCCCTTGTGTGCATTGCGTAAACAGCTATTCAATAGACAGCGATTCGGAATAGCCCGTTCCTACTGAATAAACCCCATGCCCCGTGCCTCCCGCACTTCGGGCTTGATACGGTGCTCGGCCTCGAGCTGGCTCAAAAATTCTTCCGCCGTGAATTCCGCCGCCAGGATATCGGCCTGCCGCCTGACTGCGGCAAAGTCACCGGGGCACAACTGCGCCAGTTTGGCCAGACGCAGGCTGAGGCCGGCATCCAGCAGGCCGGCGTTGCCAGACAGCGCTTCGGTGACAAACATCTTTTCCCGCTGCGCGCCGGTCAGGGGCATGAATTTGATCTTGAAGGTAAAGCGCCGCAAGGCCGCCTGGTCCAGACTTTCCAGCAGATTCGTGGTGCAGACAAAAATGCCGTTGAAACGCTCCATGCCCTGCAGCATTTCATTGACCTCGGTCACCTCGTAGGTACGTTGTGCGCCGCGCCTGTCCTGCAAAAAACTGTCGGCTTCGTCGAGCAGCAACACGGCTTTCTCAGCTTCGGCTTCGGCAAACATCGCCGCCATGTTCTGCTCGGTCTCGCCCACGTATTTGCTCATCAGGTCGCTCGCCTGCTTGATCAGCAGCGGGCGCTCCAGCGCCTTGGCCAGGTGCTCGGCCAGCGCCGTCTTGCCGGTGCCCGGCGCACCGTAAAAACACAGGGTGCCATGGCCACGGGCCTTGAGCGCAGCAACGATGCGCGGCACCTCGAAGCGCGACTCGACGTTGAGCATGGCCAGGTCGTAAGTGGTGACGCTGCGGCGCCCGGCGGCGTCGGCCTTGTTGCCCAGCGCCAGATCGGCGTTTTTAAGTTGCCGCTCGATCAGAGATTCGGTCAACGCGGCCTGGCCACCCGACAGGATGGGAGCCATGCCCAAGCCATCGGCCTCAAAGCCCGGGGTGCTGGCGAGTTTGGCAAAACGTACCGCCGTGCGAATCTGCGCCGGTGTCAGACCCTTGCGCCCGGTGAGTTTGGCCACAAAAGCCTCGCTGACGGGTACGCCCTCCAGTGTCTTGCGCACCAGCGCTTCACGCGCGCCAGGCGGCGGGGATTTGAGTTCCAGGTGGTAGGCAAAGCGGCGCCGGAAGGCCGGATCAATCTGCTCGATGCGGTTGGTGACCCACAGGGTGGGCACGGTGTTGGACTCGAGAATCTGGTTGACCCAGGCTTTGCCGTTGACGGAACCGGTGGCCGGCGCCGCCATCTGGTCCGAACGCGCCAGCAGTTGCGCGGCCTCGCTGGAAATCGCCGGAAACACGTCTTCAACCTCGTCAAACAGCAGGGCGGCATGGGCGCTGCCTTTCAGAAATACCTGGGCAATCTGCAGCGAGCGGTAGCGGTCGCGCCCGCTCAGGGAGTTGCCGTCGCGGTCAGCGTACTCGACCTCGAACAGATCAAGCCCCGCGGCCTGGGCCACCACCTTGGCCAGTTCGGTCTTGCCGGTGCCGGGCGGCCCGTACAGCAGCACATTGACACCGAGCTCCTTGCCCTGCACCGCGTTGCGCAGCAGGGCCACCAGCACCTGCACATCGTCACAGGCAAAGGCAAAATCGGTCAGCCCCAGGCTGCTGCGGTCCACCGGACGGGTGAACACCGCCATCAACTCGTTCTGGTCGCGGTACTCGCGCATCAGGACCGGCGGCAGTTTTTCACTGACCTTCATCAGGTCGGCCAGGTCGGTGATGTTGTGCTCGGAAATGAGGTTTTCAACCATGCCGATACGTTCCAGCCGAGAGCCGGCGCGCAAGGCTTCGGCCACCTCGCTGGCCTTGACGCCAGCGACCTCGGCAATCGCGGCGTAGGCCTCGGGCGCGTTGCTGACCTTGAACTCGACCAGCAAGGAGCGCAAGTCGCGCTGGTAGCGCGCCAGCGTGCCGTAAAGCAGCAGCGCGCGTTCGGCCTGATTGAGCTGCAGCAAATTGGCCAGCGCGGCAATATTCTTTTCAACCAGCGTGGACTGCTTTTTCAGCGCCTGGGTCAACCAGTCGCCGGTGGCGCCCAAGACCGACAGCAGGTCTTTGGGCTGATCCTTGGCGTGTTCGTCGAGGTAAAAAAACAGGGTGCCCTCTTCGTAAGGGCCGCGCCAGGCGCCATGGCGGTTCATGAACTCGGTATCACTCAGCGCCTCGTGGCCGCGCCAGAATTCGTTGTCACGGCAGCGCCGGCCAAGAAATTCCCGCAGGCGCTGCAGCGCGGGCAAGGGCCACACCAGGTGCCGGCCCGACAGCGACAGCAGGCTGTTGAGGTCACGCCGCACATTGAATTTGGCGCCTTGCCGGGCAGCCAGGGTCAGCACAAAATGCGAACACATCAGGTCCAGCACCGGCGCCTCTTCAAGGCCCGGCGACAGCAGCAACTGCCCCTGCTTATCCGCACCCGAACGCTTGCTCATTGAAGGACCTCCGGTCTGGAAGACAACAACCCTTTGCACGTGCCCCTGAAACCCTGTTGGACTTCTGGTGTGCACACACCTCACCATAACGCAGGTTTATGCTTGATGGAAGACGCTAATCCTGAGTACCCGTGTGAATTGCGCCACAAATCCGCGCCACAATCGCCACTTCGCCGAGAGGAACCCATGAACGCGCACACCCCACAACTGCCCGCCTCCCGCCAGGAGGCCCCATGCTTGCGTTGACTGATATTCAGGCCGCCGCCCAGAGGCTGCAAGGGCAGTTGCTGGATACACCTTGCGTGGCCTCCAAAACCCTGTCGCAAATCACCGGGGCAGAGGTTTTTCTGAAGTTTGAAAACCTGCAGTACACCGCCTCCTTCAAGGAGCGCGGCGCGTGCAACAAGCTGGCGCGGTTGTCTGCCGAGGAGGGCCGGCGCGGCGTGGTCGCCATGAGCGCCGGCAACCATGCCCAGGGCGTGGCCTACCATGCGCAGCGTCTGGGCCTGCGCGCGGTGATTGTGATGCCGCGTTTTACGCCCGGCGTGAAAATCGAACGCACACGCGGCTTTGGCGCCGAGGTGGTTCTGCACGGTGACACCCTGGACGAGTCGCGCAGCCACGCGCTTGAGCTGGTCGAACGAGAAGGCCTGGTGTTTATCCACCCTTATGACGACGAAGCCATTGTGGCCGGCCAGGGTACGGTCGGGCTTGAAATGCTGCGAGCCGTGCCCGAGTTGGACACGCTGATCGTTGCGATTGGCGGCGGCGGCCTGATCGCCGGCATGGCTACTGCGGCCAAGGCGATCAAGCCTGGCATTGAAATCATTGGCGTGCAGACCTCGCGCTTTCCGGCCATGGTCAACGCCATCAAGGGTACACACCACCCGCAGGGCAGCAGCACAATTGCCGAAGGCATTGCGGTCGGCACACCGGGGCTGATCCCGCTGGCCATCATCAAACGTCTGGTCGATGACCTGGTGCTGGTGGATGAAGGCGACATCGAGCAGGCCATGGTCATGCTGCTGGAAATCGAAAAAACCCTGGTCGAGGGCGCGGGCGCTGCTGGCCTGGCCGCACTGCTGAAATACCCGGAGCGCTTCAAAGGCAAAAAAGTCGGTCTGGTGCTGTGTGGTGGCAACATCGATCCGCTGCTGCTGGCGGCCATCATCGAGCGCGGCATGGTGCGCGCCGGCCGGCTGGCACGCATCCGCGTCAGCGCACGCGACGTGCCGGGCTCGCTGGCCAGAATCACGGCCACCGTGGCCGATGCCGGCGCCAACATCGACGAAGTCCATCACCAGCGCGCCTTCACCATGCTGGCTGCGCAGAATGTGGACATCGAGCTGGTCATCCAGACCCGGGGCCGCGAGCACATTGGACAGGTGCTGGCCGTGCTGCAGGCCGCCGGTTTTGAAGCGATGGAGCAACACTGATGATGACAATTCAAGCCTTGCAGGCGGCCCTGCCGGAATATTTTGCGCCGTGGGTACAGGCACTTGGCCTGCAGGTGGACGCCTTTGACAGCCAGAGCGTGACCCTGCGCCTGCCGCAAAATGCCGACCTCTCTCGCACCGGCGGCATGCTCTGCGGCCAGGCCATGATGGCGGCGGCCGACACCGCGATGGTGTTGGCACTGATCAATCATTTTGGCGAATTCAGGCCTTGCACCACGGTGCAGATGAGCAGCAGCTTCCTCAAACCCCTGTCGGGTCAGGGTGCGCTGCTCAAGGCCCACGTGATCCGCGCCGGCAAGTCGCTGGCCTTTGGCGAGATCGACATGCTGGGCGCCGACGACGGCAAAAGTGTCAGCCGCTTCACGACCACCTACGCGCTGCTGTGAGGTTTGCCGGGGACCGGTACTGCAACCCGAAAATATCGAAACATGAAAGCGAGTCTTCGCACCCTTGGCGGCGTTGCAACCCTTGCGAAGGCGCACAGCCTTCGCTGCGGCTTGCGCCTTGCCCTGGGCACGAACCCTTCACTTTCATTTAGTTCCGCTACTTTCGGGTTGCAGTACTAGTCAAGAAGGTAAAATCGCGGCTTACTCCCCGTTTGCAGGAACCGCCATGTCTAGCCCAGCCGATCACACCACAAATGCCGCACACAGCAGCCCCACGCCCGCCCAGGAACAGGACATCGTCGAAGCGATTGTTCCGCTGATGCCGCTGGTGCTGCCGGCCGCTGGCGGTGTGTTGATGTTTTTGCTGGCTTTTATTGCCATCTACATGGCTTGAGGCGATTCGATTCGCATGGCCTGGCAGCCATAGTGGCACTCACGACGCCTTAGTTCCGGTAACCTCCGGTGCGCCAGCGGGGCGGCTGACCATGAGGATGCCCACAATAAAGGCTATCAGGTGACCCTCCGGAAACGTCCGGAAATGGCCGCTGAACAGGCTGGTGGCACACCAAGCAAGCACGCACCCAGCCGCCATTTTTCCGTAGATGCTGCCACTCTGAAGGCACGACCGCAGGATGGCAAAAATCAGCGCGAGGAATGTCAGCAAGCCAATCACACCGTTTTCCGCGAGGATAAAAAGGTATTGACTGTGCGGGTCATCGGCCGGTCTGCTTTGCCATCCGCTGTATTTTTCCGCCGCTATGGCACTGTAGCGCTGCTTGAATCCTCCCGTGCCCAGGCCCAGCACCGGATTTTCCCGGATCAGTTCCAGCGTCACCCCGTACAGCAGCACTCTCTTTCCGAGCGACGTTTCCCGGCCGGCAGTGGCGAACTCGCGCGCCTCGGTCACGCCCTGCATCACATGCCGGTGCACGGTGGGCAAGGTATAAAACGAAAATACAGCCAGGCAAGCTGCCGAAATTAGCCCAACCACCACACCCCGAAATCCCCGTCGCATTGCAAAGGCACAAACCGTCAGGACCAGGAACACCACATAGCCGCTTCTTCCGTTCGTCAAGGTGGCGATGTTGATGGCAAAAGCCGCAGCCAGTACACGCAAGGCCCAGACAGCCGCAGGTTTTTGCTGCAGTAAAGAAAACCAGAGCGCGAGAAATGCGCAAAGGGCAAACACCATGCCCTGCGTGACATTGGACCGCAGGAGAAACTGGTTCTCGGAAATCACGCGGCTTACCCAGCGGGGGTCTTGTTGCGAAAACAGCTTCAGCCAGGCTTGAAGCGGAATCATTCCGAGCGCGGATGAAGCGACCAGCGCCAGGGTTGACACCGCCAGAAACGCGATCAAGAACCGCCGTTTTGGCGCGGCGTCTGAAAAGATCAGGACAAGCGGCAGGATGTAGACCATCTTTCGCTCACTGAAAATGTTCTTCAGGGCGTACCGCATGGGCGCATCGGTGTAGCTCAAACCGACAACTTGCCAGGCGATATACAGGCCCATCGTCACAGCGACCGCCAGCGGAAAGTTGCCGGTGTCCAGGTGACGCCGCTGCCCAGGCGCCAGAAGACAAAGAAACAACACGACAAACGCCAGAAATCCCAAGTTCCCCAGCGCGGTGGAGAACAGGTTGGCACAGACCGCAAAGATGGCGGCATTCTGCGTCCACCGGAGCAATCGGGATGGCGCCACCAGAGGCTCGTGGGCGGCGAGCATCACCGGCGGCTTTTCCGCAAACCTGTGGACCGGCTCCCGCGCCTACTCATGCAACCGCCGCCGCCAGAGCTTTTTCCAGCGAAATTGCAGGGCCTGGAACCACAGCGGATGCGACTTGTCCAGCGTGGAGGAAAACATTCCGTTGTGGCTACCTTGCTCCACCACGGGAGGTTCCAGCCAGAACATCGGCGTGGCCAGTGTCCGGTCAATATGCTCAAACGTATGGTCGATCGGCAGCGTGATGCCATTGGTATCAATCCAGTCCAGCCGCCTTTTGGCAGTGGCCAGTGAAACAATGTAGGAGTCGGCAAACTTGCCCTGATTGCGCGGGTAAAGCCATTGGCCAGCGCGAATCTGCTGATGCGGTACGTAGTAATGCCCGCCGCAGCCCAGAAAGGTCACGTGCGGGTCGCCCAGCGCCAGCTCCTCACGCATCAGGCCCTGGAGCGCCGGCAAAAACGCCTTTGAAAGAATCACGTCATCTTCCAGAATCAGCGCGCGGGCGATGTTTCTTTGCACCATCAGTTGATGCGCCTGCCAGTGTTTCAGGGCACACGACTGCTGCGCCGGTGAAAGACCATCGCCGCGGAACAGCCGCTGGCGCAGGGCTTCCGGGATGGCAGGAATGTCGAAGTCGAGCACAAATTCAAAGGGCAGGCCCAGCGCCTGCATCTGTGCCTCAATAAACGCCCGCCTTTCGACATACGGGGTGGCGTGGATGACAAAAATCGCATCCAGCCCCGGTGGCAAAGCCTGGCTGGGAAGCGGCGCGGCTGACGATTCAAGGGGCATGGGAACTCTGGAAGTGGGCAGGGCTGGCAGGTGCGACAGGACCTGCGACTCTGAATTCTAGATGACACGCCGACACGCGCCTGGGCCCGCTCCGGCCTGGATGGCAGCGGCCAAACAACAATTGCCGCCCCGTCACGTCAAAGGCGGATTCTTTTCGTTACATAAATCGAGGCCCATGCTAACCTTTTGCCTACAAGTCTGCAGACAAGCAAGGGTTCACGATGCGCAAAGCTGGCGGATGGGGTTCACTGCTGTGCATGGCCTGCACACTGGCTGCGGCCGCGCCCGCCGATGAGGTCAAGGCCTTGCTGGAACAAGGCAAGGATCGGCAAGCTTACGAGCTCGGCAAGGCGGCGACCGAGGCGCTGGGCACGCCATTGTTTGATTTTTACTTCGGAATTGCCGCACTCAATGGCGGCGTCCCCGGCGAAGGGGTGCTGGCGCTGGAGCGTTATCTGCTCCAGTTTCCCGAGAACCGGTCCGCGCAGTTCCAGCTGGCGCGCGGCTATTTCATTCTGGGTGAAGACCAGCGCGCGCGCGAGGAGTTCTCTGCCCTGGCACCAGGGGCCACCGGTGCCGAGCTGGACAATATCACCCAGTTTCTCGATGCGATCCGCGCCCGCGAGTCGCGTTACAAGCCCACCTCCAGCGCCTTTGTGGAACTCGGCGTCGGTTACGACAGCAACATCAACAGCGGCATCCGCAGCGGCCAAGTGGCTGGCCTGCCACCGGGTTTTATCGTCGCGCCGGGCCAGTCCTCCGAGCGCCAGGCCGACGCGTTCAACAGCGTACTGGCGGGGGTGCAGGGGGCCTACCCGTTTGCACCGGGTATGTCGCTGTATGGCGGCGCCATGCTGATGGCGCGCTCCCATGGTCGCAACCAAAGCGACGTGTTCGATCAGCAGCTGCTGGCGCTACAAGGTGGCGTTTCCGTGCTCGAAGGCCGCAACCTGTACAGACTGGGTGTCGATTTGCTCAAGCTGGGTGTGGACGGGCAGAAGTACCTGTCGCTCAATACCCTGGTGGGTGAGTGGCAATACCAGAACGACCAGTACAACCGCTTTGCGCTGTCGATGCAACATTCCCGGCAGAGCTATCAGAACATCAACAGCTTTCTTGACATCAATAAAACACTGGCCGTCAGCTCCGGCGCCGATATCCGGGACAGCAGCCTGACCAGTATCACCGGCGCCTGGACACACACGCTGGCGCACCGCTGGAACCCGGTTTTTACGACCAGTGTGAATGCAGGCAGTGAAAGAAACCGCAAAAACCGGCCAGATCTGTCCCGCGATCTTTGGGGTGTCCGGCTCGCGGTCACTGCGCAACCATTGCCAAAATGGACGCTGGGCAGTGGCCTGAGTTACCAGGGCAGCCGTTATGCGAGCGACTTTGCCGTCGGCATCCCGGCCCGGCACGACCAGTACTACGCGCTTGATCTTTCGGCTGCTTATGTCTTTGACCGAAACTGGTCTTTACGCGGCGAGTACCAACATGTCGAGCAGCAGGCCAACATCGGATTTTTTGACTACACACGCCGATCATTGGCACTGAAGCTGCGTTACGACTTCAAATAACTGGAGCCCCCATGAAAACCGCCCTGATGGTTGCTTTTCTGTTGCTGCTTGGACAGGGCGCCGCCCGGGCCCAGCCTGCGGGCCGGGTCCTGGCGCTGGCCGGAGAGGCCAGCTTGTCGCGCGCCGGACAGCAGTTGCCGCTGCGGGCGGGTGTCCTGGTGGAAAGTGGCGACGTGCTTGCGGTTGGGGAGCGCAGCGCCTTGCAGGTGCGGTTTACCGACGAGTCGGTGGTTGCCCTGCGGGCCAACAGCCAGTTCCGGATAGAAGACTACCGTTTTGACAAGAACGCTGAGCAAGACCGCTCCGTCATGGGTTTGCTCAAAGGCGGCATGCGCACCATCACCGGACTGATAGGCAAGGCTAACCAGAAAAACTACCTGGTTCGCACCGCCACCTCGACCATAGGCATACGCGGCACCCATTTCACCGTGGTGTCCTGCAGCAACGATTGCCGCAATACCGATGGCACGCCAGGTCCGAACGGCACCTTTGGCGGCGTGACCGATGGTCGCATCACCGTCTCCAACAGCAGCGGCCAGCACGAGTTCGGGCAACAGGATTATTTTCATGTGCCGAGCGCCGATGCGGTGCCGGTGCGGCTTCTTGCGCCGCCCGCGATTCTGAGTGACCGCAGCTCAGGCGCACGCGGGCGCAGCGCGGCGGCGGCCCCGGCTCCCGGATCTGGCAGCACGGCGGCAGGCGGGGAAACCGTGGCCGAAAGCAACTCAAGCACCCAGACCTCCACATCGCCCCAGCTGACGGTGCAAACGGCGCCGGTCACGCAATTGCTGGCACCACTGACCAGCGTTGCGGCCAATGAGCAGCCCAGTGTCTCCAGCGGGGGCAACAACAACCAGATCACCGTCGTCGAAACACGAATGGGCGACGTGAACAAGATCGAAGCCAACGCCAGAAATTACCGCGTGCTGGAACTTCGCAGCGAGGTCTCCGAGGTCAGCGGCATCCTCTTCAATGATTCAGCCTCTCTGGCCGCCGCTTTCCGGTCGATTGGCCGACCCGTAGGCGCCAGTGTGGCCGCTGGGGCTTACTGGATGTACGAGGCGCCAAGCGCCGGCTCCAACACCCGCCTGGGCTCGCACCACGCCTGGGGCGACACACCCCGGATCCAGTTGCCGGGCGCAGGCACCGCGCAATACAACTACGTGGGCGGTACCTCCCCTACCGACAACTATGGCCGGGTTGGCAGCTTCAGCGGCAGCAACCTGCTGATGGACTTCGGCGCCCGGCAAATCAAAACCGCCAGCGCGATGACCATGAGTTTTGGCACCAACGCGCTGCAGAGCACCGCCACCGTCTACGTGATTCCGGCCAATACCACCTGGCAAGTCGGCGGCGGTCCGCACACGCTGGCCGGCACCACCTGCACCACCGGTTGCACCGGCACTACCACTGGCTCCATCAATGGCCGATTTGTGGGCGCGGCATTGCAGGGCTATACCGCAGCCATCACGGTCGGCAACACCCAGCTGACGACTTCCAAGCCGAATGTGGCCGGTAACGTGGCGGCGTTTGCCAAACAGTAATCGCCGGTACCTTAAAGGCTCTGGTTCTGCCGGACTGGCATGACATGCACCGCCTGCGGCGGTATATGCAGATCCAGCACTGCCCCCGCCGCAGCCCCCAGCTGGCGCAGCGCAGCGCTGGACAGGTTCAGCGTCACGCGCTGGCCGGGCAAGGCCAGCGGTACCAGCGTGCAAAGGCTGATTTCACCCAATGGCAACACCTCCGAGAGGGTGCAGCGCAGGGTGTTGCCCGCAAGGCCATCACCTGCCGCCATGGCGATATCCACCAGCTCACCGTTCACCACCCACGAGACCGCGACGCCATCGTCCAGGCGCCCCTTGTCGGGCACCTGTAGCTGCACCGGCGCGCGCTGAGCAGCCTGGGGAGCAGCAACCGCGTCGTGCCAGACCAGTCGGCCAAAACCGGCAGGGTCCTGCGGCTGGTTCTTGAAAAACTGTCCACTGAAATGATTCTGGATACCCACCAGTTCGGCCACGCGTGCATTGCGCGGACTTGCAAAGACGCGCGCCGGGCTGCCTACCTGCAGTGACTCGCCAGCGTCCAGAATCACGACCCGGTCGGCCAGGCGCCGCGCCTCGTTCAGGTCATGTGTCACCAGCACCATCGGGATGGCCACCCGCTGGCGCAGCGCCGCCAGCTCGTGGTACAGGGTCTGGCGCGTGGGCGCATCCACCGCAGAAAACGGCTCGTCCAGCAGCAGCACCTGCGGCTCACGAGCCAACGCGCGGGCCAGGGCCACACGTTGCTGCTGTCCACCCGAGAGCTGCGCTGGCCGGCGTTGTTGCAGCCCGGTCAGCCCCATGCGTTCAAACAAGGCATCCAATGCGCCTGTCGCCCTTTCGGAGCTTGCGGCAATAGCTACGTTTTCGATAGCGGTCAGGTGCGGAAACAAGGCGTAATTCTGAAACACCAGGCCGACACGGCGGCGCTGCGGTGGCAGCCAGCGGCCCTGCGCGCTGTCAAACCAGAGCGCATCGCCCCCCGCGTCGCTGATGCTGACCCGCCCACGCAGGCCCGGGCTTTTGAGCAGCCCGGCCAGCGCACGCAGCACGCTGGTCTTGCCGCTGCCCGACGGACCTACCAGGCACAGCAACTCGCCGGGCTGACAATCAAACTCGGCGTTCAGCCGGATCGGGCCATCGCTGTGAAGAGACACACGCAACATGGGTTCAGCGCCTTAGCGCTCCTGCAAGGGCCGCGCCCTGCCGGCTGCAAACACCAGCACCAGCGCCGCCAGCGAACACAGCACCAGCACCAGCGCCATCACATGCGCCCCGGCCAGATCAAAGGCCTGCACCCGGTCATAAATGGCAATCGACAGGGTCCGGGTTTCGCCCGCGATGCTGCCGCCTACCATCAACACCACGCCAAACTCACCCAGGGTGTGGGCCATGGTCAGCGCGACCCCGGCCAGAAGCCCTGGCCAGACCAGGGGCAGCTCTATCTTCCAGAAAGCCCGCCAGGGGCTCAGACCACAGACCCAGGCGGCTTCCCGCAGGCTGACAGGAATGGCAGCAAAGGCGCGCTGCAAGGGTTGCACCATGAAAGGCAGGTTCACCAGCAGGCTGGCCAACAGCAAGCCCTCAAAACTGAACACCAGGCGGAGATTGAAACTGCGGGCCAGCCAGGCACCCACGGGTGAGCCTTGTCCCAGCGTGGACAGCAGGTAGAAGCCGACCACAGTGGGTGGCAGCAGCAAGGGAAGCATCAGCAGCGCCTCCACCACCGGCCGCCCGCGCCAGGCCGTGGTGGCCAGCCAACGCGCCAGCCACAGGCCAAGGGGCAGCAACAAGGCCGCCGTGCACAGCGCCAGCACAAAGGAAACGCGGGCCGCCTGCCAGTCCATGTTCAGCGCACCCACCGGGCGGCAGGGCGCGCACACGCCCGCCCCAGCCCGGAGGCGAGGCGCTCAACGGTCGGTAGGGCAAGTGGACTTTCAGCGGTCATCTTCTTCATGGGGTTTTCTTCGGCCCGGAAACTGGGCAACAAAAGCCAGGGGGACGGCTCAGACTGTACCGCGAAGCCCCGCGCCGGGGCGCACTGCGACGCGGACTGGATGGCAGAAGCCATTTTATGGAGCCAATTCGGCCTTTAGCCTTTATGCAGCCTGCACAAGCAGCTATTGATTCAGGAGCGTTTTATCGCTTCAGCGAAATCCGTACCGCGCCAGCACAGCCTTGGCATCCGGCGATTGCAGAAAATCATGGAAGGCCCTCGCGCCAGGGCCGGCATTTTTGAGCAGCACCATGCGCTGCCGGACAGGCCCGTGTAGCGCATCGGAGATCAGCACAAAACGCGTGCGCGCCGCCACCTCTGGCGCCAGCGCCAGCGACAGCGCGGTGATGCCCGCCTCTGCCGCGCCGGTGCTGACAAACTGCGTGGTCTGCGCAATGTTGTCGCCCAGCACCAGCCGTCCTTGCAGCCCGGGCCAGAGGGCCTGCATCTGCAAGACCTGCACCGCCGCCTTGCCGTAAGGCGCGAGCTCAGGGTTGGCAATGGCAAATTTACGCACCTCGGACAACCCGGCCTTGAGCCCGCTCAGCCCGGGGTCCAGCACCAGACGCGAACCACTCGGCACCAGCAGCACCAGGCGGCCCGTGGCGTAGACCACGCCCCGGTCCTGCGTCAGCCCGGCATCGGCCAGGCGAAAAACAAAGTCTTCATCGGCCGATAAAAACAGCTCTGCCGGCAGCCCTTGCTGGATCTGCCGGACCAGCGTCGCCGACGAGCCCAGTGTCAGGCTGACGCGGGCTCTGTGCCCACGCTCGAACAGCGGCACCAGCTCGGTGAGTGCCGACTGCATATTGGCGGCCGCCGCGACCAGCACGGGTTTCGGCGAGGTATAGGCCTGGGCCAGAACCGGGCCAGCCAGCGCCAGAAGCAGCGAGACAGCAACCAGCCTGAAGCGGCGTTTTGCGCCCATCATCTGCATACCCATGATCCAACCCGCCATCTGAAAACTTCATTATTGCGGCATTCGACCTATGCACGTCACGACTGCCTGAACCGCGAAATGGGCTATGCATAACCTTATGCAGGTTATGCATGGACTTTGCCTGTAACCAGCCGGTAACCGACAGCGATCTTCATAAAATGGACCTACTGGCCGACCCGTGGAAGCCGAAAAAACAATCCATCCACTGTTTTTTCTGGCGCAGCGCCGCAGCATATCCCGGCTGTGGCCCCGCCCGCCGCCCGGGGTTTGTCTGATGTCAGTTGGTGCCCCGCTTTCGAGCCGTTGCGGCTGGACGCCGGGCCGCAAGCAGCGCCATTTCGACAGATGTCTCGATGCCACAGCCATTGCCGCACTGCGCTGCCTGCCATCCGACATTTATCGAAATCACGCTTTTTAACTTTGGAGCCTTTCGATGAACCACCCCGCGATGCAAGGATTGAACCTCAATGCACCGAGCTACGTCAGGAATGCCCGGCTGATTGCCTGGGTGGCCGACATGGCCGCCCTGTGCAAACCCGACACCGTCTACTGGTGCGATGGCAGCGAAGCCGAATACCAGCGCCTGTGCCAGCAACTCGTCGATGCAGGTACCTTCACCAAACTCAATGAGGCCAAACGGCCCAACAGTTTTCTGGCACAGAGCGACCCAACCGATGTGGCGCGCGTCGAAGACCGTACCTATATCTGCTCGGCCAATAAGGAAGATGCAGGCCCGACCAACAACTGGATGGACCCCGCACAGATGCGCGCCACGCTGGCGCCGCTGTTTGATGGTTGCATGCAGGGCCGCACCATGTATGTGGTGCCTTTCAGCATGGGCCCGCTGGGGTCGCCCATCGCCCACATCGGCATCGAGTTGTCGGACAGCCCCTATGTGGCGGTCAACATGAAAATCATGACACGCATGGGCAAGCCGGTGTTTGACGTGCTTGGCGTCAACGGCGAGTTTGTGCCCTGCGTGCATACCGTGGGCGCGCCGCTGGCCGCCGGCGAGAAAGACGTGAAGTGGCCTTGCAACAAGACCAAATACATCGTGCATTACCCCGAAACGCGCGAGATCTGGTCTTACGGCTCCGGTTATGGCGGCAACGCGTTGCTGGGCAAAAAGTGTTTTGCGCTGCGCATCGCCTCCAACATGGGGCGGGACGAAGGCTGGCTCGCCGAGCACATGCTCATTCTGGGTGTCACCAACCCACAGGGTAAAAAATACCATGTGGCAGCGGCCTTTCCCTCGGCCTGCGGAAAAACCAATTTTTCCATGCTGGTCCCGCCGGCCGGTTTTGACGGCTGGAAGGTCACCACCATTGGTGACGACATCGCGTGGATCAAACCCGGCTCTGACGGCAAGCTTTACGCAATCAACCCCGAAGCCGGTTATTTTGGCGTGGCCCCTGGCACCAACTTCCACACCAATCCGAACTGCATGGCCAGCCTGGACAAAAACGTCATCTTCACCAACGTGGCGCTGACCGACGATGGCGATGTGTGGTGGGAGGGCATGGAAAAGGACAGCGGCAGCCTGCCGGCGCACCTGATCGACTGGCAGGGCAAGGACTGGACGCCGCAGATCGCCAAGGATACCGGCGCCAAAGCGGCCCACCCGAACGCCCGCTTCACGGTGGCCGCCATCAACAACCCGGCGCTCGACAGCGCCTGGGACGATCCCAAAGGAGTGGCGATTGACGCCTTTATCTTCGGCGGCCGGCGCTCCACCACTGTGCCGCTGGTGACCGAAGCGCGCAACTGGGTCGAAGGTGTGTACATGGCCGCCACCATGGGGTCCGAGACCACGGCCGCCGCCACCGGCCAGGCTGGTGTGGTGCGTCGTGACCCGTTCGCCATGCTGCCTTTTGCCGGCTACAACATGAGCGACTACTTCCAGCACTGGCTGAATATGGGCAAAAAGCTCGCCGCCACAGGCGCTGCCCTGCCCAAAATCTACACCACCAACTGGTTCCGCAAGGGCGCAGACGGCAAATTTGTCTGGCCCGGTTATGGCGAGAACATGCGCGTGCTCAAGTGGATGATCGACCGCATTGAAGGCACCGGCAAGGGCTCTGAGCACCTTACCGGCGTGAGCCCGGCTTACGAAGACCTGAACTGGACCGGGCTGGACTTCAGTGCCGAACAGTTCAACACCGTCACCAGCATCGACAAGGCCGCCTGGGTCAAAGAGCTGGAGTTGCATGCCGAGCTGTTCAAACAACTCGAACACCACCTGCCTAAAGAGCTGGGGGAGACAAAAGCCGCGATTGAGCGCCGCCTGGCTGCCTGACCGGCAAGAAGAAGCAGGAAGAGTTTCGTTGTGGCGCATGATCTGCGCCACGCCGGACCCGTACCCGGCAAGCCGCTGGAATGAAAAAAGCCACCTGACCCGGTGGCTTTTTTGCTTGATGCGACAGGCGGCTGTTCAGATGCGGTAGCTGGGGTATTGGCGCAGCACACGCCCCAGGTCCCATTTGATGCGGGAGGCGGGTTTCTGCGACGACGTCGGCACAGTGGGGCTGGCAGCTTCTAGCGCGTCAGTGACGTTTTCACGGCGTGCGATGGCCACTTGCAGATCGGCCATGACACGCGGGTCCGCCCTGGCGGCTTCCCAGAGCCGCACATCGGCCCTGGCCTGAGCGATTGCATTTGACCAGGCGTTCAAGCTTTGCACCGCACGGGCCGCAAGGCGGCGGGCTACACCGGCAAACAGGGCCAAAGCGGCGAAGGCGATCGCCCAAAGCGCAATCCAGATCACCAGCAAATGGCCTTCGGCGACACTGTCCATCACCTGATAGGCCACCACCGTGGCTGCGGCCACCATGGCCGCCAGCAGCAGGGTCGCCAGGCCGCGGGCGCCAGAGACTTGCTTCTTCAGGTGCCCGGCAGCCGCCAGTGCTGACTCGACGCGCACAACGCCAGGATGTTCGGCGGGATATTTGACATTGACAAAGCTGGTCATGGTGGTTCCCCTGATTGAGTGCCGCCACCGATATTGGCTGGGCACAGGGGAATATTAGGGTTAATACTCATGTTTCTCTACTTTATCTTTATGATGATGGTTATTCACTATAGTGATGTATTAACACGACCTTTACTCGATGAGAGCCCCCAACTTCCGTACCCTGGACCTCAATCTGTTGCGGGTGTTCGACGAAGTCATGGCCGAACGCAGCCTGACCCGCGCCGCACGCAACCTGTCGCTGACCCAACCTGCTGTCAGCAACGCGCTGCGGCGCCTGCGCGAAACGCTGGGGGACGAGCTGGTTCAACGCAGCGGCCAGGGCATGGCGCCCACGCCGCGCGCCCTGGCGATCTGGCCGTCCGTGCGCGAGGCCCTGGCGCAGCTGCAGGCATCGCTGTCGCCCAGCGAGTTTGTCGCTGCCACCGCCAATACCGCCTTTGTGCTTGCCATGGCCGACGCGACCGCGGCGGAACTGATGCCGGGCCTGGTTGACACCCTGGAACGGGAAGCGCCCGGCGTGTCCATCCGCGTGATCCCGCTGACCACGCGCGACCCACGGCGCCTGCTGGATGAAGAAAGCTGCGATCTGGCGGTGGGCTATTTCCCCTCGGTGCTGGCCGACCTCACCGCGCAGGCACAAAGTGGCGGGCCCGGTGCCTTCGAGCACCAGCGGCTTTACGACGGGCAATACGTCTGCGTGATGCGCACCGGGCACCCGCTGGCCAGCGGGCCGCTGACGCTCAACCGCTTCTGCGCTGCGCGGCACATGCTGGTGAGTTTTTCCGGCCGGCCCTACGGCTTTATCGACGAGGCACTGGCCTCGTTGGGGCGCGAACGCCGGGTGGTGCTGACAGTGAACCAGTTTTTCACCGCTGGCCGGGTGGTGGCCAATTCCAATTTGCTGACGGTTCTGCCGCAACACTTTGCGCGCGTGACAGGTATCGCCGATCAATTGGTGCTGCGGCCACTGCCTTTCGATGTGTCGCCGGTGCATGTAGATGCGCTGTGGCACCGCCGCTCGCAGCAACGCAGCGCACATGCCTGGTTGCGCCAGGCGGTGGTGCGGGCGGCTGACAAGGCCTTCTCCAGCTGAGCATCCCGCACCCGACCGGGGAAGCGGCGTTTCCACATTGCCGTTACGGTGGCACCAAGGCATGCTATTTGCATCTGGCGGCAGACCCCCACCACGAAAGCCCAACATGCCCATCCGCCACCTGACCTCCCCCCTGCCTGTTCGCCGCCGCGGCGTACTGAAAACGCTGGCCGCTGGCGCTGCCTCCATGGCCTTGCCGGCTCTGGCGGCCTGGCCGGACAAACCGATACGGATCGTGGTGACCTTTCCAGCGGGCGGCGCCAGCGACATTGTGGCCAGGGTCATGGCCGAACAGCTTGGGAAAAAACTGCGACAGGCGGTGGTGGTCGACAACCGGCCAGGCGCCGGCGGCAGTGTGGGTGGCCTGCTGGTCGCACAGGCGCCCGCCGACGGCTACACGCTGATGCTGAGCAACTCCACACCGATTTCCATCGGTCCTTTCGCACTCGAGAAGCAGCCCTACGACCCGGTCGAAAGCTTCACCCACATTGCGCTGATCGGCAACGCGCCTTGCGTGGTGATGGCCAACCCGGCCGCACCCATCAAAACCATGCCTGACCTGGAGTCACAGGCGCGCAAACTGGGGCGGCTCGACTTTGGCTCGGGTGGCCCAGCGTCGATTGGGCACATTTACGGCGAACTCATGAAAAAGAACACAGGTGTGAACCTGGTGCACATCCCCTACCGGGGCGGCGCGCCCATGACGACGGATCTGATTGCCGGCGTGATCCCTGTGGGCATTGACGTCCTGACGGCGTATGTGCCCTACTTCAAAAGCGGGCAGCTGGTCCCGCTGGCTGTCACGTCGGCCAGCCGCTCAGCGCTGGTGCCCGAGGTGCCCAGCGTGCTGGAGTTTGGCTACCGCAAGCTGGTGCTGGAGAACTTTTTTGGCCTGAGCGGTCCTGCCAAAATGCCGCCTGAGGTGGTGGCACGACTTAACGCAGCCTGCAACGACATCCTGGCGGGCAGCGACATCAGGAAACGCATGCTCGATCTCGGCATCACGACCAGCCCGACCAGCCCCGCCACATTTGCCGGGTTTGTCAAGGAACAGGTCGCAGTGCTGGCACCGGCCGTCAAAGGGGCGGGCGTGAAACTTTAGCGATCCGCCACGTCTGCCGACAGATCAGCGCACCACTTTGAGGTAGGCACGCGCCGCACGGCGCAATTCCTGGGCACGCCGCGGGTTGCGCCCGGCAATTGACTCGGCACGCTCCAGCAGGTTGTGCGCCACGCCGTGCACCGGCGCCACACGCCGCAAGCTGGGAAGAAAACGGAAGACCTGGCTCAAAAGTTGATACATGGAAGATCGCCTGTCCGGCGTCCAAAGTTGCAATACCTCCAGATTAAGGGTTTTCCCTAGGGTTACAAGCCCAATCCAGCTCTTTTGCCATGCGCAAGCCGCATAGTTTGGCGACCAGCGGGCATGAGCCCGCGACGATACCTCCCTCGGAAGGCCATAAAGTCTTCCTGCACAATCGCCCAGTGAACATCCAGCTCCTGTCCGACCTGCACCTTGAATCGAACCCGCATTTTGTGGCCCGCCCACTCCCCGGCGCCGACCTGCTGGTGCTGGCCGGCGACATCGGCTCCTACCAGTCCGGCTCCTTGCTGGCCGATCTGCTGCACGACAGCGACTTCGGGCTTGCGCGATTTTCACCGCTGCCGGTCACGCAAGGTGGAGCGGGCTGGCCCACCCCGGTGCTTTTTGTGCCCGGCAACCATGAATACGACGCGCAGGATTTTGCCGCTACCTATGCGCGCCTGCGCCAGGTCTGCCAGCGACTGGGGCTGATCTGGCTGGAGAGCGAGGTGCTGGAAATCGCCGGTGTGCGTTTTGTCGGCAGCACGCTGTGGACAGACTTTGACGCGCTGGCGCCCGACCCCGACGCAGACCCCGCCCTGGCGCTGTCCGGGCAGTTGAAGGCCAGGGAAAAGGCCTTTCGCGCCGCCAACTTTTACCTGCGCAAAAACCATGCACTGGATAACGGCGAGCCCATGCTGGCCGAGGCGGTTCGCAGGCTGGGCCTAAAGAGCCAGGCCTGGCTGCGCCTGGCCCTGGCCACGCCATTCGCCGGCCCGACGGTGGTGGTAACGCACTTTGCGCCCAGCCTGCTCAGCGCCGACCCTCGCTACGGGCGGGCGCCGGGCACAGCGGGTTTCTGCAACGCACTCGATGACCTGCTGGTGCAGGCACAGCTCTGGCTGCATGGCCACCTGCATTGCCCCAGCGACTATGTGCAAAACGGCTGCCGGGTGGTGGCCAATCCGCTGGGTTATGCGCGCAAGGGAGAGCAGGATGGCTTTCGGCCCGAATTGCTTATCAATATCGGGCCCTAGCCCTTATGGGTCATGCGAAAATAGCTATCATATTGGTAGCAACCCATGTCACGGCCCTGGCCGCCCGGTCGACACCTTGGGCAGAAGCCGGTGGTAGACAAACAATCAGGGCGCAGCGCAGCGCCACCGAAATGGTTACGCCTTGTAATTGAAGCCTGCGCACAGGCAGCCAAGGCAAGGCAAGCGGGCCGCTACCGGTCCTGTCTGGCGTTCAGGCCATCAAAGCAGGTGCGTATCACCAGCTCAACGATCTCTTCATCGCTGTACAAGCCGCTGGCCCGCAAAAACTCGAGTACCGAGTCGCAGGCCCTAGCGTACAGGGTGTACAGCACCACAATGGGCGGCAGGCTGGGGTCCAGCGAGCCGGCCTTTTGCGCGCGCTCTATCCAGGCACCGATCTGGTCGCTGATGCGCACCAGACCATCCAGGTACGCTTTGTTGTTGACCAGCGTGGTGCGCAGGCTGGAGTTCTGGTGCGGCAGCGACGGCATCTCGCCGGCCAGCTGCAGGTTCAGCATCCAGCGCACCATGGCCTTGAGTTGTTGCAGCGGTTCCGCATCTGCGGGCAGCCCGGCCAGAAAGGCCTGCGCCAGCTCGACTACCCGCACCATGGCCGCGGCGGCCAGGTCTTCCTTGCTGGGGAAATGTTTGTAAAGACTGGCCTTGGCAATGCCGACATCAGCGGCCACCTCGTCCACGGTCATCAGGTCAAAGCCCTTTTCTGCGAGCAGCCGATTGACCGCCCGCACAATCGCGTCCTCCCGCGCCGCAAGCATTTGCGCCTTGAACGAAACCTTGGCCGGGCGCTCAGTCGCCTGCTCGGCGCTCGCCTTTGTGCGGGAAGTGATGGTGGTACTCATGCGCTCATTTTAGCCAATCACGTCAAAATGCAAAGCCTTTGAGTTATTTTTGACCATAAAGTCAGAATATTACCAAACAGTAATAAACAGTTTGTTCCTAAATAGCGCCGTCCTGTTTTCGCAGGCAGGTATCTTGCACAAAGAGATTTCTGGTTTCGCTGCTATTTCGCTTCTGTATCGCTTTTAGGAGCTCTGTATGATCACACCCTGGCCCGCCATCGCGGCATGGCTGCTGGCTGTCTCCACGGCGGTGGCGCTTGCGACAGCGGCGCCCAGCGATACCAGCGTGATGGGCCGGCTACCCTCTTTCATGGCGCGAACCCTGAACCACCAAGCCATCACTGTACCCGGCGGATTGCCCGCAGAACGTACGCTTGCACTGATCACGTTTCGCAGCACCCAGCGTGCGCATATTGAAGGCTGGATCCAGGGCCTGAACCTGCGGGCCGACCCGTCGATCGCCTGGATGCGCATGCCCATCCTCCATGACCCCGGCAACCCCGACGCTCGCGGGGCGATCGAAACCAGGCTTTTGCGCCACTACCCTGAAGGCGCTGAGCGCGACCGACTGCTGCCGGTGTTCACCGACCGGCAGCGTTTTGTCCGCTCGGCTGGCCTGGACGGGACCGACCAGGTGTACGCGGTGGTCATCAACCGGGACGGCGAGGTGCTGGCCAGGGCGGCAGGCGCTTTTGATGCGGACAAGGCCATGAGCCTTCGCGAGACGCTGCTAAAACGCGGGTTTTATTGACCCACTTCGATCACCGCCCCATCACCCCTCCTCGCTGGGCGCGTTACCGAGCGTGAAATAAAAGATGGCACCATGGCCTGGCTCGGAGGTCGCCCAGACCTTGCCGCCGTGGCGCGTGATGATGCGGTGGACCGTAGCCAGCCCGACGCCGGTTCCGCTGAACTCTGACACCGTGTGCAGGCGCTGGAATGCGCCAAACAGCTTGTCCGCATAGGTCATGTCGAACCCGGCGCCGTTGTCCCGCACGGCGTACACGTCATCGCCGTCAATGGCACTTTCGCGCCGGAACGAAATCAGCGTCTGCGGCTGCTTGCCGCTGAACTTCCAGGCGTTGCCGAGCAGATTGGCAAGCACCTGCTGCAACAGGCGCGCATCGCCGTGGGCCTGCAGCCCGGGCTGGATATCGAGCAACACCTCGCGCGCGGGTTCACGCTCGCGCAGCGCGGCGAAGATGGCCTCTGCCATCGCGCTCAAGTCCACCTGGTCCCAGCGCAGGCTGGTGCGAGAGACCTGGGCCAGCGACAGCAGGGCATCAATCAACTCACCCATCTGCGCCACCCCGGCACGTATGCGCGACAGGTAATGTCGGCTGCGCTCAGCTTCAACGCCTTTGCCGAGGTCGCGGCTGAGCAGGTTGCTGAAGCCATCGACCGCACTGAGCGGCGTGCGCAGATCGTGGGAGACGGAGTACGAAAAGGCCTCCAGCTGCTTGTTGGCAAATTCCAGCTGCCCGGTGCGCTGCTGTACCCGGTCTTCCAGGCTGGCGTTGAGGCGCAGTATTTCTTCCTGCGCGCGCTTTCGCTCCAGGCGTGCACGCACACTGCCGATGCCAAATGCCAGGTTGTCGGCCATGTCCTGCAACAGCTTGACCTCTTCCGCAGAGAACCGATCCACCTCCGAGCCATACATCCCCAACAGACCGAAGGTGTGCGCGCCATCGCGCAGCGGCAACATCAATGCGCTGCGGTAGCCGCGCTCCAGCGCCTGGGCGTGCCAGCTGAAATGCGCATCAGGCTGACTGATGTCGCTGCGCTGCTGCGGCTGGCCGCTGCGGATGGCTTCACCGGCGGGCCCGCGCCCAATTTCTTCACTGTCATGCCAGCTGAGCTTGATACTTGCGAGGTAGCCATCATCATGCCCGGCGCGCGCCATGGGCACAATGCTGCCGGCCTCGTCGTTGAGCGCAAAACCCACCCAGGCCATGCGGTAGCCGCCCAGTTCAACCGCCAGCCGACAAACCTCATTGAGCAATGCCGTTTCATCGTCCATGCGGATAACGGTTTCGTTGCATTGGCTGAGCATTTTCAGCGCGCGGTGGGTGCGCGCCAGTTCCAGGTCCGCCAGCTTGCGATCGGTGATGTCACGCGCAGTGCCCACCACACGCTGCACCAGGCCAGCAGAGTTGGTCACCGGATAGGCATGGTCCCGAATCCAGCGCACGGCGCCGTCCGGACGAATGATGCGGTATTCCAGGTGCGTGCTGACGCCCCTGGCGTGCGCCTGCGCACCCTGAGCTTGCTGGGCCTGATCGTCCGGGTGGATACCCCGCCCAAAAGAATCGGGCTGGCCATCCAGGCTGTCGACGCTACGGCCCCACAACTCTTCATAAGCGGGGCTGACGTACAAAAACCGGCCACTGGCGAAGTCGCGGTTGTAAAACACCGTCTCGACGTTCTGGGCAAGCTCGCGAAACCGCGCCTCGCTGACCAGCAAGGCCTGCCCGGCACGGGCACTTTCGATGGCAATACGCGCCAGCCTGACTGCGGACTCCACCAGTGTGTGATCGCGGGCTTGCGGCTCATACGGCGCGTGGTGGTAAATCGCAAAGGTGGCCAGCACCGTGCCGCTGGTCGAGAGCACCGGTGTGGACCAGCAGGCATGCAGGTCAAAATCACGCGCCAACGCCACATAGTTGCGCATCAGCGGGTCGCGCTCAATATCGCTGACAATGACCGCTTTTTTTCGTGCGGCTGCGGTGCCGCAGGCGCCTGCTCCCTCGGCGATTTCCAGGCCATCGATATGGCGGTTGAATTCTGCGGGCAGGCTGGGTGCCGCGCCATGACGCAGCTGCCCACCCTCGGACAACATGATGGCGCACAGGCTGCCCGGGGCCCGCGCTTCTATCAACCGCACGATGGCCTCCAGCGATTCGTGCAGTGGCACGCCGCCAGCCATCAGCTCCAGCACCTGCTCCTGGTCGCGGGTGAAGTCCTTGGTCATCTGACGCTCGGTGATGTCGGTGAATACGGCCAAGGCCCCTACCAGGGTGCCGGTCTCATCGTGCAGTGGCCGGACGTTGTGCCGAAGCACCCTGTCATCGTGGTAAGGCAGGCGCAACACCATGTCGAGACCGTCCACACTTTCGCCGCGCAAGGCGCGGCTCAGCGGCCTGTCCTGCGGCTGACACTCCTGCCCTTCGTCCAGCGCCAGCATCTGGTGGCCCTGGCGCCATTGCGTCAGTGTCATGCCGGCCTGGTGGTCCGCAAACATCTTTCTGGCCGCCGCATTGAAGAGCAGAAAGCGGTCCTGTAGATCAATCGCAATCACACCTTCGCTCATGCTGTTGATGATCAGATCCAGCATGGAGCGCTCTTTGCCAACCTCCAGCAGCGTATGGTCCAGCGCGCGCTGGCGCATCTGAAGGGATTCGGCCATGGCGTTGAAGGTGCTGGCAAGATGACCCAGTTCGCCCCGGTCCACCGAGCCGATGGCCACCCGCGCGGCCAGGTTGCCACGCGCCAGCTCACGGGCCTCGCGCAATATGGCGGCCGCCGGATTGACAAGCATGCGCTGACCCACGAACCAGGCGACGACAAGGCCAGCCAGAGCGGCGGCCAGCAGGACGGCCACCTGAAGCGCGGCGTCGGTCGGCGTGACCGCGCGTGCCTGCCTGTCCACGAAGGCCCACGCCAGCAAGCCGAGCAGGGGCAGCATGGCAATCAGGATCAGCGCCACCAAACGAGAACGAAGCCCCCAAGAACTCAGCATGTCATAACCCCCTGTGCCTCTCCTTTTTTGGTCAGCCCACCAGCGACTGGCCCCATCTGGTCCCTGACACCCACGCCGCAGGTGACATCGTAGCCTTTTGCCTGGCCCAGGGCGAATCAGGCAGCACTTGGCCTTGCGGTGACTGCCTCCTTCGGACTTCGAGAGCAGACCTTCCTACAGGGCGCGACTTCATGCACTGACAGACCAAAAGACGGGGATGCGGCATCGTGCAGACAGGAACACCGTCACCCAAAGGAGAAAACACATGAGCAATTCCAGCCCGTCGCGGCCCGCCAGCGGTGAAGCGGCTCACCACACGCAGGCTGTAGAACCAGGCAGCAGCGAGGGCATGTCAACCAGGGCGCCGACCACAGGACGGTCGCGACCGGGGCAAAACGTGACCCCACAAGACGCGTCGGATGAAAGCGGTCTGGCTTTGCCCCACGAGCGCGACCAGACCAGCGCCATGACCGACGCGCAACCGGATCCGCAAGTGCGGCAAGCAGCACGCGATCTGAAACGAAATTTGCAGGACACAGGCAAAGACGCGGCCATGGACCGGACCTACCAGAAGCTCAAGGGGCCGTGACGCTGGCCCATCGGGCTGCAATTTGCTATGCTATTGATAGCTGTTTGCGCACACCCCATAAGGGCTACAGTCCGATTTCGCTTGATACTCGGGCCACAGCGGCTGTCAGGGCACCCGCGGGCCGGGCAAAGCGGGGCCCATGCGCTCGCTCATCCACCGCAGCAAGTCCAGCCACATCTGGCGCATCTCCGCATCCAGCGGTGTGCGCGTGGAATTCGGCAGCTCGATGGTGACCACTGGCACGCCTTTGTGCACCCCGCCGTAGTTGCCCAAAGAACCGGGGAATATGCCGACCTGGTCCAGATAGAGGCGGCCCAGCTTGGACGGCGGCACAGAGGGTCCGTCAAAATCCAGCACGCCGTACGGCGCGTGGATGCTGACAATCAGGTGCGGCTTGAAGCGCTGCATCTCGCCGTGCAAAAAAGCCGACTCGGGCTCTGACAGCGGTTTCGGCCCGGGCCAGCGGCGCGGGTCTTTGCGGGTGCGTTTTTCCCAGTACACCTTGGCGTCGCGCTCCCAGTTGGGTGTTGGAAAATTGCGGTTCAGGTCGACCCCGTTGGCGTTGACACGGCGCGGCGGCGTGGACAGCAGGCCGTCAGGGTTGAGCGCTGGCACAAAGCGCCAATGCACTGCCTGCGACCAGGGCGTCGCCATCTGTTCGGCCAGCTGGATCCAGTGCAGGGCTACCGATGCCGAGGACAGCTCATCGCCATGTATGGCGCCGAGCACCAGCACACGCAAGCGGACATCGTCGGGCTGGATGTCGCGCATCCAGAGAGGCTGGCCCTTGACGGAGCGGGCGGTCGTGGCTTCGAGCCTGGCCGCCTCGCACAGGCTGCGTTTGACGTTGGGCAGCTTGCGCACGAATTCGTCGCAAGGCGCTGCCGCATGGGCTGGCAAAACAAACAAGGCAGACAGCAGCAGCGTGAGTGTCCTGTGCCGCAAATAAGGTGATGAAATGAAATTGACCATTCGGCTGTCAGGCAAGGCGGGAGGAGGCGACATAGCCGTAGCTATGGCAACGACGAACAACGCCGCATGGCGGCTGAATGGGCGATTTCATATCGCCTTTATTTGCGGGACAGGACACTGGACAACAGGAAGTACGCATGGCCGAATTTTAGCGGCCACCGCACCGTCAGCGGCCAGCACGGGCGAGACCCGGAGTGCGGGCTGCTTCAGGTAAATTACAGCCATGTCCCCTCCCGTATCCCCCCGCCAGGCTGGCCGCCCGAGTTTTTCAGGCCGCGAATTTCGCGCATCGCTGGCCATGTTCGCCACCGGGGTCACGATTGTGACGGCGCGCGCCGCCAGCGGTGAGTTGATCGGGCTGACCGCCAACTCCTTCAACTCCGTGTCGCTGGAGCCGCCGCTGGTGCTCTGGAGCCTGGCGCGCGCGGCCGGCTCTCTGCCCGCGCTGAGCACCGGTTCGCACTACGCGATCAACATCCTGGCGGCCGACCAGAAGGAGCTGGCGGAGCGTTTTGCCGCCAGACGCGAAGGCCGTTGGGCCGACGTTGCCTGGACCGAAGGTGTGGGCGGCGCCCCCTTGCTGACGGGCGCTGCTGCCGTCTTCGAATGTTTCAACCGCAGCCGCTATGAAGAAGGCGACCATGTGATTTTTGTCGGCGAAGTGGAGCGCTGCAGCCACCGCGCGGGCGCCGCGCCGCTGCTGTTTCACGGCGGCCGGTTTTACACCGAGCACCCCTTGTGATGCCGGACACGCAAGCTGAGCACCAGCACGCCCCACCATGATCCCACGCAAAAATCACCTCGACACCCTGTCCATCGCCCTGCTCCTCGCCTGCTGCCTGTTCTGGGGCTTTCAGCAGGTGCTGGTCAAGGCCACGCTGGTGGAAGTGCCGCCGGCCTTCCAGGCGTCCATCCGTTTTGCCGGTGCCACCGTGCTGCTGCTGTTGTGGTGCGTCTGGCGCGGCGTCAAATTGTTTGGCGCCGACGGCTCTTTGCGTGCGGGGCTGCTGGCGGGCAGCCTGTTCGCCGCCGAGTTTGCCTGCCTGTATGTGGGCCTGCAGTACACCAGTGCCTCGCGGCTCACGGTGTTTCTCTACACCTCACCGTTCTGGGTGGCGGCCCTGTTGCCGATCTGGGTGAAGTCTGAAACGCTGAGGCCCGTGCAATGGCTGGGTCTGGCCTGTGCGTTTGCGGCGGTGGCTTTTGCGCTGCGCGAAGGCTTCAGCGCTGGCGCGGCATCGACCTGGCTCGGCGACGTGATGGCGTTGACGGCCGGCATGTTGTGGGGCCTGACCACCGTGGTCATCCGCGCGTCCTCGCTGGCCAAAGTGTCCGCAGAAAAGCTGCTTTTTTACCAGGTGGCCGTCAGCACGGTAACCCTGCCGCTGCTGTCGCTGGCACTCGGCGAACAGTGGGTGGGGTCCTTCAGCCCGTTTGCCGTCACATCCTTGGTGTTGCAGACGGTGGTGGGCGCATTTGCCAGCTACCTGGCGTGGATGTGGATGCTGGGCCGGTATCCGGCGACCAAAATTTCTGTCTTTGTGTTTTTGACGCCGCTGTTTGCGCTGCTGTTCGGCGCGCTGTGGCTCCATGAAGCGGCCACCCCCAGCCTGCTGGCGGCGCTGGCGCTGGTGGCGGCGGGCATCGTGCTGGTCAACCGCAAGCCCGCGACCTGAGTCGCCCCTTGCGGCGGTGGCTTATTGCGAAGCGGTGATGCCGCCATCCAGGTACAACACCTGACCGGTGACAAAAGCCGCTGCCGGTGCTGCAAAAAACACCGCTGCGCCCGCCACGTCCTGGGGATCCGCAACGCGTCCCAGCGGAATGCGGTCCAGCACCTGCTTGCGGGTGTCCGGGTTTTCCAGCCAGTGGCGCGCCATGTCGGTTTGGACCACCGTAGGCGCAATGCCGTTGACGGTGATGCCATGGACAGCCAGTTCACTGGCGTGTTGGCGAATCATCATCACCAGCCCGCCCTTGCTGCTGCAATAGGCCGAATAGCCGCGTCCGCGCAGGCCAAGCTGGGCACGCACCGACAGCAGATGCACCTGGGCACCACCGCGACCGCCCTCGATCTGCTTTTTGGCTGCAGCCTGGGCCAGGAACATCGCCGCCTTGAGGTTGACCTGAAGCACCTCGTCATAAACCTCCTCGGTGACCTCCAGCAAGGCCTGCTCGCGCTGCATGCCCACGCAGTTGACAAGGATGTCCAGGCCACCGAAGTGCCGGGCCACCGCGTCCACCGATTCCTGGATGTGTGGCACCGAGTGCGCGTCCATGGCCAGGCCCAGCGCATCATGGCCGGCGGCCCGCAAGGCAGCGGCAACCGCCTGCGCCTTGCCCTCGTCGCGCCCGGACACCGCCACGCGCGCCCCGGCCAGGGCCAGCGCCCAGGCGATCGCCTCGCCGATACCGCCATAACCGCCGGGAACATAAGCAGTTTTACCGCGCAGGTCAAAAAGCCCGGACAGTGCCGAAGTGAAATCGATGCGCGGGGTGATGCTCATGGGTGTTCTGTAAAACGTTGCTAGCAAAGGCGGGAAGTCAGTCAAGGCGGCCTGGAGGCCTTCAGTCCATCAACAGTCCACCGTTCAGGTCAATGATCTCACCGGTGATGAACCCCGACAGCGGAGAGGCCAGAAAACGCACCACATGCGCAAACTCTTCGGGCTCGCAAAAGCGTCCCACCGGAATATCGCGCAGCAACTTCTGGCGCTGCTCTTCGTTGAGCTGCTCGGTGATCATCGGCGTCCGCACGTAGGCAGGCGCGATGGCATTGGCCGTCACACCAAATGCCGCAAGTTCGCGCGCCAGTGAAAATGTCAATGCGCTCATGGCGCCCTTGGACACCGAGTAAGCGGTGCCCGCCGTCAACCCTCCGGTTTTGGCCGCGAGCGAGCTGGTGTTGATGATGCGGCCAAAGCGCCTGGCCTTCATGGCCGGTACCACCTGCTGGGCCAGGAAAAACGCGCCGTCAAGGTTGGCGCCCATGACCCGTCGCCATTCACCCGCATCGGTCGCTTCGACCTTGTTGTTGGAGAGAATGCCGGCGTTGTTCACCAGGATGTCCACCGGGCCCAGCGCTCCCACAATCAGCGCATGGCCCTCCAGCACGTTGCCGGCATCACCGATGTCGAAGGAAAAGGGCAAGGCAGACGGGCCCAGCTCCGCAGCCAGCGCACGGTTGCGCTCGTGGTTCACATCAACCATCGCCACCTTGCACCCGTCCTCCAGCAACACGCGTACCGCCGCCAGACCCATGGTGCCAGCTGCACCGGTGACCAGCGCGACTTTATCTTGGAGCGGTTTCATCAATTAACTTTCTACAGTCATGCGAATATTCAAGTCCAGTAACAGCGCGGAACCGGCTTTGCCGGGCCGCAGCTGTTGCCCCCCAGGGGGGCCCATCTAGGCATCCAGCACACTTTTCTTGCCAAACAAACCGCGCGAACGGAAGGTCACCACCGCGATGAACAACAAATACATGGACATCAGCGACCACTCGGAAGCATAAGAGCCGGTCATGCCAACCACCATACCCACCATCAAGCCGGCAATCACCGCCCCCCAGAGCGAACCCACCCCGCCGAGCACAATGATCAGGAAGGCCGGCACCACCGCATCCACCCCCACATGCGGCCGGATGCCCCAGATGGGAGCCATCACCACACCGGCAATCGCTGCCAGCGCCACACCCAGGCCAAACACAAAGAGGCGCAGGCGCGACAGATTGATGCCCAGTGCGCGCACCATTTCGCTGTCGTGTGCGCCAGCCTTGATGATGGCACCGTAAGGCGTTTTTTGCAGAAACAGCCACAACAGCAAAATCATCAGTATGGCAAAACCGCTGGCGAAGAACCGGTACTTTGAGTACACCAGATCGCCCAGAAGAAAGGCGCCCGAAATGGCCTGCGGCAAGGCCAGTTGCTTCTCGGACGAGCCCCAGATCACGCGTATGCCCTCTTCAATCACCAGCGCAGCACCGAAAGTCAGCAGCAAGCCATAAAGCGGGTCACGGCCATACGTGCGACGCATGCACAGCTCCAGCAGCATGCCGAACAGGCCGACAAAGATGGGCGCCAGAATCAGCGCAATCAGGTAACGGGTTTCGATCGGAAAGGCCATGTACCAGGCCTGCAGGCCCGGAAACATGCCAAGCTGCGGCGCCACCATGAACAGCGCGAAATACATGCCGAGCGCAAAGAGCGAACCATGCGCCAGATTGATGGTCTCCATGACCCCCACAATCAGCATGAAGCCAAGCGCAATGAGCGCGAACAGCAGACCCAGCGAAACGCCGTTGACGAGATGGGGAAGAATTTGAAAAATGAAATCCATGGAAGTCTTTGCGTTGGAAGGGTTGGTTTCGCGGGGCTTGATTACGGCTCGTAAGTGGGCGTCTGGGCATACGATTCCAGCTTGCATTGCTGCATGGCGTCCTTGTCTTCCACCTCGTCCGGCCGCATCCGCCCGAGGATGCGAAAGATGTCGTCTTCCTGCTTGGGGAAGGAGTTGTACGAGGCCATGTAAATGTTCTGCTGCAACTGGTGCGTCACAGGGTTCATGTAGGCGTCTTCATGCTGCATGCGCCGAATGGCCGGAACCTTGAGATTTTCCAGTTCGCGGATGATTTTCAGGTTGTTGGTGGATCCAACCCGTTCAATGGCGCTGAACAGTTCGTGGGTTGCCACGTACCCGTTGTAAAACACGTTGCCCGGCACCTTGATGCGGTAGCCGGGGTTGGCGCGCTGGTACCGGACAACAAATTCCTTGACGCCTGGCAAGGTCAGGCCCCAATACCAGGTCGTACCGAATATGCCGAACATGGCCTCCCGGCCCAGGCCGTACACGTCAGGCCAGTCCTGCTGGTTGTTGATCCAGCCAAAGCTGCGGTCCAGCCCGGCTTTGCGCACCTGCTCACGCAGCGCCTTGAGATCATCGCCGCCGACCGCGGTAGCAATCACGCCGGGGTTGAGTTGCTGGATTTTCTTGAGCTGGGCTGAGAAGTCGCGCGTATTTTGCGGTACCAGCAATTCTTCGACAATGCGCCCGCCGTTGCTTTCGACAATGCTGCGTATGCCCTTGGCCGTGTTGTGGCCCCACAGGTAGTCGCTGGTCAGCAACAACCAGTTGCGGCCAAAACCCGTCATGGCACCTTTGACTACCGAGGTTGAAAAGTTGGTGCCGTTGCCGTCCCAGACAAACTTCACACGGTGACAGTCTTTGCCGGCCTCCGTCGGTGAACTGGAATTGGTGTTGAAATAGATGCAGCCGGACTTCTGGGCCACTTTGGAAATGGCATTGGCTGCGCCGGAGTGCACGCCGCCCATCAGGAAGCCAACTTCCTTGCCGCTCAACATCTCGGTAGCGACCGCCGCTGCCTTGACCGCATCACCGCCGGTGTCGGCGTGCACGGTTTCAATGCGGCGTCCGAGCACGCCACCGCGCTCATTGGCCTCGGCGATCGCCATCAGAATGCCGCGCCGCTCGTCCTGTCCGCTGGCACCGTATTGACCGGTGTCATCGGTGGTCAGTCCGATCAGCAAGGGCTTCTTGCCATTCGCCTGCGCCCAGGCACGATGCACCGACCATGGGCCAAAACAGCCCAGGACGGCGGCACCGGTACCCTGAATCAGTTTTCGTCTCTGCCGCTGGGCGAGCGTCGGGATGGCTGCGCCCTGCAGCGCTCCCGCGCCGCTGTTGTGGTCGGTGCTCATGGTGGTGCCTACACGTCGTAAGTCGGAGTAGCTTCGTAGCTCTCCAGCTTGCAGGCGTTCTGGGCGTCCTTGTCCTGCACATCCTTGGGATCGCTCTGGGTCACGATCCTGAAGATGTCGTCCTTCTCGGCCGGCGCCTCGTTGTAAGTGGCCATGTAAATGGTCTGCTGGCACTGGTGGGTCACCGGGTCCATCCATGCGTCAAAGTGCTGCAGGCGGTCCACCGCGCTCATCTTGCGGCCTTCCAGCTTTTTGATGACGGCGATGTTGTTGGTGGTGCCGGCTTCTTCGGCACAACGCAACAGCTCGCGCGTCGCCATGTAGCCGTTGTGATAGACGTTGCCGGGCACACGGATCGCCATGCCCGGAAATTGCTTCTGGTAGGCCGCCACAAACTCTTTCACACCCGGCAGGTTGAGTTTCCAGTACCAGGTCGTCCCAAACACGCCAAAGATCGACTCAGGGCCAAGGCCATACACATCAGGCCAGTCCTGCTGGTTGTTGATCCACGCCATGCTCTGGTTCATCTTGAGCTGTACCACCTGCTGGCGCAGTGCCTTGATGTCATCACCGCCCACAGCGGTGGCGACAACGTGTGGTTTGAGCTGCTGCAACTTGAGCAGGTAGGAAGCGAAATCACGGGTGTTCTGCGGCACCAGCAACTCTTCGACGATGCGGCCGCCATTGGCCTCGACGATCGCGCGCGTGGCCTTGGATGTGGTGTGGCCCCACACGTAGTCGTTGGTCAGCAACACCCAGTTGCGGCCGTTGGCCTTGATCGCATTTTTGACAATGGCGTTGGAAAAGTTGGTGCCGTTGCCGTCCCAGACGAACTTGGTACGGTGGCAGTCCTTGCCGGCCTCTGTGGGCGAGCTGGAGTTGGTATTGAGAAAAATGGTGCCGTACTTCTGGGCAACCTGCGAGATGGCGTTGGAAACACCGGAATGGACCGCCCCGATCAGGAAGGACGCCTCATTGCGCGTGATCATGCGCTCCGCGGCGCGGGAACCGGTGGCAGGCGTGGTTTCGGTGTCGATGTGAATCGCCTCAATACGCCGGCCCAGCACACCGCCCTTGTCATTGAATTCCTTGATCGCCATCATGGCGCCAAGACGCTCCATCGTGCCGGAGGCGCCATACTGCCCGGATGCATCCATGGTCAGGCCAATGGTCAGCGGCTTTTTCTGACCGGTTTGGGCCCACACATGGTTATGCTTCCAGGGGCCCATGAACGGTGCGGCGCCATACAGCCCCGCGCCGACCAGCGCCAGGCTTGAATTTTTGAGCATCTTGCGCCTGGACGCCGATGCCGCGTCCTGGGTTGGGCCAGATGGTGTTTCATTCTTGATATCGCTCATGCTTGTCTCCTTCAATGGTTGGTGGATTTAACGGGGAATGATCTTGACGTCGTTCAATTTTTCCTGGGCTTCAAAAAGGGATGCAATCAGCTTGTCGCCAAAACCGGCGTTGACTGCCTGTACAAAACTCTGGTGTGCCGCCTCGCCCATGAAGCTGGAGACCGGCAGCATTTCGGCAAGGTGGGTGTAATAGCGCAGGTCTTTCTGAGCGTTGGCGATGCCAAACTTGAATCCAGTGACATCACCCTCCTGGAGGGTTTTTGTCGTCATCATCTGGAAAATTCCGCAATTGACACCGCCTGCCGAGATGACTTCATAAAGACGGTTCAGGCTCAGCCCGCTTTTGGCGGCGACGGCAAATGCCTCTGCAATGGACGCGGCAAAACTCATGGCCATCATGTTGTTGACGAGCTTGAGCACATGGCCATGGCCGGGCGGTCCCACATGGAAGATGTTTTCGCAAAAGGCCTTGAGCACAGGCTCCAGGGTCTTGAAGTCTTCCGGGCTGGCCCCGACCATGGTGTTCAGGCGCCCCTCCTCAGCCTCTTTCGGGGTACGGGCCAACGGCGCATCGACCAGCCGAATGCCCCTGGCGGCGAGGTCCGCGCGGATTTTTGCACTGGAAGCAGGCTCTGCAGTCGACGTGTCAACCACGATCAGTCCCTCACGACCGGCACTGAGCAAACCATTGTTGCCATAGACAATTTCTTCGACTTGCGGCGATCCGGTGACGCAGATAAAAACAATGTCCGAGGACTGGGCGCATTGCGCGTTGGTGCTGGCTTCCTGTGCGCCGGCTGCAATCAGGTCGGCCAGGTTGTCGCGGTTGCGGTTGACCTTGAAAGTCAGCGCATAACCCTTGGCCAGCAGGTTTTTAGCCATGCCGTGCCCCATCATGCCGATACCGATAAATCCGATTTTTGGTGTCATGCTTTTTACCTTTGCGTTGTTAGTTGGCCAGCGCCTCAGTGGCCCCGCTTCGTGCTTCATCCCACAGCTTGATCAGCCGCAAGTACCGTTGCGCCACATCCCTGACCACATCGGCGTCGCTCATCTGGCCGCCAAACCAGGCGGTCGCAGCCTCTGCGAAGATGGATCGGCCGACGGCAAACCCGCGGCATATCGGGTGCGGCGCAGCGACCCTGAAACTCTGCTCCAGCTCGTCCTCACTGGCCTCCAGTCCCAGAACCAGCACGCCACGGCAATGCGGGTCGTAGCGCTCAATCACCTCGGCAATGGCCGCCCATTCGGCGGCAGAAGCTGCCGGTGGCAGCTTCCACCAGTCAGGGAAGATGCCGGCTGCGTAGATCTGCGCCAGGGCTTCGGGCACGGTGGTTTCGTCGCTCTGCATGTCGTTGGGTGGAATCACTTCCACGAGGAACTCATGAAAGGTCTCCACGCTGGCCCGTTGCAACTCTGACAGGCGTGAAAGCTGGGTCTCGCGCAACGCGGTGGGGTCGTGCGGGTGGTAACTCACCAGGCACTTGGCCACATGTTCCCCGGGCCAGGCGCGCATGGCCAGCCCAAGGTGGGCGCCGGCTTCAAATCGCAGAGGGCGGGACCCTGGCAGCTCGACCGGCCGGGCAATCCACCAGCCTTTGCCGGTCATCGCTGGAAACACGTCTTCCCCGAAGCGCCCGTCGACGATGATGCCCACGCCCGGCCGGCGCCCAGCTCCCTGGCGCGCGCCCTCGGCAATCAGGGCCTTGAACAGGTTGATCCGCTCATTGCCGACGCCGTGTCGGGCGGCAATGTCTTCAAGCTGAACCCGGTGATCAAATGCGAGGATGACCAGCTCCTCCCAACGGCGTGTGCGCGTGCTGACGCGATGCAGGTGCTCCAGCTGTGCGTCCTCGCGCAGGCGGCGCGTCGTGGACCCGTGCAGCAGAAAGTACTGCAACTCCTCCCAGCTGGCCATGGCAGGTGCACAACCGTGGCGCGACACCACCAGGGCGCCACAGGCGTTGGCATAGGCGCAGCAACGGGCGAGGGGTTCGTCCCTGATCCACCCGCGCAAAAATCCGGCCATGAAAGCATCACCGGCGCCAAGCACGTTGTACACATCGACGGGAAAACCGGGACCCTTCAACCCTTTTTCAAGATCGTCCGGAATGGGCCCGTCAAACACCACGCAGCCCATGGGGCCACGCTTGACCACCAACGTCGCCACCGTCAATTCACGGAGGCGGCGCAATGCAGCCAGCGTATCCGTGCTGCCGCCTGCGATATGGATTTCTTCTTCCGTACCGACCACCAGGTCACACTGACCGATGACTGTCTGCAGGTGCGCACTGACCTCGGGCGAGGGCACAAATCGCTGCTCACCCATGCCGGGACTGGCAAGGCCCCACAACACGGGTCGGTAGTCGATGTCCAGTACCACGCGTGTGCCGGCCGCACGGGCCAGCGTCATCGCCTTGCAGCAGCTGGCATAGGTATGCGGCTGGGAAAGGTGGGTACCCGACAGCAGCAGCGCCGTGCTGGAGGCGATGAAGTCTGCGTCAAAATCCTCCTGACTGATGGCCATGTCGGCGCAGTTGTCGCGGTAAAAAATCAGGGGAAATGTATCGCGGTCCTGGATGCCCAGGAACACAAGCGCTGTCAGGCGTTTCGGGTCGGTGGCAACATGGCTCACATCCACACCCTCGGCCATCAGCGTTTCACGTACGAAACGCCCATGGTGTTCGTCGCCAACGCGCGTCAGCATGGCCGCCTTCAGACCCAGCCGCGACGAGCCGACCGCTGTATTGGCCGGAGAGCCGCCCAGGTACTTGGTAAAGGTCAGCATATCCTCCAGCCGCCCGCCAATCTGCTCCCCATAGAGGTCTACAGCGGCCCGACCCATGCAAATCAGATCAAAAGCGCGTTTCATCGGGTCTCCTTGCGACGCGGCGCGGCACGCACCGGTTTGTCCGCCGATTGCTCGGCCAGGTGGTGCCCGGTACTGACCACAAGAGCCTGCGCAAGACAAAGCGGTGCTACCAACGAGCGGAAAGGTTTGGAAGAGTCATCGGCCAGCTCCAGGCAGACCCTGGCCGATGCCTTCAGCGGTGACAGCGGCCCGTCCGTGATGGCGATCACCGACGCTCCACAGCGGCTTGCGGTGGCGGCGGCCTCTATGACTTCGGGCGAGTAGTTTCGAAAGCTCGCGGCGATCATCACGTCGCCGGGGGCGATCGAACGCAAACTCTCCCGCAGCATGCCGCCAGCGCCATCGAGCAGATGGGTTTTAAGCTCAAGCTGGCTCAGCGCATAGGCCAGATAACCCGCCACAGGAAAAGCCCGCCGCTGCGCCAGGACATGAATGCGCGGCGCGACGGCGATCAGCTTGACAGCTGCCTTCATGTCCAGTTGCGAGACCTTCTCCTCCAGGTGCCCCAGCTCCGCGACAGATTCGGTCACCAGCTGGTGCAAAACGCTTGATGGGGCACGCGCGCCCCGCACCTGCTTGCGCCGCATTTGTTCAATGCGCTCCCGGTAGGTGTCTGAACGCTCAAGCAGATGCCCACGAAAGACCTGCTGCATTTCGGAGAATCCGCCGTAGCCCAAGGCATTGGCAAAACGGATCATGGCCGAGGGCTGCACCTCGGTGGCCTCGGCCACGGTCGCCACCGTGCCCAGCGCCATATCATGAGGCTGCTCCAGCGCAAACCGCGCGATGCGTTGCAGTTGTTTGGACATACCCGGGTAGGCCCGGCTTATCACGTCTTTCAACTCATCGTAAGTTGTCACAGATTCCATAAATACTCCGCGCTGCCTTGGAAATGTGCGCCGGAAAAGATCTCTGGCGCGACACGTAAATAGAACAAATATTCTTGCATTTTCAAATATTAGAACGTATATTCTGTTTTGTCCAGCTTTTTTTATTTATTCCTTCAGAGACAACTTCATGCAACTCGCCTCAGGCCGCGCGCCCCTCTTTCCACCGCCAATGCTGATCACATTGGCGATCCTGCTGTCCACGCCGCTCTGGGTCACACATGTGGGCCTGTATCAATACCTGGCCCTCGAAATCATGATCTGGATTTTGTTTGCGATGGGCTACAACCTGCTGCTCGGTTTCACCGGTCTGCCGTCCTTCGGACATGGCGCTTTTTTTGGGGTAGGGGCCTACGCTTTCGGTTTGCTGCAACTACGGGTCTGGCCGAACTTGTGGTTCGATCTGCTGGGCGCTGTGCTGGTCGCTACAGCCGTGGGAGCGCTGGTCGCGCTTTTTATTTCACACCGGCGTGGCATTTACTACGCGCTGCTGACCATCGCTTTTGGCCAGGTGTTCTGGTTTGTTGCCAACAAGTGGCATACCGTCACCGGTGGCGAAGACGGACTGCTCAACATCAAGCGCCTTCCGGCCGACTTCGGTTTTGTATCCTTTAGCCTGGCCAGCAACGACGCCCTGTTTTTCTTTGGTCTGGCCGTATTCGCGATTGTGCTGTTCGGCCTCTGGCGCCTGATCCACTCGCCGCTCGGGCGCATTTTCAGCGCCATCAAGCAAAACGAAACCCGCGCTGCGTTTGTCGGCTACAACGTCTGGCTTTACAAGTGGCTGGCTTTCACGCTTTCCACCGCTGTGGCTGGCCTGGCTGGCGCCCTGTTTGCCATGGCCCAGCAGTCGGCTTACCCGAACGTCATGAGCCTTCACAATTCGGGATTCGTCGTGATGATGGTATTGATAGGCGGCGGCCTGGTGAGCTTCTGGGGGCCGCTGATTGGCGCCGTCTTTTTCATCCTGGCCCGCGATTTGCTGGGCGCTTACACCGAGACCTGGTTGCTTTGGTACGGTCTGATTTTCATGGCCATGGTTCTCTACAAACCAGAAGGTGTTGCAGGTGCGTGGCAGGCCTGGCGGGCCAGGGTAAAGCCAGCGCCCGCGCCTGTCGCAGTTCCCGCAGGAGGTGCGCTGTGAAGCTGTTTGAAGCCACTGGCCTTTCCAAACGTTTCGGTGCCCAGGTAGTGCTGCAGGATATTTCACTGGGCTTTGAGGAAGGTCAACTGGCCGGCATCATGGGACCCAATGGCGCCGGAAAAACCACCTGCTTCAACGTACTGACGGGTCGCTACAAACCCGACCGTGGAACGGTCACTTTCGCCGGCCAGGACATCACCGGCCTGTCGCCGCGCGAGATCGCCCGCAAAGGTGTCTCGCGGTCTTTTCAGATCATGAATCTTTTTGACAGCTACACCGCGCTCGACAACGTGCTGGTCGCCACACCCCATGTACGCAAGCAGGGTTTCAACCCCTGGCGCGACCTGGGGGCGGACAGCACCGCACAGGATCTGGCGGCCGCCGTGCTGGAGCGGGTAGGCCTCAAGGGCAAGGAACGCATATTGGCCAGCAGCCTGTCCTACGGTGAACGCCGCGCACTCGAAATAGGCGTTGCACTTGCCGCCGAGCCACGCATGCTGTTTCTGGATGAGCCGACCGCAGGCCTCGGTGCAGAGGGCACCGCACGGCTCGCCGGGCTGGTGAGGGAACTGAAACGGCAGCTGACCATCGTCATTATTGAGCACGACATGAATTTTCTTTTCAGTCTGGCCGACCAGATTTCCGTCATTCATTGGGGTCAGGTCATCACCCAGGGCACACCTGCCGAGCTGCGGCAAAACGAGTGGGTGCGCCGCTCCAACCTGGGAGCCATGGCATGAACGCGGTCCTCAAACCATCTCCGCAAGCCGAAATGCTTTCGGTCGATCACATCGACACTTTTTACGGCGAGACGCAGGTGTTGTTCGACGTTTCCCTCCAGGTCGGTGCTGGCGAGGTCGTTGCCTTGCTCGGGCCCAATGGCGCTGGAAAAACCACCACCCTGCGCTCTATTTTGGGGCTGACGCAGGCGAACAAGGGGGCCATCCGTTTTGATGGGCAGGACATCACACACGCTCCGACGCACGAAATTGCCCAGGCCGGTATGGGCTGGGTGCCGGACGACCGGCGTATTTTCCCGACGCTGACGGTGGCCCGCAATCTGGCGATTGCGCGCAAGAATACGCGCTTTCGCAAATGGAGTCAGAAAGAGTGCTTCGAGATCTTCAGTGCGATGGAGTACCTGATGCACCGCGAATGCGAAAACCTCTCCGGTGGCGAAATGCAGATGGTGGCCATCTCGCGCGCACTGCTTGGTTCGCCCGGGCTGGTGCTGTTTGACGAGCCGAGTCAGGGTCTGGCACCCAAGGTGGTTCAGGACGTGATGAAAACCATCACCCGCCTGAAGACCGAGGGCATTGCGGTGCTGGTCGTCGAGCAAAACGTACAAAGCGCGCTGCAGGTTGCCGACCGGGTTTATGTGATGGACCACGGCAAGATTGTTCACGACGGTCCCGCAGCCGATTTGCGCAATGACGCGGCCCTGCGCTTACATTTATTGGGAGTTTAGTCCGTATGAGTCACCCTCTATTGCGCGTTGAAAACGTCGCGAAACGTTATCAGCGCGGTATTTTTCGCAAGACCACGACCTTTTCGCTGACTGCCGATTTCGAGGTCAACAAGCCTTGTGTGATCGGCGTCATGGGGCCCAACGGTTCAGGCAAGACCACGCTGTTTGAACTGATCACCGGAAGCAACCTGCCGACAGGGGGACGTGTTCTCGTCAATGGTCAGGATATTCATGCGGTGCGCACCACGGAGCGCGACCGTCTTGCGGTTCATTACCACCAGTCCTACCAGGTGCGCTCTTTCCAGAAGAGCAAGCCCGACTTCATGCTGGAGCATGCTGCGGTCAACTCGCCACTGGTGCACTTGTTTGACGAACCCCAGTTCAATACGCAGGACGGCTATATCGGGTTCATGCTGGATTTTTTCAGCAAACTCAAAAGCCAGGGGCGCATAGTGTTCCTGTGCCTGCATCCCAACGAGCCTTATCACATCGACATTCTGCGCAAAAGCTGTGAGCGCTTTATTTTTGTGCAAAAAGGTGTGGTGACGCAGGCACCAGACTTCAACAGCCTGGCGGCTGACCCGAGGGTGCGCGCCTATCTGGGTGCACTGGCACCAACCCTGGAATCAAGCCGGGAAGCGCCCGGCCCACAGCTTCAGCCTGCCTGATCTTCTGCTCTTGTGCCGCCACGCCCTCTGTGGCCTGGCTACGCGCCACGTCTATTCAACAAAGAAACCGCATGACCGCAACCCTTCCCGTTCTCACGCATATTGCGCCCGCCCTCCTGGGACACTGGACAGCGGGCAAACACGCCCCTGGCCTGTCCAGCCGCAGCCAGCCCGTCTTCAACCCTGCCAGCGGAGCAGTGACAGGCCGCGTGGCCCTGGCCAACGCCGCTGAAGTCGATGCTGCAGTTGCCGCAGGGGTTGCCGCCTTCCCCGCCTGGGCCGACACCCCACCGATTCGCC
>NZ_JAUXUP010000034.1 GCF_030680935.1 Polaromonas sp. | reverse complement strand
CCCTTCAGCCCCGACTGGCGCTGGCTGCTCGAGCGCAGCGACAACCCCTGGTACGACACAGCCCGGCTGTTCAGGCAACCGGCCCCGGGTGACTGGGCCAGTGTGCTGGCTCAGGTGCAGGACGCGTTGAAGCTGCGCCTGCAATAGAGGCTTATTGCCGCGCGCCCAGGGCCAGCGCCGCCTGTTGCGAGGCGGCCAAGGACTGTAGGTCGGGTGCGCTTCGTGTGGGCCATCCCGACAAATGCTGCTCGGTTATGTCGGCCAGAGCGGCCAGCCATTCGGCGCTGTCGTTCAGGCAGGCAATGTAGTTGAAACTTTGTCCGCCGGCATGTACGAAAGCTTCCTTCGCTTCCAGCGCGATTTCTTCCAGCGTTTCCAGGCAGTCGACAGTGAAGCCGGGGCACAACACATCGACACTTCTCAGGCCTGCTTGCGCCTGGGCCACCAGCGTGGGTTCGGTGTAGGGCTCCAGCCATTTGGCTTTGCCAAAGCGCGACTGGAAGGTCACCAGGTATTGTGTCTTGTCCAGCCCCAGTCGTTCTGCCAGCAGGCGAGCCGTCTTGTGGCATTCGCAGTGGTAGGGGTCGCCCAGGTGCAGCGTGCGTTCAGGCACACCATGAAAACTCATGAGCAACTTGTCCGCGCGGCCATGTTGTGCCCAGTGCGCCTGCACGCGCGCCGCCAGTGCCGCGATATAGCCGGGGTGATCGTGGTAGTGGTTGACAAAACGCAGCTCGGGAATCAGCCGCGTTTTGGCGGCCCAGCTGTACACCGCATCAAACACGCTGGCGGTGCTGGTGCCGCTGTATTGGGGGTAGGCGGGTAGCACCAGAACACGCGTCACACCGCTGGCCTTGAGTGCGGTCAGCTCGGAAGCAATCGACGGCTGGCCATACCGCATGGCATAACGCACTTCGACCTGATGGCCGCGCCCGGCGAGTTGGGCGGCCAGCAGCAGCGCCTGCCTGGCAGTCCAGACTTTCAGCGGCGAACCTGCCGCGGTCCAGATGCTGGCGTATTTGGCCGCCGACTTTTTGGGCCGCAGGCGCAGGATGATGCCGTGCAGGATCAGCCACCACAGCAGCCTGGGAATTTCAATCACCCGGTGGTCGCTGAGAAACTGCGCCAGGTAAGGGCGCAGTGCGGCAGCCGTGGGGGCGTCGGGCGTGCCGAGGTTGCAATACAACACGGCGCTGCTGCCTGCAGCCTTTGGAGGCTGGCCGTGGGTGAAGGGTGGTTCGGGAGAGAAAGCCATGGGTTATTCTCACCTACCTATGCTCGACCTGACAATTATCAAAGCCATATCCCTTGATCTTGATGACACCCTTTGGCCCGTCTGGCCCGTGATAGAAAAAGCTGAAGCCGCCCTTGACGCCTGGCTGGGCCGCCACGCACCGATGACCGCCGCGCTGTTTGCCAATGCCGGTGCCCGGCACGATATCCGAGAGCATATTGTGCGCAGTCGACCCGAGCTCAAACACAACCTCAGTGCCATCCGGCGCGAGGCGATTCGTGTGGCGTTGTACCGCTCCAAGGAAAACCCGTTGCTGGCAGATGAAGCGTTTGAGGTATTTTTTGCCGCGCGCCATGAGGTCACGCTTTATGACGATGCGCTGCTGGCGCTGGAGTTTCTGTCGGAGCGTTACCCCTTGGTGGCCCTGTCCAACGGCAATGCGGAGATCGGCCGGATTGGACTGGAGCCGTATTTTCAGGCCGCCATCAGTGCGCAGGCCTTTGGGGTCGGCAAGCCCGACTCGCGGATTTTTCATGCCGCCGCCGGCGCCGTCAGTGTGCAGCCATACAACGTGCTGCATGTGGGCGACGACGCTGCGCTGGACGTGCTGGGCGCGCTGAACGCGGGCATGCAGACCGTGTGGGTCAATCGGTCAGATCATCTCTGGGCACACGATGCCTTGCCGCATGAAACCGTGACCAATCTGACGGAGCTGTGTGACCTGTTGCAGGCCGTCCAGTCGCCGTTAGGTGGTTAGGTGGTTAAATAGGCCTGCAGCCCTTGCTGTATATGCGCAAGCAGCTACTTAATTGAGAGCAATTTGCGCCGCCTGCAAACCCGAGCGCACCGCGCCCTCCAGGGTGGCCGGGTAAGGTCCATCCACATAGTCACCGCATGCCAGCAGGCCGGGCAGCAGTTGCGCGCCGGGCCGCTGCAGGCCGGGCAGGCAGGCAAAGGTGGCACGTTTTTCGGTAATGGTTTGTACTGCGCTCAGCCCTTGCAGGCCCAGTTGCTGCTGCGCCTGGGTCAGCACGGCTTGAGTCTGCGCGGCGCTGTCGGCTGTGCTGGCGCTGACCACAAAAGCCAGCAGGCCAGCTGGTCCGCCCAGTTGGCCGCGATCAAAAACAAACTGCGCCGGCGAACCGCCCTCTGGCGCACTGGCGTGCAGGGCCAGCATGGGCTGCGCCAGGCGTGTGCCGGGCGCAGACACATAAACCGTGGTGATGGCCTCAAAACGCAAGGCGCGAGCACGCGCCAGCCAGGCATCGCAAGGCATACCGCAGTGCTCGGCCAGCCGTGCAGCCTCCCGGGGCGGGCAGGCCAGGATCACGCGGTCGAATGCTTCGGTATCCACCAGCCAGCCCTTGGCGGCGGGCGCGATGCTTTGCACCCGCGTTCCCAGGTGCACGGCGCCCCCGTGTTGTGCGAGCCAGGCCAGCGCCGCATCAGGCAGCAGGGCGCTGAGGTCCACACGCGGCAGCAGCAGGTTGGAGCCGCGTGATTGGGCAAACAACGCGTCGCGCAGTACCCGCAAATAGACCTGGGCGCTGGCGCGGTCGGCGGGTGTGTTGAGTGCCGACACACACAGCGGCTCTATCAGGCTGGCCATCACAGTCGGCGTGAGCCCGGCACACAACTGCGCAACAGACAGATCAGCCGCGCAGCGAAAACCTGCGAGCTGCCAACCCGTGGCGGCGCGCAGCAGCGACAGCTTGTCGCGCCAGGACCAGCCGCGCGCGCGCGCGATGGCAGCGATCGCGTCCAGTGGCGCGGGCAGCCGGGGAAAAGCCAGACCGGTGCCGTCCGGGAACTGAAGTGTCAGCGGCAGGCGCAGAAGTGTTTGCTCAGGGTTCAGGCCCAGGTCGGCCATCAGCCGCAGCGTTTCGGTGTAAGCACCTATCAGGATGTGCTGGCCGTTGTCCAGGGGCAGGGTGCGCGCTTCCGGCCACGGCACGTCCACCCGCCGTGCACGGCCGCCAGGGATACGTGCCGCCTCAAAAACCGTGACCTGTTGTCCAAGGCGGGTGGCTTCAACTGCCGCCACGCAGCCGGCCCAGCCTGCGCCTATGACGGCAATCTTCAAACGACCCGCCCAAACGCCTGTGTCTTCCAGGCCAGCCAGAACTTGCGCAGCGGCGTCAGGCTGACGCGCTGGTGCAGCACCTGGTAGCCATCGGCTTCAATTTCGCGCAGCAGGGTGCGGTAAATGCTGGCCATCATCAGGCCGGGTTTTTGCGAACGGCGATCTGCTTCTGGCAGCAGGTCCAGGGCCTCGTCGTACAGGCTGAGGGCGCGTTGCGTTTGGAACTTCATCAGCGCGCTGAAGCGGTCCGAGTATTGGCGCTTCAATATTTCGTGGGCCTTCACATCAAACTGCTGCATTTCGTTGACCGGCAGGTAGATGCGGCCGCGCAGCGCGTCTTCACCGACATCGCGGATGATGTTGGTCATCTGGAAGGCCAGTCCCAACTTGTGGGCATAGGCGGTAGTCGCGTCTTCGGTCTGCCCAAATATACGCGCCGCGACTTCTCCCACAATGCCGGCCACCAGGTGGCAATAGGTTTTGAGATTGGCAAAGTCGAGGTAGCGGTTTTGCGCCAGATCCATCTGGCAGCCTTCAATCACCGCCTGCAAGTGGCGCGCCTCGATCTGGTAGCCCGGCGCCAGCGGCATCAGCGCTTTCATCACCGGGTGGCTGGGCGTGCCTGCATAAGCCTTGAGCACTTCGGCCTGCCACCAGGCCAGCTTGGTGTGCGCCACGCCGGGGTCGGTGACCTCGTCCACCACATCATCAATCTCGCGGCAAAAGGCATAAAACGCGGTGATGGCGGCCCGCCTTTCCCTGGGCAAAAACAAAAAGGCGTAATAAAAACTGCTGCCAGACGCGGCGGCTTTTTGCTGAACGTATTCCTCAGGGCTCATGGGCGGGATTGTCGCAGGCTTGATGCCACCGCCTGCGGCGCACGGCGCAGCACAGCAGGGGCAATCAGCTTGTGGGCCGGACCCACAAAAGCCATGTACACCCGCCCCAGGGTGTTGTGGATATGAACCACCGTGCTCAGGGTCAGCTTGTCACAGGTGTTGTCATGTGTTTGCTTCAACACCGACAGTTGAACCAGCAGGTGTTTGTCGTCATCCTGCAAGACCAGCTCATTCGGGCTGCTGCTGACCACTTCAAAAAGCCCCATGCGTTTGCCCGGTACCGCCTCGCCAGGCGGCACCGTGGCCAGCGTGCCCAGGTTCTTCAGCCCAAAAGGTTGAACCAGCTGGTTGCGCAGGCGCATCAGGCCCTCTACCCAGCCCGGCGTCTGGCGGGTGATGGCCCGGTAAATCTCGGTGGCCGTCAGTTGTGATGCCGGAACCAGGGCTTCATACGCGTCGGCAAAGTTGGCATCCATCTGTCGGGCGCTGAGCTGGCAGGCGGAGGGGATGGCGACAGACCGGATCATGCGAACAGGGCTTTCCATAAAATCACCAGTGCGTCCCAGCGATTGAGTTTGGGCCGCTGCACCAGTGTGTGGTAGTGCAGGGCATCAATTTTGTCGAGAATCCGCAGCCCGCCCTGGATCACGCAGCGCAGCTCAAACGCCGCGCGCCAGCCACTGAAGCCGCCCATCTGCCGCGCCACCGCAGCTGGAAGTTCAAGGCCTTTTAGCATGCGGGCCCTTGCCGAGTGTGCGCTAGCAGCTATCAAATTAATAGTATGTGGATTCACCTCGCGGGCCAGCAGTTGCGCCTCATCAACGCCATGGGCGGCCCAGCTGTCCTGCGGCAGGTAAATGCGGCCACGCGGAATGTCCACGCTGAGGTCCTGCCAGAAGTTGATCAGTTGCAGCGCGCTGCAGATGTGGTCGCTTTGCTGCAGCGAAGCGCCGTCGCTGACGCCATAGAGATGCAGCAGCAGCCGGCCTACCGGATTGGCCGAGCGGCGGCAGTAGTCCAGCAGTTCGGCCTCGCTGGCGTAGCGCTGTTTGACGGTGTCTTGTTCAAATGCGCTGAGCAGGTCTGCCAGCAGGGAGACAGGAAGCTTGAATTGCCTTAAAACCGGCTGCAGGGGTCCAAATACCTCTGGCCAGCGCGACGAGACAGGCTGGTCGTCTGCGGCGGCGAGCAGGTCAGCGCGGTAGGCGGCCAACTCCTGAAGGCGCTGGTCGGGCAGTGCATCGCCTTCATCGGCAATGTCGTCGGCGGTGCGGGCAAACCAATAAATCGCTGCAACCGCGGGGCGCAGTTGCGGCGGGCACAGCAGCGTGGCCACGGGGAAGTTTTCGTAGTGCTGCGCGGGTGACTGCAGGACCAGTGGCGCGCTTGGGCTGGGGGCGGGAGGGCCGGGATTCATGGCACGGATTGTCGCTTGACAAGCATGGGCATTTACCCTAGATTACTAACCAGTCAGTCAGTAGTAGCAAATTTTCTAGCCGTTTTGCGGCTGGTCCGCCACCGATCCAGTCAAGCACATCATGCATAAAACCGTCTTTGCCGTTCTTGGCGCCGCCTTGTTGCTGGCCGCCTGTTCCAAACCTGCCGCGCCCGAGGAGCCGGTGCGAGCGGTCAAGGTGTTGACCGTGGGGGTGGATACCTTCACCTCCAGCCACGAATTTGCGGGTGAGGTCAAAGCCCAGGTCGAGTCGCGCCTGGGTTTTCGGGTGGGCGGAAAAATCATCAAGCGACAGGCCGAGTTGGGCCAGCGCGTCAAGGCCGGGCAGGTGTTGGCCCAACTGGACCCGCAGGATTACAAACTGGCCGCCGATGCGGCGCGCGCCCAGGTGGCAGCAGTTGCCACACAGCGTGATCTGGCTGCGGCCGACTACAAGCGCTACAAAGAGCTGAAAGAGCAGAACTTCATCAGCGGTGCCGAGCTGGAGCGCCGCGAGGCCACGCTGAAAGCGGCGCAGGCCCAGCTGGAGCAGGCACAGTCGCAGCTGGCAGTGCAGGGCAATCAGGCCAATTACGCTGTGCTGGTGGCCGACGTCTCGGGTGTGGTGACGGCGGTGGAAGCCGAGGCCGGGCAAGTGGTGTCTGCCGGCACACCGGTGCTGCGTATCGCCGCCGACGGCCCGCGCGATGTGGTGTTTTCGGTGCCTGAAGACAAGGTCGCGGCCATCCGGGTCGGCATGCCGGTCAAGGTACGCGTCTGGGCGCAGGGTACCGAGCTGGCGGGCAAGGTGCGCGAGGTGTCGGCCAGTGCCGACCCTGCCACCCGCACCTACCCGGTGAAAGTGGCGCTGGACACGCGCGAGCCCCCGGTGCTGGGCGCCACGGTGTATGTACAGCCGCAGGGCCTGGGCGCCAGTGGCCTGCAGGTCATCAAGCTGCCCACCAGCGCCTTGCGCCAGGAGGGCAAAAACAGCGCAGTCTGGGTACTGGACAAGGCCAGCATGACGGTGAGGTCGCAGACCATCCAGATTGCCACAGCCGATGGCAATGAAGCCGTCATCGCTGCCGGTCTGCAGCCCGGCATGCTGGTGGTCAGCGCCGGGGTACATGTCTTGTCGCCCGGCCAGAAAGTCACGATTTATCAGTCAAAAGCGCCTGTAGCCCAGGCGCCAACTGCGCAGGCAGCTACTGATTCGATAGCGTCTGCTGCCGCCGCCACTGCGCCCGCGCCCTCTGCGAAGTGAGGCAGGCATGAACCAGATTCAACCCAAAGACAGTTTCAACCTGTCCAAATGGGCGCTGGACCACCCGGCGCTGACGCGTTACCTGATGGTGGTGCTGATGCTGCTGGGCGCAGCCGCCTACTTCCAGCTTGGCCAGGACGAAGACCCGCCATTTACCTTCCGCGCGATGGTGGTGCGCACCTACTGGCCGGGCGCTACCGCGCAGCAGGTGGCGGAGCAGGTGACCGACAAGATAGAGCGCACGCTGCAGGAAGTGCCGTTTGCCGACAAGATCCGCAGCTACTCCAAGCCGGGCGAGTCGCAGATCATCTTCCAGATCAAGGACTCGTCCAAAGCCGCCGATGTGGCGGGTGTCTGGTATGCGGTGCGCAAAAAGGTGGGCGACATGCGCGGCAGCTTGCCGGGTGGCGTGGTCGGGCCTTTCTTCAATGACGATTTCGGCGACGTGTATGGCGTGATCTATGCGCTGCAGGCCGACGGTTTCAACTATGCCGAGCTCAAAACCTTTGCCGACGACGTACGCCAGCAACTGCTGCGTGTGCCGGACGTCGCCAAGGTGGAACAGTTTGGCGTGCAGGACGAAAAAATTTTCATCGAAATCTCGCAGAAACGCCTGGCACAGCTTGGCCTTGATTTCAACCAGGTGCTCAACCAGCTGGGCCAGCAAAACGCGGTGGAGTCGGCTGGCGCAGTGCAGACCCCACTCGACGTGGTGCAAGTCCGCGTGGCCGGGCAGTTTGAAGCCGTTGAACAGCTGCGCGCCATGCCGATACGCGGCAACTCGGGCAATCAGTTGCGCCTGGGCGACATTGCCGAGATCAAGCGTGGCTATGTGGACCCGCCTGCGGTCAAGGTACGGCATCAGGGCCGGGAAGTGATTGCACTCGGTGTGTCCATGGCCAAGGGCGGGGACATCATTGCACTTGGCAAGGCGCTCAAAACCACGACCAGCCGCATAGCTGCCAGGCTGCCGGCAGGCATGGAACTGGTGCAGATCCAGGACCAGCCCACGGCGGTGGCCAAATCGGTCAATGAGTTTGTGAGTGTGCTGATTGAAGCCGTGGTGATTGTGCTGGCGGTGAGTTTTATTGCATTGGGTTTTCATCGACGCCCCGGGCAGCACCCGCTGTGGAAGCGTTATTACATCGACATGCGGCCCGGGCTGGTGGTGGGCATCACGATTCCGCTGGTGCTGGCGGTGACTTTTCTGGCGATGAGTTACTTCGGCATTGGCCTGCACAAGATATCGCTGGGCTCGCTCATCATTGCGCTGGGCCTGCTGGTCGATGACGCCATCATTGCGGTCGAAATGATGGTGCGCAAGATGGAAGAGGGCTACGACAAGGTGCGCGCCGCCACCTTTGCCTACGAAATTACCGCCATGCCCATGTTGACCGGCACGCTGATCACGGCGGTTGGTTTTCTGCCGATTGGCATGGCGAAATCGACGGTGGGTGAATACACCTTCGCGATTTTTGCGGTCACCGTGATTGCGCTGGTGCTGAGCTGGATCGTCTCGGTCTACTTTGTGCCCTACCTGGGCACGCTGCTGCTCAAGGCCAAACCGCTGCCGGTCGATGGGAAGGCCGATCACCACGAGCACTTTGACACGCCGTTCTACCGGGGTTTCCGTCGCCTGGTCAACTGGTGTGTCGAGTACCGCTGGATCACGATTGGCGCGACGATACTTGTCTTTGCGCTGGGCATTGTTGGTATGGGCAAAGTCCAGCAGCAATTTTTTCCGGACTCCAGCCGGCCAGAAATCATGGTGGATATCTGGTTTCCGGAAGGCACATCGTTTGCCGCCAATGAGCTCACCGCCAAACGCGTGGAAGAGCGTTTACTGAAGGAAGACGGCGTGCGTTCAGTCAGTACCTGGGTGGGCTCAGGCGTGCCGCGTTTTTACCTGCCACTCGATCAGGTTTTTCCGCAGACCAACGTTTCGCAATTCATTGTGCTGCCCAAGGACCTGAAGGTGCGTGAGTCGCTGCGCATCAAGCTGCCCGCGCTGCTGGCCCAGGAGTTTCCCGAGGTGCGCGGCCGCATCAAGCTGCTGCCCAATGGCCCGCCCGTGCCCTACCCGGTGCAGTTCCGTGTGGTCGGCATCGATCCGCTGGTGCTGCGCGAGCGCGCCGACGAGGTCAAGGCCGTGTTGCGCGAAAGCCCCAACACGCGCGGCACCAACGACAACTGGAATGAATCCGTCAAGGTGCTGCGCCTGGAAGTTGATCAGTCCAAGGCGCGTGCGCTGGGCGTGACCAGCCAGTCGATTGCGCAGGCATCCAGAACCATTTTGAGCGGCAGCAACGTGGGCCAGTTCCGCGAGGGCGACAAACTCATAGACATCGTGCTTCGCCAGCCGCTGGATGAACGCAATGCGATCACCGATCTTGGCAATGCGTACCTGCCGACGGCATCGGGCAAGTCGATTCCGCTGACCCAGATCGCCAAACCCGTGTTCACCTGGGAGCCGGGCGTGATGTGGCGCGAGAACCGCGACTACGCGATCACCGTTCAGAGTGACATTGTCGAAGGCCTGCAGGGCGCGACGGTCACCAACGAGCTTTTGCCGGCCCTGAAAGTCATTGAAGCCAAATGGCAGAAAAATGGCATGGCGGGTTATCGCATTGAAGTCGCCGGTGCCGTGGAGGAAAGCAGCAAAGGCTCGGGCTCCATCGCAGCGGGCATTCCAATCATGTTGTTCCTGACCTTCACGCTGTTGATGCTGCAATTGCACAGCTTCAGCCGCGCCATGCTGGTCTTTTTGACCGGGCCGCTGGGCATTGCCGGCGTCGCAGGCGCGCTGCTGCTGCTCGGTCGTCCATTTGGCTTCGTTGCCTTGCTGGGTGTGATTGCCCTGATGGGCATGATCCAGCGCAATTCGGTGATCCTGATCGACCAGATCGAGCAGGACCGCAGCGCCGGTATTCCGGCATGGGATGCGATTGTCGAGTCCGCCGTGCGCCGCCTGCGTCCCATCGTGCTGACGGCGGCTGCCGCCGTGCTGGCCATGATCCCACTGTCACGCAGCGTCTTCTGGGGCCCGATGGCGGTTGCCATCATGGGTGGGCTGATCGTCGCCACCGTGCTGACCTTGCTGGCGCTGCCGGCGATGTACGCCGCATGGTTTCGCGTGAAACGCGAAACACCGGCGTTTCAATAAATCCGCCCGGCGGGGCGGCGCGCAGCGCCCAGACCCGCCTGGTTTCGCGTCAGGCGCGAGCCACGCGAAACACCGGCGTTGGCTTAATCCGTTCGCGGAGAAGGGTGGCGGCTGACTGGTAGCCGATACAGGCTAAAATAGAAAGTTGACCGATTTCAGGCGGGGGTCCGTAAGCCTAAAAGCTGAGGATTCCCGTTTTTGTTTCCGGCGCGCGGGTGGCGAAATTGGTAGACGCACCAGGTTTAGGTCCTGACGGTAGCAATACTGTGCGGGTTCGAGTCCCGCCCCGCGCACCACTTTTTTTGAGATTTTTCAGGACGATTGATTGCTGCACCGCCTTCCGGTGGTGCGCACAGTCTGTCTTTTACATCGTCTGGATATTAGGAGTAGATCATGGCCGTGACTGTTGAAACCCTTGAAAAGCTGGAACGCAAGATGACGTTGACCCTGCCGGTCAACACCATCCAGTCCGAAGTTGATTCACGCCTGAAGCGCCTGGCGCGCACTGTCAAGATGGACGGTTTTCGTCCCGGCAAGGTGCCCATGAACGTGGTGGCCCAGCGTTATGGTTATTCGGTGCACTACGAGGTGATGAACGACAAGGTCGGTGAAGCTTTCTCGGTGGCGGCGAACGAGGCCAAGCTGCGCGTGGCGGGCCAGCCGCGCATCAGCGAAAAGGAAGGCGCTCCTGAAGGCGAGCTGTCCTTTGACGCTGTTTTTGAGGTCTATCCTGAAGTCAAGATCGGTGACCTGGCCAATGCTGAAGTCGAAAAAGTCACTGCCGACGTCAGCGACGAAGCGATCGACAAGACGGTGGACATCCTGCGCAAGCAGCGTCGGACGTTTGCGCAGCGCGCGCTGGACGCCCCGGCCCAGGACGGCGACCGCGCCACCATCGACTTTGAAGGCAAGGTCGACGGCGAAGCTTTTGCCGGCGGCAAGGCCGAAGCTTTCCAGTTCCTGGTCGGCGAAGGCCAGATGCTCAAGGAATTCGAAGATGCCGTGCGCGGCATGAAAAGCGGCGAAAGCAAGACTTTTCCGCTGAACTTTCCGGCCGACTACCACGGCAAGGAAGTCGCTGGCAAACAGGCTGACTTCATGGTCACGGTCAAGAAAATTGAAGCTGCCCACCTGCCTGAAGTCAATGAAGCGCTGGCCAAATCCCTGGGAATCGCCGACGCCAGCGTGGAAGGCCTGCGCGCCGACATCCGCAAGAACCTGGAGCGCGAGGTCAAGTTCCGTCTGTTGGCGCGCAACAAAAATGCCGTCATGGACGCCTTGCTGGCAAATGCCGAGCTCGATGTGCCGCAAGCCATTGTTCAGTCCGAGCTGGACCGCATGGTCGAAGGCGCACGCGCTGACCTCAAGCAACGCGGCATCAAGGATGCCGACAAGGCGCCGATTCCTGACGATATCTTCCGTCCGCAAGCCGAAAAGCGCGTGCGCCTCGGCCTGGTGGTGGCTGAACTGACCCGTGCCAACGACCTGTTTCCCAAAACCGAGCAGGTCAAGGCCCATGTGGAAGAACTGGCCTCCAGCTATGAAAAACCGCAGGATGTGGTGCGCTGGTATTTCAGCGACGAAAAACGCATGGCCGAGGTTGAGTCGGTGGTGATCGAAAACAACGTGACCAATTTTGTGCTGGGTAAAGCCAAAATCGTCGAGAAATCGGTGTCCTTTGATGAATTGATGGCCCAGAACTGAAGCGACCGGCGGGCCACTGGCCTTGTTGTCAGCTGATTTCTGATGCAGGGGCTTGCGGCTACGGCTTCAAGCCCCATTTATTTTGGGTAAAGTAAGCCCAACCTTTGGAGAACACATGAACATTTACAGCAATGCGCAGGAGATTCAAGGCCTCGGCATGGTGCCGATGGTGATTGAGCAATCCGGCCGTGGCGAACGGTCTTACGACATTTATTCGCGCCTGCTCAAGGAACGCGTTATTTTTCTGGTGGGTCCGGTCAATGACCAGACCGCCAACCTGGTGGTCGCCCAGCTGTTGTTCCTGGAAAGTGAAAACCCGGACAAGGATATTTCCTTCTACATCAACTCACCGGGCGGTTCGGTGACGGCGGGCATGGCGATTTACGACACCATGCAATTCATCAAGGCCGATGTGTCCACACTGTGTGTGGGCATGGCGGCCAGCATGGGCGCCTTTTTGCTGGCGGCCGGTGCCAAGGGCAAGCGCTTTTCGCTGCCCAATTCGCGTGTGATGATTCACCAGCCTTCTGGCGGTGCCCAGGGCCAGGCGACCGACATCGAGATCCACGCCCGCGACATCCTCAAGACGCGCGATCAGTTGAATCGCATCCTGGCCGAGAACACCGGTCAGACCGTCGAAAAAATAGAGCGAGACACTGAGCGCGACTACTTCATGTTTGCCGATGAGGCCAAAGCTTATGGCGTGGTGGATCAGGTGATCGCCAAACGCCCCTGAACACACTGGTTTCCACCAGTTGCACAGCAGCAACGGCGTTTTCTGTAACAGAGAACGCCGTTTTTATTTGGTTATCATTGACCGATACCTCCTCCGGGCATTCAAAGGCATTCCACCCATGGCCGACAAAAAAGGCTCTTCCAGCGAAAAAACCCTCTACTGCTCCTTCTGCGGTAAAAGTCAGCATGAAGTCAAAAAGCTGATCGCGGGTCCGTCGGTCTTCATCTGCGATGAATGTATCGATCTGTGCAACGAAATCATCCGTGACGAGTTGCCCGCCGGAGACGATGTGCGCGAGACGCGCGGGGACCTGCCCACGCCGCTGGAAATCAAGGCCACGCTGGACGGTTACGTGATTGGGCAGGAGCCCGCCAAGCGCACTTTGGCAGTGGCGGTGTACAACCACTACAAACGTCTGCGGCACAAGGAAAAAGCCAAAAAAGACGATGTTGAGCTGACCAAAAGCAACATCTTGCTGATCGGCCCCACAGGCTCCGGCAAGACGCTGCTTGCGCAGACGCTGGCGCGCACCCTCAACGTGCCGTTTGTGATGGCCGACGCCACCACGCTGACCGAAGCCGGCTACGTCGGGGAAGACGTCGAGAACATCATCCAGAAGCTGCTGCAGAGCTGCAACTACGAAGTTGAGCGCGCGCAGCAGGGTATTGTGTACATCGACGAAATCGACAAGATTTCACGCAAGTCCGACAATCCGTCCATCACCCGCGATGTGTCGGGCGAGGGCGTTCAGCAGGCCTTGCTCAAGCTGATTGAAGGCACCATGGCGTCGGTGCCCCCTCAGGGCGGACGAAAACACCCGAATCAGGACTTTTTGCAGGTTGACACCACCAACATCCTGTTTATCTGCGGCGGTGCTTTTTCGGGTCTGGAAAAAGTCATTGAAAACCGCACCGAGTCGTCGGGTATTGGTTTTGGCGCGGCGGTCAAGAGCAAAAAGGCCCGTAGCCTGACGGAATCGTTCAAGGACGTTGAGCCTGAGGACCTGATCAAGTTCGGGCTGATTCCTGAGCTGGTGGGCCGCATGCCGGTAGTGGCCACTCTGGCCGAGTTGACCGAAGACGCCCTGGTACAGATATTGACCGAGCCCAAAAATGCGGTGGTCAAACAGTTCAGCAAGCTGCTGTCCATGGAAGGTGTGGATCTTGAGATTCGCCCCTCCGCGCTGAAGGCGATTGCCCGCAAGGCACTGGCGCGCAAGACCGGCGCGCGCGGTTTGCGGTCCATCCTGGAGCAGTCGCTGATCGACACCATGTTTGACCTGCCCAATACCAGCAACGTTGAAAAAGTGGTGGTCGACGAGTCCACAATTGAAGAAAACAAGGCGCCTCTGCTGGTTTACCGTGAGTCTGCCAAACAGGCCTGATGCCGCAACTGGCCGGCTTGAAAAGCGGCCAGCGTCCCCCACTTCTGTGGTTATTGTTGTTGCCGAACATGAAAGCCTGATACCCGCCACGATGCCAGGGCTTTCGTTCAAGGCTTACCTTTAAGGTTATATGTCTGCACAAACCACGCTGCCTTCCAGCCCTGTCGATCTGCCGCTGCTACCGCTGCGCGATGTGGTGGTGTTTCCCCATATGGTGATTCCGCTGTTTGTGGGTCGTCCCAAAAGCATCAAGGCACTGGAAGCGGCGATGGAAGCCGAGCGGCGCATCATGCTGGTGGCCCAGAAGGCCGCAGCCAAGGATGAGCCCTCGGTCGAAGACATGTTCGAGGTCGGCTGCGTGGCCACGATATTGCAGATGCTCAAGCTCCCCGACGGCACCGTGAAAGTGCTGGTGGAGGGGCAGCAACGCGCCAAAGTCAACAAAATCGAAGAAGGCGAACTTCACTTCAGCGCCAATGTGACGCCGGTTGCCCCGGCCGTCATTGACCCGGCAGACAAGACCAGCGAGATTGAAGCGCTGCGCCGTGCGGTGATGCAGCAGTTTGACCACTACGTCAAACTCAACAAGAAAATTCCCCCTGAAATCCTGACCTCGATATCGAGCATTGACGATGCCGGCCGCCTCGCCGACACCATTGCCGCCCACCTGCCGCTCAAACTCGACGCCAAGCAGGTCATTCTTGACCTGGACAACGTCAAGTCGCGGCTGGAAAACCTTTACGAGCAGCTCGAACGTGAAGTCGACATCCTGAATGTGGACAAAAAAATCCGTGGCCGCGTCAAGCGCCAGATGGAGAAAAACCAGCGCGATTTCTACCTGAACGAGCAGGTCAAGGCGATCCAGAAAGAACTCGGTGAGGGGGAAGAGGGCGCCGACATCGAAGAGATCGAAAAGAAGATCAAGGCGGCAAAAATGCCGCAGGAAGCGCGCAAGAAGGCCGAAGGCGAGCTGAAAAAACTCAAGCTGATGTCGCCCATGTCGGCCGAGGCGACGGTGGTGCGCACCTACATCGACGTGCTGACCGGTTTGCCCTGGAGCAAGAAGACCAAGATCAAGCACGACCTCGCCAATGCCGAGAGCGTGCTCGACGAAGACCACTACGGCCTGGAAAAAGTCAAAGACCGCATTGTTGAATATCTCGCGGTTCAGCAGCGCGTGGACAAGCTCAAGGCGCCGATTCTGTGTCTGGTCGGGCCTCCAGGCGTGGGCAAGACCTCGCTCGGGCAATCCATTGCCAAGGCCACGGGCCGCAAGTATGTGCGCATGGCACTGGGTGGCATGCGTGATGAGGCAGAGATTCGCGGTCACCGCCGCACCTACATTGGCGCGCTGCCCGGCAAGGTATTGCAGAGCCTGACTAAAGCCGGTACACGCAATCCGCTGTTCCTGCTCGATGAGATCGACAAGCTGGGCACGGACTTCCGGGGCGACCCGTCCAGCGCCTTGCTGGAAGTGCTGGACCCTGAACAGAACCACACCTTTGGTGATCATTACGTCGAGGTGGACTTTGACCTCAGCGACGTGATGTTCGTGGCGACCTCGAACTCGATGAACATCCCCGCAGCGCTGCTGGACCGGATGGAGGTGATCCGCCTGTCGGGCTACACCGAAGACGAAAAAACCAGCATCGCCATGCGTTACCTGTTGCCCAAGCAGCTCAAGAACAACGGCGTGAAAGATGACGAGCTGGAAGTGCAGGAGCAGGCGGTGCGCGACATCGTGCGTTATTACACGCGTGAAGCCGGTGTCCGCTCGCTCGAGCGCGAACTGTCCAAGATTTGCCGCAAGGTGGTCAAGGGCATCCAGCTGAAAAAGATGGAACCCAAGGTGCTTGTGACCGCCGACAACCTCAATGACTTTCTGGGTGTGCGCAAGTTTGACTATGGCCGTGCCGAAAAACACAACCAGGTCGGCCAGGTGGTCGGTCTGGCCTGGACCGAGGTGGGCGGTGATCTGCTGACCATTGAAGCGGCCATGATGCCTGGCAAGGGTGTGATCACGCGTACCGGCTCTCTTGGCGACGTGATGAAGGAGTCCGTGGAAGCTGCGCGCACGGTGGTGCGCAGCCGCGCACGGGTGCTGGGCATCAAGGACGAAATGTTTGAAAAGCGCGACATCCACATCCACGTGCCCGATGGCGCCACGCCTAAGGACGGCCCCAGCGCCGGTGCGGCGATGACCACCGCTTTTGTATCTGCCATCACCGGGATTGCGGTGCGCGGCGATGTGGCGATGACAGGCGAAATCACCCTGCGCGGGGAGGTCACGGCGATTGGCGGCCTGAAAGAAAAGTTGCTCGCGGCGCTGCGCGGCGGCATCAAGACCGTGTTGATCCCTGAAGAAAATGCCAAGGACCTGCAGGAGATTCCCGAGAACGTGAAAAACGGTCTTGAAATTGTTCCAGTCAAATGGATTGACCAGGTGTTGAAGATCGCTTTGGTGAGTCAGCCGGTGCCTTTGCCCGACGAAGAGTCCGCTGTTGCGGCTGCTGAAGCTGTCCTGCCGGCGGTGGAGGCCCTCGGCAACGTCAAGCATTGAGCAAATTTATGCAGCAGGTTCGCGCAGCTAAAAAACTGCGCTATAATCTGAGGCTGTTATCGCGGGAGTAGCTCAGTTGGTAGAGCGCAACCTTGCCAAGGTTGAGGTCGAGAGTTCGAGACTCTTCTCCCGCTCCAATTCAAAAGGGCAGCATGCAAACATGCTGTCCTTTTTCATTGGGTCTTTCATCGGATTATTTTCATCACGAAAGTCAGTAAAATCATTCGATTTTGCTGAAGGCAGACAGATCACGGCGCGGTAACAAAGCGGTTATGTACCGGATTGCAAATCCGAGTAGGTCGGTTCGACTCCGGCCCGCGCCTCCATCCCAATTTTCGACGTCCGCCCCTGCCAGGGGCTTTTTTGTTCGACAGCATGTCCCCGCCTGAGTGGTGAAATAGGTAGACACAGCGGACTTAAAATCCGCCGCTTCGTGAAAACGGGCGTACCGGTTCGATTCCGGTCTCAGGCACCAGCTCTTGTTCATTTCCGGTCTCAACTGGTTAAGATAGATTCCATGGCCCGCTACAACACCCCTCCATTTGAAATTCACGTTCACGGCGAAGTGCCGTTGCGTGAGGATGTCGGCTTTGAGCAATTGCAGGATGCGCTGAAGCCCTTGTGGACCTACTCTGGCGCGAAGTCGCTGGCAGATGGCGCCGCCAGTGTTTATGAGGAAGAGCCTGGCATACGCTTTGATGTGCACCAACATTTGCTGCAGCTGTGCTGGACCGTCCCCGGCGAAGAAGACTTCCGCCAGGCGCTTGACGAGGTGTGTATGGCGCTGAATGAGCTTTCAAGCGGTGGCGCACCCATTGAAGTCACTTTTTACGATGCGGATTTCGATGAGGATGAAGAGGCGGACGGCCAGGAGGCCAGAGACGATTTTGCGATGTATTTTGTCGGTCCCACCCCTGCTGCAATCATGCAGGTGCAGCGCGATTTGCTGGTGCAGGACATGATCGCGATGATGGAGCGTCATTTCGACGCAACGGAACTTGGTGATGTGGTGGCGGCGGTGGACAAATTGTTCGAGCAGCGCTTTGAAACACTGGTCAACTCCATGCAGCTGGGCCGGCCGCCACGCGGCATGGGCGGACCGCAGGGCGGCTCCGGGCATGGCGGTGGTCGCAAGCCGCGTCACCTGCATTAGCTCCTGGGCAATGGCGCCGCGTGCCGCGCTACTATTTTTGCTCGGGTTTGAAACCCAACCCGCCTAGATAAATATCCAGCACACCTTGACCCACCTTGCACAGGTCGAATTCAGTGTTGTCCAGCATCCAGTTCTGAATCAATCCGTCAAGGATGGCGTGTATGCCCCGTGCAGCCGTGTCCGCCGGCACGGACAGGGCAATGGCCTCATGGGCAGCCGCGGCCAGCAGCCCGCGTTCAACGAATACCAGAAACTGTTTGCGGACTCCCAGATGGCGGATCCGGACCGCCTGCAGCTCATCGACATATTCCACCTTGTGGGTGGCCACCTCGAATACCCGGCGTGTCTGGGGGTCTGACGCGATGCGAACCAGTGCGTCGCGCACAAGACCGCGTATGCGCGTAAGCGGGTCGGCGATTTCGTCTTGCGCGACACTTTGAAAAGATTGCTCCAGTGGCAGGGTGACCCTCTCCATCATCGCGTTGAACAGGTCTGCCTTGTCCCTGAAATGCCAGTAAACAGCACCTCGTGTGGCGCCAGCGCGCCGAGCAATGTCCTGCAGGCTGGTGCGTGACACGCCCTTAGCCTGAAACTGATGTTCAGCCGCATCCAGCAACCGGTGGCGTGTGGCCAGAGCTTCTTCTTTGGTTCGACGGGCCATGGTGTTTCCTTTGCGCTGCTTTTTGCCCCTTGAGCATATACATTCAACGGCGTATGTAAACTATGTCATTCGCGAAAACCCTTAATCTTGCGGCTTTCGTCCCTGAGGCGCGTGGGCCACTGCGGACCCTGGCGCCCATCGCCGGTTTTCCAGAAGAAATTGAGGATCTGCATGCCTACGTCCCCCTTCGCCCAGCGCAGCCTGGCCTCCCCGTTTCCGTCCTGTCGCGTGTTGCTGCTGGGCGCCGTGCTGCCATTGCTTCTGGCCGCTTGCGGCAAGGGCGAAAGCGCGCCCCCGGCTGCGCCGCCGCCCGCCACCGTGGGGGTGGTCACTGTGACACAGGGTGAGGTCGGTCTGGTGACCGAGCTGCCGGGCCGGCTCGAAGCTTCGCGCGTGGCGCAGGTCCGGGCGCGGGCAGCGGGGATTTTGCAGAAGCGCCTGTTTCGCGAAGGCAGTGACGTGAAGGCTGGCCAGCCGCTTTTCAGCATAGACGCCGCGCCTTACGCGGCGGCAGCCGCCAGTGCGAAGGCCGGGCAGGCCCGCGCTGAGGCCAATCTGGCACAGGCCAGCGCGCTGGCGGCCCGTTACAAGCCGCTGGTCGAGGCCAATGCCATCAGCAAGCAGGAATACGCCAACGCGGTTGCCGCCCAAAAGCAGGCCGAAGCGGATGTGGCGGTGGGTCGAGCCAATGTGCAGACGGCCAACATCAACCTCGGGTATGCCGCCGTGTCGGCGCCGATTTCCGGTCGCATCGGTCGTGCACTGGTGACCGAGGGCGCGCTGGTGGGACAGGGTGATGCCACGCAACTGGCCGTGATCCAGCAGATCAACCCCATGTATGTCAACTTCACGCAGTCGGCCTCCGAGGTCATGAAGCTGCGCGCCGCGATGGACGGTGGCCAGTTCAAACGGGCCGGCGGCAGCGACGCCGCCAGCGTGCGGATCGTGCTGGAGGATGGCAGCGAATATGCGAAGCCCGGGCGCTTGCTGTTTTCTGATCTGACGGTGGATGCCACGACGGGTCAGATCACATTGCGCGCGGAGGTGCCGAACCCGAACGCGCAACTGCTACCGGGCCTGTACGTGCGGGTGCGGCTGGAGCAGGCCAAAGTGAGCAACGCCATAACCCTGCCTCAACAGGCGGTCACGCGCTCGGCCCAGGGTGACACGGTGATGGTGGTTGATAGCGAGGGCAAGGTCGCTACACGTCCCGTGAAAATAGATTCAGCCAAAGGCAACCAGTGGGTCGTTCTGGAGGGCTTGAAAACCGGGGAGCAGGTCATCGTCGACGGGTTCCAGAAATTGCGGCCTGGTGCCAGCGTCAAGCCGGTACCCTGGCAGGCGATCGGCAGCGCGCCGGCTGGCGGGCCTGCCGGCGCCGCTTCTGCCCCGGCTGCGGCTGCCAGTGCGCCAGCCTCTGCGGCTTCGAAATAGGAGGCCGGGCGCATGGCCAAGTTTTTTATCGACAGGCCTATTTTTGCCTGGGTGATCGCCCTGTTCATCATTGTGATGGGCGGCGTCGCCATCACGCAGCTGCCGATCTCGCAGTATCCGCCGGTTGCGCCGCCTTCCATCGTCATCAACGCCGCCTATCCCGGCGCGTCGGCACAGACGCTGGAAGACAGCGTGCTGTCCGTGATAGAGCGCGAAATGAACGGTTCGCCCGGGTTGATCTACATGGAGTCGGTGGCGCAGGCCAATGGCACCGGCACCATCACCATCAGTTTTCAGCCTGGCACCAATGCCGATCTGGCGCAGGTGGACGTGCAAAACCGACTCTCGCGTGCGGCTCCCCGCTTGCCCCAGGCGGTCACGCAGCAGGGTGTGCGGGTGGACAAATCCCGTTCAAACTTTCTGCTGTTCACGATGCTCTCGTCCAGCAACCCCGCTTTTGATCCGATTGCCCTGGGCGACTACGCATCGCGCAACGTGGTGCCCGAACTGCAGCGCCTGCCCGGCATCGGCCAGGCCCAGCTTTTCGGTTCCGAGCGTGCGATGCGCATCTGGGTGGATCCGGCAAAAATGGCGGGCTTCAACCTGTCGCCGGCTGACGTGACTGTGGCCATCCGGGCGCAGAACGCGCAGGTGTCTTCCGGCACGATAGGCGACTTGCCCAATGTGGGCGGGCAGGGCATCGCAGCCACCGTGGTGGTCAATGGACAGCTGGCCAATGTCGAACAATTCGGCAACATCGTGCTGCGTGCCAACACCGACGGCTCCGCCGTGCGGCTCAAGGACGTGGCGCGTATCGAGCTCGGTGGCCAGACTTATGCCACCTCGGCACGGCTCAATGGCAAACCGGCGGTGGGCATCGGCCTGCAACTGGCGCCCAGCGGCAACGCGCTGGCATCGGCCAAGGCGGTGCGCCAGAAGATGGCGGAGCTGGAGCGGTTTTTCCCGCCGGGCATGAGCTGGGCCATTCCGTATGACAGTTCCCGCTTTGTGCAGATATCCATCACCCAGGTGGCGGTGACTTTGTTTGAAGCGGTGGCACTGGTGTTTCTGGTGATGTACCTGTTTTTGCAAAACTGGCGCTACACGGTGATTCCAACCATCGTTGTGCCGATCGCGCTGCTGGGCACTTTTGCCACGCTGCTGGCGCTGGGTTTTTCGATCAATGTGCTGACCATGTTTGGCATGGTGCTGGTGATTGGCATCGTGGTGGACGACGCGATTGTGGTCGTGGAAAACGTCGAACGCATCATGAGCGAAGAAGGCCTGAGCCCGCTGGACGCCACCCGCAAGGCGATGAAGCAGATATCGGGCGCCATCATCGGCGTGACCGTGGTGCTGATTTCGGTGTTTGTGCCGCTTGCCTTTTTTGCCGGTTCCACCGGTAATATCTACCGCCAGTTTGCTGCGGTGATGGTGGCCTCCATCGGGTTTTCAGCCTTCATGGCACTGTCCCTCACGCCGGCGCTGTGCGCCACCCTGCTCAAACCGGTGGAGGCTGGCCACCACCACGACAGACGTGGTTTTTTTGGCTGGTTCAACCGGGTGTTTTCGCGTACGGCCAAAAGCTATGAAAGCCTGGTCGCGAGGGTGCTCAAACGCGCGGCGCGTTACCTCATCATTTACACGGCGATTATTGCCGCGGTAGCGGTGGTTTACATGCGTTTGCCCACGTCCTTCCTGCCCGGCGAAGACCAGGGCACCATGCTGGTCAATGTCCAGCTGCCGCCTGGCGCCACGCAGGAACGGACGCGGGCAGTGATGGAGCAGGTTGAGGGCTACATCCTCAAGCAGCCCGAAGTGCAGAGCATGGTCGGTGTACTCGGTTTCAGCTTTGCTGGACAGGGTCAGAATGCCGCGCTGGCATTCATCACGCTGAAAGACTGGTCCGAGCGCGAGGGCAAGGGGCAATCGGCCGAAGCGCTGGCGGGCAGGGCCTTTGGTGCCCTGTCGGGTATTCGTGACGCCTTTATCTTCCCGCTGAGCCCGCCGCCCATCCCCGAGCTCGGTTCTGCCAGCGGGTTTACTTTTCGCTTGCAGGACCGGGGTGGTGCCGGGCACGATGCACTGGTCGGCGCCCGCAACCAGATGCTGGGCATGGCTGGCAAAAGCCCCGTGCTGGCCCAGGTGCGGCCAGACGGTCTGGAGGACGGCCCGCAGCTGCAGATCGATATTGACCGCGACAAAGCCAATGCATTGGGGGTGTCGTTTGACGCCATCAACAGCACGCTTTCAACCGCTCTAGGCTCAAGCTACGTCAATGATTTTCCCAACCAGGGGCGGTTGCAGCGCGTGGTGGTACAGGCCGATGCGCCGTCGCGTATGCAGCCCGATGATCTTTTGCGGCTCAACGCCAGCAACAGCCAGGGCCGACCGGTGCCGCTGTCGGCGTTTGCCACCACACGCTGGGTGACGGGTGCGCAGCAGACCATCCGTTACAACGGCTACCCGGCCATGCGTATCTCGGGCTCTGCCGCCCCGGGTTACAGCTCGGGCGCTGCCATGGCCGAGATGGAAAAGCTCGCGGCGCAGCTACCGTCGGGTTTTGGTTTTGAGTGGACCGGCCAGTCACGTGAAGAAAAGCTGGCAGGTTCGCAGGCCCTGGTCCTGTACGGCTTTGCCATCCTGGCGGTGTTTCTCTGCCTGGCGGCGCTGTACGAAAGCTGGACCATCCCTCTGGCGGTGATCATGGTGGTGCCTTTGGGCGTGCTGGGCGTGCTGCTGGCGACGCTGCTGCGCGCGTATTCGAACGATGTGTACTTTCAGGTCGGCCTGATCACCATCATCGGCCTGTCGGCCAAAAATGCGATCCTGATCATCGAATTTGCGAAGGACCTGGAAGCCCAGGGTAAGAGCGCGATTGAATCGGCGCTGGCCGCTGCGCATCTGCGTTTTCGACCCATCGTGATGACCTCACTGGCTTTCATGATGGGTGTGCTGCCACTGGCCCTGGCCACGGGTGCGGGCTCGGCAAGTCAGCGCGCCATCGGCACGGGTGTGATTGGCGGCATGATCACCGGCACTGCGCTGGCGGTGGTGTTTGTGCCGGTGTTTTTTGTGGTCGTTCGCAGCCTGTTCAAGAGCAGCGAAAGGCAGAAAAAAATGTATGCCGAACATGCCCGGTCGGCTGGCATCGACGGAGCAGAAAGTCATGAAGGCAATCCCCATGCGTAAGAGCGTGCTGACCTCCCTCCTGCCACTGGGCGCAGCCGCACTGCTGGCCGCCTGTTCCATGGCGCCCACTTACGAGAGGCCGGTCGCGCCGATTGCTGGCGAGTGGCCGGGCCTGCGTCTGTCGCGCTCGCTGGCCGGCATGCCGCCTGTGGCATCGACTGCGCTGCAGACGGTGGCGGCTGCCGACCTCGAGTGGCAGAGTTTTTTCAGCGATTCCCGGCTGCGTCTGCTGATCGAATCGGCGCTGCGCAATAACCGCGACTTGCGCATCGCTGTTCTCAACATCGAGCAGGCACGGGCCCAGTTCCAGATCCGGCGCGCCGACCAGTTTCCAACCGTGGGTGCAGCCGCGACCGGGTCGCGCCAACCCAGCGCGTCGGGCAACGGCAACATCGCCAGTGTCTACACCGCAGGCCTGGCGCTCACGTCGTATGAGATTGATTTTTTCGGCCGCGTTGCCAGTCTCAAGGAAGCTGCGCTGGCCCAGTACCTGGCTTCGGAGGAAGGCCGCAAGACCACACAGATCAGCCTGATCGCGACGGTGGCCAACACCTGGCTGAGTCTGCTGGCCGATGAAGAACTCCTGAGCATCACCCAGCAGACGCTGGCGACGCGGGAGGAGTCTTTCAAGCTGAGCCAGCTGCGTTTTGACAACGGCGTCACGTCGGAGCTCGATCTGCGCCAGGCTGAATCCCTGCTGGAAGCGGCGCGTATCAGCCGCGCCCAGTTGCAGAGGCAACGCGCACTCGATGAGAACCTGTTGACCCTGTTGGTGGGCCAGCCGCTGGAGGGCGAGCTGGCGACTGCCTTGCCTGCCGGGCAGGCGCTGGCCGATGCTCCCGTGATGGTCGATGTCCCGGCAGGCCTGCCCTCGGACCTGCTGACCAAGCGCCCCGACATTCGCCAGGCCGAGCAGCAATTGCTGGCGGCCAACGCCAGTATCGGTGCGGCGCGTGCTGCGTTTTTTCCGCGCATCTCGCTGACTGCCTCGGCGGGCAGTGCCAGCAACCATTTGTCGGGCCTGTTTCAAAACGGCTCGTGGGGCTGGTCGCTGGCACCCCAGCTTTTCCTTCCCTTGTTTGACGCTGGCCGTAATCAGGCCGGGCTGGAGTCGGCCAATGCCGGGCGCGACATTGCCGTCGCGCAATACGAAAAAGCCATTCAAACGGCGTTTCGCGAAGTGGCTGATGCCCTGGCAGGTCGTGCGACGCTGGGTGAACAGCTGCGGGCGCAGCAGGCGCAAGCCACTGCCGAAGGCGTGCGGTTCAAGTTGTCGGATCTGCGCTACCAGAACGGCATTGCCAGCCAGCTTGATTTGCTCGATGCCCAGCGCTCGCTTTTTTCTGCGCGGCAGGCGGTGGTGCAGGCACGGTTGCTGCAACTGCAAAACCAGGTGACCTTGTACAAGACCCTGGGCGGCGGCTGGAAAGAGACAGCGGCGACGCCTTGAGCCTTCAAGCTCTTCAGGCGGCCTGGGCCTCAACCGCAAGCTGGTCGGCAAAGCTGTGGTTGACGTCGCGGTGGCCCGCTTCGTCGTCGCGCACCACCACGATCACATCGCGCAGGCGCGCATCTGGCGCCAGCTTCCAGTAGTCAATCGCGATCTGCGGCGCGGGCACGTTCTCATACTGCCCGCCGTCGATGCCGGCCAGGTACTCGGTGTAGCTGTAGACGGCTTCTTCCTCGAAGTAGCCGACCAGCCGGTGCGCTGTGCGTGACGACACCAGGTAGAGCAGGAAAAACAGGTTGTAGAAGATTCCCTGTGCCAGCATGATCATGGCGCGCTCCAGCCGGCTGGGCTGGGCGATATGGATAAAGGTCATCAGGTGCATGCGTTCGTTCTCGGCTTCGTCCAGCAGGGTGCGAATCCAGCCTTCGTCATCTTTCATGCTGCGCAGGGATTTCAGGTGAATCAGCGCACCCCCGACCATGCCGGGCACCGCGGCAACCGTTTCCAGAACCACGGCCCGGTTGCCGTAACGCCCGGCAAAAAAGGTATCTGCCAGGAAGCGCAGGAAACGCGTGGTCCGCCAGGCAAACCAGTCGGAAAAATCCGACTGGGCATGGTGTGATTGTTGGGGCGGTTTGGGCAGCACGGCAGGGTTCCTGGGGAAAAGGGGACAAAGAACGGACCCAGTGTGCGCTCATTGGAGTTTCACCTCTGCGCCCAGGGGCTTGTCTGCTGTGGCGAACTACAGCAGCGCCTTGATTTTGCGTGGTTTAGCCCTGCAGACCTTGCCAGATGACTGGCAACAGCTATCAAAAAAATAGCGACTTGCTGTCGTTGAGTGTCGTTTTCCAAGCCGTGGTTTATGCTTGACGCCTCTTCAGGAGCTCAACCATGGCGCTTTTTTCCCAGGATGCCCTCAACCCCGGCGTGCGCAAACGCGAGGTGTTTGGCTGGGCCATGTACGACTTTGCCAACTCAGGCTACACCACAGTGGTGATCACCGCGGTGTTTGCGGCCTATTTTGTGGGCGGCATTGCGCAGAAGGCCGAGTGGGCCACTTTTGCGTGGACGGCAGCGCTGAGCGTGTCCTACGCGATCGTCATGCTGACCATGCCAAGCCTGGGCGCCTATGCCGACCTGCGCGCGGCCAAGAAGCGCCTGCTGATGCTGACCACGGTGGGCTGCGTGCTGTCCACTGCTGCGCTGGCTCTGGCAGGCCCCAGCAGCGTGGCGTTTGCGATTGTGCTGATCATTTTGTCGAACACTTTTTTTGCCTGGGGCGAATCGCTGACCGCCGCCTTTCTGCCCGAGCTGGCCCGGCCTGAGGCACTGGGCAAGGTCAGTGGCTGGGGCTGGAGTTTTGGCTACTTCGGCGGCATGCTGGCGCTGGGCATCTGTCTGGGTTATGTGTTGTGGGCCCAGGCCAGGGGCATTCCGGCCAGCCAGTTTGTGCCGGTCACCATGCTGATCACCGCAGTCATTTACGGGCTGGCATCCCTCGTGACGTTTCGCCTGCTTAAGGAAAGGGCGCAGCCCAACCCGCTGGCCTTGCAGCAGGGGGGGCTGAAGGCTTCATTGGCGCAGCTGCGCCAGACCTTTCGCGAAGCCAGGCGCTACAAGGACTTCATGTGGTTGCTGGCCTGCGCGGTTTTTTACCAGGGCGGCGTGGCCGTGGCGATTGCGCTGGCCGCGATTTATGCCGAGCAGGTGATCGGCTTTCAGCCGCAGGAAACCATGGTCCTGATTTTTGTTCTCAACTTTGCGGCGGCGGGTGGCGCGTTTGCGTTTGGCTATTTGCAGGATTGGCTGGGCCACAAACTGGCGCTGGGCATCACGCTGGTCGGCTGGATTGCCACCTGCGTGATTGCCGCCGTCACCACCACCAAGGGCGGATTCTGGTACGCGGCCGCGATTGCGGGTATTTGCATGGGCTCCAGCCAGTCGGCCGGTCGCGCGATGGCCGGGCTGTTTGCCCCCAAAAGACAACTGGCGGAGTTTTATGGCCTGTGGACATTTGCCATCCGTTTGGCGAGCATCATCGGGCCGCTGAGTTACGGCGCCATTACCTGGGCGACTGGCGGCGACCAGCGCACCGCCATTTTGTCCACCGCTGTCCTGTTTGCCATTGGCCTGCTGCTGCTGCTTCCGGTGAATATGCAACGCGGGCGCGAGGCCGCGCTGGCGGCTGATGCACTGGCAGGCTAAATCCCCAGCCAGCGGCGCGCGGCCGCCTCCAGCACCTGAGGTGAACCGGTGGTGAGCAAGGCGACCTGGCCCTGGCCTTGCGCTTTGAGCAGGTCCGCTGCCTGCAGCAGGCGGCGCGTCTGCCGCGCCACCGGCTCGCCCGTCTCTATCATCGTCACGTTCTCCCCGGCATGAGCCGCGAGTTGCTGCTGCGCAAACGGGTAGTGCGTGCAGCCCAGCACCAGGGTGTCGATCTGACCCTCTTCATTGCCGAAACTGCCCAGGGCCTGCATGTACCGGGCACACAGCTCGGCGATCTGACTGGCATCGTCGTTCTGGATGGCGTCCGCCAGACCGTCGCAAGGCACAAGAATGAACTCGGCCTGGTCTTTCAGCGACTCATGCAGCGCGCGTACTTTGGCGCTGCCAAGGGTGCCGCGGGTGCCGATCACCCCAATGCGCCGCGTCTTGCTCAGGGCAACCGCCGGCTTGAGCGCCGGCTCCACGCCCACCAGCGGCAAGTGCGGATACGCCGCCCGCATGAGGTCGATGGCCGCAGCGGTCGCCGTGTTGCAGGCCATCACCAGGGCCTTGACCTGATGCTCTTGCAGCAGGCGCTCAGTCACAGTCCGCGTCCGCGTTATGACGTGGGCGTCACCGCGTTCACCATAGGGTGCGAAGCCCGAGTCGGCCAGATACACAAAATCCTCGTGCGGCAATTCGGCGCGCAAGGCGCGCAACACGCTCAAGCCACCGACACCGCTGTCAAAAACACCAATGGGTGCTTTGCTGCTCAAGCCGCCGCCACCGCAATGCCCTTGAATTCGCCCGTGGCAATCCTTTTCTGCCACTCGGCCGGACCGGTGATGTGGGCGCTGGTGCCGCCCGCATCCACCGCAACGGTCACCGGCATGTCCACCACGTCAAACTCGTAAATCGCTTCCATGCCCATATCGCCAAAACCAACGACTTCAGCGTGTTTGATCGCCTTGGAAACCAGGTAGGCTGCGCCGCCCACGGCCATCAGGTAGGCGCTTTTGTGTTTCTTGATGGCCTCGATGGCGACCGGGCCGCGTTCGGCCTTGCCAATCATCGCGATCAGGCCGGTCTCGGCCAGCATCATTTCGGTAAAACCGTCCATGCGCGTCGCGGTGGTCGGGCCGGCCGGGCCGACGGCTTCGCCAGCCACAGGGTCCACCGGGCCCACGTAATAAATCACGCGGTTGGCAAACTCCACCGGCAGCTTTTCGCCCTTGGCCAGCATGCCCTGGATGCGTTTGTGCGCGGCATCGCGGCCTGTCAGCATCTTGCCGCTGAGCAGCAGGGTATCGCCGGGCTTCCAGCTGGCGACCTCGGCTTTTGTCAGGGTGTTGAGGTCAACTTTTTTACTCTTCTTGTAGTCGGGCGCCCACTGCACATCGGGCCAAAGGTCCAGTGAGGGCGGGTCCAGGTAAACCGGGCCGCTGCCGTCCATCACGAAGTGCGCGTGACGAGTGGCGGCGCAGTTCGGGATCATCGCCACCGGCTTGCTGGCCGCGTGGGTCGGGTACATCTGGATTTTCACATCGAGCACGGTGGTGAGGCCTCCCAGGCCCTGCGCGCCTATGCCCAGTGCATTGACCTTGTCGAACAGTTCCAGCCGCAGCGCCTCGACCTTGCTGAGTTCGGCGCCTGAGGCCGCCTTGGCCTGCAACTCGTACATGTCGAGATCGTCCATCAGGCTTTCCTTGGCCATCAGCACGGCTTTTTCGGCGGTGCCGCCTATGCCTATGCCCAGCATGCCGGGCGGGCACCAGCCGGCGCCCATGGTTGGCACGGTTTTGAGCACCCAGTCAACAATGGAGTCACCGGGGTTCAGCATGGCCATCTTGCTTTTGTTTTCGCTGCCGCCGCCTTTGGCCGCGACCGTGATGTCGAGCTGGTTGCCCGGAACGATCTCGGTGAAGATCACCGCCGGTGTGTTGTCTTTGGTGTTCTTGCGGTCGAAATGCGGATCGGCCACGACCGAGGCGCGAAGCGTGTTGTCAGGGTGGTTGTAGCCGCGCCGCACACCTTCGTTGATGGCGTCATCGATGCTGCCGGTGAAACCTTCCCAGCGCACGTCCATTCCCACCTTCAAAAACACGTTGACGATGCCGGTGTCCTGGCAGATCGGCCTGTGGCCGGTCGCGCTCATCTTGCTGTTGGTCAGGATCTGCGCAATCGCGTCTTTGGCCGCCGGGCTTTGCTCACGCTCGTAGGCACGCGCCAGATGGGCGATGTAGTCGGCCGGGTGGTAGTAGCTGATGAACTGCAGGGCGGCGGCAACGGATTCGATCAGGTCGGCTTGCTGGATGGTCGTGGTCATGGTGGAGGGGCTTGGTGGAGGTATGGCTTTTCAGAGCGGCAACCGTGTGCTACGGTAGCTGCCAACCCGCTATTTTGACAGGTCAGCCAAGAGCATGAAAACACGTACTGAACGCGACACTTTTGGACCGATTGAGGTGCCCGCCGACAAGCTCTGGGGCGCGCAAACCCAGCGCTCGCTGCAGAACTTCGATATCTCGGGTGAGCAGCAGCCGTGCGAGATCATCCGGGCGCTGGCCCAGGTCAAGAGCGCCTCTGCCACGGTGAATCACGCGCTGGGTTTGCTGGACGACAAAAAGGTGCAGGCCATCATGGCCGCTGCCGATGAAGTGATCAGCGGCCAGCACGCCGGGGAATTTCCCCTGGTGGTCTGGCAGACCGGCTCCGGCACCCAGACCAACATGAATATCAACGAGGTGCTGGCTAATCGCGCCAGTGAGCTACTCGGCGGCGAGCGCGGCGAAAGCAGGTTGGTGCATCCCAACGACGACGTGAACCGCAGCCAGTCGTCCAATGACGTGTTTCCCACCGCCATGCATGTGGCGGCGGTGGATGCCATCACCCAAAAGCTGCTGCCGGCGATTGAAAAACTGCGCGGTACGCTGGCCAAAAAAGCGCAGGACTTTGACAGCATCGTCAAGATTGGCCGCACCCATCTGCAGGACGCCACGCCGCTGACCTTGGGCCAGGAGTTCTCCGGCTACGTCGCCCAGCTGGCCCACGGTGAAAAACATGTGCGCGCCGCCTTGCCGCATCTGTGCGAGCTGGCACTGGGCGGCACTGCCGTCGGCACCGGCCTGAACGCGCCCAAGGGTTATGCCGAGCAAGTGGCGGCTGAACTGGCGCGACTGACCGGCCTGCCGTTTGTGACGGCGCCCAACAAGTTCGAGGCCATGGCCTCCTGCGATGCGCTGGTGCATGCCCACGGCGCGCTGAAAACGCTGGCCGCCAGCCTGATGAAAATTGCCAACGATGTGCGCTGGCTGGCCAGCGGCCCGCGCAGCGGCATCGGCGAGTTGTCGATTCCGGAGAATGAGCCCGGTTCGTCCATCATGCCCGGCAAGGTCAACCCGACGCAGAGCGAAGCCGTGACCATGCTGTGCTGCCAGGTGTTCGGCAACGACGTGGCGATCAACTTCGGCGGCGCTTCGGGCAACTTCGAGCTCAACGTGTTCCGGCCCATGATCGCCTACAACTTTTTGCAGAGCGTGCGCCTGCTGGCCGACGGCATGCGCAGCTTCAACGACCATTGCGCCGCCGGCATAGAGCCCAACCGGGCGCGTATTGCGGAGCTGGTGGACCGATCACTGATGCTGGTGACGGCACTTAACCCGCATATCGGCTACGACAAGGCCGCCTTCATCGCGAAGAAGGCACACAAAGAGGGAAGCAGCTTGCGCGATGCGGCGATTGCTTCTGGCCATGTGACGGCCGCACAGTTTGACCAATGGGTGGTTCCAGCCCATATGACCCGGCCCTGAGTCCTGTTCAGGTCAATGGGCTGCTATCTAATTAATAGCTATCTACGTAGATTTGGAAAGGGCTGGAGGCCATTTTGGCATGTGAATACGCATGAAAATGGCATTTTTCCCTGGCCGCGGGGCTTCAGGGTGGACGGCGCTCGGGCACCGCCTCATGGGGCGATGCAGCCTTGCCTGGCAGGCGCAGGTGCAGCGCCGCCTGAGCCATCAGGTTGGCCGATACCGGCGCGGTGACGAAGACAAACAGGGTGATCAGCAGTTCCGCAAAACCGGCCCGTCCCTGGGCCGCCGCCAGGATCATGCTGGCCACCAGCACACCGCCGACACCGAGCGTGGATGCCTTGGTGGGTGCGTGCAGGCGCATGAAAAAATCAGGAAGGCGAACCAGTCCGATGGCGCCGACCAGCGAAAAGAAGGCGGCGATCAGCAAACAGGCGGCGGCCAGCCATTCAGCAACAGGATGAAGTCCCATGGTCATGTCCTCCGTTTCATTCGATCACATCACCACGGCTCAGGTAGCGAGCCAGTGCAACCGTCGACACAAACCCCAGCATGGCTATGATCAGTGCCGTTTCAAACAGCAGGGGCGTCTGCAGGCGAATGCCCAGCAACACGACCAGCGCCACTGCATTGAGGTATAGCGTATCGATGGCCAGTATCCGGTCCGTGATGTGGGGGCCAACCGCCAGACGCCAGGCGCACAGCGCCATGGCCAGCGTAACGGCACCGACGGCGATGTTGAGAGACAGAAGCACAATGTTGAAGTTCATGCGCTTTCCCCGGGGTGGTTCTGCGAGGGCTCAAAAATCGCCAGCAGCGGGATTTCGTAACGCACCTTGATATCGGCCGCCATCTGCGCCGGGTCACTGCAATCCAGCGCATGAACCAGGATGTGCCTTCTTTCTTCATCGACAAGGCAGGACACCGTCCCGGGCGTGGTGGTGATGATGCTGGCCAGCATGGAAACAGCGGTAGGGTGCCGCAGTGCCAGCGGCACGGTGACCCAGGCCGGTTGGGGACGTGAGATGGGGCCCAGTACCAGGCGCGCCACCGCAATGTTGCCCAGCACGATATCCCACAGCACGATCAACACCAGGCGTAGCGCTGGCATGAAACGCAGCCTGCTGGGCGCCATCAGGAAGTCTCCCAGAAGGCGCGGCAGCAGCAGACCGATCAGCACCGCCGAGATCAGATGAAAGGGGGCCAGTGTCTGCTGTAGCAGCAACCAGCTTGTTGCCAGCAGCAGCGACAGCCCGGGGCGGGCGAACCAACCTGCCTTTTTCATGGCTTGTTTTCCTTCGCGGCGGGTAGCCTCACTTCACCCGCGCCGCCACGGTAGGGTCGGGTGGTATTTGCCTGCGCACCTCCGACCGGGCCCAGCACTGCCTTGGCATAAGCGGCGCGGTCGGCCAGCTGCACGGCCGCAGCGTCGGTATACCGCTTGAAGGGCGAGGCCGCTGCGGCGAGCAGCAGGCTGAGCGCCAGCAAGCCTAGCGTGGCCAGCATCAGGCGCGAGCTGGTGCCGGACCGGACGGACAGGCCACCTGCAGGAAGTACGCTCCAGAACAGGATGGAGCCAGCGCGTGCCAGTCCAATCAGCGTCAGAAAACTGACCACCAGCACCACTGTCCAGACCCACCCCTGGGCGGGCCCTCCCGCCGAGCTTTCCAGAATCATCAGCTTGCCCAGAAACCCGGGCAGCGGTGGCAGGCCGGCGGCGGAAGCTGCCCCCAGCAGTGTCATCAAGCCAAGCAGCACGGGTTGTTCCACCGGGGTGGCCGGTTGCAGCCGGTCACCGGTATCACCGCGCTGGGAGGCCACGAGCTCGACCAGCAGGAACAATGCTGCAATCACCAGCGTGCTGTGCACCAGGTAATAAAGAGCGGCCGACATGGCCTGCGGGGTGAACAGTCCGATGCCAGCCAGGATGGTTCCGACGGACGCCACGGTCAGGTACGACACCAGCCGCGTCAGGCTGTGCGCGGCCAGTGCGCCCAGCACGCCGAGCGCCATGGTGAGCAGCGCCACCGGCAGCAGCCAGGGCTGGGCGGCCAGTGCGGCATGGCCCGCACCTTCACCCAGTATCCCGGCATGCACACGGATGATGCTGTACACGCCGACCTTGGTCATGATGGCAAACATGGCAGCGACGGGTGCGCTCGCGGCCGCATAGGTGCCGGGCAGCCACAGGTACAGCGGCACCATGGCGGCCTTGAGGCCGAATACCACCAGCAGCACCATGGCGCCAGCTGTGAACAGGGTGGCTTCCTGACTGCCGAGTTGAGCGACACGCAGCGCGAGGTCGGCCATGTTGAGTGTGCCGGTCGTGCCGTAGATGATGGCCAGTCCTACCAGGAACAACGCCGAAGCCACGAGGTTTAGTACGACATAGTGCACACCTGCCTTGAAACGCGCACGCCCCTGTCCATGGACCAGCAGGACGTAGGACGAGATCAGCAGTACTTCGAAGAAGACAAACAGGTTGAACAGGTCGCCCGTCACGAAGGCACCCGATACCCCCATGAGCAAAAAGTGGAACATGGTGTGAAAGTGGCGCCCATGGGTATCCCAGCCACCTGCGGCATACCAGAGCACGGGCACGGCAATGGTCCAGGTCAGGGCCAGCATCATGGCGCTCAGCCTGTCGATCACCAGCACGATGCCGAAAGGTGCTGGCCAGGCACCCAGGGGATAAACCGTCAACGCGCCAGTCGCTGCTTCGAGCATGAGGCGCCAGGCCAGCACGGCACCCAGGACCGCCGAGGCCACACTGAGCAGGCGTCTGCGTTGCAGCAGCGGCCCGCCGTGGCTGGCCTCCCCGCCCTGGTCACCCAAGAGCAGCAGGGCCACCGCCGTGAACAGCGGCAACAACACCGGCAACACCGGCAGGTGAGAGTTGAACAGCGCGTGCAGCAGGTCTGTCATGCCGCGTCTTCTCCGGCTCTGGCGGGACCATGACCAGGCTCATGGCCGTCCACATGATCGGTTCCCGATTCGTGGCGACTTCGCAGGGCCAGCTCAATCACAAAACCGGTGGTCGCAAAACCGATCACGATCGCCGTCAGCACCAGCGCCTGCGGCAGCGGGTCGGCGACGCGGCCCGTGGCCGAAAGAATGGGGGCCGCGTCCTGCCAGAGTCGGCCCATGGCAAAGATGAATACGTTGACGGCATAGCCCAGCAGACTCAGGCCTAGCACCACCGGCCAGGTCCGGCCGCGCAAGATCAGGTAGATGCCCGCGGCCGTGACAACGCCGATGCCGCTGGCCACCAGAAACTCGAGGCTCATGTCTGTTCTCCCTTGGCGGGGCCGGGCGTCTGGGCCTTGCCTGATTCGCGGGTGACCATGCCCAGGGTGGACAGCGTCAGCAGCGTGGCGCCGACCACGGTGATGTAAACGCCCAAGTCAAACAGCGCGGCGGTGGCCAGTGGGATGTCTCCCAGCAGGGGGACATGGGGGTGGCCATGGGCACTGGTCAGGAAGGGCTGGCCAAACACGAAGGCCCCGACACCCGTGAGCCCTGCAATGCCCAGCCCCAGGCCTATCCAGCGCACGAAGCGGCTGCCGCCATCAGCCCGAAGGACGGCTTCGGCTCGCGACTGGCCCATGGCCATGTATTGCAGCACCAGCGCCACGGCGGTGATGAGCCCTGCAATGAAACCGCCACCTGGCTGGTTGTGGCCCCGCATGAAGATGTAGAGGGTCACGACCAGTGCCAGCGGCAGGACCAGCCGCGCGGCCACACGCAGCATCAGGGGCTGCGTGGCAAAAGTCCACGGCAGGCCAGCGGCATCTGTGGAAGGTCGGCGGGTGCGCATGCCATCCATCAACGCCAGCACGCCGACGGCAGCAATGCCGAGGACGGTGATTTCGCCGAAGGTGTCGTAGCCCCGGAAGTCGACCAGGATCACGTTGACCACGTTGGTACCGCCTCCGGCAATCGCTGACTGGTTCAGAAAGTACCAGGCGATCGAATCGTGATCGCGCGTCAGCATGACCCAGGCCAGCCACGCGATGCCGCCGCCGCCGCACAATGCCAGCACGGCATCCCGCGTGCGGCGTCTGCTGGAGGACTCATGCGGCGACTCGCGTGGCAGCAGTGCCAGGCCCATGAGCAGCAGCACGGTAGAGACCACTTCCACGGTCAGTTGCGTCAGAGCGAGGTCCGGGGCGGAAAAACTGACGAAGCTCAGTGCAGTCACCAGGCCCACCACCCCGACCACCACGACCGACTGAAAACGCTGGTGATGGCGCACCACCAGCCAGGCACAGGCCAGCAACAGCAGGCCCCAGACGACCAGCGCCGCGAGCGAGACTGGCAGCAGGGTGCGGCTGCCGGTACCAGGCGCGTCTCCCAGCAACAAAGGCGCGGCTGCCACGGCCAGCGTGGCAGTCAGCATCCAGGCGATGTAGCGCTGCAGCGAGGCCGTTTCCAGCCGGGCGGTCAGGCGGCCGGCGAGTTTGAACAGCCGGTCCGAGCCGCCGGTAAACAGATTCAGACCGGTCCACAGGCCGAACCAGTTTTCGGAGCCCAAGTGGTGCAGCCGCCGACCCCGTGCCAGCATGAAATACAGCATGGCGCCGCCGCCCAGCGCCAGCACGCTGAGCAGCAGCGGCAGGTTCAGGCCGTGCCAGATCGCCAGTTGGTAGTCAGGCGGGGCGGTGCCCAGCATGGCGGTGGCAGCGACCAGCACCAGGGGCCCGAGCAGTAGCGAAGGCAGCAGGCCGACTGCAACGCAGATCACGGCAAGCAGGATCACCGGGGCTTTCATCCCCAGGGGCGGCTCGTGCGGATGAGGGTGGGGCAGTTCGCCCGCCGGCCCGTTGAAGAAAATGTCGTGAACCAGCCGTACCGAGTAGGCCACGCTGAACAGTGCAGCAAAGGTCGCTGCAGCGGGCACCAGCCAGCGCCAGCCGCCGGCCTGGGCAAAGGTCACGGTTTCTGTCAGAAACATTTCCTTGGAGAGAAAGCCGTTGAAAAGAGGCACACCGGCCATGGCCGCTGCTGCCACCATCGCAAGCGTGGCCGTCCATGGCATGAAATGACGCAGACCGCCGAGCAGGCGCATGTCGCGGGTTCCGGTCTCATGGTCCACGATGCCGGCAATCATGAACAGCGCCGCCTTGAAGCTGGCGTGGTTGAGGATGTGAAACATGGCCGCCACCGCCGCCAGCGGCGACCCCAGTCCTATCAGGAAGGTGATCAGCCCCAGATGGCTGATGGTCGAATAGGCCAGCAAAGCCTTCAGGTCGTGCTTGAAGATCGCGATGAAGGCCGCAAAGGCCATGGTGACCAGGCCGGTGGTTGCAACCAGGCCGAAAAAAAGTTCTGTTCCTCCCAGCACCGGTGTCAGGCGTGCCATCAAAAAGATGCCGGCCTTGACCATGGTTGCCGAGTGCAGGTAGGCCGACACCGGTGTGGGCGCAGCCATGGCCTGCGGCAGCCAGAAATGAAAGGGGAACTGCGCGCTTTTGGTGAAGCAGCCAAGCAGAATCAGCAGCAGCGCCGCAGGATAGCGGCTGTCTGCCTGGATCAGCGCGCCCTGATCGAGCATCAAGCTCAACTCGTAGGTCCCCGCGATCTGTCCGAGCAGGACAAACCCCCCCAGCATCGCCAGGCCACCGCCTCCGGTGAGCGCCAGCGCCATGCGCGCGCCATCGCGCGATTCGGCGCGTTGGCTCCAGTAGCCTATAAGGAGAAAAGAGGCAATGCTGGTCAGTTCCCAGAAGACGATCAGCAACAGCAGGTTGTCCGACAACGCAATGCCCAGCATGGCGGCCATGAACAGCATCAGGGTGCTGAAAAATTTCCCGACCGGGTCATCCTTTCCCAGGTAGAAATGTGCATACATGATGATCAGCAGTCCGATGCCGGTGATCAGCAGCGCAAACATCAGGGAAAGCCCGTCCAGCCGCAGTCCGAGATTCAGACCTATCTCTGGCACCCACGCGGTGAAGCTGGTGTGAGCCTGCCCATCCATGACGGCAGGTGCATGGGTCAACAGCAGAATGAAACTCGCTGCAGTGACAGCAGCTGCCAGCCAGGCGGTGCGGCCGCGCTGGCGTGGGGTCGGTGCTGCTGCTGAACCAGACCAGGCGGTCAGAACAGTACCGACAAGCAGCGGAAGAAAAATGATCAGCGGCAACACGGTTGGTAACTTTTCAGGGTCAATTCGATTCTAGGGGCTGCGTTCGCACTGACCGTCTCAGAGGGGTGAATGTCCCGACGCGGGCGTTGTCTCTGCCAGCCGGCGGCACGCCGCTTCGCCTGGTGCATCAGGGCGGGATTTGGGTTGGCGGCACGCGTCGGATCAGCACCACGATCAGCGTGATCACGGTAATCGGTATCACAAACCCAAGCATGGCGGTCGAAAACACTTCCAGCGCAGCGTGTTGCTGGCTGGCCAGGACCAGATAAACGACGTATGCCACGTAATAAAGAATAAAAACGGCGCCCTCCCAGCGCGCAATTTCTCGGCCGGTCAGGAACACGGGCAGGCATGCCAGCGCGACTGCAATCATGACCCAGAGATCAAAGTTAAGCAGTGCGGCAGGCACGGCCAGCCCGAGGTTGCCCGAGAGCAGGGCGGCCAGTCCGAGGCAACCCAGAATATTGAAGGTACAGCTTCCCACCACATTGCCAACGGCGATGTCACGCTGGCCCTTGACGGCCGCCATCAGGGAGGTCGCGACCTCGGGCATGGAGGTGCCTGCCGCAACGATGGTCAGTCCGATGACCAGATCACTGATGCCCAGGGCTTTGGCAAAAATAACGGATGCGCTTACCAGCCACTCTGCCCCCAGGACCAGCAGTCCCAGGCCGGCGACGATCAGCAGCAACTGGGCCGGAAGGCTGGCATCCCACCCGCCGGGTGGCGCCGGGAGGATTTCGCCCGCGTATTCGTCCTGCGCCGCCCGTGTCTCCTTGCGCGACTGGATGATCAGGAAAGCTGTATAGGAGATCAGCAGTGCAAACAGGATGGCACCATCTAAAAACCCCAGCTTGTTGTCCAGTGCAAACACCAGCAAGAGCAGACTGGCGCCGACCATGATGGGCACCTCCTGGCGAATCAGCTGGATGTTGACCACTAGCGGGGTGATCAACGCCGAAAGGCCAAGGATAAACAGCACGTTGAAGATGTTGCTGCCCACCACATTGCCCAGAGCCAGGTTGGTCTGGCCGTTGAGGACTGCGCCGGCGGACACCGCCATCTCCGGTGCGCTGGTTCCGAAAGCCACGATGGTCAGTCCCACGACCAAGGGTGAAATGCCAAAGGACAGCGCGAGTTTCGATGCGCCGCGTACCAGCAACTCTGCGCCAGCCACCAGGCCAATCAGGCCGCCTATAAACAACAGGATGGTCATTTACGACTTTCGTGGGGCGGGTTCAATGGGGGAAGGCCTTTCTGGCATGGTTAGTGTTTTCGCGCAGCGGTGCCCGACATCAGTTTATCGGTGTAAGCAATGGCCAATGCAGAGAGCAGGAAGGTGATGTGAATCACGGTTTGTGCGATCAGCACCCGATCTGTGTAATTGTCGGCATTGATAAAGGTTTTCAGCAGATGGATGGAACTGATGCCGATAATGGCCGTTGCCAGCTTGACCTTGAGTACCGAGGCGTTAACATGGCTTAACCATTCGGGCTGGTCGCGGTGGCCCTCCAGATTCATGCGGCTGACAAAGGTTTCATAACCGCCAACGATCACCATGATCAGCAGGTTGGAGATCATCACCACATCAATCAGTGCCAGTACGACCAGCATAATGACGGTTTCGTTAAGCGAAGTGATGGGCGCCGCGGTTTTGTAGCCTATGCTGGTCACCAGCGCCTGTAGTGCGGTCTGGCTCCCGAAGACGGCTTCTATCAGGTGCAGCAGCTCCACCAGAAAGTGGAACACATACACACCCTGCGCCGCGATCAGTCCGACATACAGCGGCAACTGTAGCCAACGGCTCGCAAAAATGAAGTTTGGAATCGGACGCAAGGGCGAGACTTTGGCTGGGGTGATTTTGGGTTCTGTCATGGGATGGGGTTTGTACGGGTTTGGTAAATTGTAGGGTGCCGTGCATAGCCCTGGTGTACGCAAGACCAAGCATGGGTCAATTCCGGAAGCGTTGAGGCAGTCAGTGCACTGTAAGTGCTGGACATGACAGTAGCACGCATTAGATACCACTGAGGAGACAAATCACCATGAGTACTTCCACATCGTCTGCCATCGAATCCACGCTGGTCGAAAACCGGGTATTTTTCCCGAACCCTGCGCTGGCCAAAAGCGCTCGTATCTCCGGCATGGATGCCTACCACGCGCTCTGCGCTGAAGCTGAAAAGGACTTCGAGGGCTTCTGGGCCAGGCTGGCACGCGAGAACCTGACCTGGAAAAAACCATTTACCCAGACGCTGGACGAGTCCAATGTTCCCTTCTACAAATGGTTTGCCGACGGTGAGCTCAACGCCTCGTACAACTGCCTGGACCGGCACCTCGGCACCGCCACCGAGAACAAAAAGGCCATTATTTTCGAGAGCGACGACGGCAAGGTGACCAACGTCACCTACAAAGAGCTGTACGGCAAGGTATGCCAGTTGGCCAATGGGCTCAAGGCCATGGGCATCAACAAGGGCGACCGCGTCATCATCTACATGCCGATGACGGTGGAGGGCGTAGTGGCCATGCAGGCCTGTGCGCGCATTGGCGCTACCCACTCCGTGGTGTTTGGCGGCTTCTCTGCCAAAAGCCTGCAGGAGCGCATCCAGGACGCAGGCGCAGTCGCCGTCATCACCGCCAACTTCCAGTTGCGGGGCGGCAAGGAGCTGCCGCTCAAGTCGATTGTGGATGAAGGCATCGCCATGGGCGGCTGCGAATCCATCAAGAACGTGATCGTTTACCAGCGCACGGCCACGGCCTGCAATATGGTCGCCGGGCGCGACAGCCTGATGCATGAGGTCACGGCGAAGCAGGCTGCCTCCTGTGAGCCTGAATTTGTGGGTGCCGAACATCCGCTGTTCATTCTCTACACCTCTGGCTCGACAGGCAAACCCAAGGGGGTGCAGCACAGTACGGGTGGTTATTTGCTTTGGGCCAAGTTGACGATGGACTGGACCTTCGACATCAAGCCCGACGATGTGTTCTGGTGCACCGCCGACATCGGCTGGATCACCGGACACACCTACGTGGCCTATGGTCCGCTGGCGGCGGGCGCGACCCAGGTCATCTTTGAAGGTATTCCGACCTACCCGAATGCCGGCCGTTTCTGGCAGATGATTGAAAAACACAAGGTCAGCATTTTTTACACCGCGCCTACGGCCATCCGCTCGCTGATCAAGGCTGCGGAGGGGGACGAAAAAATCCATCCGGCGCGTTCGGACCTCAGCAGCTTGCGCATTCTCGGTACGGTTGGCGAGCCCATCAACCCCGAGGCCTGGATGTGGTATTTCAAAAACGTGGGCGGTGAGCGTTGCCCGGTGATAGACACCTTCTGGCAAACCGAAACCGGTGGCCACATGATCACGCCTCTGCCCGGTGCCACGCCGCTGGTACCCGGCAGCTGTACGCTGCCATTGCCCGGCATCATGGCCGCGATCGTGGATGAGGTCGGTAACGATGTGCCCAATGGATCAGGCGGCATGCTGGTGGTCAAGCGGCCGTGGCCGTCGATGATCCGCACCATCTGGAACGACCCCGAGCGCTTCAAGAAGAGTTATTTCCCCGAGGAAATGGGCGGAAATATCTATCTGGCCGGTGACGGCGCTGTGCGCAGCAAGGGCGGCGCCGCCGACGGCGTGGACAGGGGATACTTCCGGATCACGGGCCGCATCGACGATGTGCTCAATGTCTCTGGCCACCGCATGGGCACGATGGAAATTGAATCGGCGCTGGTGTCGCACTCGGCGCTGGTGGCCGAGGCCGCCGTAGTGGGCCGCCCCGATGACTTGACCGGAGAGGCCATCGTGGCATTTGTGGTCCTCAAACGAGCCCGACCGACAGGCGACGAGGCCAAGGCCATCGCCAAGGAGTTGCGTGACTGGGTCGGCAAAGAGATCGGGCCGATTGCGAAACCCAAGGACATACGTTTTGGTGACAACCTGCCCAAAACCCGCAGCGGCAAAATCATGCGCCGCCTGTTGCGTGGCATCGCCAAGGGTGAGGCCATCACTCAAGATACGTCGACTCTGGAAAACCCCGCCATCCTCGATCAGCTGTCTGAAAACCTTTAAGTAAGCTTGCCCGTCAATCCCGGGCGACCATGAAAAAAGCCCGCTGCTTCAGCGGGCTTTTTTGCGCCGGAAAGGCTGATTTATTTCTGCGCCATCACCCAGGCGGCCAATTTTGTGGCCTCTTCAGCACTGACCTGCGCGTTGGCAGGCATGGGCACCGGTCCCCAGACGCCCGAGCCACCCTTCAGGATTTTTACGGACAACTTGTCCACAGCATCTTTTTGACCCGCGTATTTGGCCGCGACATCTTTGTAGGACGGGCCCACCAGCTTGGTCGCCACTGCATGGCAGGCCATGCAGTTTTTGGCGGTGGCCAGCTGCAGGTCGGCCAGAGCGGGCGTTGAAACTGCAACACCGGCAGCCAGGGTAGCGATAAGCAGAAGGAGACGTTTCATCTTTGACCTCGTGGATGATAAGAGATGGGGGGATTCGGTTACAGTGGTTTAACGTCATTGTAGTGGGCTCGGTTGACCGTGCTTTCAAAGGGTTACCACCGTATTTTCAGGAGTCCGTCATGTTTTTTCTATTGATCGGTGTGGTCGGCATCACGCTCAAATACCTCGAAATCGGGCCGATCGCAGCCTGGAGCTGGTGGGTGGTGCTGGCGCCTTTTGGGGCCGCCGTGTTGTGGTGGTGGTGGGCGGACGCCAGCGGCTACACCAAGAAAAAGGAAATGGAAAAAATGGACAAGCGCAAGCAGGAGCGCATTGACAAACAGCGTGATGCCATGGGTATGCTCAAGAAACGGAAATAGACAGAGCGCCGATGGGCGCACCGCGCAGGCTACCGGGGCCTTGCAGGCCGTGTTGAACGGCGGGCCGTCAGGGGTAGGCCATCTCCCACACTGGAAACTTCGCTTGGCCTATGTTGCCGGAGCCGTTGCCTGCTCACAATGAAACAAAGACAGACAGGTGATCGTGAATTTAGGGTGCTTGTTTGTCTACGGTTGGATCAGTTTCATCCTTGTTTCATCGGAGGAAAAAATGCAGGCACAGGTCATTAATTCCTTTGCGCGGCCCTCGGTGGCGTTGGCGGATTATGATTTTTTGCGGGCAACCTACGACGTGTTGTTGCGCGCCCCGGTGCCCAATCAGGCGGCCATAGACGCCGCCTTCGAAGCGCTGGACGCTGCGCATGCGCGGCTCAGGGCGGCACACATTCAGGCGCGGCAACCGGGCTTTCTGAACTGAAACTGGCTCGCCGCCCATCACCGACTTTTCTGGATACACCTTGGCACTCATTACCTATATCGTTGAGGACAATCAGACCATTCTCGAAAATCTGATTGAGACACTGGAGGAAATTGCCTCCGTGAAGGTGGTGGGCCATGCTGCCACCGAGTCAGAAGCCACATTGTGGCTGTCGTTGCACGACGGTCGCTGGCAGCTGGCTGTCGTCGACATGTTTTTGCAGGAGGGAAGTGGCCTGGGCGTGCTGGCCGGGTGCCGAGACCGTCAGGCCTACCAGAAGGTGGTGGTGCTGACCAACTACGCTACAGCCGATATTCGTCAGCGCAGCCTGGCACTGGGTGCCGACGCGGTATTCGACAAATCCAATGAGCTGGATGAATTTTTTGCGTACTGCATTGCCGAGACCGCCGTCGCCATCCCGGTCCATTGAGTGCGCTTCCGCCGAATGGCGCGGATTCCCCCATAAAAATGGTAGCCAGCCCTTGCGCAGGCTGCGCAAGCAGCTATAAAAAATATAGCAGGAGCGAAGGCTGGGGGCGGTTAGGGCATTTTTTTCCGAGCCTGCTGCCACAGCTCACTGCTGTAGCAGGACAGTCACCAGCAAAGACGAATCCGCAACTGCCTTCAAGCCGTGTGGCTCGTGTGCGGGCAGGGCCATCAGCTCGCCCGCGGCCAAGGCACTTGAGCGCCCGGGTGTACTTATCATCACATTTCCTTCGAGGCATTGAATGGTGATTTCGCCTGCGACATGATGCTCTGGCATGGTCTGACCTGTAAGCATCACCACGCGCATCAATTGCAGTTGTGAGGTCTTGAGCAGGCTGTGGCTTTTGACCTCATGCAGCTTTGCCGCCAGGGGCTTCAGGCTGATGACATCAAAAGGCTGGGCGTGGATCAGGGCCATGGGGCTCTCCTTGTGGCTTGTTGGCGTAATGGCGCAAGGTCATAACGGTGTAAGGTCACCGTAACCATCCTTGCCCGGCTTGTCCAGCGCAAGTTGAGGGCGATGGATAATGACCAGCCCTCAGTGTCCCGCCGTCTGCCAATGCCTTTGCAACTCGTTTTGCGGTTTCTACCAGTTCTGCGCCTGCCGGCGGGCTTGTGGCGGTTTGGCCTGCTGCTGGCCGTGCTCGTGTGCCTGGGTCTGCCGCTGGCGCAAGCCCAGGACGGAAAACTGGCCGTGGGCCAGGAGGCCAGCTATCCGCTGTCGCGCGACTTCATGGTGCTGGAGGATGCGACAGGGAAGTGGACGCTGGACGACGTGCTGGCGCCGCAGCAGCAGACCGCCTTCAAGCCCGTGGCGCAGGGCGGTGCAGCGACCAATTTCGGATTGACGACTTCCGCCTACTGGTTGCGCATTGCGCTACAGCCGCAGCGCGGTGCGCCGCGCCAGTGGCTGCTGGAGGTGGCTTACCCGGCGCTGGATCAACTGGCGCTGTTCACGGCCAATTCCCACGGAGGCTTTGACCGCCAGACGGGGGGAGACCTTCAGCCTTTTACCAGCCGCGTGATACCGCACCGCAATCATGTGCTGCCAATCACGCTGGTCCCCGGGCAGGAGACGGTTGTGTACTTGCGCGTGCAGTCGCAGGGCACCTTGTCCGCGCCGGTACGCATCTGGCAGCCACAAGCGCTGTGGTCGCACGATCAGGGCGAGTATTCACTGCTCAGCATGTATTTTGGCCTGCTGGCGGGCCTGCTTTTGTACAACCTGCTGCTGTACGGGTCGGTACGCGAGCGGGCTTACCTGATTTATGTGGCTTTTGTAGCCGGCATGGCGTTGTCGCTGGCCGCCCTGACCGGGATGGGTGCCCAATTTCTCTGGCCCCAGCAAGTCTGGTGGAACAGCGTTTCGCCCCCCGTGGGCATGTCGGTTGCCGCTGCGTTTGGCCTTCTATTCGCACGCAACTTTCTGGCCACGTCGATGCGCATGCCGCTTATGAACCGTGTCATTCTGGCACTGGTAGGGGGCTGGCTGCTGGCCTTGATGGCTGCGCTACTGCTGCCTTACACGGTGTCTTCCTGGATGGTCACCGTACTGGCGGTCCTCAGCGTCACCACGCTGGTGGTGGCGGGCGTGCTCAGCGTGCGGGCCAAACACCCCGGCGCGCGTTATTTTTTGTTGGCCTGGGCGGTGCTGTTGCTGGGCGTGGTTACGCTGGTGCTGCACAACACCGGCGTCCTGCCGTCGAATTTGCTGACAGCCAATGCGTTGCTGATTGGCTCCGCACTGGAGATGTTGTTGCTGTCGTTTGCGCTGGCCGACCGGATCAATGTGGAGCGAGCGGAAAAAGAGCGTGCGCAAGCTGCCAGCCAGGCCGACCATGCGATGGTCCAGGCGCTGAGCCAGTCACAGGAGCGTTACCGCACGGTACTGCAGGAGCGCGAAACCATACTTGAAAATTCCATCGTCGGAATCGCCTTTTTGACACCGGATGGGCGCTTTCGATGGGCCAATCAGGCCATGTTTGAAATCTTTGGCGCGGGTGACCAGACCTCGACATCGATGGAGCCGTTTTACCTGTCGCGTGAGGAGTACCTGCGCGTTGGCGGTGAGGTGGCCGCCTGTATCCGCGAAGGACGCGCCTACGAGACTGAAATCCAGATGCGCCAGTACGACGGCACACTCATCTGGACCTCGTTGTCAGGCAAGGCGGTCAGTCCGCGAGACATGACGCAGGGCACGGTCTGGGTGATGACGGACATCACGCGTCGCAAGCATCTGGAGGCCGAGCTGCTGCGCACCTCGTCGGAACGCGAAGCGATTCTCAACAGCGCACTGGTCGGCATTGTGCTGTCGGTAGCGCGCAAGCATGAATGGGTGAACGACAAGTTTGCCGAGATGGTGGGCTACCCGCGCGAGGAACTGATTGGCCATTCGTCCGAACGTTTGCACACCGACAGCCTCGCCTGGGAGTCCTTCGGGCGGATCGCGCGGCAGACCTTGCGCGCGTCCGGCACGTATGACGGGGAACTGCAGTTGCGGCGCCGCAGCGGCGAGCTTTTCTGGGTCCAGATGGGCGGCAACTGCCTGCGGTCCCACGATCCCGAGTCGGGCGTGATCTGGACCTTTCTGGACATCACCGAGCGCAAAAAATCAGAAGAAGACACGCGCGCGGCACTGGAACAGCAAAAGGAGCTGAACGCGTTGCGCAGCCGTTTCGTGGCCATGACCAGCCACGAGTTCCGAACGCCGCTGGCCACCATCCTGTCGTCCGGCGAGATCCTCAAGCATTACGGCGAGCGTTTGCCGGCACAGGAAAAGTCCGACACGCTGGACACGATTGCCGCGAGTGTGCAGCGCATGATGCGCATGCTGGACCGGGTGCTGCTGATTGGCAAGGGCGAGGCCCGGATGCTGGAGTTTGAGCCGCGCCCGCTGGACCTGCAGGCCCTGAGCCATCAATTGATCGAGGAGGCCCGCCTGCAACACCCGGGCAGCCGGTGTGAACTGCAGCTGGACCATGCGACCGGCGCCGCGCCCGGCCTGTACGACGAAAAACTGCTCAGGCACATCTTCAGCAATCTGCTGTCCAACGCTGTCAAATATTCACCGCAGGGTGGACGGGTGCTGTTCAGGGTGACGGAGGATTCGCAGGGCGTGGTGTTTGAGGTGTCAGACCAGGGCATTGGCATCCCGGAGGACGAACTCGGGCACCTGTTCGAGTCCTTCCACCGCGCCAGCAACGTGGGCAGCATTCCCGGGACCGGCCTGGGTCTGGCGATTGTCAAGAATGCGGTGGACATGCACGGCGGCACGCTCGCTGTCAGCAGCCAGGCGGGGGCGGGAAGCTGTTTCACGGTGCGCCTGCCGCGGTCACCCGCCACTGGGGGAAGTGTTTGAGCGCCGGGGCGCCGCTCACGCGCCGCGAGGTGCTGCAATGGGCCATGGCGGGCGGCGCAGGCATGGGCTTGCCGCGCGGTGCCTGGACCCGGCTGCGCAGCGACACCGAGCCGTTTGCCCTGGGCGTGGCCAGCGGTTCGCCGACCCATGGTTCGGTGGTGCTCTGGACACGGCTGCTCCTTCCTGCCGGGCAGGGGCCCGCCACGGTGCGCTGGGAGGTCGCTCATGACGACAAATTTTCACGCCTGGTGCAGACCGGGCAGACCCAGGCGCTGCCGGGACTGGCCCATTCGGTGCATGTGGAGGTGCAGGGGCTGGAGGCCGACCGCTGGTACTTCTACCGCTTTGTGGCCGGGGACGCCACCAGCCCCATGGGCCGTACACGCACCTTTCCGGCACCCGAAGCGGTGGTGGCGCGGCTGCGACTGGCGTATGCCTCGTGCCAGCGCTGGGAACACGGCTATTTCAGCGCATGGCGGCACATGCGTGATGAAAACCTAGACCTGGTGACGTTTCTGGGCGACTACATCTATGAGTACCCCAACGCATCCAACGCGGTTCGGGTGCCCTCTGGCGGCTGGGTGCTCACGCTGGATGACTACCGCCAGCGTTATGCGCTGCACAAGGGCGACGTGGACCTGCAGGCCATGCACGCCGCCTGTCCGTGGCTGGTGAGCTGGGACGACCACGAAGTGCAAAACGACTATGCGGGCAGCACCGAAGGCAACAGCGGGCAAGCGGTGGCGGATTTCGCCGCAAGGCGAGCCGCGGCCTACCAGGCCTTCTACGAGCACATGCCGGTCCCGGCCTCGGTGCTGACGCGGGCCATGGCCGGCCTGGCCGAAGGCGCCGAGATGCGCATCTACCGGCGCCTGCACTATGGGCGCCTGGCATCGCTGACCATGCTCGATGCGCGGCAGTACAAGGATGCGCAGGTCTGTACGCGCGACGGCAAAAAAGGATCGAGCACGCTCAATCCCGCCAGCTGTGCCTCCTGGAACGATCCGGCGCGCAGCATGCTGGGCCCGCAGCAGGAGCGCTGGCTGGAGACCGAACTCGCGCGGCCCGTGAGTCGCGACAGCCACTGGAACGTACTGGGCCAGCAATCGCTGTTCGGGCAGCGTGATTTCAAGGGGGGTCCGGGGCAAGTGCTGTGGAACGACGGCTGGGATGGTTATGCGGCGGCGCGCACGCGCCTGACCGGTGCGCTGCAAAAACATGGCGTGGCCAACCCGGTGCTGCTGGGCGGTGACGTGCATGAAAACTGGGTGGGTCATGTCAAGGCCGATTACGCGGATACGGCCAGCCCGGTTGTCGGGGTGGAGTTTTGTGGCACCAGCATCACCTCGCGCTCGGCCGGCAACGCCAGGATACCGGAGCTGCTGGCGGAGAACCCGCACTTCCTGTTCGCCGATTCGGAGCGACGGGGTTATGGTGTGGTCGAGTTCACGCCGAAGCAGTTGACGACCACGCTGCGGGTGGCCAGCGATGTCACGCAGCAGGACAGCGGCATTGAAACCCTGGCCAGGTTTTCAGTGCAGGCCGGTCGGCCGGTGATTGAAAAATCCTGAGGTGTCCGGGCCCCCAGGCGCAGGACGCTGTGTCAGGTGCTGATCGCGTTGGTAAAGGTCAGGCGATTGCCGAACGGATCCTTGATCGACATTTTCGTGCTGCCCCAGGTCATGTTCTCCAGCCCGGGCCGCGCCTACACCCCGGCAAGCAGCAGGATGTAGCCACGCGCGCCCCGGGAGGCGGCCCAGATGAAGGCAATGAAGCTTTGGGGCGGCAACACTGGCTCCGCGTCCGGGTAGGCGTGCAGCAGCTTTTCGAAACGCTTGAGCAGAAACATCGACTAGCGGACCACTTCCAGCAAGCGGTCCAGCCCACCTTCGTTGATGGCGACCATGGCCTGCGCGCGCACTGCCGGTTTGGCGTGGTAGGCCACCGACAGGCCGGCCACACCCATCATCGGCAGGTCGTTGGCGCCGTCGCCCATGGCGATCGCCTGGCCAGGCGTGATGCCCAGCATGCTGCAGGTTTCCAGCAGCATCTTTTTCTTCTCCTCGCCGTCGCAGATGTCGCCCCAGGGCTGGTCAACCATGCGGCCAGTGAGGAGGCCGGCCTCGACTTCCAGCACGTTGGAGCGGGTGTAGTCGATGCCCAGCTCGCGCCGGATGCGGTCGGTGAAAAAGGTGAAACCTCCACTGACCAGCAGCACCTTCATGCCGGCTTCCTTGCAGGCGTGCACCAGTTCGGCGGCGCCGGGATTGAGCTTGAGGCGCTCGTGGTAAACGCCATCCATGCTTTCGACGCTCACGCCTTTGAGCAGGGCCACGCGGCGGCGCAGGCTGTCCTTGTAGTCGGTGATTTCGCCGCGCATGGCGGCTTCGGTGATGGCGGCAACTTCGGCTTTGCGCCCGGCGGCGTCGGCAATTTCATCGACGCATTCGATATTGATCAGCGTCGAGTCCATGTCGAAGGCGATCAGCTTGAAGTCGCTGAGTTTGAGGTCGGGCGTGGCGATGTTGGCGACGAGGCCAGGGAAAATTTCGGTGGGTGTCATGGATCTTTGATTGCTATCGTTTCAGTAGCTGCTTGCGCACGTTCAGTATGGGCTGGAGGCCATTTTCCTGCATATTCCGGGGCGCCGGTGTGGCTACATCCTAAGTCAATATTTCCACAGCCCTGGGCTGCCCAAGGCTGCGCAGCACATCCCGCACCATCTGCGCCCGGTCTTTCGGCTCTTTCAGCTCACGCTCAATGCGCAGCTTGTCGTTGCCGGCCAGCTTGATGTGTTTGTTTTTCTGGATCAGATGCATGATGGCCATCGACTCGATGGGTGGGTCCTTTTTGAACGTGATGTGGATCACGCCCGGCGCGGCGTCGACCTTGACCACGCCGTAAGGCTTGGCGATCACGCGCAGGCGGTGCACGTCGATCAGGGTTTGCGCCTGCGCCGGCAGTTTGCCGAAACGATCGACGATTTCTTCGAGCAGGGCATCGATCTGGTCGGTGGTCTTCGCGGTGGCCAGTTTTTTGTAGAAGGACAGACGCAAGTGCACATCGCCGCAGTAGTCGCTGGGCAGCAGGGCGGGGGCGTGCAGGTTGATCTCTGTGCTGACGTTCAGCGGCGCCAGCAGGTCCGGTTCGCGCCCGGCTTTCAGAGAGGCCACGGCCTCGTTGAGCATCTCGTTGTAGAGCTGAAAGCCGATTTCCATCATGTTGCCGCTCTGGTTTTCACCGAGCACTTCGCCGGTGCCGCGGATTTCGAGGTCGTGCATGGCCAGGTAAAAGCCCGAGCCGAGTTCTTCCATCTGCTGGATCGCTTCCAGCCGCTGGCTGGCCTGTTTGGTCAGGCCTTCGATGTCGGGCACCATCAGGTAGGCATAAGCCTGGTGGTGGCTGCGGCCGACGCGGCCGCGCAACTGGTGCAACTGCGCCAGGCCGAACTTGTCGGCGCGGCTCATGACGATGGTGTTGGCCGTGGGCACGTCAATGCCGGTTTCGATGATGGTGGAACACAGCAGCAGGTTGTAGCGCTGGGCAATAAAGTCTTTCATGACTTTTTCAAGCTCGCGCTCGGGCATCTGGCCGTGCGCCACGGCAATACGTGCTTCCGGCAACAGGGCTTCGAGTTTTTCGCGGCGGTTCTGGATGGTCTCGACCTCGTTGTGCAGAAAGTAGACCTGACCACCGCGCTTGAGTTCACGCAGCACGGCTTCGCGGATCACCCCATTGCTTTCACTGCGCAAGAAGGTTTTGATTGCCAGTCGGCGTTGCGGCGCGGTCGCAATCACACTCAGATCGCGCAGGCCTTCGAGCGCCATGCCCAGCGTACGCGGAATCGGCGTGGCGGTCAGGGTCAGCACATCAACCTCGGCGCGCATGGCTTTCATCGCCTCTTTGTGGCGCACGCCAAAGCGGTGTTCCTCGTCGATGATGAGCAGGCCCAGGCGCTGGAATTTCACGTCCTGGCTCAACAGCTTGTGGGTGCCCACGACGATGTCGATGCTGCCGTCGGCGATGCCCTTGATGGCGGCCGTGATTTCCTTGCCGGAGCGGAAGCGGCTCATCTCGGCGACCTTGACCGGCCACTTGGCAAAACGGTCGACCAGGGTCTGGTAGTGCTGCTCGGCCAGCAGCGTCGTGGGCGCCAGCAAGGCGACCTGCTTGCCGCCGGTGATGGCGATGAAGGCAGCGCGCAGGGCGACCTCGGTCTTGCCGAAGCCGTCGTCGCCGCAGACCAGCCGGTCCATGGGGCGCGGGCTGATCATGTCCTGGATCACCGCGTGGATGGCGGCGCGCTGGTCGGCGGTCTCCTCAAAGCCGAAGTCGTTGGCAAACACCTCGTAGTCGTCGGGTGAGTAGCGGAAGGCATGGCCCTCGCGGGCGGCGCGGCGCGCGTAGATGTTGAGCAGCTCGGCGGCCGAGTCACGCACCTGCTCGGCGGCCTTGCGTTTGGCTTTTTCCCACTGACCACTGCCCAGGCGGTGCAGCGGCGCCTCGTCGGCACTGACACCGGTGTAGCGGCTGATTTGCTGCAACTGGCTGACCGGCACGTACAGCGTGGCCTCATCGGCGTATTGCAGATGCAGGAATTCGGTGGTGCCCTGGCCCAGGTCCATGTTGATCAGACCCTTGTAGCGGCCTATGCCGTGGGCGCTGTGGACCACCGGGTCGCCGACATTGAGCTCGGACAAATCCTTGATCAGCGCCTCGACGTCGCTGACCTGTTCCTGCTTGCGGTTGCGCCG
>NZ_JAUXUP010000017.1 GCF_030680935.1 Polaromonas sp. | reverse complement strand
TCAACAGCGCCATCCAACTCATCAAGGCCAATGCCCGTGGGTTCCGTAATTTCACCAACTACCGGGCAAGAATTTTGTTTCATTGTGGCAAGTTGAATTTGGCGATGGCCTAGAAATTCACAGTGAATTCAACGAAGCTCCTCAAGATGCATGTTGCACCGTTCCGGAGCTTTGGAGGTGTGGCCGCAGGCACCAAGGCTTACGCGGCCGTGTTGCTTCGGGTGCAGGCCGTCTGGCCAACCCGGCAGGTTTTTCATGTGCTTGAAGATGCCCTGTTTCGCGACCCCGGCAACCCGGCGGAGGTGCTGACGCTCGAAGAGTACCGCGAACTGCTGCTGCTTCATGCCGTAGGTCGGGAAATCATTGACAGTGAAGCAGGACCGAGCGGTGCCGATGCGGTTACGCGAGGCGCTGAACTTGCGATGCAGCCACGCTCTTCGCCGCGCCTCGGGCTGGACATCGACCTGAGTCAGCTTTCTGGCGACGATGCGCGATCTGCCAGACCTTCGCCCCAGGATGCCCGAGCGGGGGCTTCTGCCAGAGAGCGCGAGTCGCGGCGCAGTCTGGACAGAAGCGAAACGCAGTCCGGGCTGGCCGACCTGTTGCATACCGCCAGGCGCAAGGAGAGTGAACGCGCCGGGGCGGCTTCGATTTCCGCGCCGCTGTATATGCCGCGCAACTCAAAGCGACCGACGGGCCTGGATTCGCTGGTGGACTTTGACGACTACGACACCGGCTACAGGCCGGATGACCTGGACCGGCCTGGCCGGACATAAGCCCTCGCGGATTTTGGCGGTCTGGCCCGGTGAGCCTGCCGGACACCAGGATGATCCAAAACCCGCAAAACCCGCAAAACCCGCAAAAGCGGCTCAGCGCCGCCCGTCAGCGCCTGACCTGCAGGGCGCCGGGGTTGACGATGTTGGTCGGTGTGCCCTTGATGAAATTGACCACATTGTCAAACGCAGAGCCAAAATACATCTCATAACTCTCCTGCTCGACATAGCCGATGTGCGGTGTACAGATGCAGTTTTCCAGCCGCAGCAGTGCGTGGCCTTGCAGGATGGGCTCGGACTCGAACACATCCACTGCGGCCAGTCCGGGGCGACCGCGGTTCAGTCCCGCTATCAGGGCTTCGGGCTCCAGCAGCTCTGCGCGTGAGGTATTGACCAGGATGGACGATGTTTTCATGCGCGACAGGTCCTCCAGCGTGACAACGCCCCGGGTCTCTTCCTGCAGCCTCAGGTGCAGGCTCAAAATGTCACTGTCCTGAAAAAATTCGTTTTTGGACAGAGCGACCTCATAACCATCGGCCTGGGCGCGGGCGCGCGAGGCCTGGCTGCCCCAGACCAGCACCCGCATGCCAAAAGCCCGCCCGTAAGCCGCTACGAGCTGACCGATCTTGCCGTAGCTCCAGATACCCAGGGTTTTACCCTTGAGTACCGATCCGACACCAAAATTGGCCGGCATGGACGCATTTTTCAGCCCGGCCTGCTGCCAGGCGCCATGTTTGAGATGCGATACGTAGTGTGGAATGCGGCGCGCGGCCGCCATGATCAACGCCCAGGTCAGTTCTGCCGGTGCTATCGGTGAACCAGCCCCTTCGGCCACCACGATGCCGCGTTCGGTACAGGCTGCCACATCCACATGGGCGCCAACGCGGCCCGTCTGGGCAATCATCTTCAGGCGCGGCAGTTTTTCTATCAGCTGGCGGTGCAAAGGAGTCCGTTCGCGGATCAGCACCACTACGTCAGCGTCCTTGAGTCGCACGGAAAGCTGGCCGATGCCCTTGACGGTATTGGTGTAAACCTTGGCTTGGTAAGCATCGAGTTTGGCTGAACAAGCCAGCTTGCGCACCGCATCCTGATAATCGTCAAGGATCACAATATTCATGCCGATATTGTGCCTGCAAGTTCTGCCAACGCCCGCCACAAGAATGGTCGCATAGCGGCAACATGTACCGGAAAGCAACCGGGGCATCTGCCGCCAAAGGGCGAAGTGCCGCGCGCGGTGATGGCCTGCTCACCCGCGCTCAACCAGGCTGTGCAAGCGATTCCTTCTGGGCCATGCGCTCCAGTTCGGCACAGACATCGGCCATGCGGCCTGAAATCACCATGCGTCCGGCGCATGACGGGCTGATGCCCGCTTCAAACTCACGAACCACCTTGAGGCGCCGCGGTGAGCTTGCCTTTAGCACCGTTTGGCAATGTTTCTGGCCGTTGGCCGTTGCGTGGATTGCGTGAACTGCTACGGTTTTTATGGAAAGTGGCGGTGTCGCAGGTGCGCCGGATACGCCAGGCGCGAGACGTTGTGCTGCTACAGCGAGCATAAAAGGGACGGGCACCGGTGTCGGCGGAGCCGGGCGAAACCGCGCGGCTATCGATTGCCAGACAGTACGAACTGCCGCAAGGCTGCTGCCAGCACTGCTTGCGGTGGTGATGGCCCCGATGGCGGCTGAACGTGAAAAAACGGCGATTCCCATGAGAACTCCTGATAGAGGTAACACAGGCAGGATTGCAAACAGAACATCCGCCACAGCAGGGTGTTGGTCCACGCGACCAAACGCCCGCCACCTGCTGCACGGAAAGACCTTCGGCGGATTCCCCTGGTGGGGCTCCCTGTATGGCTTACATCAGCATGGTGTTGCGGATCAGGCCGACCGCAAGGCCCTCGATCTCGAAGGCTTCTCCGGGTTCAACCACGATGGTTTTGAAATCCGGGTTTTCAGGCAGCAGCTCAATGAGGTTTTTGGTGCGGCGAAAACGCTTGACCGTGACCTCATCACCAAGGCGTGCCACCACAATCTGGCCATTTTTGGCCTCTTTGCTTTGCTGCACGGCCAGCAGGTCTCCGTCCATGATGCCGGCGTCACGCATGCTCATGCCGCGTACCTTGAGCAGGTAGTCGGGCTGGCGCTGGAACAGGCTGCTTTCGAAGTAATAAGTGCGGTCTACATGCTCCTGCGCGAGAATGGGGCTGCCAGCAGCAACCCGCCCCACCAGCGGCAGGGCGAGTTGGGCCAGGCTTTGCAAGGGCAGGGAAAACTGTTTGATACGGGACTCGTGGATGGAGCGCAGGGTATCGCTGCGCAGGCGAATGCCGCGCGAGGTACCGCTGACCAGTTCGATCACGCCTTTGCGGGCCAGTGCCTGCAAATGCTCCTCGGCTGCATTGGCCGATTTGAAACCCAGCTCGTTGGCAATTTCCGCGCGGGTCGGGGGCGCACCTGTGCGGGCGATGGCGCTCTGGATCAGCTCGAGGATTTGCTGCTGGCGCGCGGTGAGTTTGGGCATTTCGGGGAAAACGTTGAAGTTCATGGCGGTGACTCCTTGGGGTAACACAGCGGACTTGCAAACTGGAACAAGGCAAATTCGGGGCAGCTGTTTTAATATCCAGTAGCTGTATTTTCATCCAGTTTTTTGCCGAACGCAAGAAAAATTGAGAAGGAGGTGTGAATGGACAGGAAAAAGATCGTGGTTCTGGGTACCGGCGGCACGATCGCAGGCACCGCTGCAAGTGCTTCAGATCACCTTGGCTACACCGCTGCGCAGTTGGGCGTAGTCCAGCTGGTGGCGGCGGTCCCGGCACTGGCCGCCGGCCCCTGGGAGTTGTTAACGGAGCAGCTGGCCCAGGTCGACAGCAAGGACATGGACTTTGACATCTGGGCGCGTCTGGTGCGGCGGGTCAGCCATCATCTGGCCCAGGCCGATGTGCAAGGCATGGTCATCACCCACGGCACCGACACGCTGGAGGAAACCGCCTGGTTTTTGCAGGCCCTTTTGGGCCCGGACAAACCAGTAGTGCTGACCTGTGCCATGCGCCCCGCCACCGCGCTGGCGCCGGACGGGCCGCAAAACCTGCTGGATGCAGTGGCTGTTGCGTCGCATCCGGGTGCGTGCGGAGTACTGGCCGTCTGCGCCGGGGTCGTGCACGGCGCCAGAGAGGTGCAGAAGGTGCATACCTACAGGCTTGACGCCTTCAGCTCCGGCGATGCCGGGCCACTGGCCTATGTCGAGAACGGCGGTTTGCGTTTGTTGCGAAATTGGCCTGCAGCCCCTGCTGGGCAAGCGCAAACAGCTATGAAAAACATAGCAAATTTGGGAGAGAAGCGGCGCTGGCCGCGGGTGGACATCGTTTTGAGCCACGCGGGCGCGGACGGGGCGGTGGTGCGTGCGCTGGTGGCCGACGGGGTGAGGGGTCTGGTGGTGGCGGGTACCGGCAACGGCTCGCTGCACCATGCACTGGAGTCGGCACTGCTGCAGGCGCAGGCGGCGGGCGTCAAGGTGGTACGTGCTACCCGCTGCCTGGAAGGACGGGTTCTGTCCAGTCCGGATGACGCGCTGGCGGACTCGCAAGGCCTGAGCCCGGTGAAGGCACGGATCAGCCTGCTGCTGGAGTTGCTGGCCGCGTCAGACGCTCCGGCTTGACGACTTTGAGCATGTTTGCAGCCCTGCGCTCTCACCTGTGGGCCTATCCGGCGCTGGAGATCGTGCACATTTGCGGCATTGCCTTGCTGCTGGGCAATCTGGTGCTGCTGGAACTGCGGGTTTTTGGTCTGGGCGCGGCCTTGCCGGTCCGGGCCCTGGCGCGCCTGAGCCTGGGACTGGCGGCGGTCGGGTTTTCGATCGCTGCGGCGTCCGGGCTGTTGATGTTTGCGTCGCAGCCGGCCGAACTGCTCGCGAATCGCGCTTTCACCCTGAAGATGCTGCTGTTATTGGCGGCAGCGTGTAATGCAGGCTGGTTCCATGGCCGCGCGTCGCTGGACAAGCTCGATGGACTGGCGCGTGCGCAAATGGTGCTGTCCACCCTGATCTGGCTTGCCGTGCTCGCCTGTGGCCGCTGGATCGCCTACCTGTGAGGAGTTGACGAATGAAACGACGCGATCTGATCAAGTCTTCGCTGGCGCTGTCTGGCGCCAGTGTGCTGCCTGCGGCCCTGGCCCACCATGGCTGGAGCAGTTTTGACCAGGAACGGCCCATCTACCTGGAGGGCAGGGTGGCTAAATCCACTTGGCAAAACCCGCATGCAGAGCTGGAAATTGACCTGCCCGCCGGGTTGAAGTTGCCGCCCGATCTGGCCCAGCGTGCGCTGCCGGCCCAGACCGCGCCGATTGACGGCAAGGCCCTGCTGGCGAAAGCGGTTTTACCCACCCGCAAGGACACGCGCTGGGAGATAGAGCTGGCGCCGCTGACGCGCCTTCAGGCCTGGAAGGTGGCTGAGATCAAAGCCGGGACGCAGATCGCCGTGCTGGGTTTTACGCTGACGGGCGAGAAGGGCGAGGCGGTGTTACGTGCCGAATATCTGTTTGTGGACGGCAAGGTTTACGGCTTGCGGTCCAGCCCGGCCTGAATCTCCGGCACCACGCAAAAGGCCGTCCATGGACGGCCTTTTTGCATGCGGCCTGCAGCCGATTCAGCTCGACAGCGCCTCAAACGCCCGGCTGGTGATTTCATCGACGCCGCCCATGCCACTGATGGCGCGGTATTGCGGCGCGGCGCCGGGTGCCGCCTTGGCCCAGCTGGAGTAATAGTCCACCAGCGGACGCGTCTGCGCGCTGTAGACCTCCAGCCGCTTGCGCACCGTTTCTTCCTTGTCGTCTTCGCGCTGAATCAGCGGCTCGCCGGTCACGTCGTCCACGCCTTCGGCCCTGGGCGGGTTGAACTTGACGTGGTAGGTGCGGCCCGAGGCTGGATGTGAGCGGCGCCCGCTCATGCGCTCGATGATGGCCTCGAAAGGCACGTCGATTTCCAGCACGTAATCAAGCTTGACGCCTGCGGCTTTCATCGCATCGGCTTGCGGCAGCGTGCGCGGAAAACCGTCAAACAGAAAACCTTTGGCGCAGTCGGGCTGGGCGATACGGTCTTTTACCAGGTTGATGATCAGCTCGTCGCCCACCAGGCCGCCGGAGTCCATGATTTTTTTGGCTTCAATGCCCAGAGGCGTGCCTGCCTTGACCGCAGCGCGCAACATGTCACCGGTGGAAATCTGGGGAATCCCGTATTTTTGGCAAATAAAGGTGGCTTGCGTCCCTTTGCCTGCGCCGGGCGCGCCCAACAAAATCAGTCTCATGGATGTCCTCGAATTCTTGTGACTTTGGCGGAGGGTCTGGCAGCTGTCCTTGCTGGCCCGCCACACCGTATTTTGGGCTTGAGGATAGCATGCGTCCCTCTGTCAGGGCTTACAGAAACATCGCGCGCACCCGCTCCAGGTCCTCCGGGGTATCGACGCCGGGGCCGGGAGCGTGGGCGCTGATATGCACCGCAATCCGGTGGCCGTGCCAGAGCGCGCGCAGTTGTTCAAGCGATTCGAGCTGCTCCAGAGGCGCCTGCGGCAGCGCCGGAAATTGCCGCAAAAACCCGGCGCGGTAGCCGTAAATGCCCACATGCCGCAGCGGTGCTGGCAAGCCGCTACCGCCTTGCCACCAGGCCTGGTTCGCATGGTCGCGCGCTGCGGGAATGGCCGAGCGGCTGAAATACAGGGCGGTGTGGCGTGCGTCCAGTACCACTTTGACGATGTTGGGGTTGCGCAGGTCTTCCAGCGTGTCAATGGCGTGGGCGGCGGTGCTCATGGCGCAGTCGCCGCGCTGCTGCAGCAGGTTGGCCACCGCATCAATCAGGGCCGGGTCTATCAGCGGCTCGTCGCCCTGCACATTGACCACATATTCCGAGTCTTCCAGACCCAGCAATTCGCAGGCCTCGGCCAGCCGGTCGCTGCCGCTTGCGTGGTCTGCGCGCGTGCGCACCGTCGCCACACCGAAACTGGCGCAGGCGTCCATGACCTGCTGGCTGTCGGTGGCCACTACCGCGCGCGAAGCGCTGCTCAGCAGCGCCCGCTGCGCAACCCGCACCACCATGGGTACGCCGACGATGTCGGCCAGCGGTTTGTTGGGCAGGCGGGTGGAGGCAAGGCGTGCCGGAATCAGGACGGTAAAACTCATGGCGGCAGCGCCGCAGCCCGGGTTTCGCGTCTGGAAAATAGCAGCTTCACCGGCCTAGTTCCTCGTCTGTGAGTGTCCGCGCCTCGACTTCCAGCATCACCGGCAGGCCGTCACGTATCGGGTAGGCCAGGCGCGCGCTGCGCGATACCAGTTCCTGTTTGTCGCGGTCATAGGTCAAGGGGCCTTTGGTCACGGGGCAGACCAGGAGTTCAAGCAGTTTGGTGTCCATGCGGCGATGGTAATGGAGAAAGGAGGGGCGTCAGCAAGGCGTCCAGAGCTGAAAAAAATGCCGGCTCGGGGGAAAACTCCAGCGGCACGGCCAACACGTTGGGCTGCTTCGAAAACAGCTTTATCGCATCTTTTTCGGTACAAATCACGGTGTATCCCTTGTCCGCCTTGCGTGGGTAGCTATCAAAAGAGTAGTGATCGGGAAGCGCGCGGGTTTCGGCCAGAAGCAGTCCGCGTGCCCTGAGCATGGCAAAAAAGGCCTCGGGTTTGGCGATACCAGCGAGCGCCAGCAGGGGCTGGCCTGCCAGGCTTGCCAACGGCACGCGGCTGCCGTCCTCACGCCGCGCGTCGTCTGCCAGGCGCCGTGTGGAACTGAACCCTTCAAAAGCCGAGTGTTCGCCGGTGTGCAGCACCAGGTCGAGGCCGCAGCCGCCTGCACGGCCGCTGCGCTGCAGACGTTGCGGCCAGGGCTCACGCAAGGGGCCAGCCGGCAACAGCCAGCCGTTGCCCGCGCCACGCTCGTCAAAAACTGCAATTTCAATGTCGCGGTGCAAGGCGTAATGCTGCAGGCCATCGTCAGAAACAATCACCTGCACCGCTGGGTGTTTGGCGAGCAGTGCCTGCGCTGCGTCGGCCCGCCGCTGTGCTACAAAAACAGGAGCGCCTGTCGCACGGGCTATAAGGGCTGGTTCGTCGCCAGACTGCTCAATGGGGGTGTCCGGCAAGACCTGCTGGCAGGCCTGGCCGGTACGGCCATAACCGCGTGAAATCACGCCCGCGCTGATGCCCCGAGCCTGCAGGTGCTTGACCAGCGCGATCACCGCTGGCGTTTTGCCAGCGCCCCCCGCCACCACGTTGCCCACCATCACTACAGGGGCGCGCACGCGCGTTGATTTGAGAAAATTGCTGCGGTACAAAAACCGGCGCAAAGCGGTGAGCAGGGCAAACAGTTGCGCCGCTGGCCACAGCAGGCAGGCCGCCGCGCCGCGCCGCAGCCAGGCCCGCTGCAGACACTGGGCCACGTTTACCGGGCGCCGGCCTGGGCCGCGCTCTGGGTGGCAAAGGTGATCTGGGTCAGGCCGCTGCGCCTGGCCGCTTCCATCACGGTGATCACCGACTGGTGGGTGGCGCTGGCGTCGGCGCTGATGATGATCACGCTGTCCTTGCCGGCCTTGGCAGCGGCCGTCATGGCACTGCTCAGGGCCTCGATACTTCGGCCCTCAACCGGCATCTTGCCGACCATGTAGCGGCCATCGCTGCTGACCGCCACGATCACTTCCTTCGGGTAGTCGCGCTGCTGGTCCGCGTCGGCGACCGGCAGCTTGATCTGCAATTCGGTGAATTTGCTGTAGGTGGTGGACAACATCAAAAAGATCAGGACCACCAGCAACACGTCGATAAAGGGGATCAGGTTGATCTCTGGCTCGTCCCTCGAGGTACCGCGAAAGTTCATGATGTGCGCAGCGCCGGGCCGCGCCCTGCAAGCACGGCCGCCCGGATGGGGAGCGGTTTACGCGAAGCGACGATCGAGGGGGTCATCATTTTCTCAGGGTGTGCAGATGGCGCACAAAACGCTCTGATGCAATTTCCATGGTCAGCAGAAAGCCGTCCACCCGGGCGCGGAAATAGCGCCAGAAAATCAACGACGGAATCGCGACAATCAGGCCAAACGCCGTGTTGTACAGCGCAATCGAAATACCCTGCGCCAGCTGCGCCGGGTTGCCACCCGAGGCGCTGGCGACACCACCGCTGCCAGCCTGCGAGCCAAAAATTTCAATCATGCCAATCACGGTGCCCAGTAGCCCCAGCAGGGGCGCTGCTGAAGCGATGGTGGCCAGCGCCGCCAGGTAACGCTCCAGCGTGTGGGCGGCCCGCCGGCCGGCGCCTTCCAGGGTAGAACGCAGGTCGTCCTCGCTGATGCGCGGGTTGACGTTGAGCGCGCGAAAACCACTGGCCAGCACCTGACCGAGCAGGGAGTTTTGCTCCAGATGCGCCACCACGTCCGGCGCCGGAACAGAGTTACGCGACACGGTGATGGCTTCGTCAAGAAGTTGGGCCGGCGCTATCTTGGAGGTTTTAAGGCTGCTAAAACGCTCGATCACCAATGCCAGAGCCAATACCGAGCAGGCAATCAAGGGCCAGATCGGCCAGCCTGCGGCTTGTATGATGGAAAACAAGAAAAATCTCCTGGCAAATAGTTGCTCTGGATTATGGCCTACACACCGGCGCAATCCCTTCCACTCGCTTGTCTCGTGACCACATCCGGCACAGTGCCGCATGTAGGACGTAACTCACAGAAGATGTGGATAACTTTGTGGGCAAGTACCCGGCTACAGGCCGCCAGACCGCGCCAAATGGACACTGTGACAAAATGATGAAAATTTGGGCAGATTAAAGTTGTTATAAATCAATGACTTACACGAATTCATCTTACTTTCCGCAGCAAACCACGGGTTTGACCCAGTCGGCACGCCCGTCTGTGGAGTATTACACCCGCGTTATGAGGGGTTTCTTCGATGTATGAAACCGCCGTCGCTCAGGAGAGCCCGCCTGCAGGTCCGCGGGTGTGGCCCGTCGGCTCGTTGCTGCGGGCCATTGCAGACAGCCTGGAGGCCCGTTTTAATCCGGTGGCTGTCAAAGGCGAAATCAGCGGCTTTGCGCGTGCTGCCAGTGGACATTGTTACTTTTCGCTGAAAGACGAGCAGGGTCAGGTCCGTTGTGCCATGTTCCGCCGCGCTGCCGGCTTGCTGGACTTCGTGCCGCGCGATGGCCTACTTGTCGAAGTGCGCGGTCGGCTCGGAGTTTATGAGCCGCGCGGTGAACTGCAGATGGTCGCCGAGTCGATGCGCCAGGCCGGTCAAGGCAACTTGTTTGAGCAGTTTTTGCTGTTGAAGGGCCGACTGGATGCCGAGGGCTTGTTTGACGCCGGGCGCAAACGGGGTCTGCCATTGTTTCCGCGCGCCATCGGGGTGGTCACTTCGCTGGGTGCAGCCGCGCTGCACGACGTAGTGACCGCATTGCAGCGCCGTACACCGCACATTCCGGTGTTGATTTACCCCGCCAGCGTCCAGGGCGCACAGGCTCCGGGGGAGTTGTGCCATGCCCTGCGTCAGGCCAATCAGCGCGCCGAGGTGGATGTGTTGCTGCTGGTTCGCGGCGGGGGAGCGCTGGAAGACCTGTGGGCTTTCAACGATGAACAACTGGCGCGACTGATTGTGGCCGCGCCGATGCCCGTGGTGTCAGGCGTGGGTCATGAGACCGACTTCACGATTGCCGACTTCTGCGCCGACCTGCGCGCGCCTACCCCCACCGCAGCAGCAGAAATGTGCGCCCAGCCGCAAAGCGCTTGGCAGGGCATCCTGGCGCTGGCCCGGGACCGCATGCAGGACGGCGTGCAGAGACAGTTGCAGGCGCATCAGCAACGACTCGACCGGGCCGCGTCCAGCGTCAGCCGGCCTTCTCATCCGGTCACGCGCCAGCGGGCCCGGCTGGCCGCCCAGGCCCAGCGCCTGCGATATGCGCTTCGGTCTGGCGTGCAGCAGCAAAAGACCACCCTGCACAGTTTTTCTCTGGCGCTTCCGCGGGCCCTGGCAGCGGCGCTGCAGCGGCACGAGCGTCAGTTGGAGCGCGCGCAACTGCGGCTGGCGCCTCTGGACCCCCACCTGGTGCTGCAACGCGGGTACGCCTGGCTGGCTGACCTGCAAGGCCGGGCTGTTACCCGCGCGTCCAGCACCGAGCCCGGCCAGGCACTGCGCGCTACCCTTGCCGATGGCGAGGTCGATTTGACGGTTTCTGCGCCGCGGCTGATTTAGTTTTTACAATGGTCGGTGGAACCGGCTTGACGCCTTCTCTTTTTTTGCTTCATCAACACAACACCCCACGAGGAAAACTCCATGGAACACAAGCTCCCACCGCTGCCCTACGCGATTGACGCGCTGGCTCCCCATTACAGCCAGGAGGCCTTCGAATACCACCACGGCAAGCACCACAATGCCTATGTGGTCAACCTCAACAACCTGCAAAAAGGCACCGAATTTGAGGCCATGACGCTGGAAGAGATCGTGAAAAAATCCAGTGGTGGTGTTTACAACAACGCGGCCCAGATCTGGAACCACACTTTTTTCTGGAGCTGCATGAAGCCCGCAGGCGGTGGCGAGCCCTCTGGTGCGCTGGCTGCGGCGATCAATGCCAAGTTTGGTTCGTTTGCGGCTTTCAAGGAAGCCTTTGTGAAGTCGGCAGTCGGCAACTTTGGGTCCGGCTGGACCTGGCTGGTGAAAAAGGCCGATGGGTCTGTGGATATCGTCAACACCGGCCCGGCCGGAACGCCGCTGACCACTGCCGACAAGGCGCTGATGACGGTGGACGTATGGGAGCACGCCTACTACATCGACTACCGCAACCAGCGCCCGAAGTTTGTCGAGACATTTTTGTCTAACCTGGTGAACTGGTCGTTTGCCGAAGCCAATTTCGCCTGATCCCTGGCACCCATGAAAAAGCCGACTTCAAGTCGGCTTTTTTGTGGTCAATCCCGAAAGCGCGGGTGCTCCACCCTAACGCGCCTTGTCAAACGGCGGGCCTTTGAGCTTGTCGCCCGCCTTGATGCGTTTTTTGGCGAACCAGCCCACATTCATTTCCAGCACATATCGCACCGGTTTTTCCGAGCAATGCGAGTCGGTGACCAGTGGCTTCATGTCGGCCAGATTCACAATAGTACCGTCGTCGGCGATAAAGGCAGCCGTCAAGGGTATCAACGTGTTTTTCATCCAGAAACACTGCTTGCCGGCTTGCTCAAAGACAAACAACATGCCTTCGCTGGCGGGCATTTCCTTTCGAAACATCAGGCCGATCTGCCGCTGCTCGGGCTGCAGGGCCACTTGCGCATCGATCTGGTGCATGCCCACGGACAGCTTGACACGCGGCAGGTTCATTTGCGGGCTTTCCTGCGCCATGGCGGTCACAAAGGCCGTGAAGGAAAAAGCCGATGCGCAGAGCAGCTTGAAGGCGGTGCGGCGGCCAGAGTCGGATTTCAGGAGCATGGAGTCACCAAGGGTCGGTCAGTTGGAAAACCAGCATATACGACGGTCATAAAAAATGCCCGCGTGGCGGGCATTTTGGTCCAGCGCGAAGAATTACTTCTTGGCAGCAGCGGCTTTGTCTTCTTTGGCTTTCTTGGCGGCAGCAGCTTTTTCTTCCTTGGCCTTTTTGGCGGCAGCGGCCTTTTCAGCTTTTGCGGCTTTGGCAGCAGCGGCTTTTTCTTCCTTGGCTTTCTTGGCAGCAGCGGCTTTTTCAGCTTTCATGGCTTTGGCGTCAGCCTTGGCAGCTGGGGCGGCAGGCGTTGCTGCGACAGCAGGCGTTGCTGGTGTTGCGGGCATGGCAGCAGGCGCAGCCGGCTTGGAAGCGGCGCCCATAGGAGCACCAGCGTGCGAAGCGGCAAAAGCACCTGCGGAGAAGAGGCCAGCGATCAAAACAGCGAGGATCTTGTTCATTTGAAATTTCCTTGAGAATGTTATTGAAAAAGTACCCCGAGTTTTTCGGAGGCCCTACCGTAACGAGGCCGCTTCGCAAGCGGTTGACACACGCGCTGCAAAAACTTTTCATGAAATCTTTTGCGGCTAGAATTTAGGGGTTATTACCTAAACCGCGCCGGGCAGCCTGTCTGCCTTTTCCAGCGCATACCGGAGACTTCGCTACATGTACCAGCACATCAAGGTGCCCGCCCAGGGTCAGAAAATCACCGTCAATGCCGACAATTCACTCAATGTGCCGGACGAGCCGGTCATTCCGTTCATTGAAGGCGACGGTACGGGCGCGGACATCACGCCGGTCATGCTCAAGGTCGTCGATGCTGCGGTCGCCAAAGCCTATGGCGGCAAGAAAAAAATCCACTGGATGGAAGTTTATGCCGGTGAAAAGTCGACCAAGGTGTATGGCCCGGATGTCTGGTTGCCTGAGGAAACCCTGCATGCGGTCAAGGACTATGTGGTCTCCATCAAGGGCCCGCTGACCACGCCGGTCGGTGGTGGCATTCGCTCGCTCAATGTCGCCTTGCGCCAGGAACTGGACCTCTACGTCTGCCTGCGCCCGATCCAGTACTTTGCAGGCGTGCCGTCGCCGGTGAAAGAGCCGCACAAGACCAACATGGTGATTTTCCGCGAGAACTCGGAAGACATCTACGCCGGCATCGAGTTTGAGGCCGAGTCCGACAAGGCCAAAAAACTCATCAAGTTCCTGCAGGACGAGATGGGTGTGAAGAAAATCCGCTTCCCCAACACTTCCGGCATCGGCATCAAACCGGTCTCGCGAGAAGGCACGGAGCGTCTTGTGCGCAAGGCCATCCAGTACACCATCGACAACGACAAGCCCAGCCTGACCATCGTGCACAAGGGCAACATCATGAAGTTCACCGAAGGTGGCTTCCGGGACTGGGCTTACGCGCTGGCCGCGAGGGAATTTGGCGCGGTGGAGATCGACGGCGGTCCATGGATGAAGTTCAAAAACCCGAAAACCGGCAAGGAAATCACCGTCAAGGATTCGATCGCCGACGCTTTCCTGCAGCAAATCCTGTTGCGTCCGGCCGAATACAGCGTGATTGCCACCCTGAATCTGAACGGCGACTACGTGTCCGATGCCCTGGCAGCCCAGGTCGGCGGCATCGGAATCGCCCCGGGCGCGAACCTGAGCGACACCATCGCGATGTTTGAAGCCACGCACGGGACCGCGCCCAAATACGCCGGCAAGGATTACGTCAACCCGGGCTCGGAAATCCTGTCTGCGGAGATGATGCTGCGCCACATGGGCTGGATAGAAGCCGCGGACCTGATCATCAGTTCGATGGAAAAGTCGATAGCGTCCAAGAAAGTCACCTACGACTTCGCGCGTCTCATGGAAGGCGCCACACAGGTCAGTTGCTCCGGCTTCGGTCAGGTCATGATCGATCACATGTAAAAGGAGGCTCTGGCGAGGCGCTGGGCGACCCGCCGGACAAGCTGTCAAGCCGCCGCAGGCACTGCCGGGCGGCTTTTTTCGTGGCCTTTTGCATGTGAAACCCAAAAGTCAACTGGATGTGATTGATTGTCGCGTCCCCGCCACCAATTTCCCCGTCAGACACACCGGACTATTGCGGTGGCTAGAATGAATTCCATGGCAAGCAAACCTCCCAGGTCTCCCTCGATTCCCAAGGCGCCGGTCTTCAAGCCGGACGACGCCAACGGCGGGGATTCGGTCGTGCTGGAGCGACGACCCCAGAAGACAAAACCGCCTCAAATGTTCCAGGTGGTGCTGCTCAACGACGACTACACACCCATGGAGTTTGTCGTCGAGGTGATTCAGGAATTTTTCAACAAGGATCGCGAAACTGCCACCCAGATCATGCTGAAGATCCACCTGGACGGCAAAGGTGTTTGCGGCGTGTTTTCCAAGGATGTGGCTTCCACCAAGGTCGATCAGGTCACGGAAGCGGCGCGAAAAAATGGTCACCCGCTGCAGTGTGTGTGCGAGCCCATTGAATAATGGAAAAAACAGCCCATATCGACTTGAAGAGTTACACAATGCAAGTATCAGAGACCCCAGCAGCAAGCCGAAAGGAAAAGCAATGATTGCCCAGGAATTAGAAGTCAGCTTGCACATGGCCTTTGTTGAGGCCCGGCAGCAGCGCCACGAATTCATCACCGTAGAACACCTGCTGCTCGCTTTGCTGGACAACCCGAGCGCGGCCGAAGTGCTGCGCGCGTGCTCCGCCAATATTGATGACCTGCGCAAGTCGCTTGCCAACTTCATCAAGGACAACACGCCGCAGGTGGCAGGCAGCGACGATGTAGACACCCAACCTACGCTGGGCTTCCAGCGTGTGATCCAGCGCGCCATCATGCATGTGCAGTCTACAGGCAACGGCAAGAAAGAAGTGACCGGCGCCAACGTGCTGGTCGCTATCTTTGGCGAAAAAGACTCGCACGCTGTGTATTACCTGCACCAGCAGGGCGTGACACGTCTGGACGTTGTCAATTTCATCGCCCACGGTATCAAGAAAAGCGATCCGCCAGAGCCGACCAAAACCGGTGAAAGCGCCGCAGAAAACGAAGAGGGTGGCGAGAAGAACGAAAAAGCCTCACCGCTGGAGCAGTACACCCAGAACCTGAATCAGCTCGCCAAAGAGGGCAAGATCGATCCGTTGATTGGCCGCCACTACGAGGTCGAGCGGGTGATCCAGATCCTCTGCCGCCGCCGCAAAAACAACCCCCTGCTGGTTGGCGAGGCCGGTGTGGGCAAAACCGCGATTGCCGAGGGCCTGGCCTGGCGCATCACGCAAAAAGACGTGCCGGACATACTCGCCGAAGCGCAGGTCTATTCGCTCGACATGGGCGCGCTGCTGGCTGGCACCAAATACCGTGGCGACTTCGAGCAGCGCCTCAAAGGCGTGCTGAAAGCGCTCAAAGACAAGCCCAACGGCATTTTGTTCATTGACGAAATCCACACCCTGATCGGTGCCGGTGCGGCCTCGGGCGGCACGCTGGATGCGTCCAACCTGCTCAAGCCGGCGCTCAGCTCTGGCCAGCTCAAATGTATTGGTGCCACCACTTTCACCGAATACAGGGGCATCTTCGAGAAAGACGCCGCCCTGTCTCGCCGCTTCCAGAAGGTCGACGTGGTCGAGCCGACGGTGCAGGAGACTGTGGACATCCTCAAGGGCCTCAAATCCCGTTTTGAAGAGCACCACAGTGTCAAGTACGCCGTCGCAGCCTTGCAGGCTGCGGCCGAGCTCAGCGCCAAATACATCAATGACCGCCATTTGCCCGACAAGGCGATTGACGTGATTGACGAGGCCGGTGCGGCCCAGCGAATTTTGCCTGCGTCCAAGCGCAAGAAAATCATCACCAAGGCCGAGGTGGAAGAGATCGTGGCCAAGATTGCCCGTATTCCACCGGCCAATGTGTCGAACGACGATCGCGGCAAGCTCAAGACACTCGAACGCGACCTCAAAAGCGTGGTGTTCGGGCAGGACAAGGCGCTCGACGTGCTGGCGTCTGCCGTCAAGATGGCGCGCTCCGGCCTGGGCAAGGACGACAAGCCTATTGGTTCTTTCCTGTTCTCCGGCCCCACGGGCGTCGGCAAGACGGAGGCGGCCAAGCAGCTGGCCTACATCATGGGCATTGAGTTGATCCGCTTTGACATGTCCGAGTACATGGAACGCCATGCGGTGAGCCGCTTGATTGGTGCGCCTCCCGGATATGTGGGCTTTGACCAAGGCGGGCTGCTGACCGAGGCTGTCACCAAAAAGCCGCATTGCGTGCTGCTGCTTGACGAGATCGAAAAAGCCCACCCTGACATCTTCAACGTGTTGCTGCAGGTCATGGACCACGGCACGCTGACAGACAACAACGGGCGCAAGGCCGATTTCCGCAATGTGATCATCGTCATGACGACCAATGCCGGTGCCGAGACCATGAACAAGGCGACGATTGGTTTCACGAACCCGCGCGAAGCAGGCGACGAGATGGCCGACATCAAGCGCCTGTTCACGCCCGAGTTCCGCAACCGCCTCGACGCAACTGTCAGCTTCAAGGCGCTCGACGAAACCGTCATCCTGCGTGTGGTCGACAAGTTCCTGCTCCAGCTCGAAACCCAGCTGGCCGAGAAGAAGGTGGACGTGACCTTCACCGACACGCTGCGCAAGTACCTCGGTAAAAAAGGCTTCGATCCACTGATGGGTGCACGCCCGATGCAACGCCTGATCCAGGACACCATCCGCCGCGCACTGGCCGACGAGTTGCTGTTCGGACGCTTGATCGATGGCGGCCGCTTGACGGTGGACATGAAAGTCACGACCGATGAAAAAGGTGTGGAAAACGGCGAGGTCGTGCTCGACATCCAGCCGCTGCCGAAGAAAGAGGGCAAAGCCAAGCCCGAACCGGAAGAGGCCACCGCCGACTGAGTGCTGCCGAATTTTTTTGAGCTTTGAGCAAAAAGGCCGGTAGCATGGCGCTGCCGGCCTTTTTTTGCGTTCGATTTGCTATCCTAATAATAGCTGCTTACGCATGTCAGATAAGGGCTGGAGGCCGATTTCATACATAACATGGACAGACCAGCACCCACCCATGGCGACACACACCTTTCTTTGGCACGATTACGAAACCTTCGGCCTGAACACGCGCCGGGATAGACCGGCGCAGTTTGCCGGTATTCGCACCGACGCCGAGCTCAACGAAATCGGCGAGCCGCTGATGCTGTATTGCCAGCCAGCCAGCGACTACCTGCCTGACCCGGCGTCCTGCCTGATCACCGGCATCACGCCTCAGCTGTGCCTTGAGCGCGGCCTGCCCGAACACAGCTTCGCGGCGCGCATTGAAGCCGTGCTGGCCGCGCCCGGCACCATCGGCGTCGGCTACAACACCATACGTTTTGACGACGAGGTGACGCGTCACCTGTTGTGGCGCAATTTGATCGACCCGTATGCGCGCGAGTGGCAAAACGACTGTGGCCGCTGGGACCTGCTCGATGTGGTGCGCATGGCCTATGCCTTGCGGCCAGAAGGTATTCAATGGCCCATGAAACCGGACGAGCGCCGGCCAGGTGAAGCCGAGGCTTTGCGTCCCAGCTTCAAGCTCGAAGATCTGGCGCGCGCCAATGGCCTGTTGCACGAGGCGGCACACGATGCATTGTCAGACGTGCGTGCCACCATTGCGCTGGCCAGACTGATCCGTCAGGTCCAGCCCAAGCTGTTCGACTTCTGTCTGGGTTTGCACAAGAAAGACCGCGTGGCCGCCGAGCTGGGGCTGCCCACCAGCCCGCAGACGGCGCAGCCGTTTTTGCATGTGTCGGGCATGTTCCCGCCCGAGCGCGGTTGCATGGCCGTGATGTGGCCGCTGGCCATGCACCCCTCGAACAAAAACGAGTTGCTGGCCTGGGACCTGGCGCACGACCCCGCGGAGTTGCCGCTCCTCGACGTAGTCACTTTGCGCCAGCGCCTGTTCAGCAAAACCGCTGAGCTGCCCGAAGGTGTGACGCGCCTGCCACTCAAGTCGGTGCACCTGAACAAGTCACCGATGGTGGTACGCAAGCTGGGCACCCTGAGCGATGTGATGGCGGCCAAGTGGGGCATAGATATTCAAGCCGCGCTGCGTAACGCCGAAAAAGCTGCCGGTCTGCCCGACATGAGCGCGATCTGGCCCGAGGTGTTTGCGCGTCCCAAAGAGCGCACGTCCGATGTGGACGAAGACCTGTACGGCGGCTTCATCAACAACGCTGATCGGCGTCGACTGAATCAGCTGCGCGCGCTGCCACCCGCAGAGCTGGCGCATAGCCGCACAGGCTTTGATGATGAACGGCTGGAAGAGCTGATGTTCCGTTACCGCGCCCGCAATTTCCCGGATACCCTGTCGCCTGAACACATGGAGCGCTGGGAAGCCCATCGCGCGGCGCGCCTGCTGGAAGGTGAAAACGGAGCACGCAATGTCGATGCCTTTCTGGCTGAGTTGGATGTGTTGTCCGAAACTGCGGACCCGCGCGGGCAAAAAGTGCTTCAGACGCTTTACGAGTACGCCGAGGTGCTTGCGCCAGAGATTTAGCAGTCTTTCGGATTTGGACCGGCAAAAACGGTGCGATTCCTATCCCTACAATGCAGCCATGCGCCAAATTTTTCTGGATACTGAAACCACCGGTCTGTCCGCTGAAAACGGCGACCGCATCATCGAAATCGGCTGCGTTGAACTGCTGGGCCGCAAGCTCACCGGCAGCAACAAACACTTCTACCTGAACCCCGAGCGCGACAGCCATGAGGACGCGCTCAAGGTGCACGGCATCAGCAACGAGTTCCTGCGCGACAAGCCGAAGTTTGCGGCCATTGCCGATGAACTGCTGGCCTACCTGCAGGGCGCCGAGGTGATCATCCACAACGCACCTTTTGACATCAGCTTCCTGAACAAGGAGCTTGAGCTGATAGGGCGCGAGCCGATCACCCGCTCCATAGCCAAGGTGACTGACAGTCTGATGATGGCCAAGGAGCTGTTCCCGGGAAAACGCAATTCACTGGACGCGCTGTGTGACCGTCTTGATGTGGACAACTCGGGCCGTACCCTGCACGGCGCGCTGCTTGATGCAGAGCTGCTGGCCGACGTGTACATCAACCTCACGCGGGGCCAGAATTCGCTGGTGATGGAGGAGGGAAGCAGCTCGCAGGAGGGCGGTAGCACTGTTCTTATCGACTTGCGCCAGTTCGATCTGCCGCTGCTGTGCGCCAATGAGCAAGAGCTTGCGGCCCACGAAGTGCTGCTGGCCGACATCGACAAAAGCAGCAAAGGCAAAACTGTCTGGCGCGCGCTGGCCGATGCCTGACAAAACCCCTTATAATCTGAGGCTGACCACATAGGGCGGTTAGCTCAGGGGTAGAGCACTGCATTCACACTGCAGGGGTCGCAAGTTCGAAACTTGCACCGCCCACCAGATTCAAGCCCCAAGTTGCTTTGACTTGGGGCTTTTTCTTTGCATGGTCTTCTTGCAGCGGCGCTGTTGGATTACTGCGCGGCCCAGCCGCCATCCATGTTCCACGCGACACCGCGAACGTTGTTGCCAGCTGAGGAGCAGAAAAATACCGCCAGCGCGCCCAGTTCTTCCGGGGTTGTGAATTGCATCGATGGCTCTTTCTCCCCTAGCAGCAACTGTGTGGCCTGCTCGTTGGAGATGCCGCCAGCCGCTGCCTTGGCATCCACCTGCTTTTGCACCAGCGGCGTCAGTACCCAGCCGGGGCAAATGGCGTTGCAGGTCACGCCGGTGGTGGCGTTCTCGAGTGCCGTGACTTTGGTCAGCCCCACAATGCCGTGTTTGGCGGCCACATAGGCAGATTTTTCAGCCGATCCGACCAGGCCGTGAACCGAGGCAACGTTGATGATGCGGCCCCAGCCTTTGCCCCCATTGGCTGCCTGCATGGCAGGCAGTGCCAGGCGCGTGGCGTGGAAGGCGCTGCTGAGGTTGATGGCAATCACCGCATCCCAGCGCTCTACTGGAAAATTCTCTATCTTCGCCACATGCTGGATCCCCGCGTTGTTGACCAGGATGTCCACCTGGCCAAACTGTGCAGCGGCAAACTTCATCATGTCTTCAATCTCGGCCGGCTTACTCATGTCTGCGCCGTGATAGGCCACCTTCACGCCCATGGCCGCGATGGCCGCTTTCGGGCTTTCCACGTCCCCAAAACCGTTGAGCACGATGTTGGCACCCTGCGCTGCGAGCGAAGTTGCAATGCCCAGACCGATACCGCTGGTGGAGCCCGTGACGAGAGCAGTTTTGCCTTTGAGCATGAATTTTCCTCCGGATGATTTACGATGCCATGAAGCGCTTTCAAAAACGCCGTGTCCTGTTCGCAATTATCAGCCTTCAACCTGCTTTCGTTTGTCCATGACTGAACCTACGCTGAACTACGTATCCTGCCCCGATGTTTCGGGTGGGCACCGCATGGCCTATTGGCAGTGGGGTGACCCCGCCAATCCGCATGTGGTGATGTGTGTTCATGGCCTGTCGCGCCAGGGCCGGGATTTTGACGTGCTGGCCCGATATCTCTGTGACGATGTGCGCGTCGTCTGCCCCGATGTGGTGGGCCGTGGCCGGAGCGACTGGCTCCAGGACCCCATGGGTTATCAGATTCCGCAATACGCTGCTGACATGCTGGTCCTGCTGGCGCACCTGCAGCAGCAGTCCCCCATCGCCACCCTGGATTGGGTGGGCACCAGCATGGGCGGCCTGATCGGCATGGCGATAGCTGGCCAGCCCGGGTTGCCTCTACCGCAGCCAGTCCATAAACTGGTTCTCAACGATGTGGGGCCGGTCGTCGAATGGCAGGCGATCATGCGGATTGCGGCATATCTCGGCAAGGCGGGGCAATTTGCATCAGTGCAACATGCCGCCGATGCGATGTGGGCCATATCAACCAGTTTTGGCCCCCACACCCCTGAACAATGGCTCGCATTGTCGCGTCCGATGCTCAAGCCTGTGCCCGGCGCGCTCAATGGTGCGGTGATGTTGCATTACGACCCGGCCATCGCGGTGCCGGTTCGTGCAGTCACCGAGGCCTCGGCACGCGAGGGGGAAGTCCTGCTGTGGCAGCTGTATGACAACATCCAGGCGCAGACGCTGATTCTGCGTGGTGCCAATTCTGATTTGCTCAGCCATGCTACGGCGCAGGCCATGGCGCAGCGTGGGCCCAAGGCGCGCGTGATTGAGTTTGAAGGTGTGGGGCACGCGCCCACGCTGGTTGCCATGGACCAGGTCAGCACCGTGGGTGATTTCCTGCTTGTCTGACCTCCCGTGTTGAAATGCCACCCGTCATGAAAAATGCCGGCGCCGGTCCCGGTGCCCCCCTGGCCGGTTCCAGCGCGACCATCGTCAGGGCGACGGCCGACAGCCTGCCGGACCAGCCGCAGGCCCTGGCCCGCGCCCGGGCTTTTGCAGAACCCCTCATCGCCAGTGAAATGCTGGACACTGGCGAGAATATCCTCGCCCATGCGGATGCGGTGGCCGCCATCCTCAAGGCGATTGGCGGCTCAGAGGCAATGCAGGCAGCTACCTATCTGGTGTATGCCTGCGCGCACCTGAACAAGCCGCAAGAGGTGATTGCCAAGGCCTTTGGCCCCAACTTTGCGGCACTGGCGATCGAGACCACCAAGCTGGTCCATGTGCAGAAGCAGGCGCGTGCCGTCGATGCGCGCGTGAAGCTCGAAGACGCTGCCGCACAGACCGAAAACGTGCGCAAGATGCTGTTGGCGTTTTCACGCGATCTGCGTGTGGTGATGCTCAGGCTGGCGTCCCGCCTGCAAACCCTTCGTTACTTTGCGGCGATCCGGGAGCCGGCGCCGCTGGCCGTGGCGCAGGAATCCCTGCAGGTGTTTGCGCCCCTGGCCAATCGGCTGGGTATCTGGCAGATCAAGTGGGAAATGGAGGACCTGTCGTTTCGCTTTCTGGAGCCGGAAACCTACAAGCGAATAGCACGCTTGCTGGACCAGAAGCGGGTAGAGCGCGAGGGCTTCATGGAGGGCCTGCGCGCGCAGCTTGAAGGCGAGCTCAACAAAAACGGCATCGCAGCGCTGGTGCAGGGCAGGCCCAAACATATTTACAGCATTGTGAAAAAGATGCGCGGCAAGTCACTCGACTTCGAGCAGGTCTTCGATATCCGCGCCTTGCGCGTGATTGCCGCAGACGTGAAAGGTTGTTATGCGGCGCTCGGCTTTGTGCATTCGAACTTCGAGCCGGTGGATGGTGAATTTGATGACTACATCGCCAAACCCAAATCCAATGGTTACCAGTCGCTGCACACCGTGGTGCGTGATACCGGCCAGCGCGCCGTAGAAATCCAGATTCGCACCCAGGCCATGCATGACCATGCAGAGCACGGGGTGGCGGCGCACTGGGCTTACAAGGAAGCGGGTGCAAAAGGTTATGCCGGCGTTTCGGCCAGCAGCGAATACGACGCCAAAATTGCCGTGTTGCGGCAGTTGCTTGCCTGGGAGCGAGAATTGTCGGGCCCGGTATCTGCGAAAGCGCGTGAAGGCGACGAGGGCTTGTTTGAAGACCGTATTTACGTGCTCACGCCCGATGCTGCGGTGGTTGAACTTCCGCAGGGCGCCACCGCGCTGGATTTTGCCTACAGCGTCCACACCAGCTTGGGCCATCGCTGCCGGGGTGCGCGTATTGACGGCGCCATGGTGCCGCTGAACACGGCGCTGCAAAACGGACAGACGGTGGAAGTTGTGACCACCAAAGAGGGTGGTCCCTCGCGAGACTGGCTCAATCCCGATCTGGGTTTTCTGGCAAGCCACCGCGCGCGTTCAAAAGTACGCGCCTGGTTCAACGCGCAGGCCATGGCGCAAACCGTGGCGCGCGGCCGGGAGGCGGTGGAAAAACTTCTTCAGCGCGAAGGCAAAACCGCGATGAAACTCGAAGATGTGGCGGCGCAGCTGGGTTTCAAAAGTGCCGACGATCTTTTTGAAGTGGTTGGCAAAGACGAGCTGTCGCTGCGCACCATAGAGAACCTGCTCAACCCGCCCCCCGCAGCACCCACGCAGGACGACTATGTCCTGGCTAAAAAACCGCGCCAGCCGGACAAGGCGTCCGAACGCGCGCGCAAAGGTGGTGTGCTGGTGGTCGGGATTGATTCCTTGTTGACACAACTGGCCCGATGCTGCAAGCCGGCACCACCAGATGCCATTCTGGGGTTCGTCACAAAGGGCAAAGGTGTGAGTATCCACCGCAGCGATTGCAGCAATTTTCGCAACATGGCGGGCGGTAGCCCTGATCGTGTGATCGAGGTGGAGTGGAGCCGGCCCAAAAGCAGCGATGGACTGGTTTTTCCTGTGGATGTGTCGGTGGAAGCGGCAGACCGGCAGGGATTGCTGCGCGATATTTCCGAGGTGTTTGCCAGAGAAAAGATGAATGTCATCGGTGTCCAGACCACCTCGGTCAAGGACAACCGGGGCGGTACGGCCTGGATGACATTTACCGTGGAGGTTGCTGATTCAGGCCGCCTGGCCCAGGTGCTGGCTTTAGTCGCCGGTGTCGGCGGCGTGCGCTCGGCACGCAGGCGTTGAGGACTGATCGGTGTGAATGAAGGTCGGGTTCATGTTTTGCTCTGCTACAATTGAGAGGTCGAACAGTCCTTAGGCGCGTAGCTCAGCTGGTTAGAGCACCACCTTGACATGGTGGGGGTCGTTGGTTCGAGTCCAATCGCGCCTACCAATTTCCGGAAATTGTTTTCCCTTCACCTGTCGTCCACAGGGTTCGCACAGGGTAAACCAAGGGGATTGCGGGCATGCATACTTTCTAGAATGTGATCATGACCGGTGCACAGTCATGGTCAGTCATTCACAGGAGTTCGCGCAGTGTCAAAAAGCAAGTCCAGCAGCCAGTCCACGGGCCATACCCCTGACCCGGCGGCCAGTGCCGACAAGGTGGCCGGCACTCGTGCCGGCAATGGCAAGGCTGCGTCACCGCGGGTCATCAAAAAATATCCGAATCGCCGCCTCTACGACACCGATACATCGTCCTACATCACGCTCACCGAAGTCAAACAACTGGTCATGGACAGCACCGATTTTGTCGTTCGCGATGCCAAGACCAATGAAGACCTGACGCGCAGCATCATGCTGCAGATCATTCTGGAAGAAGAAACCGGCGGCGCACCCATGTTTACCGAAGCCGTTCTCGGAAACATCATCCGTTTTTACGGCAATGCGATGCAAAGTTTCATGGGTATGTACCTGGAAAAAAATGTCCAGTCCTTCATGGATCTTCAACTCAAGATGTCCGAGCAGTCCAAGGCATTGACGCCGGAAGCCTGGGCCCAGTTCATCAATGCGCAGTCGCCGACCATGCAGGGCATGATGGGTAGCTATGTCGAGCAGTCAAAAACCGTGTTCACGCAGATGCAGGAGCAGATGCAAAAGCAAAGCGAACAGATGCTGGCAGCTCTGGGCCTCAAACGCTGACGTCCCATCGGGCTTCATGGGGTGTCGGCTCCGCGCGGCACGCCGCTCTGAGACAATAGGGGCATGAGCCAAGCCCTAGCCACCCCGGTGTCATCCACCAAAAATTCCGCACCCCGCGTCGGTTTTGTCAGCCTCGGCTGCCCGAAAGCCCTGACCGATTCCGAGCTGATCCTCACGCAACTCAATGCCGAGGGTTACCAGACCTCCAAAACCTTTGAGGGCGCCGATCTGGTGATCGTCAACACCTGCGGCTTCATTGACGACGCCGTCAGGGAGAGCCTGGACACGATTGGCGAAGCGCTGGCTGAAAATGGCCGGGTCATTGTCACCGGCTGCCTGGGTGCAAAGGCCGGTGAGGGCGGAGGCAACCTGGTGCGGCAGATGCACCCCAGCGTGCTTGCGGTGACCGGGCCGCATGCCACGCAGGAAGTGATGGACGCGGTGCACCTGAACCTGCCTAAACCGCACGACCCCTTTGTCGATCTGGTGCCCAATTCCTTTGGTATCGCCGGCATCAAGCTTACGCCGCGCCATTATGCGTACCTGAAGATCAGCGAAGGCTGCAACCACCGTTGCACGTTCTGCATCATCCCCTCCATGCGCGGCGACCTGGTGTCGCGGCCGATTGGCGATGTGCTCAATGAAGCAGGCGCGCTGTTTGAAGGCGGCGTCAGGGAGCTGCTGGTGATCAGCCAGGACACCTCCGCGAATGGTGTCGATGTCAAATACCGCACCGGTTTCTGGGACGGCAAACCGGTCAAGACGCGCATGCTGGAACTGGTGCAGGCGCTGGGCGACATCGCCGAACCTTATGGCGCCTGGGTACGACTGCATTACGTCTACCCCTACCCGAGCGTCGACGATGTGATCGGGCTGATGGCTACCGGCAAGGTTCTTCCTTATCTGGATGTGCCCTTGCAGCACAGTCACCCGGATGTTCTCAAGCGCATGAAGCGACCCGCCAGCGGAGAAAAAAACCTGGAGCGTATTGCACGCTGGCGTGAGATGTGCCCTGAAATTGTCATCCGCAGTACCTTCATTGCCGGCTTTCCAGGTGAAACGGAAGCCGAGTTTGAGCATCTGCTCGATTTCATGCGTGAAGCGAAGATAGACCGGGCGGGTTGTTTTGCCTACAGCCCGGTGGACGGTGCGACGGCCAATGGCCTTGCCGGCATGTTGCCGCTGGAACTGCGTGAAGAACGTCGGGCACGTTTCATGGAAGTTGCCGAAGCTGTGTCTGCCGCGAAGTTGCAGCAGCGTGTTGGCAAGACAATGCAGGTGCTGGTCGATTCGGCGCCTGGCATGGGCAAAAAAGGTGGCGTGGGCCGCAGTTATGCCGATGCCCCGGAAATTGATGGCGTCGTGAAACTGCTGCCGCCTGAAAAAATCAGCAAGACCCTGAAAGTCGGTGAGTTCACACGGGCGCGTATTGTGGGTACGCAGGGCCATGATCTGGTGGCCGTGCCGGTCTGAAAATTTGCATCAGAACCGGCTGCGCAAGCTGCGCCGAAAACAAAAAGGCCACTGGATGTACAGCGGCCTTTCGATTGCCAGTTTTACTGGACTGGATGTATCTGGTGCCCGGGAGAGAACTCGAATCTCCACATCTTGCGATACACGGACCTGAACCGTGCGCGTCTACCAATTCCGCCACCCGGGCACAGCCAGCAGTGTACCATTACAAAATCGATTTTCTGAGCCGAATTCCAAAAAATTACCGCGTGATGCAAGCCGTGAAACGCTGGATACCGCCCTGCAGAAAGCATCAACCGCGCGCTGCCATGCAGCGCCGTTCTGGACGCTTCAAGCACCCAAAGACCCCACGAATTCAGGCGCAGTTTTTGCACCGTTTCCTGAATTCCTGAACCCTCGTTAACCATCTCAAAAAAAGAGAGATTTCTTATCAAAACAAGTACACACAGCAGCCCGGGCGCCGGCCTGCTTGCCGAATTCGAAGGCACTGTCTCGGGTCACCGTGATGGCCATGGCTTCGTCCAGCGTGATGACGGGGAAGCCGACATCTATCTGCCGCCCAATGAAATGCGCGCCGTGCTGCACAAGGACCGCGTCAAGGCGCGGATTGTGCGGCACGACCGCAAAAATCGCCCCGAGGGGCGCGTGACGGAAATCATTGAACGTTCCACCAACCCCATCATCGGCCGGCTGTTGCAGGAGAGCGGTGTCTGGCTGGTGGCGCCTGAAGACAAGCGTTATGGCCAGGACGTGCTGGTGCCCAAGGGCGCCACCGGTTCTGCCAAACCAGGGCAGATCGTCGTGGTTGAGCTGACCGAGCCGCCCGCGCTGTTCGGGCAACCTGTTGGACGGGTCAAGGAGGTGCTGGGGGAGATTGACGACCCTGGCATGGAGATTGAAATTGCCGTGCGTAAATACGGTGTACCGCACGAGTTCAGTGATGCCGCACTGGCACTTGCACGTACCTTGCCCGATTCAGTGCGACCGCAAGACAAAAAACACCGCATTGATCTGACCGACGTGCCGTTGGTCACCATCGACGGCGAGGATGCGCGCGACTTTGATGATGCGGTTTATTGCGAGCCGGCCAAGGTCGGGCGTGGCAAAGGCTGGCGCCTGCTGGTCGCGATTGCCGATGTCAGCCACTATGTCGAAACCGGCAGCGCCATCGACGTCGACGCCTATGACCGGGCCACCAGTGTTTATTTTCCGCGCCGCGTGATTCCCATGTTGCCGGAAAAGTTGTCCAACGGACTGTGTTCGCTCAATCCGAATGTGGAACGTTTGTGTATGGTCTGCGACATGCTGGTCACCGCCAAAGGCGATGTACACGCCTACCAGTTTTACCCGGCGGTGATGTTCAGCCACGCGCGTTTTACCTACACCGAGGTGGCAGCCGTGCTGGCCAATACCCGTGGCCCTGAAGCGGCGCAGCGCAAGGCGCTGGTGCCGCACCTGCTGGACCTGCATGACGTGTACCAGGCACTGCTCAAGGAGCGCGGGGTGCGCGGCGCGGTGGATTTTGAAACCACCGAGACGCAGATCGTCTGCGACGAGGCCGGACGCATCGAGAAGATTGTTCCGCGCACACGCAACGTGGCGCATCGCTTGATTGAAGAGGCCATGCTGGCCGCCAACGTCTGCTCGGCGGACTACATTGCACAAAGCAAACATGTGGGCCTGTTCCGTGTGCATGAGGGGCCAACCCCCGAGAAGAAGGACATGCTGCGCAATTACCTCAAGGCGATCGGCCTGGGCATGAGCATCAGCGATGACCCGACGCCGGGCGAGTTTCAACAGATTGCGGTGGCCACCAAGGACCGGCAGGATGCGCAGCAGATTCATTCCATGCTGCTGCGCTCCATGCAGCAGGCGATTTACACGCCCATGAACAGCGGCCACTTTGGCCTGGCCTACGAGGCCTACACCCACTTCACCAGCCCGATCCGGCGCTACCCCGATCTGCTGGTGCACCGCGTGATCAAGGCGGTGCTGAACAAAAGCAAGTACGAATTGCCGATTCTGCCGACACCGGGTGAGGCAGAGGCCAAACTGTCCAAGCGACTCGCCTCGCGGGTCAAGGATCCTGACCAGAAGCCCAAAAAAGCCAGTGTGGACCAATTGGCCTGGATGGCTGCTGGCCTGCATTGCAGCGCCAATGAGCGACGCGCCGATGAGGCCAGCCGCGATGTGGAAGCCTGGCTCAAGTGCAAATACATGCGTGAGCATCTGGGCGAAGAGTTTGGCGGTGTGGTCACTGCAGCCACCAATTTCGGTATTTTTGTCACGCTTGACGCAATGTATGTCGAGGGACTGGTACACATTACCGAACTCGGTGGCGAATACTTCCGCTTTGACGAGGCACGCCAGGAGCTGCGTGGCGAGCGCACCGGCATTCGTTACGCCATCGGTACGCGGGTGCGGGTTCAGGTCAGCCGGGTCGATCTGGACGGCCGAAAAATCGATTTCCGCCTGGTGCGCGAGGGCGAAGAGCTGCTGACACGCGCAATGAAGGACAAGGCCGGCGGCCGGGGTTCCGACCTTCCCGATCAGGAAAGGTCGTCGCAGCGGACGCCTGGCGAGCAGCGCGAGCGTGGCGGCGCCCGCGGCGACAAGCGCGCCGGGGAGCGTAGTACCGGTGGGCGCGGTGGTGCCCCGGCCGCAGGCAGGGCGCAGAAATCCCCGATCCAGGCGCTGAAGGCGGCGGTCAAGAAGTCGGCGGCCAGCGCCGGGCGCAAGCAAAGCAAGAAACCAAGGCGCTAGCCCGAGCCATCATGCTGATCCGTATCCTGTCTTTTCTGCTCGACACCCTGTTTTTTGTGCTGATTGGGTCAGCGCTGCTGCGGGCCTGGATGAACTTCCTGCGCATCAACATGCGTGCCCAGCCGGGCCTCTTTGTCATGGCGGTGAGCGACTGGCTCGTCAAGCCTTTGCGCCGGGTTTTACCCAAATCGGTGGCGCAATCGCGCGTGGATTGGGCCAGCCTGCTGGCCGCCTTGCTGCTTGCGCTGCTGTACGCGGTATTGTGGGCCGCCCTCGCGGGCGCCTTGCTGAATCTGGTGGCCGAGATGCTGCCTGTGCTTTTGCTGGCAGGCCTGAAGATGCTGATACGGGTGGCCTTGCAACTCGCTTTTGCAGTGGTACTGGTGTACGCGCTTTTGTCCTGGCTGCAACCGGGCTCTGCCATCTACGGCCTGCTGGGCCGGCTGGCCGAGCCCTTGTTGGCGCCGCTGCGGCGCTTCATCCCGGCAATTGGCGGCATAGACCTGTCTGCGCTGGTGCTGATCCTGTTGCTACAAATTGGCTTGATGGTTTTGGGCTAACCGACCTGCTGTCAGGACCTGTCCCGGGTGGAACAGCGGCCAATCGTCGGCCAGCTGGCCGTGCTGGAAAACGGCGTTGCAGGCCGCCTCCAATGCAGTCTGGCCGCCGGCCAGCAAAGCCCCCAGCATGCCCGCCAGCACATCCCCAGTACCTGCCGTGGCCAGCCGCGCGTTGCCTGTCGCGTTGACCAGCGCGATCTGGCCCGGGGCGGCTATCACGGTGCCCGAGCCCTTGAGCACTACGACGCACTGGAATTGTTCGGCCAGCTGGCGCGCGGCATGAAAACGGTCGGCCTGCACAGCGCCAGCACTGCTGCCCAGCAGGCGCGCTGCTTCCAGCGGGTGCGGCGTCAACACCGTGCGGTAGGCGCGACCCCGGCGGGCGCGCAACTGGGCCTGCAACTGGCAATCCCGGCTGATCGCGTTCAGCGCGTCGGCGTCCAGCACGGCTGCAGCCGCGCTGGACAAGACCCGGGGCAGCACCGCGGCTATTGCATCTCCGCCGCCACAGCCAGACACCACCACCTGGTTCTTGAAGTCCAGGGCGGCAGGGCTTCGGAACATCAGCTCCGGCTGCTGCGGATCGACCGTTAAACCCGCTTGCCCCAGCAGGGCCACAAACACCCGGCCCGCCCCGGCATGCAGCGCGGCCCGTCCGGCCAGCAGTGCAGCCCCGGCCATATGGGTCGAAGAACCAGATTCTCCGCCCAGGATGGCGACGTCGCCAAAACTGCCTTTGTGGCTGGCATGAAGGGCATGGTCCCGGCTGCGCGGATTCACACGGTCCCGGCCCAGCAGCCAGGCGCGGGGTGCGGGTGCTGGCGCAGGCGTGTCGCCAAGGGCCATGCCCAGATCATCCCACCAGATCTGACCGGTCAGGTCGCGCCCCGCGCCAGTGAACAAGCCGGGCTTCAGGGTCAAAAATGTCAAGGTAAAGCGGGCTCCAACCGTTTGTTGTTGGGCGTGAGCAGCTACTGATTCAATAGCAGATTCAACAACAAGGTCAGTGCCTGTATCCGCATCGAGCAAGCTCGGAATGTCCAGTGCGAGCACAGGCTGAGAGCTGCCGCGCAGCAGCGCCAGCCAGTGTGCGAGCGCATCAGAGCGGGTCCCTGCCTCGGCTGTTCGTGGCGCAGCGCCTATGCCCAGCAAAGCGTCCAGGGCGAAGTCGAAGTCGGCGGGCGGCACGTCTGCAAACGTGACCCCGGCTGCCTGCGCCCTGGCGCGCGAAGACAGGGCGTCGGCCGGAACCCGGGCGTTGGCATGCGCGCCCAGCCAGGTCACGGTCACGTTTTTCCCCCATTGGTGCAGATGGATCGCGGCTTCCAGGCCGTCGCCGCCATTGTTGCCCTGCCCGCAGGCTATCCAGATGTGCTGCGCATGCGGCGCCAGCGCCAGGCTCAGACGGGCAGCCGCTAGGCCGGCGCGCTGCATCAGGGTGTGGGCGGGCAGCGTGGCTCCCGCTGTCTGCTCAAAATGCCGCGTAGCGGCAATGTCGTAAAGCGGCAGGCTGATTGCGCGGGAGATGGCTTGCATGCTCCGATTGTGCGGCCTAGCTAGGGGTAGCTTGTCCTGGTCAGCTCGAAGTGGGGTCCATTTATGAACGCGCGCAGGTTGACCGCCTTGCGCCTGGCCACCTACCGCGCCACCCGGTCCTCGGTTGATTCGCTGGACGCGGTGAAGTCGATGTCCCATGCGCCGCCCCAGCGCAGCGGTATCTTTAGCTCTTGCGTCGCTACCCGCACCCCATCGGCAATCATGTATATCGGCTCCCATTCCCAGCGCAGCTTGTCGTTGATATAGGGCGCCAGGCCCACAGCGTGGCCTGTCTGGTGGCGTGAATCCAGTGTCTGGCTGGCACCCTTGGCCACCAGTCGCTGCTGATCGGCCAGCGTGCGTATGCCGTCGTGCACACTGAAATCCTGCGCGGTCAGGACGATGGCCCTTTGCACTACGGCGACCAGATCGGCATGGACACCGTCGAGTTCGCGAAGCGAGGTTGTTCCCAGTTTGAATGGACCCATGATGGCTCCCGGAGTGGATACTTTTGTGCGCCTAGTGGGGGCTGATGCACAAGCCCGGCGTATTGGAACGCGGGCCCGCCCGGACTGTCGTCCCATAATTGCAGGAGGTGTTGGGGGAGGGCGGTGGTGCTGGCCAGACCTCGATTTACACCGAGGCCAATCCGCGCTGGATGCCGTTTCGGGACATGCTGCCCAACCCGACGGCGCGGCTGATCCGCGCGGCCTGCCAGACCGGCAAGGTAGCCAGCAATCAGGAGTCCGGCCGGGTGTGGCCGGCCCTGCCGAGCTTCGGCGGCCAGTCTTTCCAGACCAAGCCGGCAAAACAGCTGCGGCCGCAAGCGCCACTTTCTTGATGTGGGTCAAGCTGTGCGCGCCATCTGCCCCTACATTGAGGGCATGAGTACCGATCCCGCCGCGTCTGACATGGATACCAGCAATGGACCGCTGACCAGCTTCTCACAATGCCATGTGGGCATCCTGTCGCAGTTGCAGGCCTTCGAGGAACTGCCGGTCTTGCAGGCGGCTGCGGTCCGGGCCCGGACAGTTGCTGCGCAGACACTGAGCTTGTTCAGGGAGGCGGTGTTTGTACATCACGCGGACGAGGAAAACGAGCTGTTTCCCGCCGTGTTGCGCAGTGCGGTTGCAGGGCCGGAGGCGGACAAGGTACGCGCCATCATCCGGCGGCTGACCGAGGAGCACCGCATGATAGAGGCGCGCTGGAAAAGCCTGGAGCCGGCCGTCAGGGCGGTGGCCAAAGCCAGCGCGTCTGATCTGGACACGGCTGCGGTGCAGGAGCTGGCACAGGCCTACACAGCCCATGCCCGCTTCGAAGAAGAGCAGTTTCTGCCTTTGGCTCAAACCATCCTGAGCCGCAATGGCAATCACATGGAAGCACTGGGCCTGTCTCTGCATCTTCGGCACGCACCGCAACCCATGGCGCATATCTAGGAGCCAAGTAGCCTGTCTGCCCCTGGAATCGCCGGTTGCAAGGAAGACCGGGAATTCACAGGATCAAAACCGCGGTCCCACCGGGGGTATTGGCTTGTAGTTAACCGGCATACCCAAGAAGTGGCACCTCCAGCTGTGCCTGCTGCGCCACGCGGATGCAGTCCTTCATGTGTTCTTCACCCAGGTAGCGAATCGCGGCATACCCGACACTGGCGGCGACGATCTGCCCGGCGAAGGGCACGTATTTGGCGAGCTGCTTGGTGGTCAATCGCATGCCGATTTTGGTGGCAGCCTTGAGGATCAGGTCTCTGGAGATGAATTTTCCGATCAACACCGAGCCGACGACAGTAACAGCTTTTTGTACCTGGTCGCGTTTTTTGGGGTCGAGCTGGTCGAGCTGTTGCGGCGTCAGGCCGAACTCCTTGTTGATCTCGGGGATCAGCCGGGACAACATGGCGGCATCCACCGCCCAGTCCAGGCCGGGCACCGGCACGGCGCTGGCGGCAGCAGCGACCACAGCGCGCTTGTGCAGCAGTTTGCGGCTGCGGGTGACGGCGGCAGAGAGGGCTGCGTCATCAGCAGCCATTTGGAGGGCGGTGGGCATGAAAGTCACTTTAACGCGAAATGCCAGGCAGCGTTAGGGTCGTCAGCCCAAGTGCTTGTCAGGCAGTGGCGGTTTCGATCTGCTCGGTCAATTCCAGCCAGCGTTCTTCCAGTGTGCCCAGCTCGCCGTCGATGGTTTTGAGGCGCTTGCCGGTTTGGGCCAGCTCCAGCGCGGCGGTGGTACTGGCCAGTCTGGCCTGCAACTGGTCACGCTCGGTGGCAAGGCCCTGCATCTGCTGGTCAATTTTTTCCAGCTCCTTGCGCAACGGTTTGGTGCTGTCGGACTGCTGCTGGCGGCGTTGCGCATCGACCTTCCTGTCGACTGGTTTTTTAGTATCAAAACTGCCACCAGCCCTTGCCGGCTGTGCGGAAACAGCTGCGTTTTTGATAGCGTCCGGAGCCGGCGCGGGGGCACTGCCGGCTTTTTTGGCTTCTTCGCGCTGACGCTTCGCGTAATCGAGCAGGTATTTCTGGTAGTCGTCCAGGTCGCCGTCAAATGGCGCAACACCGCCCTGGGACACCATCCAGAACTCGTCGCACACCGCACGCAGCAAGGCCCGGTCGTGGCTGACCAGCATGACCGTGCCTTCAAACTCGTTGAGCGCCATCGACAGTGCCTCGCGCGTGGCCAGGTCCAGGTGGTTGGTCGGCTCGTCAAGCAGCAGAAGGTTGGGGCGTTGCCAGACGATCATGCACAGCACCAGCCGGGCTTTTTCGCCGCCGCTCATGCTGCCGACGGACTGCTTGACCATGTCGCCGCTGAAGTTGAAGTTGCCCAGGAAACTGCGCAGGTCCTGCTCACGCGTCGGCTGGTTGCCCATCTTGCCGGCTGCGGCGACTTCCTTGACCAGGCGGATCATGTGCTCCAGCGGGTTGTCGGCAGGGCGTAGCACGTCGAGCTCCTGCTGCGCAAAGTAACCAATGTTCAGGCCCTTGCCTTCGGTCATCTCGCCACTGATGGGGGCCAGGGCCCGCGCAATCGTCTTGACCACGGTCGATTTGCCCTGGCCGTTGGCGCCCAGGATGCCGATGCGCTGGCCGGCCAGCACCGACTTGCTGACGTTCTGCACGATGGTGGTGGGCGGCGTGCCTTCGGGCGCATCTTCTGGCGCGGGGTAGCCGAAGTAGGCGTTCTGCATAGACAGCATGGGGTTGGGCAGATTTGCCGGTTCCTTGAACTCGAAGGTGAAATCGGCCTCGGCCAGCAGCGGCGCGATTTTCTCCATGCGGTCCAGCGCCTTGACCCGGCTTTGCGCCTGCTTGGCCTTGCTGGCCTTGGCCTTGAAGCGCGCAATGAATTTCTGCAGGTGCGCGATCTTGTCCTGCTGCTTGGAATAGGCGCCTTGTTGCAGGGCCATCTGTTCGGCGCGCAGGTCCTCGAACTTGCTGTAGTTGCCGCCGTAACGCGTGAGTTTGGCGCGTTCGATGTGCACCGTGACGTCGGTCACGGCGTCAAGAAATTCGCGGTCATGGCTGATGACCAGCATGGTGCCCTGGTAACGCTGCAACCAGGCCTCCAGCCAGACCAGCGCGTCCAAATCCAGGTGATTGGTGGGTTCGTCGAGCAGCAGCAGGTCGGACGGGCACATCAGCGCGCGCGCAAGCTGCAAACGCATGCGCCAGCCGCCGGAAAAGCTGTTGACCGGGTTGTCCAGTTCGCTGACCTTGAAACCGAGGCCGAGGATCAACGCCTGGGCGCGCGCCTGCGCATCGTGCGCACCGGCGTCGTAGAGCTCCATGTAGGCATGGGCCATGCGGTCGCCGTCGCCGCTTTCTTCGGAGGCAGTGACCTCGGCCTGTGCGGCCAGCAGCACCACGTCGCCCTCGATCACATAGTCGGTGGCGCTTTGCTCGGTTTCGGGCATGTCCTGGGCGACCTGCGCCATGCGCCACTGGGCGGGGATGTAAAACTCGCCACCGTCCTCGTGCAGCGTGCCGTTGAGCATGGCAAACAGCGAGGACTTGCCCGCGCCATTGCGCCCCACAAGGCCTATTTTTTCGCCGGGGTTCATGCTGACAGACGCGCTGTCGAGAATCACTTTGGCGCCGCGACGCAGCACCACGTTTTTAAGGGTAATCATTTAAAACAGACAAATTGTTCGGCATTCGCAGCCGTGAGAGCCAGCACGCAGGTTTCAGGCCAAACTCAGGCCAGTTGCTGGCGCGTGAGCAGCAAAACCTGGTCAGGGCCTGCGCTGGTCTCGAACCACAGGGGTTCCAGCTCGGGAAAGGCGCGTTCAAAATTCTCGCGCTCGTTGCCGATTTCCAGCACCAAAACGGCATTTTCGCTCATATGGGCGGCTGCGTTTAGAAAAAGGCTTCTGATGAAGTCCATGCCGTCTTCGCCACCGGCCAGGGCCAGCGCAGGCTCGGCCCGGAATTCAGCCGGCAGCGCGGCCATGGTGGCGGCGTTGACATAGGGCGGGTTGCACAGAATCAGGTCATACAGGCCGCGGCAGGCGGCCAGCCCGTCGGAGGTAATCAGCGTGATGCGCTGCTGCAGCTCGTGCACGTCCACATTGATTTTCGCCACGGCCAGCGCGTCGGTGCTGATGTCGGCGGCATCCACAGCCACGTCCGGGTACGCCATGGCGGCGAGGATGGCCAGACTGCCATTGCCGGTGCACAGGTCCAGCACCCGGTGGGTAGATTCGCTGAGCCAGGGGTCTATGCTTTCATCGACCAGCAGTTCGGCAATCAGCGAGCGCGGAATGATCACGCGTTCATCGACATAAAAAGGAACGCCCTGCAGCCAGGCTTCGTGCGTGAGGTAGGCGGCGGGCTTGCGGGTGCTGATGCGTGCTTCCAGAAGGATAGCAACCTTTTCAACGTCGGCGGGAGTTACAGGCGTATTTTCCTCTTCATCGAGCTCGTCCAGCGGCAGGCCCAGGCGCCACAGCACCAGCCAGGCGGCTTCGTCAAAAGCGGTCAGCGTGCCCTGGCCAAAACCATCGGCCAGGGTCAGGCCGGCGGCCTCGAGGCGGTCGGCCCAGTGTTCGACCAGCGCGATGACTGTCGTCGGTTGCGCGGCGCTCACAGAGCGGCCAGGCGCTCCAGCACGCCTTTGTAGATGTTTTTCAGCGGGTCCAGCGAACTGACCAACACGTGTTCGTCGATCTTGTGGATGGAAGCGTTGATGGGACCGAATTCGATCAACTGCGGGCAGATGCTGGCGATAAAACGCCCGTCACTGGTGCCGCCGGTGGTGGACAGCTCAGTCACCACGCCGGTCTCGGCCTGGATGGACTCACTCACGGCCTGGACCAGCGCGCCAGGCGTGGTCAGAAAGGGCTGGCCGCCCAGTGTCCACGTCAGGCTGTAGTCCAGCTTGTGCTTGTTCAGAATGGCTTCAAGCCGGGTTTTCAGGCTGTCAGCTGTCGACTCGGTGGAAAAACGGAAGTTGAAGTCCACCACCAGTTCGCCCGGGATGATGTTGGAAGCGCCGGTGCCGCCGTGCACATTCGAGACCTGCCAACTGGTTGCCGGGAAAAACGCGTTACCGGCATCCCACTGGGTCGCCACCAGCTCGGCCAGGGCCGGTGCAAAGCGGTGGATCGGGTTGTCGGCCAGGTGCGGGTAGGCGATGTGGCCCTGCACCCCTTTGACGGCGAGCTTGCCGCTCAGCGTGCCGCGCCGGCCATTTTTGATCATGTCGCCGAGCTGGTCCACAGAAGTCGGCTCGCCGACGATGCAATAGTCCAGCACCTCGCCGCGCGCCTTGAGCTGCTGCACCACCACGGCGGTGCCGTCCACTGACGGACCTTCCTCGTCGCTGGTGATGAGAAAAGCGATGGACAGATTCGGTTGCGGGTTGGACGCCAGAAATTCCTCGACAGCGACCACCATGGCGGCAATCGAGGTCTTCATGTCGGCCGCGCCGCGGCCGTACAACACGCCGTCCCGGTGGCTGGGTGTGAAGGGCGGGCTGGTCCACTGCTCGAGCGGGCCGGTCGGCACCACATCGGTGTGGCCGGCGAAGACGAGGGTCCGGGGTGCTATTGAATCAGGAGCTGTCTGCGCAAGCCCGGGAAGGGCCGCAGGGCTAAAACCCTTGAATTTGGCCCACAGGTTGGTGACCCGGAAGTGTTCTGGCCCACTGACAACGGTTTCGCATTCAAAACCCAGCGCTTGCAGCCGGGCGACGAGGATGGTCTGGCAGCCGGCGTCCTCGGGTGTGACCGATGGGCGCGAAATCAGTTGCTCAGCGAGTTGCAGCGTTCTCGACATGCTCAGTGCTTGACGTCCAGCGTGATTTCGGTGAACGATGGCTCGTCATCCGGGTCCTCTTCAGGCTCTTCCGCCTTGGCGGCCGCCGCAAAGTCGTTCTCCAGGCGCCACATCAGGTTGGTGGGTGAGTCCGAGTACAGCAGGCCTTCCTTGCGCGTCACAGAGCCGTCCACAATCAGTCTCGCAATGTCCTGCTCAAAGGTTTGTGATCCTTCGGCCATGGATTTTTCCATGGCTTCCTTGACGCCGGAAAAATCGCCCTTTTCGATCAACTCGGAAATCAGTTTGGTGTTGAGCATGACCTCGACCGCCGGCGCGCGGCCACCGGCCTGGGTGCGCAGCAGGCGCTGCGACACAATCGCCTTCATCGCCGCGCCCAGGTCGCCCAGCATGGTGTTGCGCACCTCGACCGGGTAAAAACTCAGGATGCGATTCAGCGCCTGGTAGCTGTTGTTGGCATGCATGGTGGCCAGGCACAGGTGGCCCGACTGCGCATAGGCAATCGCGGCCGACATGGTTTCGCGGTCGCGTATCTCGCCAATCAAAATCACGTCAGGCGCCTGGCGCAGCGCGTTTTTCAGCGCCACTTGCAGGGACTGGGTGTCGCTGCCAACCTCACGCTGGTTCACCACCGATTTTTTGTTGGTGAACAAAAACTCCACCGGGTCTTCAATCGTCAAAATATGGCCGGGCGCCTTGGCGTTGCGGTGGTCCATCATGGCCGCCAGGGTGGTGCTTTTGCCGGCGCCGGTGGCGCCCACCATCAGCAGAAGGCCGCGTTTTTCCATGATCAGGCTGGATAGTATGGGCGGCACCTTCAGGCTCTCCAGCGCCGGGATTTCTGTCGGCACAAAGCGGATCACGGCCGCATAGGTGCTGCGCTGCCTGAACGCGCTGATGCGGAAGTTGCCGACACCCGCCACGGGAAAAGCCATGTTGAGCTCACCGAGCTCTTCCAGCTCCTCAATACGGGCAGGTGGCAACACCTCGGCCAGCAGGTTGCGCGGCGCGTCGGCCGGCAGGACCTGGTTGTTGATAGGTACGGCCTCGCCATTGATCTTGATCAGCGCCGGGGAGTTGGCAGACAGGTAAACGTCAGAGGCCTTTTTTTCGGCCATCAAACGCAGGATTCGTTCCATCGTGCTCAAGGTTGCGCCTTTCGGTGCCGGGGTAGGTGCTTCAGCCATCGGAGATTAATCGCGCAGCAGGTCGTTCAGGCTGGTCGTGGCGCGGGTTTTGGCGTCCACCTTCTTGACGATGACCGCGCAGTAGAGGGAGTATTTGCCGCCAGCCTTGGGCAGATTGCCCGAGACCACCACAGAACCTGCTGGAATGCGGCCATAGGTCACTGTGTCCGCTTCGCGGTCGTAAATCGGCGTGCTCTGGCCGATGTACACACCCATGGAAATGACCGAGTTTTCCTCCACAATCACGCCCTCGACCACTTCCGAGCGGGCGCCGATGAAACAGTTGTCTTCAATGATGGTGGGATTCGCCTGCAATGGCTCCAGCACTCCGCCGAGGCCGACGCCACCCGACAGGTGCACGTTTTTTCCGACCTGCGCGCAACTGCCCACTGTGGCCCATGCATCGACCATGGTGCCTTCATCCACATAAGCGCCGATGTTCACATAACTGGGCATCAAAATCGCACCCTTGGCGATATAGCTGCCACGGCGCGCCACCGCAGGCGGCACCACGCGCACGCCGCTGGCTTTCATCTCCTGCTCGCTCAGGTGCGAAAATTTGGTCGGCACCTTGTCAAAAAATCCCAGGTCACCGGCGCGCATCAGCACGTTGTCTTTCAGGCGAAAGCTCAACAGTACGGCCTTCTTGATCCACTGGTGCGTGGTCCACTGGCCCACACCCTGGCGCGTGGCCACACGCAGGCGGCCGCCATTGAGCTCGGAGATGGTGTGTTCCACCGCGTCCTGAATTTCCTTCGAAGCAGCTTGCGGCGACAGATTTGCGCGGTCGTCCCAGGCGGCGTTGATGATGCTTTGCAGTTGGTCTTGGTTCATTTTTGGAAGGTCAGGTGGATTGAATAAATTGAACAATTCTCTGGGCGGCTTCTACACATTCAGCGGTTTCGGCCACCAGCGCCATGCGGATACGGCCAGCGCCGGGGTTGTGGCCCTGGGCCTCACGGGCCAGGTAACTGCCGGGCAACACCACGACATTGTAAAGAGCGAGCAACTCGCGCGAGAAAGCGGCGTCGTCGCCGGCAAACCGGTCCGGGATCTTTGCCCACAGATAGAAGCCGGCATCCGGCAAAGCCACGTCCATCACAGCGGCCAGCAGCGGTGTGACTTTGGTGAACTTTTCGCGGTACAGGGCGCGGTTCGCGATGACGTGGGCTTCATCGTCCCAGGCGGCGATGCTGGCGGCCTGCACGATGGGGCTCATCGCGCTGCCGTGGTAGGTGCGGTAAAGCAAAAACGGCTTGATCATGGCCGCATCACCGGCCACGAAACCACTGCGCATGCCGGGCACATTGCTGCGCTTGGACAGGCTGGTCAGCGCGATGATGTTTTTGAAATCGTGGCGGCCCAGTTGCGCGGCGGCCTGCAGGCCACCCAGCGGCGCTTCGTCGCGGAAGTAAATCTCGCTGTAACACTCATCCGAGGCGATCACAAAGCCATAGCGGTCGCTCAGTTCAAACAGCAGTTTCCATTCGTCCAGGCCCATCACCGCGCCGGTCGGGTTGCCGGGTGAGCAGACAAACAGCAATTGCGTTTTTTCCCAGACGGCTTGCGGCACGGCGGCCCAGTCCACCGCAAAGTTGCGTGCCGGGTCGCTGGGGGCAAACCAGGTGTCGGCGCCGGCCAGCAGTGCCGCGCCTTCGTAGATTTGATAAAACGGATTGGGGCTGACCACCGTGGCGCCGGGCTGGGTGGGGTCGATCACCGTCTGGGCCAATGCAAACAAGGCTTCGCGCGAACCGTTTACAGGCAGGATTTGCGTCAGCGGGTCTATCGCCAGGCCGTAGCGGCGCTGCATCCAGCCGGCCATGGCCTGGCGCAATTTCGGCTCACCTGCCGTAGCCGGGTAACTGGCCAGGCCAGACAAACTCTGGGTCAAGGCGGCCTTGATCAGTTCCGGCGTCGCGTGTCTGGGCTCGCCAATGCCCAGGCTGATGGGTCGATAGGCGGGGTTGGGGGTGACACCGGCATGCAGTTGTCGCAGCCGCTCAAAAGGGTAGGGCTGCAGGCGTTTCAACAGAGGATTCATGGCCCGGATTATCCAGTGTGTGCGCTGCGGCAATTGCCGCATCAGTCGCATGATGTGTGGGTTGCTATAAACTTTATAGCTGCTCACGCTTTCTGGATATGGGCTGGAGGCCGATTTGATGCAGAAACCAGCAGCAGACAGGGGTTGAGGGCTGGATCGGGCAGGGCGGGTGCGTGGCGCCGCTGCCCCGGTCACCCTTTTTTACAGCGGCCAGCCCGCCCGCCTCGGGTAACATTGCAGGCTCTGCATTGCTGGAAGCAGGTTCTGCGCCCTTTAAAAGCGCTATAGAAATCAACGGCTTAGCTTCAAAGCACCAAGAAAAAAACAGGGTCTGCCGTGCGTCTCAATTCGATCAAGTTAGCCGGGTTCAAGTCGTTTGCTGAACCCACCAATTTTGTGTTGCCTGGTCAACTGGTCGGCGTGGTCGGCCCCAACGGTTGTGGCAAGTCCAACATCATGGACGCGGTGCGCTGGGTGCTGGGAGAAAGCCGGGCTTCCGAGCTGCGCGGCGAGTCCATGCAGGACGTGATTTTCAACGGCACCAACCTGCGCAAACCGGCCAGCCGCTCCAGCGTCGAGCTGGTGTTCGACAACGCCGACCACCGCGCCGGCGGCCAGTGGGGCCAGTTTGCCGAAATCGCCGTCAAACGTGTGCTGACGCGCGACGGCACCAGCAGCTACTACATCAACAACCAGCCGGTGCGCCGGCGGGACGTGCAGGATGTGTTTCTTGGCACCGGCCTGGGCCCGCGCGCTTACGCCATCATCGGCCAGGGCACGATCAGCCGCATCATCGAATCCAAGCCTGAAGAGCTGCGCCTGTTTCTGGAGGAAGCCGCCGGCGTCTCCAAGTACAAAGAGCGCCGGCGCGAAACCGCCAATCGCCTGAGTGACACGCGCGAGAACCTGACCCGGGTCGAGGACATCCTGCGCGAGCTCAATGCCAACCTCGACAAGCTCGAAAAGCAGGCCGAGGTGGCGCTGCGCTATAACGCCCTGCATGCCGATGCCACGCTCAAGCAGCAGCAGCTGTGGTTTCTCAAACGCGCCGAGAGCGAGGCCGACCAGGCCAAAGTCGAGGCCGATGCTGAAAAATCGGTCAACGACCTCGAAAGCCGCATCGCCGATTTGCGCCACATAGAGGCCGATCTGGAGACCATCCGCCAGGCGCACTACGGCGCAGGCGATCAGGTCAACCAGGCACAGGGCAAGCTGTACGAGGCCAGCGCCGAAGTAGGCCGGCTGGAGGCCGAAATCCGGTTTGTGGTTGAAGGCCGACAGCGCGTCGAGCAGCGCCTGCAACAGCTCAAGGAGCAGACCGCGCAGTGGGCTGCCCGCAAGGACGACGCGGCGCTGGAAACCGAAAACCTCGCCGCCCAGGCGCTGCAGGCCGAAGAGCAGTCCGAGCTGCTGGCCGCGCAAAGCGAAGACCAGTCCGGTCAGTTGCCGGCGCTGGAAGAGGCGCTGCGCGCCGCGCAGTCCAAAGCCAATGAGCAGCGCGCCAGCGTCGGCCAGGTGCAGCAGCAAATTCAGGTGCTGGCCGCCGACCAGCGCAATATCGAAGAACAATCGCGCGCCCTGGGTCTGCGGCATGAGCGGCTCAGTGCAGACAAAAATGCGCTGAATGCCCCTGATGAAGCGCGGCTGGTCAACCTCAACACCCAGTTCACTGCGGCCAAGGAAGCCCAGGAAGAAGCCGAAGCGCGTCTGCACGAGCTGACCGACAGCGTGCCGCTGCTCGACGAAGACAGGCGCAACAAGCAGCAGGCCGTCAATACCGAGTCCGCGAAGCAGGCCGACCTGTCGGCGCGTCTGGAGGCGCTCAAGGCGCTGCAGGAAAAAGTCAAGACCGACGGCAAGCTCAAGCCCTGGCTGGCCAAACACGGGCTCGACAGCCTGCAGGGCCTGTGGAGCCGCATCCACATCGAGCAGGGCTGGGAGAACGCCCTTGAAGCCGCGCTGCGTGAACGCCTGGGCGCACTGGAAGTCAGCCGGCTGGACATGGTGCGCGGTTTTGCCGGCACCGACGGCCAGGGCACGCCCCCGGCCAAACTCTCGTTCTATTCGCCGCCAACAGCTGCCGCGCCCGCCAAGGCTTCAGGTACCGGACTGAAACCGCTCTCCGATTTCCTGCGCCTGGGTGATGCCAGCCAGGCCGCGCTGTTGGGCGACTGGTTGCATGGCTGCCTGACCGCCGCCAACCTGGACGAAGCGCTGGCTGCGCGTCAGCAGTTGCAGGCCGGTGAAGTGATCTACGTCAAAACAGGTCACGCCGTCACGCATTACAGCGTGAGTTTTTACGCCCAGGACTCCGAGCAGGCCGGTCTGCTGGCGCGCGCCCAGGAAATCGAAAACCTCGAAAAACAATTGCGCGGCCAAGCGCTGATCAGCGATGAGGCACGCAGCGCGTCGATTCGCGCTGAAGCCGCTTATGCCGATGCCGCCCAGCGCCTGGCCACGGCCCGTCGTGAAACCGCCGAAGGCCAAAGCCGTACGCATGAACTGCAGGTTGAAGTACTGCGTCTGACACAACTGGCCGAGCAAACCCGCGCACGCAGCGAGCAGATTGCCGGCGATCTGGCCGAGATCGATGCGCAAATGAATGATTTGCAGGAACGCAAGGTCACCGCCGAGGCGCGCTTTGAAGAGCTCGACATGCAGCTGGCCGATAGCCAGGAGCGCCACGCCCAGCTCGATGACCGTGTGATCGAAGCCGAGCGCAAGCTCAATGAATCGCGCGAGCAGCAGCGTGCCCTGGAACGGCAGTCGCAGGAAGCCCGGTTTGCGCTGAGAAGCCTGGCCTCGCGCCGTGACGAGCTGGCCCGGTCCATCGCCATTGCAGCGCAGCAGGCCGCGTCAATTGCGCAAGAAGAGCAACGCGCCCAGGAAGAACTGGCGCGCCTGACCGATGCCGCCGCGCAGGCCGGCCTGCAAAGCGCGCTGGCCGTCAAACTCGAGCGCGAGGCTGATCTGGGCGCCAAACGCAGCCATTACGACGACCTGACCACCAAGCTGCGCGCCAGCGACGAGCGCCGCCTGCAGCTCGAGCGTGAACTCGAGCCGCTGCGCCAGCGCATCACCGAGTTCCAGCTGAAAGAGCAGGCCGCGCGCCTGGGCTTCGAGCAGTACGCGCAGTTGCTGACCGATGCCCAGGCCGACCTGGCCACGATCGAGCAATCCATCCAGACTGGCAATGTGCGCCTGACCGGCCTGCAGGGCGAGATCGACCGCATCAACCGCGAGATCCAGTCGCTGGGGGCGGTGAATCTGGCCGCCCTCGACGAACTCGCCAGCGCACGCGAACGCAAGCAGTTCCTCGACGCGCAGTCGGCCGACCTCAACGAAGCCATGAACACGCTGGAAGATGCGATCAAGAAAATCGACGCAGAAACGCGCGACCTGCTGTCCTCGACCTTCGAGACGGTCAATCGCCATTTTGGCGAGATGTTCCCGCGCCTGTTTGGTGGCGGTAATGCCAAGCTGATGATGACTGGTGAGGAAATTCTTGACGCCGGCGTTCAGGTGCTGGCGCAGCCGCCCGGCAAGAAGAATCAGACCATCCATCTGCTGTCGGGTGGCGAAAAGGCGCTCACGGCAATTGCGCTGGTGTTTGCGATCTTCCAGCTCAACCCCGCGCCTTTCTGCCTGCTCGACGAGGTCGATGCGCCGCTGGACGATGCCAACACCGAGCGTTATGCCAAGCTGGTGAGCAGTATGAGCAAGGAAACGCAGTTCCTCTTCATCAGCCACAACAAGATTGCCATGGAAATGGCCGAACAACTGATAGGCGTGACCATGCAGGAGCAGGGCGTGTCGCGCATCGTTGCGGTGGACATGGAGGCCGCGTTGGGCTTCGTGGAAGCAGCCTGAACCACAGACACAGATAGATGAGCTCACTTCAAATCAGTTTGGCGATCATCGGCGGCCTGGTCCTTGCCATCGTGGTCGCCCATGGCGCCTGGTCGGCGCGCAAAAACCTGCCCCGCCAGCCGGAGCCCAGCCCGCTTGCAGCTGGGCCAGCGGGTGACCTGCCTGCAGGCGCGCTGCCCGAAAGGCTGGAGCCGGAGTTTGACCAGGACTCCGGTCTGGATGTATTGACGGCGCTGACGGTGCCCGAAAAAAAGCCGGGGCTGGATGCCCTGATCGACGTCCTCGCCCCGGTTGCCGTGGACGCGCCTGTGTCGGGCGAGGCCGCGCTGGCCGCCATGCCGGGTTCCCGCCGTGCCGGCAGCAAGCCCTTCGCCATCGAAGGGCGCAACGCCCTGACCAGCAGCTGGGAAACCCCGGTGCCAGGCCAGCGTTACAGCGCCTTCCAGGCCGGGGTGCAATTGGCCAACCGCACGGGTGCGCTCAACCAGATCGAGTTTTCGGAATTTGTCATGAAGGCGCAGGCTTTTGCCGATGCGATTGACGGCCAGCCTGAGTTTCCAGACATGCTGGAAGAGGTCGCGCGTGCCCGCGAACTTGACCAGTTTGCCAGCGCCCACGACGCGCAATTGAGCTTTACCCTGCGCGCCAGGAACACCGCCTGGAGCCCCGGTTATGTACAACAAAGTGCCGCCAAGCAGGGCTTTGTCGCCGGTTCCATTCCCGGGCGCATGGTGCTGCCCGCCGACGGCGCGGGTCATGCACCGATTCTGGGTCTGGCCTTTGATACCCAGGCCGCGATGGCAGAAGACCCCGAGCAGACCGCCTTGCGCGAGCTGACCTTGTCGCTGGATGTGCCGCAGGTGGCTCGCGCCGAGCAACCCTTTGTCCGTATGTGCGAGGCTGCGATCTCCCTTGCCGCGAGCATGGACGGCGTGATCATCGATGACCAGGGCCAGCCGATACGCCCCGAAGCCATGGAAGTCATTCACACCGATCTGGAGCAGCTCTACAACACCCTGGACGGGCGCGACATGCCGGCCGGCTCGGCGCTGGGCCGGCGCCTGTTCAGTTGAGTTTTTTTCCTCTTCCCCATGGCCACCCCTGACCTGTTTGCGTCGCCCGGGCCGTCGCCTGCCGAACGCGTCGCGGCGCTGCGTACCGAATTGCACCAGCACGCCCACCGTTATTACGTGCTGGACGAGCCGACCATTGCTGATGCCGCGTACGACCGGCTGTTCCAGGAGCTGCAGGAGCTGGAGGCGCTGCACCCGGAACTGGCAAGCCCGGATTCGCCGACGGTGCGTGTCGGCGGCAAGGCGCTGGACCAGTTCGCCAGCGTGCGCCATGCCGTGTCCATGCTCAGCATCCGTACCGAGACCGACACCGAGGCGACTGGCGCGCAGAACTTCGACACCCGCGTACGCAAGGAGTTGGGCCTGACGGAGTCTGATCCCCCAGTGGAATACGTCGCTGAATTGAAGTTCGACGGCCTGGCCATGAACCTGCGTTATGAAATGGGCGTGCTGGTGCAGGCGGCCACGCGCGGCGATGGCGAAGTCGGCGAGGACGTGACCCAGAACATCCAGACCATCCGGCAGATTCCTTTGCGCTTGCCGAAAGACGTGCCGGCGGTGCTGGAGGTGCGTGGCGAGGTTTACATGCGGCGCGACGATTTCGAATCACTCAACGAAAAACAGCGCGAAAAGATCGCCCAGGGTGCCAAAGGCGAAAAAACCTTTGTGAATCCGCGCAATGCTGCTGCTGGCGCGGTGCGGCAGCTTGATCCCGGAATTTCCGCCCAGCGCCCGCTGAGCTTTTTTGCCTACGGCCTGGGCGAGGTCACGCCTGAGGAAGAGTGTGGCCCGCAGTTTGAGACCCACTACCAGCTGCTGCTGACCCTCAAAACATGGGGATTTCCGGTTGCAGCCCTTACCCAGACTGCGCAGGGCGCTCATGAATTAATAGCGTTTCACGAGAAGATCGCGCGCGAGCGCCACCAGTTGCCCTACGACATCGACGGCGTGGTCTACAAGGTCAACAGCCTGGCGCTACAGAAAAAGCTGGGTTTTGTCACGCGCGAGCCGCGCTGGGCGGTGGCGCACAAATACCCGGCGCAGGAGCAGATGACGACCGTGCTGGCGATTGACGTCCAGGTGGGGCGTACCGGCAAACTCACCCCGGTGGCCAAACTGGCGCCAGTGTTTGTGGGCGGCGTGACGGTGACCAACGCCACTCTGCACAACGAGGACGAGGCCAGGCGCAAGGATGTGCGGGTGGGGGATACCGTCATCGTGCGCCGTGCGGGCGATGTGATCCCGGAAGTCGTCAGTGTTGTTCTTCCTGTCGTTCCTCCTGAGTCTGTCGAAGGGAATTTAGACCCGTCCGAGGCTCAGCCCGAACGGGGCGCAATATTCACCATGCCGCGGACTTGCCCGGTATGTGGTTCCGACGCCGTCCGTGAAGAAGGCGAAGCCGACTACCGTTGCACCGGTGGCCTTTTCTGCGGCGCCCAGCGCAAGGAAGCCATCCTGCATTACGCCCACCGGCGTGCGGTGGAGGTCGAAGGCCTGGGCGACAAACTGGTTGAGCAGATGGTCGA
>NZ_JAUXUP010000005.1 GCF_030680935.1 Polaromonas sp. | reverse complement strand
CCAACGCCATAACCCTCATAGCGGACTTCTTCGTAATGCACACCTTCCAGGCTGCCGGTCGCCTTGGCAATGCCGTATTTGACGTTTTCCAGCGGCATATTGGCCGCCTTGGCTTTTTCTGCCGCCAGGCGCAGCCGCGGGATGGTGCCCATGTCGCCGCCGCCCATGCGGGCTGCCACCATGATTTCGCGCATCACCCGGGTCCAGATACGCTGGCGCTTTTCGTCCTGGCGCCCCTTGCGGTGCTGAATATTCGCCCATTTACTGTGACCAGCCACGGAAATCCTTTGGAATTGATTTAATCTACAAACAGCATTTTACTTTTCACCGAGGACATCATGGCCGAGCCTTTTCTGATTGCCAAGAACGCGACCACCCATTGTGAGCTTCTTCCAGCCCTGGCCAACCGGCATGGCCTGATCACCGGCGCCACCGGCACCGGCAAGACCGTCACCTTGCAGACTCTGGCGGAAAACTTCTCGAAAATCGGGGTGCCGGTCTTTCTGGCCGACGTCAAGGGTGACCTGGCCGGCATCAGCCAGGCCGGCAGCATGGGCGAAAAAATGGCGGGCATCCTGAAAGAACGCGGCGTTGAAAAACCCGAGCCTTTCGCCTGCCCCACCACGCTGTGGGACGTTTTTGGCGAACAGGGACATCCGGTACGCGCCACGGTGTCCGACATGGGGCCGCTGCTGCTGGGCCGCATGCTGGGTCTGAACGAGACCCAGGCCGGTGTCATCAACCTGGTGTTCAAGATTGCCGACGACGCGGGCATGTTGCTGCTGGACCTCAAGGACCTGCGTGCCATGCTGCAGCATGTGGGCGACAACGCCAGCAAGTTCACCACCGAATACGGCAATATCAGCGCCGCCAGCGTGGGCGCGATCCAGCGCGGGCTGATGCAAATCGAGACTCAGGGCGGCGACAAGTTTTTTGGCGAGCCCATGCTCAACATCAGCGACTTCATGCAGACCGACAACGGCAAGGGGGTGATCAACATCCTGGCCGCCGAGAAACTGATGAACTCGCCGCGTCTGTACGCTACCTTTCTGCTCTGGATGTTGTCCGAACTGTTTGAGCAGTTGCCCGAGATCGGCGACCCGGACAAACCCAAGCTGGTGTTTTTCTTCGATGAAGCCCACTTGCTGTTCAACGAGGCGCCCAAGGCGCTGATCGAACGTATTGAGCTGGTGGTGCGCCTGGTGCGCTCCAAAGGTGTCGGGGTTTATTTCGTCACGCAGAACCCGCTGGACATACCCGATTCGGTGCTGGCCCAGTTGGGCAACCGGGTGCAGCATGCGCTGCGCGCCTTCACCCCGCGTGACCAGAAAGCCGTCAAGGCCACGGCCCAGACCATGCGGCAAAAGCCGGGACTCGACATTGAAACCGCCATCACCGAACTCGCGGTGGGCGAGGCGCTGGTGAGTTTTCTCGACAGCAAGGGCCGGCCCAGCATCACCGAGCGGGTCTATGTGTTGCCGCCGGGCAGCCAGATCGGCCCGATCACGCCGCAGCAGCGCCAGGTACTGATCGCCGGCTCGCTGGTGGCCGGTGTGTACGAAAAGGCCATCGACAGCGAGTCAGCCTACGAAAAGCTGAAGGCGCGCACAGAGGCCGTCCAGGCCGAAAGCGCCAAGGCGGCCGAAGCCTCCGGTGGTTTCATGGGCGGACTCAGCGACGTGTTGTTCGGCTCCAAAGGCCCGCGCGGCGGCCAGCGCGACGGCATGGTGCAATCGGTGCTCAAGGCCGAAGCCCGCATGATGGCGCGCCAGGTGCTGCGGGGTGCGCTAGGCACCATCTTTGGTGGCAAAAAAAGGTAGGCAGAAACAATGCTTCTTCCCACCTACGACGATGTCACCGCTGCCGCGGGGCGCATCAAAGGACAGGCGCACCCCACCCCGGTGCTGCGCTCCCGCACCGCCAACGCGATGCTCGGTGCCGAGGTTTTTTTCAAGTGCGAGAACTTCCAGCGCATGGGCGCTTTCAAGTTTCGCGGTGGCTTCAACGCCCTCGCCCGCTTCACGCCGGAGCAAAAGAAGCGCGGCGCGCTGGCTTTTTCGTCGGGCAACCATGCGCAGGCCATCGCGCTGTCGGCACAAATTTTGGGCATTCCAGCAGTTATCTTGATGCCGCAGGATGCACCCGCCGCCAAACTGGCCGCTACACGCGGTTACGGCGCAGAAGTGATTACGTTTGACCGATTCAAGGAAGACCGCGAGGCCTTGAGCCGCCAGCTTGCCGAAGAACGCGACATGACCCTGATCCCGCCCTTTGACCACGCCGACGTGATCGCCGGCCAAGGCACGGCCGCCAAAGAGCTGTTTGAAGAAGTGGGCGAGTTGGACCACTTTTTTGTCTGCCTGGGCGGCGGCGGCTTGCTCAGCGGCAGCGCGTTGTCGGCACGCGCGCTGTCGCCCGGCTGCAAGGTGTACGGCGTGGAGCCCGAGGCCGGCAACGACGGCCAGCAGTCGCTGCGCAGCGGCAAGCGCATCAAGATAGACGTGCCGCAGACTTTGGCCGATGGCGCGCAGACCCAGCAGCTGGGTGAGCTGACGTTTGAGATCATCCGCAAGCAGGTGGACGATATTTTTACCGCCACCGATGCCCAGTTGGTGGACAGCATGCGCTTTTATGCCGAGCGCATGAAGATGCTGGTTGAGCCCACCGGCTGCCTGTCGCTGGCCGGTGCCGCAGCAAGCGGGCTGGACCTGCGCGGCACGCGCGTGGGTGTGCTGATCAGCGGCGGCAACATCGATCTGTCGCGTTTCGCACAACTGGTGACCGGCTGAACGCAGCGCGCGCTTGCCAGCCACAGGCCGGCTCTGTACATTGTTGTTTTTGAGGGCCTTCCATGTCTGCAGACCCCGTTGTTCCCGTCCGGGAAAACCCCCCGCGCCATATCCGCCTGACCTCCCACGCCGGTGGGTACGGCGCCCTCCCCATCCGTTGGGCCGCAGCCACCGCCACTGAACGCGGGCCGGTGGTCGGCACCACCACCAACCGCAGCCACCGCAACGTGATTGGCACCCACAGCGGCTCCTACAGCGTGTACCGCGCGCTGGCCGTGGCTTCGGGCGCGCTGTCGGCCAGCCACAAGGCCGATCTGACCAATACCTCGCCCACCGACATCATTGGCCCTTATCCGCAATGGAGCGAGCCGGGCCGCATTGTGGCGATGGACCCCTGGGGCGCGACCGTGGCAGACGTGTTTGCAGCCGAGCTGGCCGCCGGTTATGACATCCGCCCGACGATTGCCGTGACGCAGGCGCATGTGATCCTGCCAGAAGTGATCGAGGCCCTGCAATCGGGCCGCCTCAAGGCCGACGGCAAATACCTGACGGCTGGCGGCGCGGCCATGGTGACCAAGGTGGCGGTTGAACCGGTCTGGTATCTGCCCGAGGTCGCCAAACGTTTCAATTGCAGCGAGACCGACTTGCGCCGCGTGTTGTTTGAAGAGACCGGCGGCATGTACCCCGAACTGGTAACGCGCAGCGACCTGGAGGTGTTTTTACCGCCGATTGGCGGCCTCACCGCCTACATCTTCGGCAAGCCGCGCGATCTGGCCAACCCTGAGGTCGAGCTCACCGCCCGGGTGCATGACGAATGCAACGGCTCGGATGTCTTCGGCTCTGACATCTGCACCTGCCGCCCCTACCTGACCCACGCGATCGAGGAATGTATCCAGGGCGCGCAGCGCGGCGGCGTGGGGCTGGTGTCCTACTTCCGCAAGGAAGGCCGGGCACTCGGCGAGGTGACCAAATTTCTGGTGTACAACGCCCGCAAGCGCCAGGTCGGTGGCGACACCGCCGACCAGTACTTCAACCGCACAGAATGTGTGGCCGGCGTGCAGGACATGCGTTTTCAGGAGCTGATGCCCGACGTGCTGAACTGGCTGGGCATACGCAAGATCCACCGCCTGGTGTCCATGAGCAACATGAAATACGACGCCATCACACGCGCCGGTATCGAGGTGGTCGAGCGCGTGAACATCCCCGACCACATGATCCCGGCCGACGCCCAGGTTGAGATGGACGCCAAGATGGCCGCCGGCTACTTCACCCCCGGCGCCGTGCCGGATGCCGACGAGCTGAAAAAAGCCAAGGGGCGGGGGCTCGATGCCTGAAGCCGCCAAGCCGACTGCCCGCGCTATCAAAAAAGAAGCTGCCTACGCAGATCAGCAAAGGGCTGTAGCCGAATTATGCTCTACAGCCACGATCCGGTCGCGCGCTGCAGCCCTGCTGGCGCGCGCGCGGCGCGGTGAGTCGGCCTGGTTCACGATCAACGATGGCGCGATGGTCACCACCGCCGCATTGGTGGCAGAGCTCACACAGGCCCGCTACCCAGACCTGAAAATTCCTTACCACAGCCGCTGGCGCCATTTTGAAGTGGGCGGTGTGGACCGCCTGGCGCAACTGAACCAGGCGCTGGGCGCTGCAAGCGCGCGTGACCGGGCCCGCACACAGATTGATCTGGCGCTGGTCAGCGTGCTGCTCGATGCGGGCGCCGGCCCGGACTGGACCTACCAAGAGGCCGCTGACGGCGAGCGCCCTGCACACAGCTACAGCCGGTCGGAAGGTCTGGGCGTAGCGAGTTTTCACGCGTTCATGGCGGGGCTTTTTTCCAGCGACCCAGCCAAGCCCCTGCAAGCTGATGCCCAGAGCCTGCAGGCCGTGACCGCAGAGCAACTGGGCGCCGCGTTTCAGGTCACGCCCGGCAACCCGCTGATCGGTCTGGAGGGCCGCGCCGCGCTGCTGCGCCGCCTCGGACACGCCTTGCAGGACCAGCCCGCACTGTTCGGCCAGACGGCTCGCCCAGGCGGCCTGTTTGACCAGCTGACCCAGGCTGGAAAAAACTGCGTTGACGCGCATGCTTTGTTGTCGCTTTTGTTGACCGGTCTGGCGCCCATCTGGCCGGCCCAGAACACGCTGCACGGGGTGGCGCTTGGCGACTGCTGGCGGCATCCGGCCGCTGGTGCCGATCAGCCGGACCTCAGCGCGGGCTGGATGCCGTTTCACAAACTGTCGCAGTGGTTGACCTATTCCCTGCTGGAGCCATTTGAATGGGCTGGCGTGCGCGTCGAAGGCCTCGACGCGCTGACCGGCCTGCCCGAATACCGCAACGGCGGCCTGTTTCTGGACGCCGGGGTGTTGCAGCTCAAGGACCCGGCGCAAGCCCAGAGCCTGCATGCCGCCGGTGACGAGCTGATTGTGGAATGGCGCGCCCTGACTGTGGCCCTGCTCGATGAACTGGCGCCGCTGGTGCGCGAGCAGTTAGGATTGAGCGCCGAACAGATGCCGCTGGCCTGTGTGCTCGAGGGCGGCACCTGGGCGGCAGGCCGCGCACTGGCGCAACAATTGCACGCAGGCCAACCACCACTGAACATTGTCAGCGACGGCACCGTATTTTGATCACTGATACACACACCAACACCCCATGACCACCCCAAGCGCACCCCTGACCAGCAAAGTCCACCTGATCGACCACCCGCTGGTGCAGCACAAGCTGACCCTGATGCGGCGCAAGGACGCATCGACCAACACCTTTCGCACCCTGCTCAATGAGCTCAGCATGCTGATGGCCTATGAGGTCACGCGCGACATGCCGATGCAGACCATCGAAATTGAAACGCCGCTGGAAAAAACGCTGTCCAAGGTCATAGACGGCAAAAAGCTGGTGTTTGTCTCCATCCTGCGTGCCGGCAACGGCATTCTGGAAGGCATGCTCAGTGTGGTGCCGGGCGCCCGTGTCGGCCATGTGGGTCTGTACCGCGACCCGAAAACGCTGACCGCCGTCGAGTATTACTTCAAGATGCCGCACGACATGGAAGAGCGCGACATCGTCGTGGTAGACCCGATGCTGGCCACCGGCAACTCGGCCATTGCCGCAGTGGACCGGCTGAAAGAGCTCAAGCCCAAATCGATCAAGTTTGTCTGCCTGCTGACCTGCCCCGAAGGTATTGCCGCGCTGCAAAAAGCCCACCCTGATGTGCCTATCTATACCGCCGCGATTGACCGTGAGCTCAATGACCACGGCTACATCCTGCCCGGCCTGGGTGACGCGGGCGACCGCATCTTTGGAACAAAATAGGCCTCCAGCCCTTGCTGCAATTGCGCAAGCAGCTCCTGATTCGATAGCACTTAGCTCATGAAAATATTCGCTTTGGCCCTGCTGATGGGTCTGGGTGTGGCCTACGCCGCGCCCTACACACCCGCCAGCGACGCCGAAGTGGTGGAGCGCCTGCCCGGCCGCGCCAGCGACCCGGCCATCCGGCGTGTGGATTCGCTGCGCAAGCAGCTTTCCGCCCGCCCCGAGGACATCCCCCTGCGGCTGGAGATTGCCCGCCGCTACTTTGATCTGGCCATGGCCCAGGGTGACCCGCGTTACGTGGGCTACGCCTCGTCCGCGCTGGCACCGCTTGCGACCTCCGCCGCTGGCGATGCCGACTACTGGTTGGTGCGCGGCCTGATCCAGCAGTACAGCCACCAGTTTGAAGCCGCACTGGCCAGCCTGGCCAAAGCCGGCCAGTTAAACCCGGCATCGCCTGAACCGCTGTCCTGGCGGTCGGCCATTTACATGGTGCAGGCGCGCTACCCCGAAGCGCTGGCCGAATGCGGGCGCCTGACCCCCTTGGCCGACCCGCTGCTGGGCGCTGGTTGCAGCGCTTACGTGCAGGCCGCCACAGGCCAGTTGCAGCAGGCTTTTGAGTCGCTGACCAAAACCGCAGGCAGCGCAGCCAATACATCGCCCGAGATGCTGCTTTGGCTCAACACCCGGCTGGCAGAAATGGCCGTGCGCCTGCAGCGCAACGATGCAGCCGAAGGCCACTTTCGCAACGCACTCAAGCAAGGGGTGACAGACCAGTTTTTATTGGGTGCCTATGCGGACTTTCTGCTCGCCCGTGATCGGCCGGCCGAAGTACTGACGCTGCTGGCGGGCTGGGAGCGCTCCGACATCCTGCTGTTGCGCCTGGCGCTGGCTGGCCGTGCCGCCAAAGATACCCGCGCCGCCGGCTGGGCCACGCAACTGCGCGAGCGCTTTGATGCCGCCGCCTTGCGCGGCGACAGCTTACACGAGCAGGAAGCGGCGCGCTTTGAGCTGGACATTGAAAACCAGCCCGCCAAAGCCCTGGACCTGGCGAGCCGCAACTACCAGGACCAGAAAGAACCTCGCGACGCCGAAGTACTGATGCGCGCCGCGCTGGCCGCCAAACAGCCGCGGGCGGCCGTGCCCGCACTCGACTGGCTGCGCAACAGCAAGTATGAAGACCCAGCGTTGAAGGCCCTGGCAGACAAGCTGTCCACACCGGGAGCGGGCCGATGAAGCGCTGCCTGTTCAGCCTGATGGCACTGCTGCTGTGTGTCACGGCCTGGGCGCACAAACCCAGCGACAGCTACCTCACTCTGCGCTCCGCCGAAGGCAGCAATGACATCGCTGTGCGCTGGGATATCGCCCTGCGCGACCTCGACTACGTGCTGCAGCTGGACCGCGACGGCAATGGCGAGCTGAACTGGGGCGAAGTGCGCCAGCGCGAGGTCGACATCATCCGCCTGGCCACTGGCCGGTTGGCGCTCAGCGTTGCCGACAAACCCTGCGCCTGGGCCAGTACCGGCCCGCTGATGCTGGACAAACACAGCGACGGCAACTATGCCGTGCTCAGCCTCAGCGCGCAGTGCGAGGGGCCGCTGAGGCAGATCAAGGCGGCGTATTCGCTGTTTTTTGATGTGGACACTACGCACCGCGGTCTCGTGCAGTGGATTGCCCCGGGCAGCGCCAGCGCCCAGCCGCTTATTTTTGGCACCGAATCGGCCGAACAGTCCCTGGCACTTCAGCCTTCCGGTGTCTGGCAGACCCTGCGCCAGTACATCGTCGATGGTGTCTGGCACATCTGGATAGGGTATGACCACATCCTCTTCCTGCTGGCTTTGCTGTTGCCCGCCGTGCTGGTGCGGCGCCAGGGCCAGTGGGAGCCGGCCCCGCAACTGGGCGGCGCGGTCAAGGAGGTGTTCAAGGTCGTCACCGCCTTCACCCTGGCGCACTCCATCACCCTGAGTCTGGCCGCGCTGGAAGTGATCAGTCTGCCCTCACGTTGGGTCGAGTCGGCGATTGCCGCCTCGGTCATCGTCGCCGCCCTGAGCAACCTGCGCGGCTCGCTGGAAAACCGGCGCTGGATCATGGCTTTTGTGTTTGGCCTGATCCACGGCTTTGGTTTTGCGTCGGTGCTGGCCGACCTGGGTTTGCCGCAGGATGCACTCGTGCTGGCCCTTGTCGGGTTCAACGTCGGGGTCGAGTTGGGCCAGCTGGCGATAGTGGCGGTTTTTCTGCCGATGGCCTTCAGCCTGCGTGCCACCCGCTTCTACCAAGTGGGCGTGCTCAAGTTTGGATCGGTGGTAGTGGCCATGCTGGCCGCCTGGTGGCTGGTGCAAAGACTGTTTGAGCTGTAGCATCGCACAGCGGCTCGGTGGCACAGTGCTTGCATGCCAGAGGGAACCGGCAGTTGTATTGTCGATGGTGCTTGGGGTGGTCAATTAAACTTAACTTTCAGGAGCAAAACATGTTGAGCAGAACAATCAAAAGACGTCCTCTGATCGCGCTGGTGGCCGCGCTTGCACTGGCCAGCCCCGGCCTGGCACTGGCCCAGGCCAAGATGAAGGTGGCGGCGATTTACACCGTGCCCTTTGAGCAGCAATGGGTCAGCCGTATCCACAAGGCATTGAAAGCCGCTGAAGCGCGCGGCGAAATTGAATACAAAGCCACCGAAAACGTCGCCAATGCCGACTACGAACGCGTCATGCGCGAATACGCCACCGCCGGCAACACGCTGGTGGTCGGCGAGTCGTTTGCGGTTGAAGCCGCGGCACGCAAGGTGGCCAAAGACTTCCCCAAGGTGTCTTTTCTGATGGGCTCATCGGGCAAGCCGCAAGAACCCAACTTTGCCGTGTTTGACAACTACATCCAGGAGCCGGCCTACCTGAGCGGCATGATTGCCGGCGGCATGACCAAGACCAACAAGATAGGCATGGTCGGTGGCTTCCCGATTCCTGAAGTCAACCGCCTGATGAACGCCTTCATGGCCGGCGCCAAAGAAACCAACCCCAAGGTCGAGTTCACGGTGAGTTTTATCAACAGCTGGTTTGACCCGCCAAAAGCCAAGGAAGCCGCCTTTGCCATGATCGACAAGGGCGCCGACGTGATGTATGCCGAGCGTTTTGGCGTCAGCGACGCCGCCAAGGAAAAAGGCAAACTGGCCATTGGCAATGTCATCAACACCCAGGACAAATACCCTGAGACCGTGGTGTCATCGGCCCTGTGGAACATGGAGCCCACCATAGACCGCGCGCTCAAGCTGGCGAAAGATGCCAAGTTCAAGGCCGAAGACTACGGCCAGTATTCGATGATGAAGTACAAGGGCTCCGAACTGGCGCCACTGGGTACCTTCGAAAAGAAAATCCCCGCCGACATCGTCGCGAAGATGAAGGCCAAGGAAAAAGCCATTCTTGACGGCAAGTTCACCGTCAAGGTGGATGACGGCCAGCCCAAGTCCACGGCTAAGTGATGCCCCGTGCCCCGGGCTACCCTGTCAGCCTCGGCAGCGGGGAAGCCCGCCTTGGGTCGTGCCTGGGGTGGCGGAACGCCAGCGTGAACCCAACGGTGGCATCCACGGTGCCGGCTTTACGCAGGGGCGTGCCACTGGCGCCCCATGACGCCGTTCTCCGCCGCCAGCCAGTCACGCACCGGTTGTGGCAGTTCTGCGCACGGCAGTACGATGCCCATCGCGGCATACGACTGCTGGTTCGGCACCAGCCCTTGCCGCGATACCGCCGCGCCTTTCATATAGCCAGCGGCGCAGACCTTGCCACGACTGACGAATTCAAACCTCATGTAATTCCAGTGGTTGTCGCTGCCGTCGACCCGGAAGCGCAGGGTGTACTGCTCGAACGGCGAGAGTCCGCGGCGATAGGTCACGAACGATCCCCCCGCCATCGGACGCCAGCCTTGGCGCAGCATCACCTTGGCAAAGCCGACCCGCACGAAGTACTCCACCAGCATCAGATCGATCAGGGTGAGATACCGGCCGTTGTTCATGTGCCCATTGACATCGAGGTCGTTGGGCAGAACGCGCATGCGGCGCTCCAGGGTGTCCCCCAGCGCCAGCGCGGGCAGTCGCCAGGCACGCAGCAGGGTCCAGATCAAACGCAGGTAAAGGTTCATGATGGCCTACAATAAAGTTCAGGATTGAACAGTATAGTTCATTATTGAACCGTTTACATTCCATGCCTGTCGCACCTCCACCGCACTCTGCCTCGCCCGATTTGGCCAACATGCGCCGCGCCTGGCTGTCGGTGGTGCGAACATTCAACCTGTGTTCGGCCGCGCTGACAGCCCGTCTTACGCCGCTCGGCCTGCACCTGAGCGAGCATGAGGTCCTGGTCATCCTGGCCCACACCCCGCACATCACGCAGCAGGCCCTGGCGTCACGCTGCTTCGTGGCCAAGAGCGGCATCAGCATGCTGCTCAAGCGCATGGAGGCACAAGGCCTGGTGGCGCGCGAGCCGGACGAGAAGGACGGCCGCATCAAGCGCTTGGTGCTCACCGCCGCCGGATCGGAACTGGCGACCCACGTGCTGGCCATCCAGACCGAGGTGCTGACAGCGATGGCGGACGGCGTGCAGGCGGACGAGGCGGCGCAGATCATCCAGTTGATGGAACGGATAAGCGCGCAATTGACGGCGCTCGACCCATGAAACGCCTGCGCACCCCCAGCCCGCACCGTCGTGGCCCGGCCCGGCAGCTCGGCACGGGCGCCCGCCTGATCCCGCACGGCCGCCGTGTCTGACACCGTCCTGCAACTGACCGGCATCACCAAACGCTTCGGCGCGCTGGTGGCCAATGACAACATCTCACTCGACTTGCATGCGGGCGAGGTGCTGGCGCTGCTCGGTGAAAACGGCGCCGGCAAGTCCACGCTGGTGTCCATTCTGTTCGGCCATTACAGCGCCGACGCGGGACAGATTGAAGTATTCGACCGGCCGCTGCCGCCTGGCAACCCGCGGGCTGCGCTTGCAGCCGGTATCGGCATGGTGCACCAGCACTTCACGCTGGCCGACAACCTCAGCGTGCTCGACAACGTGATGATGGGCAGCGAGCCGCTGTGGTGGCCCTTCTCGCGGCGCGGCGCCGCGCGCGACAAGCTGCTGGCCGTGGCGCAGCGTTTCGGCCTGCCGGTGGTGCCAGACGCGAAAGTCGGCAGCCTCTCCGTCGGAGAACGCCAGCGCGTGGAAATCCTCAAGGCGCTTTACCGTGGCGCACGCATCCTGATTCTTGATGAACCGACCGCCGTGCTGACACCGCAGGAAAGCGAGGCGCTGTTCGACACGCTGGGCCAGATGGTGGCGCAGGGCCTGTCCATCATTTTCATCAGCCACAAACTCGGCGAGGTGCTGCGCGTCTCGCATCGCGTGGCGGTGCTGCGCGGCGGCAAGCTGGTGGCCGAGGCGCCTGCTGCGGGCACCAGCCAGGCGCAGCTCGCGCAGTGGATGGTCGGCCACACCGTCAGTGCCACGCAGCGCCGTCCGGCCCGCGCCACCGGCCAGCCGGTCTGCACGCTGGACGCCGTATCCACCACCGGTGGCGGTCATGACCGCCTCCATGGTGTGACGCTGGAACTCAGGGCCGGCGAGATCGTCGCAGTTGCCGGTGTTTCGGGCAACGGCCAACTCGCGCTGGCCGATCTGCTGTGCGGCACCCGCGCCGCCAGCCAGGGCAAAGTGAGTTTTCTCGGCAAACCGATGCCCGCCTCACCGGCCCGGCTGGTCAGCCAGGGAGTGGCGCGCATCCCCGAAGACCGCCACGCCGTCGGTGTGGTCGGCGACCTCAGCGTCTGGGAAAACGCCGTGTCCGAGCGCCTGCGCAGCCCGGCGTTTTCGCGCGCGCTGTGGGTCAGACGCGGCGCCGCGCAAGCCCATTCGGCCCGTATCGTGCGCGAGTTCGACGTGCGCGGCGGGGGGCCTCAATCAGCCGCGCGCTCGCTATCGGGCGGCAACATGCAGAAACTGATCCTCGGCCGCGCGCTGGTGGCTCCAGATCCGGCAGACGGCGCTGCAGCCAAACTCATCATTGCCCACCAGCCGACCTGGGGCCTGGACATTGGTGCGGTGGCTTATGTGCAGCAGCAGCTGATCGCCGCCCGCGATGCGGGCGCTGCGGTGCTGGTGATTTCAGACGACCTCGACGAGGTGCTGGCACTCGGCGATCGGGTCGCCGTCATGCATGCCGGGCAGATGACCGACGCGCGGCCCGCCGAAGCCTGGACGCGCGAAAGTGTCGGTCTGGCGATGGCTGGGGTGACCGGGGTAGAGGCGCATCCAGCATGAGGCTTGAGAAAAGAGCCCAGACATCGAAGCTGGCGCTGGTCATCGCACCGGTCTGCGCCATTGCCTTCACATTGCTCATCAGCGGCCTGTTGGTGCTCTGGGCCGGTGCGCCGCTGGGCCAGACCTACGGCCTGCTGTTCAAGGGTGGTTTCGGCTCGGTGTTTGCGCTCAGTGAAACCCTGACCCGCGCCATCCCGTTGATACTCACCGGCCTGGCTGCCACCGTGGCCTTCAAGGCGCGGCTCTTCAACATCGGCGCCGAGGGCCAGTTGTACGCTGGCGCACTGGCCGCTGTGGCGGTGGGCGGCATGCACGGCGGCACCGGGTTCGATGTGCCGATGTGGCTGCTGTTCGGGCTGATGATGCTGGCTGCGGCGCTGGCCGGCGCGCTGCTGCTGCTGGGCCCGGCGCTGCTGAAGGCGCGGCTGGGCGTGGACGAAGTAGTAACGACCCTGCTGCTCAACTTCATCATGCTGCTGTTCGTCTCGATGATGCTTGACGGCCCGATGAAAGACCCGACCGCCATGGGCTGGCCGCAAAGCGTGGCGCTGATCGGAGAGCTGGAACTCTCCAAACTGGTGGCGCAGACGCGCATTCACACCGGCCTGCTCTGGGCCATCACGCTGGCAGTGGCGATGTGGGCCTTGCTGAAATACACGGTGCCGGGTTTTGACATCCGCGCCACTGGCGCCAACGCCAAGGCCGCCGCCTTTGCCGGCGTGCCGGTCACACGCACCGTGGTGCTGGTCGCCCTGCTCTCGGGCGGCCTGGCCGGGCTGGCCGGCGCCATCGAGGTGGCGGGCCGCACCAGCTACGTCACGCTCGACATGTCACCGGGTTATGGTTACACCGGCATCGTGATTGCCATGCTGGCCGCGCTCAATCCACTGGGTGTGGTGGCGGCTGCGGTGTTTGTGGCGGGCGTGCTGGTCGGCGCCGACAGCATGAGCCGGGCTGTCGGTGTGCCGACCTACATTGCCGATGTGATCGTGGCGGCTTCGTTGATATCTGTGCTGGTGGCGACGCTGATGACGCAGTACCGGGTGGTACGGGGGATCAAGGCATGAGCCTGGCACCTGCCCTCACCTTCCGATTTGTCATCACGGACTTGATCCGGGAGCCATGTGGGCCCGCCCTCACCCCGGGCCTGCTGACCTGGAATACCCAGTCCCGTCCATGGGCTGCCAGGAGCTTACAGGGGCTTCGCGTCAGAAATTCACAACAAAAACCGCCTCCAGCCCATATCCACTGTGCGCAAGCAGCTATTTATTTAATAGCAAACTGGAGCAGTCCGTCATGATGGAACTGCTGGACGTTCTCACCGCCCCAGCCTTCTGGACTGCCGTCCTGCGCATCGCCACACCGCTGATCCTCGGCACGCTGGGCGTGTTGCTGTGTGAACGCGCCGGCGTGCTGAACCTCGGCATCGAAGGCATCATGGTCGCGGGCGCCTTCAGCGGCTGGCTGGCGGTGTACCTGGGTTTGCCGCTGTGGGGTGGCGTCGCAGTCGCGGCCTTGACCGGCGCCGTGTTCGGCCTGTTGCACGCCTTTCTCACGGTGGGGCTGGCACTGTCGCAGCATGTGTCGGGGCTGGGCATCACACTGCTGGCGACTTCGCTCAGTTACTACGGCTACCGCGTGACGTTTCCGAAAGTGGACACGCCGCCCACTGTCACGCCGTTTGCGCCCATGGCCTGGCTGGACGGCACCGGCCTGACCGCGCTGGCAGCGCAGACGCCCATGACACTGCTGGCGCTGCTGCTGGTGCCCGTGATGGCCTGGCTGCTGTACCGCACGCCGGCCGGACTGGCGATCCGCATGGTGGGCGAGAACCCGCAGGCCGCCGAAGGCCAGGGCGTCTCGGTCGCGGCCACCCGCACGGCCGCCATCGTCGCTGGTTCGGCGCTGATGGGTGTGGCTGGCGCCTTCCTCACGCTGTCGGCCTTCAACGCCTTCTTCTTCAACATGGTCAACGGCCGCGGCTGGGTCTGCGTGGCGCTGGTGGTGTTTGCCTCCTGGCGGCCCGGCAAGGCGCTGCTGGGCGCGCTGCTGTTTGCGTTTTTTGATGCGCTGCAGCTGCGCCTGCAAACCGCTGGCATCGTGAATGTGCCCTACCAGCTGTACCTGATGCTGCCGTATGTGTTGTCCATCCTGGCGTTGGTGCTGGTGGCACGCAAGGCGGCGTATCCTCAGGCGCTGATGAAACCTTACCGCAAGGGAGAACGCTGATGCGCAGCCGCCCACAGCACAAAGACGACCCGGCTTTCCTGGATGAAAAGACCGCACGCAAACTGGCGGAGCGGCAGGTCTTGCTGGATGCGCTGAATGACCGCCTTGAAACGGAGGCCATCGAATGGACCACCGACAGCGCCATCACACCCTTGCAGAATCAAGCTGAAAGTCTCCAGAAATGATCGATCTCCTGATCACCAACGCCACCCTGCCCGATGGCCGTACCGGCATGTCGATTGCCGTGAAAAACGGCAAGATCACCGAGGTCACCGAAGGAGCTATCGCCGGTGCGCAGGCGGCCGAGACCGTGGATGCCGGCAGCTACCTGCTGAGCCCGCATTTTGTGGACCCGCACTTTCACATGGACGCCACCCTCAGTTACGGCCTGCCGCGTATCAATGAAAGCGGCACGCTGCTGGAAGGTATCGCGGTGTGGGGCGAGCTCAAACCCATGCTCAAGGCCGAGGCCTTGATAGAACGCGCCCTGAACTACTGCGACTGGGCCGTCGCCAAGGGCCTGCTGGCCATCCGCAGCCATGTGGACACCAGCGATGCCAGCCTGCTGCCGGTTGAGGCGATGCTGGAGGTCAAGAAACAGGTAGCCCCGTACATCGACCTGCAGCTCGTCGCTTTTCCGCAGGACGGCGTGTTGCGCAGCAAAGGCGGTGTCGAGAATTTGAAACGCGCGCTGGACAAAGGTGTGGACGTGGTCGGCGGCATTCCCCACTTTGAACGCACCATGGGTGAAGGCGCCGCCAGCGTCAAACTGCTGTGCGAGATCGCCGCCGAGCGCGGGCTGCTGACCGACATGCACTGCGACGAGTCCGACGACCCGCTGAGCCGTCACATCGAAACCCTGGCGTTCGAGACCCAGCGCCTTGGGCTGCAGGGCCGCGTCAACGGCAGCAATAGCACGTCCATGCACAGCATGGACAACTACTACGTGAGCAAGCTGCTGCCGTTGATTGCCGAAAGCGGCGTCAGCGTGATTGCCAACCCGCTGATCAACATCACCCTGCAAGGCCGCCACGACAGCTACCCGAAACGCCGCGGCATGACCCGCGTGCCCGAACTCATGGCCGCAGGCGTCAACGTCGCGTTCGGCCACGACTGCGTGATGGACCCCTGGTACGGCCTGGGCAGCGGCGACATGCTGGAAGTGGCGCACATGGGTTTGCATGTGGCGCAGATGACCAGCCAGAGAGGCATTCGTGACTGCTTTGACGCGGTGACGGTGAATGCGGCGAAGGTGATGCACCTCGAAAACTATGGCATC
>NZ_JAUXUP010000075.1 GCF_030680935.1 Polaromonas sp. | reverse complement strand
ACACCTTGCCCCGACTGCAATGGCACGGGTGAACTGCGCATTGACAGCGAAAACATCAATGAACACTTTGAGGTGGAAAAGCAGACGGTGATCACCGAGTGCCCGCGTTGCCTGGGCCTGGGTTTTCTGCTGCCCGGCACGCCCGGTGCGGCTTGACCGGAAGCTGACTTAAAATAGCGCCATGCGATTGAACAAACCGGAAACAGGAAGGACAGCTCGGGTTATGACACCGCGAACTACGACCGCGTCCGCAGTGAGGATTCGCCGGGGCGCCAGCCGCATGCCCAGGTGACTGATAGCTACTGAATCAATAGCCAACCCTCCTTTCATCCCAGTCAAAGCGCGGCAGTCACCGCGCTTTTCCATTTTCTGAGCCCGACCACCATGATCAAAATTACCCTGCCAGACGCCTCGATCCGTGAATTTTCCCAGCCCGTCACGGTGGCCGAGGTGGCCGCTTCGATTGGCGCTGGCCTGGCCAAAGCCGCGCTGGGCGGCAAGGTGGGCGGCAAGGTGGTGGACACCAGCTACCTCATCAGCAGCGACAGCCCGCTGGCCATCATCACGGCCAAGGACGCTGACGGCCTGGACATGATTCGGCACTCGACGGCCCACTTGCTGGCTTACGCGGTCAAGGAGCTGTTTCCGGACGCGCAAGTCACGATTGGCCCGGTGATCGAGAACGGGTTTTTCTACGACTTTTCCTACAAGCGCCCGTTCACGCCGGAAGACCTGGCGGCCATTGAAAAGAAGATGACCGAGCTGGCGGCGAAAGACGAGCCGGTGACTCGCCGCGTGTTGCCACGTGACGAAGCCGTCGCGCATTTCAAATCCATCGGTGAACATTACAAGGCCGAGATCATCGCCAGCATTCCGGCCAATGAAGACGTGTCGCTGTACCGTGAAGGCCAGTTTGAAGACCTGTGCCGAGGCCCCCACGTACCGAGTACCGGCAAGCTCAAATTTTTCAAGCTCATGAAGCTGGCCGGCGCCTACTGGCGCGGTGACCACAACAATGAAATGCTGCAGCGTGTGTACGGCACGGCCTGGGCCACCAAGGACGAACTGCAGCAGTACCTGAGCATGCTTGAAGAGGCGGAAAAACGCGACCACCGCAAGCTCGGCCGCGAACTGGACCTGTTTCACATCGACGAGCACGCGCCGGGACTGGTGTTCTGGCATCCGAAAGGCTGGACGGTGTGGCAGGGCGTCGAGCAGTACATGCGCAAGGTCTACCAGGACAACGGCTACCAGGAGGTCAAGGGGCCGCAGGTCATCGACAAGACGCTGTGGGAAAAAACCGGCCACTGGGACAAGTACCGCGAGAACATGTTCACGACGGAGAGCGAAAAGCGCGAATACGCGCTCAAGCCGATGAACTGCCCCGGCCACATCCTGATTTTCAAGCAGGGCATCAAAAGCTACCGTGATCTGCCGCTGCGTTACGGCGAATTCGGTCAGTGCCACCGCAACGAGCCCTCGGGCGGTTTGCACGGCATCATGCGCGTGCGCGGTTTCACGCAGGACGACGGCCACATTTTTTGTACCGAAGAGCAGATCCTCAAGGAATGCGTGGACTACACGACCTTGCTGCAGAAGGTTTACACCGATTTCGGCTTCAAGAACATCATCTACAAGGTCGCCACGCGGCCCGAGGCGCGCATCGGCTCCGACGAGAGCTGGGACAAAGCCGAACACGCACTGATGGAGAGCCTGCGTGCTTCGGGCTGCGAGTTCGAGATTTCTCCGGGCGATGGCGCGTTTTACGGCCCGAAGATCGAATACACGCTGAAAGACGCGATTGGCCGCCAGTGGCAGTGCGGCACCATGCAGGTCGATTTCTCGATGCCGGAGCGGCTGGACGCTGAATATGTGGGTGAAGATGGCGCCCGCCACCGCCCCGTGATGCTGCACCGTGCCATCGTCGGCAGCCTGGAGCGCTTCATCGGGATTTTGATCGAGGAACACGCCGGCGCGCTGCCGACCTGGCTGGCGCCGGTGCAGGTTTCCGTGCTCAATATCACCGATGCGCAGGCCGAATACTGTCGCGAAATAGCTAAAACGCTTCAAAATCAAGGGCTTAGGGTCAACCTGGACCTGCGCAACGAGAAAATTACGTATAAAATACGGGAGCACTCAATGCAAAAGCTGCCTTACATCCTGGTCGTAGGCGACAAGGAGAAGGAAGCTGGCGCGGTTGCTGTGCGCGCCCGGGGTAACAAAGACCTTGGCGTCATGTCGCTCGAAGCCTTCGTCCAGACGATTGCCTCTGACATTACCCAAAAAGCCTGATGGTTGACTTCATTGTGAGTCAAATCGGCTATTCGTCCTTGCTGGACGGGCGCAGGCCGCTATAGCTTTTATAGCAAGTTTTACAGGATTAAAACCATCGCTACTGAATTTCGTGACCGCCGCCACCGTGAAGAACGCAAGCACCGCTTGAACCGTGAAATCATGGCCCCTGAAGTACGCCTCACAGGGCCGGACAATGAGCCTCTTGGCGTTGTCAGCATCATGGAAGCCCTGCGCCTTGCAGGGGAGGCGGACGTTGATCTTGTTGAAATCTCCCCCACGGCTGTCCCGCCGGTGTGCCGGTTGATGGATTACGGCAAGTTCAAGTACGCCGAGCAGAAGAAGGCGGCCGAAGCGAAGTCCAAGCAGAAGGTGATCGAGGTCAAGGAAATCAAGTTCCGGCCCGGTACCGACGATGGTGACTACAACATCAAATTGCGCAATATCAAGCGCTTTTTGGAAGAAGGCGACAAGTGCAAGATTACCCTGCGCTTTCGCGGTCGAGAGATCACGCACCAGGAACTGGGCCTGGCCCTGTTGGCGCGTATCCGCGACGAGTTGGCTGATTTGATTGTGGTGGAGCAGTTTCCCAAGCTCGAAGGCCGGCAGATGGTCATGATGATCGCACCGGGCAAGAAGAAGGTGGCTGCCAAGCCGGCAGCGGCGCCTGCAGAAGCTGCGCCGGCTGCATCGACAAACGCCTGAGGGCGCTGTCGCAGGAAGGAATTGAATCTGCAGGTGTGGTTACCGGCAGGTTCTTCAGGGGGATGCGAAAGCATGTCCCGTGAGAGCAGGTCACACTGCTTTCCAAACGTGGCGACGTAAAACTCGCCACTACAAGTGGCTCGGGGCCATCAAGTCTGCGGAAGGTTCGCAGCGCCTCACGAGCACAAATGAAAAGGAGCATTTCTATGCCCAAAATGAAGACCAAGAGCAGCGCGAAGAAACGTTTTCGCGTTCGTCCGGGTGGTACCGTCAAGCGCGGCCAAGCCTTCAAACGTCACATCCTGACCAAGAAGACCACCAAAAACAAACGCCACCTGCGCGGTTCAGTCGCTGTTCATGAGACCAATATGGGTCACATGGCACAGATGCTGCCCGGCATGGGCATTTAATCAACGACGAACAAGGAGTACTCACATGCCTCGCGTCAAACGTGGTGTAACGGCTCGCGCCCGCCACAAAAAAGTTTTAGCCCTTGCAAAAGGTTTCCGTGGCCGCCGCGGCAATGTCTTCCGGATCGCCAAAGAAGCGGTGATGAAGGCCGGGCAATATGCCTACCGTGACCGCCGCACCAAAAAACGTGTGTTCCGCCGCCTCTGGATTGCACGTATCAATGCAGCCAGCCGTTCATTCGGCATCACCTACAGCCAGTTTGCCAACGGCCTGAAGAAAGCCGGTATCGAGATCGACCGCAAGGTGCTGTCCGACATGGCGATTCACGACAGCGCTGCGTTTGGCGCGATTGTGGACCAGGTCAAGGCCAAGCTTGCTGCTTGATTTTTGAGGCCCTGTCAGCTATTGAATTGATAGCTGGCTGTGCACAAAAGACGGGGGCTGGAGCTTGAAAAGGCTCTGGCCCTTTTTCTTTGTCCGGGTGACGCGCCGGTATGGCACGCGGACTGACTGGCAAATGACAAGAAATTTATGAACGAACTCGACGCTTTGGTGGAATCGGCAACAAGCAGCTTTGCGCAGGCCCGTACACCCGCTGATCTGGAAAACGCCAAGGCGCAGTTTCTGGGCAAGTCTGGCCGCATCACGGAATTGATGAAGGGTCTGGCGGCCCTGCCGGTGGAGGAAAAAAAATCCCGCGGTGCCGCCATCAACCTGGCCAAACAGGGCGTTGAAGCTGCCCTGATCGCGCGCCGGCAGGCGTTGGCCGATGCGGAGCTGCAACTCCAGCTCAAGGCAGAGGCGATGGACGTCACCTTGCCGGGTCGCCAGCGGTCATCCGGCGGCTTGCACCCTGTCTCTTTGACGCTGGAGCGAATTGAGGCCATCTTCGGCTCCATGGGTTTTGATGTCGCTGAGGGCCCCGAGATTGAAACCGACTGGTTCAACTTCACTGCGCTCAATACGCCTGAGGACCATCCAGCGCGTTCCATGCACGACACCTTTTATGTCGAGGGGGGCACAGAAACCGCCCCCAATCTGCTGCGCACGCACACCAGCCCGATGCAGATCCGCTACGCGGTGCAGCATGTCAAGACGCACCGTGCATTGATTGACGCCGGTGGCACGATGCCCGAGATCCGCGTGATTGCGCCGGGCCGCACCTACCTTGTGGACAGCGATGCCACCCACTCGCCCATGTTCCACCAGTGCGAAGGATTGTGGATAGGCCAGAACGTCAGTTTCAAGGACCTGAAAGTGGTGTTCACCGACTTCTGCCGCACCTTCTTTGAAAGCGACGATCTGGTGCTGCGCTTTCGGCCCAGTTTCTTTCCTTTCACCGAGCCAAGCGCCGAGATCGACATCCAGTTTCAGACAGGGCCACTGGCCGGTCGCTGGCTGGAAGTGGCGGGTTCTGGCCAGGTGCACCCGAATGTGGTGCGCAACATGGGCCTGGACCCTGAGCACTACATCGGCTTTGCCTTTGGCATGGGGCCGGACCGGCTGACCATGCTGCGTTATGGCGTCAATGACTTGCGGCTGTTTTTTGATGGCGATCTGCGCTTTCTCACGCAATTCCAGTAATTCATCGGACCCTATAAAAATGCAATTCCCTGAATCCTGGTTGCGCGAATTCTGCAACCCGCCCTTGACCACGCAGCAGTTGGCCGACACCCTGACGATGGCTGGCCTCGAGGTGGAAGACCTCAAACAGGCTGTGCCGCCCTTCAGCAAGATTGTGGTGGGTGAGATCAAGGAGGCCAAACAGCACCCCGGTGCCGACCGCCTGCGCGTGTGTCAGGTGGACGTGGGACAGGCCGCATTGCTCAACATCGTCTGCGGTGCACCGAATGCGCGCGTCGGTATCAAGGTGCCGTGTGCGTTGGTGGGTGCCGAGTTGCCACCTGGCGACGACGGCAAACCTTTTTTGATCAAGGCCGGCTTGCTGCGTGGCGTTGAAAGCCAGGGCATGCTTTGTTCGGCGCGCGAGCTCAAACTTTCGGACGACCATGGCGGTTTGCTCGAGTTGTCATCCGATGCGGCTGTGGGGCGGGACATCCGCGAACACCTGCACCTCGACGATATCCTGTTCACACTCAAACTCACGCCCAACCTGGCGCATTGCCTTAGAGTTTATGGGGTTGCGCGCGAAGTGGCTGCGCTCACCGGTTCGCCTTTGAAGGTGCCGGTATATCCCGCCGTCGCGGTGGGCGATGCAAGTAGCTTGCCCGTCAAGATCAGTGCACCAGAGCTTTGTGGCAGGTTCTCCGGTCGTGTGGTGCGCAACGTCGACACCAAAGCAGTGACGCCCGCCTGGATGGTGGACCGGCTTGCGCGGTGCGGCCAGCGCAGCGTGACGGCGCTGGTGGATATTTCCAATTATGTGATGTTCGAACTGGGCCGGCCGTCGCATATTTTTGATCTCGACAAAATTCATGGCGGTCTCGATGTCCGCTGGGGAAAGCCCGGGGAGACGCTGAAGCTGCTCAATGGCAACACCGTCACGGTGGATGAAAAAGTGGGCGTGATCGCCGATGCTGCGCAGGTTGAATCGCTGGCCGGCATCATGGGCGGCGATGCCACCGCCGTGTCTGACGACACACAAAACATTTATGTTGAAGCCGCTTTCTGGTGGCCCAAGGCGATTGCCGGTCGTTCACGCCGCTACAACTTCTCCACTGATGCTGGCCACCGCTTTGAGCGTGGCGTCGACCCCAGCCTCACTGTGGAACATATCGAACGCATCACCCAACTGATCATCGAGATTTGCGGTACCGCCGAAACCGTCTGCGGTCCGGTGGATGACCTGCAGGTCAATCTGCCACAGGCTTTGCCAGTTACTTTGCGTGTGGCGCGCGCGGCCAAGGTGATCGGCATGTCGCTGACCCAGGCGCAATGCCTGGACGCCCTGCAGCGCCTGGGTTTGCCGGTCACGCAAGGCGAGGGTACGTTGACGGTGCTACCTCCGAGCTACCGCTTTGATCTTCAGATCGAGGAAGACCTGATCGAGGAAGTGGTACGCATGGTCGGCTACCAGCAACTACCCGCCACGCCACCGCTGGCGCCCATCACCGCGCGTCTGCGACCCGAGTCGCAGCGCAGTGCCTTTGCCGTGCGCCGCGCGCTGGCGGCGCTGGGTTACCAGGAAACCATCAACTTCAGCTTTGTCGAAGAGCGCTGGGAGCACGAGCTGGCGGGCAACCCGAATCCGATCAAGCTGCTGAACCCGATTGCCAGCCAGATGAGTGTCATGCGCTCGTCGCTGATAGGCTCTCTTTTACAGGTGCTCAAGTTCAACCTGGACCGCAAGGCCAGTCGTATCAATGTGTTTGAAGTGGGGCGCGTCTTTTTGCGCGATGCAGGCAGCCAAAACACCGATACCACCGTCGCCGGTTTTAGCCAGCCCATGCGGGTGGCCGGCCTGGCGTATGGGGCGCGCGATACCTTGCAATGGGGAAGGTCCGACAAAGGCTGCGATTTTTTCGACATCAAGGGCGACCTTGAGGCGCTGCTTGCGCCGCTGAAGCCTGTATTCGCACCGGCGGTACATCCGGCCATGCATCCCGGCCGCTGTGCCAGCGTTTCCCTGGAAGGCGTGCCGGCAGGTTTTGTCGGCGAGTTGCACCCGCGGTGGCGCCAGGGCTACGAATTTCTGCAAGCGCCGGTTCTTTTTGAGCTGGCGCTTGACGCGCTGATTCAGCGACCGGTTGCCAGCTTCATCCCGGTGAGCAAGCTACAGCCTGTGGAGCGTGACATCGCCGTCATCGTGGCGGAGGCGGTCACCCATGCGGCATTGATGGCCGCCATCCATGGCGCGGATACACGCGGCCTGCTGAAGTCGGCAACGCTGTTTGACATCTACCGGCCGCAGCAAGCCAATGCCTCCATGCAACTTGGCGAAAAAAGCCTGGCCGTGCGCTTGGTACTTGGCAGCGACGACGCTACACTGACCGACGAACAAATCGAGGCGGCCATCAAGGCCGTGCTGGAAAACCTTGGCAGCACCGTTCAAGCGCGTTTGCGTGCCTGAGGTCCGGTCAGACATAACAACAGCCATCAGCGAGGAACGTGCCGTGGAATTTTCTGTCGAAAGTCTTGAGAGCCCGGCACTGACCAAAGCCCATCTGGCCGAGTTGTTGTTTGAGCAGATTGGATTGAACAAGCGCGAGTCCAAAGACATGATCGATGCATTTTTCGATCTGATCTCGGACAGCCTGGTCGAAGGCAACGATGTCAAGATTTCCGGCTTCGGCAATTTCCAGATCCGCACCAAGGCCCCGCGCCCCGGTCGCAATCCGCGTACCGGCGAATCCATTCCGATCCAGGCGCGTCGGGTGGTGACTTTCCACGCCAGCCACAAGCTCAAAGAGCAGATTCAGGGCCCTCCAGCGGCCTGATACGTCCGCAGGGTGCCGTCCCTTGCGCGGGGCTGGCGAGGCGGGTTCGATGCCCGACCGGCTACTTTTAGTCGTTCCGCGATCAGGCCCTGGCCTTGCGGCCTGATCCGGTCTTTCCGCCTCGAACCGCCATGAAGCGCAGATATTCGCAAGCGGCTTTTGGCCGCTACTTGTGACTAAACAACACATCCGTCCTTGTTGTTTGTAACTATTTGCACTATGTTTCTACTTAGAGTAGATTTGCAGCTTCATCTCATAGCGCATTGATTTAATTGGAGAAAACTCTCCCCCCCATTCCCGCCAAGCGTTACTTTACTATCGGTGAAGTCAGTGATTTGTGCGGTGTCAAACCTCACGTGCTCCGTTATTGGGAGCAAGAGTTCACGCAGCTGCGCCCGATGAAAAGGCGTGGCAACCGGCGCTACTACCAACACCATGAGGTGCTGATGATCCGCCGGATACGGGATTTGCTGTACGACCAGGGCTTCACCATCAGTGGTGCCCGCAACAAGCTCCAGGAAATTGTCCAGACCGAGCGCGACAAGCGGCGCAATGGCGAAGTGATGCTGGAAGGCGTTGACGTGATGGATGCCGGGGATTCCAGCCTGGAGGACTTTGGCGATTCGGTGGACACGGTCGATTTTGAAGACAGCGCGCCCGACATTGCGCAGCTGCCGGATGCCAGCGCGGCGCGGCAACGACTGCAATTGCTGCGCCGCGAATTGTTTGAAATTCGTGACTTGCTCAGTGCGACCTTCTGAAGCAGCGTCATCCGCCGCGCTATAATTCGTCCTTCGACGGTGTGTGGCGCAGCCTGGTAGCGCACTTGCATGGGGTGCAAGGGGTCGAAGGTTCGAATCCTTTCACACCGACCAGGAGTTAGTTTAAAGGCCTCTAAGTAGCGATACTCAGAGGCCTTTTTCATTGGTAAATCAAGGGCTTACGCTGCAACAGCGTACAAAGCCATCTATTGACTGCCAGCCCGACCCGGGGGTACAAACGGGGGTACAAGCAGTGGAATTCAGGAAAAAGCGGGGGTACAACCCCGTTTCTCCAGTGAACACCGATGTTTTGCACCCCCACCATGTACGGAGTTGTACCCCCATGCTGACCGATGCCCAATGCAGGAATGCAGTCTGCCCACCAGACAAGAAACAAGCCCGGTTTGCCGATTCAGGCGGCATGTATTTGCAGGTCAGTCCGGCAGGATCGAAGCGCTGGTTTCTGAAATACCGCATTGCCGGGGCTGAAAAGCAATTAGCCCTGGGCAGCTATCCCGATGTAAGCCTGACAGCGGCAAGAAAAGCCCGCGATGCGGCAAAGCTGGAAAAAAGCAAGGGCCGCGACCCGGTGCAGGTGCGCAAGGTAGAAAAGCTGAAAGCCCTGACCCCGGCGGGCAACACCTTCAAGGCGACCGCGCTGGAATGGTATGCAATGAAGCTGGATAGCTGGAGCAGTCATTACGCCATTCGTGAAAAGCGCAATCTTGAAAAAGACCTGTTCCCGTTTTTGGGTGAGCGCAACATCGGGGAGATTGAAGCCATCGAGCTACTGGCCACGGTGCGCAGGGTAGAAGAACGCGGGGCGCTGGATGTTGCCCACCGGGTATTGACCACGGCGGGGCAGGTGTGGCGTTATGCCGTGGCCACTGGCAGGGCACAGCGGGACGTGAGCACCGATATACGGGGCGCATTGAAGCCCCACCACGGCAAACACTTTGCAGCCATTACAGACCCGGTGAAGCTGGGCGAACTGATCCGCGTGATACGGGGCTATCAGGGCGGGCCGATTGTGCGGGCGGCGCTGCAACTGGCACCGATGTTGTTTCAACGCCCTGGCGAACTGCGGGCGGCGGCATGGACTGAATTTGATCTTGATGCGGCGCTATGGACGATTCCGGCGGCACGCATGAAGCGCAGTGTTGACGGCAAGCGCAACGGCGACCCGCATCAAGTGCCCTTGCCCACGCAGGCGGTGGAAATTTTGCGCAAGCTGCAACCGCTGACAGGACACGGCGCTTTAGTGTTTCACGGAGAGCGCAGCCACGACCGGCCTATCAGTGACAACACCCTGCGGGCGGCGCTGCTGACGCTGGGCTATGGGCCAGACGTGCAGAGCGTGCATGGATTCCGGGCCACTGCGCGCACGCTGCTGGCAGAGGAATTGAATATTGACCCGCTGGTGATTGAAGCGCAGCTAGCCCACGCGGTGAAAGATGCCAACGGGCGGGCGTATAACCGCACGCAGTACATGAAACACCGGGCGACCATGATGCAGCAATGGGCCGATTATCTGGACAAGCTGGCGCGGGGTGCTGACGTGATCCCATTCAAGGCTGCATAGGGAGATCAGATGTGAAATTCACCAATGAGTTTTGCGGACGTTTTTATTTTGCGTTTGACATGAATGGCGATGGCCTCACCACCATCTCTGACATATGGATGTTGTTCAAGAACTTGTTCTTGATTCCATCAAAGGCGATTGCTGAACTAATCGCGCATCTTCCAAAACTTGCATCATTTTTTGAGATGGATTGCTGGACTGGCGATGGCGGCGGAGGCGCAATCTTTTCCGCGCTGGTGTGGTTTGTCATCTTTGTTACGACGGTCGATGCCGTTCAGAATTCTTCTCGGAATTGAATTTGGATTAGCCACGCCTAGCCACGGAGTAATTGCCTGTGGTGAAAACCGGGACACCCTGACCCGGCGGCGCTGGTTTTCTTTCAGGTGCGAGACAGGGAACGCTATGGATGAAGAATTTTTGGCAAAGCACGACCGAGCGAGAATTGAATGCAAAGTCAACGCTTTGAAATCCGTCAACAAGATGGACTTGCCCAAAGTGGTCGCCATTTCTGATGACTCATTCTCGGGGCTGGGTCTCAAAACTACCCGTTATGCCTGCAAAGTTCTGGAAAGTCTGCGCGAAGCACACGGCGACAAGTTACCGCATTTGATTGGACTATCGCTACGTGAAATTTGGTATGCCCTGTTTGATGCTTCTGGCTATATCGCTTTGATGAAGGCCGAAGGTGCCATGGGCGACAACGACTACATGCAGAAACTTGCTACAGCGGAAGGGTACGGTGAGAACGAAGGGATCGCCTGGACGCTTTACAACCAACTAAGTGAACTTGTGGAAAGTAAGGAGCAGGCGACATTTCGAGACGGTACGCCATTTGAAGAACGCCTATCCCTTGGCGATATTCTCAAAGGTGCGGCGATGTACTGGTTTGTAGCCGCCGCGAATTCGTACCGTGTTGGTGACGTTGTCGGTGCATTCGACTGGCTCAGTGAAGCGCAAGACGCGCTCTTCTTGGCGAATGGAAACTACATGTGGGACGAAGGCGCGAAGCTGGAGCGCGAATCAGCCATGGCGAACTCTGCCAATGCTGTAACTGCGGCGCGTACCGCCCTGGCAAAAGCAGCGGCACAGGCGCGACACACGGAAACCCGCAACATGAAGGCGGACGTTTTCGACTGGCTGGATGTCCACATGACCGAGTTCAAAAGTATGGATGCAGCAGCGCAGGCAATCATCAAGCAACAACCTGTCGTTTTCAGAACTGCGCGCGACTGGGTTGGTGACTGGAAGAAGCTACGGTCTGCGGGCACACCGTAGCCCCAGCGGGTGCGGCGTAGCCTTTGCGGGCAAGCCAAAACCTCTGCTAGCAAACCTTGCGGCAAGCCAGCAAGCAGGATTCACAGCGCACTCCTGAAATCTGAGACTAGTCCCAATTGGCAACAACTGCCAATGCACTACAGGGGCTTTTAATGCAAATTCTCAGAATGCCAGCCGTCAAAGCTGAAACCGGACACCGTTCCCACGCAAGCATTTACAACGCCATCAACGCGGGGCTTTTCACCACCGGGGTGGCCATCGGGCAACGCTCGAAAGGCTGGCCATCAGAGGAGGTGCAAGCCATCAACGCGGCGCGCATCGCGGGCAAGTCAGAGGCTGAAATCAGGGATCTGGTGAGCCGCCTTCACGCGAAGCGGGCCGAACTGGCCACGGCTTAGGGGCTGGCCATGACCGACACCACGCACGGCGTAAAGCCGACCAGCGCGCAACCCTGTGAGCTGACGCTGACCACCACAAAGACGGAAACCCGCGTCGATACCCGTTTGATGGCAATGCACCTGGGCAACCAGCACCGGCATGTCATGGCCTTGATTGAAAAGTACGCTAAATCGTTTGTTGCGTTCGGTAAGGTGCTTTTTCAAAGAGCATCTTCGCTGGACAGTGCCACGGGTCAGCGCGAACGCTTTGCCCTGCTGAATGAGGATCAAGCCTTTTTCCTGCTTTCCTTGTCGCGTAACAGTGACCGGGTGGTCGACCTCAAGGTGAAGCTGATTCAAGCCTTTAGCGAGGCACGCAGGGCAGCCGACCAGCGACAGGGTGAGTACCTGCCTACTTATCACCAGCTCCATGACGTGATTCATTCGCTGGCGTGTGAATCAAGCAATGAAAAGTTTGTCCACATGAACGTCAACAAGCTGGTGAATAAGGCTGCGGGGGTAGAGGCTGGCCAGCGTGCAGCCCTGGCGCTGCCCCAGCAATCCCTGCTGATCGTGGCTCAGGCGGTGGCTGCAAACGCCCTGAGAGGCGCGGCAGACCACCACGCGGGGTATGAGCGGGTCAAGCAGTCTTTGCAGGCCTTGGCAGCCGTGACGCAACTGGAGCACCGGCCATGAAGCCCTTGCAGGCGTTTTGCTTGCGGCTGTGGCTGTTGCCTACCTCTGCCTGTTTTGCTTCGCTCAGGCGGCGCTGGAGGGCCTTGCATGGGTCGCGCTAACTTCAAAGGCAGCAAGTACACGGAACCCTTTGTCGGGATCGTGCGCAGCGTGTTTGAGTGCCCGGCGTTTACCGCGCTCAGCGCACACGCCTGCAAACTGCTGCTGGAGCTGGCCGGGCAGTATCGCGGCGATAACAACGGTGACCTGACGGTGGCATGGTCAGTGGTGAGCAAACGGGGCTGGAGGTCACGCACAACGCTGTGGCGTGCAAAGAGCGAATTGATCGAAGCCGGGTTTGTGTACGTGACGCGCAAGGGCCGGATGCCAAGCACTTGCGAGCTGCTGGCCCTGACCTGGTTTCCGCTGGACGTTTCAAAGAAGTTTGACCATGAGGCATTGGCAGCGTTCAGGGCCAAAGCGTATCGCGTCAACACGCCATTGCCCATGCCGACCGTCAAAACCAAGCCTGACTGGACGCAGCCCAACGGCGGGCGGGCACCTCTGGAAAAACGCAGTGCTTTGTCCACCTCTGAAACCTGCGCAGAGCTACAAGTCCACTAGGGAAACAATGCCGACCCTGAAACCCCGCCTATCGTTTCACAGATGGACTTGCAGGCCACTTTTGTGGGGCTTTGATTGTTCCTCTGGTGGACACCTTTATAGAGAAGCCATTCTCTGTTCTCACTCTTTCATGTATCCCTGCCCCTCACCCGATGGCGGGCGCCCGTCAAAACACGCAGCAACCCTCAAGGAGCAACATGGCCACGACCAAGAAACCAGCCCCAGCCCTTAAAAAGCCCAAGACCGCAAAACCTTATGTGATGACCACGGCAGACAAGGCGCGTATGGCCGTAAAGCCATCCATGAACGGCGCGGCGGTGATTCTGGCTTATCAAGGCAACATCATGGGGAAGGATGCCGATATAAACGCTTTGATTGAGCGGCTACGGGACACCTTCACCGAAGTCAAGGGCGGCGATCTGCACACCCTTGAGGCCATGCTGATAAGCCAAGCAACGGCGCTACAAACCATCTTCACCAGTCTGGCACGCAGAGCGCAGGATCAGGAATACCAAAAGAACCTGGAGGCGTTTTTGACGTTGGCCCTGAAAGCGCAGGCACAGAGCCGGGCGACCATATCGGCGCTGGTGGACTTGAAGTATCCCCGGCAAGCCACGTTTGTGAAGCAGGCCAACATTGCCAATGGGCCGCAACAGGTGAACAACGGCGGGGCTGCTGGCGCTGATCCCGCGCAGTACGCGCAGGCGCGCACGCACGCGGAAAAATCCGCACCCGAGCAAAACAAACTATTGGAGGCAGAGCATGGGCAACCCGGCAAAAGGATGGACACCAGAGCGGCGCAAGCGGCAGAGCGAAGCTATCAGGCGGTGGAAACCGTGGAGCCAGTCCACCGGGCCAAAAAGCCCCGAGGGTAGGGCGGTGGTGGCGCGGAACGCCTGGAGGGGCGGCCACTGGCTGAAACTGCGGCAGGCCGTCAAGGCTTTGAATCAGGCTATGCGGGAGCAGCAATTTTGGCTAAAGTGAAGGTCAACCTGAAAGCGGCGGGCAGGGCGGGAGTCACGGAGGATTCAATGTGAAGAATTTAATTTTGGTTTTGGTTGTGGGGTGCTTTTGCGGTGGAGCAATGGCGCAAGACCCGTCTGTCGCTTGCATTCAACAGCTAGGCGGGGATGATCGGCTTCAATCGCTTTTTAAAAAGGCCCCGCTAGACATTAGTAAAGGGCAGCCGCTTGAAGTGTTGGCAAACCAGTCAAAGGCCACTGCAAAAGAGAAGGCTGCGCTTTCAATATTGGTTTCAGAGCTTGATCGATGCACAGAGCTGGGTGCAGACTGGCGGAAACAAAACTATCCTGCATCGATCAATGGCTATGGGAATACTTACCAGTCTTTTTTGAGATCGGCGATTGCGGAGCTATATGCGGGAAAGCTGACTTTTGGTGACTTCGCGAAGGCCCGTGACAGAGAACTTACAGAGTTATTGAACAAGGTGAGTCAAGAGGTGCAGCAAATTCAGGCTCAGCGTGCTGGGGAAAAACGGCAGCAAGAGCAAGCGGCTAACGCTGCGGAGGAGCAGCGCAGGGCAGCGGCGCGAAGGTCAGCGGATCAAGCAGAGGCACAACGCCGGTATGAGGAGCAGCAAGCTATGCAAGCCGAGGAGTCGAGGCGGCAGGCCACACTGCAATATTTGTTGAATCAAAGGCAAGTGCAGCCATACCAAGTACAACCTTATCAAATACCCATCCCAAAAACGACCAACTGCACTACCTTTGGCGGTCAGACGAATTGCATCACGCGCTGAACGAATATTTTCGATATGACGTGGGATCGAAAAGCATTGGGGGCATATCGTCTGCGGCGGGGCGTCTAGGGTAGAGGGGGGGGTGAAAGTCGGGCGCGTCGTAGTGCTGGAAACCACACCGTATCTCACGCAGAGAAAAAATCCCCCGTTTGAAAACAATCAAATTCAATCAAACCAAAAGGGGGGTATCAAACCCAAAGCGGGGGTACAGACGGGGGTACAAACCGGCTTTTGGTTTTCAGAAACCTAGCATTCATGCGGGTTCCAAGGCATTTTTCAAGCGGTTTCACAACCAGATACGCCAGTGACAACTGGCCAGAAAAGCCCGCATCAAGCGGGCTTTTTTGTGCCCGGCGGGGTTATGCCGCAGCCAGCTCCGGCACAGGGTTGGCGCCATTTGTACTGGATGCAGACGCCTCACGGGCCAGCTCTCCGCCCAGAGCTTCCAGCAGGTCGGGAATCAGTACCGCCAGTTCACCGGTCAGGATGGCTGCATCGGCGTCGAAACCATCGTCGTCCTTGCCTTTGTCCTGCATGCCGTCCAGCACCACATCGAGCAGCTTGAGTTTTCTGACCTGCGCCGCGTCGGTGAGCACAAACGACACCCGGTCGTTCCAGGTCATCGCCAGCTGCGTGGGCACCTTGCCCGCTGCGATATGTTCTGCCACTTCGTCAATCTCCAGCGTATGCCGTGAATAACGGACCGTCGACTTCTGGTCATCAGGCATCTTCAGTTCGCAATCGCGGTCAATGGTAAAGCCGACCGGCGCTTCCTGGCTGGCCAGCCAGTGCGCCATGGCGGTGGCGGCCGACATCGTGGTTTGCACCGGTCTGGCCATCAGTCCGGGTGACGAACCAGGGACCTGGCTGAGTACCTCCAGCAGCTGGCTCACCACCTTGTCGGCACCCGTAAGGCTGCCTGAGTCAACTACCAGAAATTTGTTGACCGGGTCTATCCACAATGTAGTGGATGAACGTTTGGTGAACGCGCGTGGCAGCAAGCTGTGAATGGCTTCTTCCTTGAACTCTTTTTTGATCTTTGCGCCCACCCGCTCGTGACCGGTTTCCTGTTTGTATTGTTCAATACGTTGCTCAACCGCGTCCTTGATGGCCGAGGCCGGCAGGGGGCGTCGTTCGGTACAGAGCCGCACAATCAGCTGGCCCCCCACTTTTTCAGCGAGTACCGTGCTTTTGTTGCCGCGCGGCGGCACCCAGCCGCTGGACTCTGGCTGGGTGGCGCCGCAGGGCAGGAAGTGGCTGGCCTGAAGTGCTTCCTCCAGCGCTTCAGGCGGTGGGAGAGTGAAATCGTCGGCAATGCGAAAAAAGGAAGCGGCTTTGAACATGAAATCCTGGGGGTGAGGTGGCTGACAGGGCGGGCGTAAAACACGCTGCACAAGAGTGGCGGTGTTGGCCTGCTGGTAAATTGTAGGTGGCGTCTGATGCTGACGGCGCACTTGCAATCAGATCATGTGACGTCCAGCACATGGACGCCATAGGTGCCCTTGCGGCGATCCGCAAAGTAGCAGCTCAGCGTTTCCTTCACCGTTCTGAAGGCCAGCTCGTCCCAGGGGATTTCGGCTTCGGTGAAAAGTCGGGCCTCAATGGTTTCATGACCGGGCTTGAACTGATCACTGAGCAGTCTGGCACGGTAAAACAGATGCACCTGGCCGACGCGCTCGACATTGAGCACGCTGAAAAGGTCCTCCATTTCAAACCGCGCGCCAGCCTCTTCGTCGGTCTCGCGCGCGGCGCCCTGTGAGGTGGTCTCGTTGAGTTCCATGAAGCCGGCAGGCAATGTCCACTTGCCCCAGCGGGGTTCGATATTGCGTTTGCACAGCAGCACACGATCACCCCAGTGCGGCACGGTGCCGACCACATTGAGCGGGTTTTCGTAGTGGATGGTGCCGCAGGCCGGGCAGACGGCGCGTTCCTTCAAGTCCCCATCGTCGGGCACCCGATACACCACGGCGTTGCCGCAGTTTTTGCAATGTTTGATCGGGCTGCGGTACATGCAGTCAAGTGTAGATTGAGAGTAAAAAAGGACTCCTGCGGGAGCCCTTTACATGGACGTGGGCCGGATCAGGTTTTGGCGGTCTTGCCGTGTTTCTCGATCAGGGCGCGGGCTGTGTCGAGCAGTTTTTTGCCGTCGAAGCCGCGCTTGTTCATGTCCTCGACCCACTCGACTTCGACCGCGCGTGACTTGCGGCGGAACTCCTGCGCTTCAGTTGCGCTGAGCGTATAGATCGTGTTGCCCCGGTCGCTGGCGCTCTTGCGACCTATGCCGTCGTTGCCCTGCTGCGTTTTGCCCAGCCAGGCGGACGTTGCCATGCCTGAGTTGTTGTCAATCACTTTCTTCAGATCCGGGGCCAGTGAGCTGTACTTGGCCTTGTTCATCGCCATCACAAAAGTGGTGGTGTACAAGCTGCCGCCGGCGGGGTCAAATTCTGCGTGGAATTTGGTGAGCTCGTTGACTTTGACCGAGGGCACAACTTCCCACGGAATCACGCAGCCTTCAATCGTGCCTTTACTCAGCGCATCGGTGATGGCAGGCAGGGGCATACCGACCGGTGTGGCGCCGAGTATGCCCATCAGCTTGGTGACCTGGCGGGTGGGCGCACGCATTTTCAGGCCGCGCATGTCTGCAATGGACTTCACTGGTTTTGCAACGGTGTGAATGACGCCAGGGCCGTGTACGTGAAGCGCAAGCACCTGCGTGTCCTTGAATTCATCGGGCGCCATCGTCTGCACATACTCCCAGTAGGCTTTGGAGGTCGCCTCCGCGTTGGACATCATGAATGGCAGTTCAAAGGCCTCAATGCGTGGAAAACGGCCCGCCGTGTTGCCCGGCAGGGTCCACACCACATCCACCACACCGTCTCTGGCCTGGTCGTACAGCTGTACCGGCGTGCCACCCAGCTGCATCGCCGGATAGGCCTCGAACTTGATGCGTCCGCCCGATTCTTTTTCGACCTTCTCCATCCAGGGTTTGTGCATGCCCAGCCAGACGTTGGACGTCGGTGACATGAAAGTGTGGAACTTCAGGGTCACGGCCTGCTGGGCCAGGCCTGACAGCGCAGGGGCGCCCAGGGCGGCTGCTGCGCCGGTTTTGAGAAGAGTGCGTCGCTGAATCATGTGTGGTCTCCGGTAAGGTGCTTCGAAAATAAGGCAGGATGAATGGTTTGAGAACCCGTGATTGCCCTGAGCATGCGAAGTTACTGATGTACTTTACAAGCCATAGCGGGGCGCCCGGGAAAATCCGCAGCAGGGTCGATCAGCAGATCGCCTGTCCGAACGCCGCACAGGCGAGCCAGAACGCTCAGGCCACCTTGACGGTCAACGTGCCCAGGCCCTGCACCTCGCCCACCATGGTGTCGCCGGACACCACCGCCGCCACACCTTCGGGCGTGCCGGTGTAGATCAGGTCACCGGGCTGCAGCTCCCAGGCGGCCGACAGATGTTCAATGGTCTCGGCAATGTTCCAGATCAGTTTGGACACGTGGCTGCGCTGGCGGTCCTTGCCACCGACCTGCACATACAACTCGGCGTTGGCCACATCGCCCGCCTGTGCTGCTGGCGTGATCGGGCCGATGGGGGCCGAGTGATCGTAGCCCTTGCCGATGCACCAGGGTCGGCCCTGCTTTTTCATCTCGCCCTGCAGGTCCCGGCGCGTCATGTCCAGGCCCACGGCATAGCCGTAGACGTGTTTGTGCGCATCTGCGGCCTTGATGTTTTTGCCACCGGTGCCAATGGCTACTACCAGCTCGATCTCATGGTGCAGGTTGCTGGTCAGGCTGGGGTAGGGGATGACGCCGGTCTGGCCGGCCTCCACCGCCACGATGGCATCTGCCGGTTTGAGGAAAAAGAAGGGCGGTTCGCGGCCGGTGAACCCCATCTCTTTGGCGTGTTCTTCATAGTTGCGGCCCACGCAGTAAATGCGGTGCACGGGAAAGCGCTCAGTGGTACCGACCACGGGTACCGACACGGTGGCGGGTGGGGGAAAAACAAAACTCATGACAACCTCTCTTCTCTGTGTATGCCCAGTGCCTGATGCACCGGACGGTCTGAAAAACTGAAAAGCACACAACCTTGCGCGGAGCGCAACTGGGCGGTGTGCCACGACGGAACTACAAAATGGTCGCGCGGGCTGAACTCAAAGGTTTGCGTGTGCCCTGCATGCTCGACCACTACCGAGCCCTGGCCTTCCACCACGCTGTACACCGCGCCGTCGGTCTGGCGCCAGGGCTTGCCTGAAAAACCGGCTGGCAGGCGTTGCATGAAGGTGGCCATGGTGGGCATGGGCGATCCACCGTTGGCCGGATTCACATAACGCAGCTTGACGCCGTCCCAGGCGTCGATCGGGGCCTGTTGCTCCAGCGTGTACAAGGCTTCGCGCGTTCGCTCGTACGGGTAGCTGAAAATCGGCGAAGTCTGGCCAAACGGTGCGTCGTAACGCACTGGCAGCATGTTGGCGCCGTATTGCTGGTAGCT